>CACPQA010000001.1 GCA_902635965.1 uncultured Bacteroidota bacterium
TGTTATTATTGTGACTTCACTCCACAGAGATTATTTGCCTTCTTCGTGGACAATGTTCTCTCCAACATTTGTTGACATTGGAATTTTTATTGGGACTATAGGTTTTTTCTTTGTTTTATTTTTACTTTATGCGAGAACATTTCCAGTGATTGCTCAAGCCGAGGTGAAAACAATTTTAAAGTCTTCGGGAGATAATTATAAAAAATCAAGAGATGGTGGAAAGTAACAAATATATTCACGCTGTTTATGATGATGATGACACTCTTTTGAAAGCTGTTAAATCTCTCCGAGATAATAAGTTTGGAATTGACGAAGTTTACACACCATTTCCTGTTCACGGGTTAGACAAGGCTATGGGAATAAATGAAACAAGGATTTCAATTATGTCTTTTATTTATGGATGTGTTGGGTTATCGATTGCTATTTTAATGATTAATTTTATTATGATTGAAGATTGGCCACAAAATATAGGTGGAAAACCTAGTTTTACCTTTTTTGAAAATATGCCTTCTTTTGTGCCAGTTTTGTTTGAAATGACGGTTTATTTTGCTGCTCATTTGATGGTTATCACTTTCTATCTAAGAAGTAAATTGTGGCCATTTAAAAAGTCTGAAAACCCAATCCCGTCAACTACTGATGATAAATTTTTAATTGAGATTCATTCTAACGGTGAGGACAAAAAAATAAAAACACTTTTAAAGAAAACTGGGGCTTTGGAAATAAAAATGTATCAAAAGCAAGATTAGATGAAAGATAGAAAAATTTTATTTATTGGTATATTTTTCTGCTTAACTCTCGTTGGATGTTATGATTCGAGTCAGCCAAACTACCAATACTTTCCAAATATGTATGACCCAGTAGGCTATGAAGCTTACGCGGAATCTAAAGCTTTTCGTAATGGAATAGAAGCTCAAATTCCAGTAGATGGAACAATTTCAAGAGGATGGACGCCTTATGATTATCCAAACTCAAATGAAGGATACGATACTGCAAAAATAAATCTTAAATCACCTATTGAATTTAATGAGGAAAATCTTAAGAAAGGAAAAGAATTATATGGTGTCTATTGTGCAGTCTGTCATGGAAACAAAGGCAACGGTCAAGGTATTTTAATGACTAGAGAAAAGTATTTAGGTGTGCCAAGTTATGCCGATAGAGAAATCACTGAGGGCAGTATCTATCATGTAATATTCTATGGAAGAAATGCAATGGGATCACATGCAAGCCAAGTTAATGAAGAAGAGAGATGGCAAATAACCCAATATGTAATGGAACTTAGAAGTAAATTAAAGTGATGGCAGAAGAAAGATATTCATTTAATCGCAAATTAAAATTAGTTTCATTTTCATTAATGATTCTGGGTCTTTTGGGTTTATCTTTTGGATTTATAACAGCTCCAAAAAACATTCAAGAGGCAAGAGAAATAATTTCTCATCGCGACCACAGCGAAGATCATTCTGATAATTCTAAAATTCAAAAAGAGAGCATTGATATCAATTCGTTAGGTATAATGTACAAATCTAAAAAGGAAGATGGTGATCACGGTACTTCCCATGATGAGCATGTTTTTCATCAATTAAGTAACAAGCCATGGGCTGCCCTTTATGTAGCAGCTTTTTTCTTCTTTATGATTTCATTAGGTACTTTAGTTTTTTACGCCATTAATCGAGCTGCCCAAGTGGGGTGGTCTCCTATTCTCTTTAGAGTAATGGAAGGAATAACTGCTTATATGTTGCCTGGAGGTTTGATTGTGATTTTCATATTATTTTTATCAGGACTTCATTTAAATCATCTTTTTATTTGGATGGATCCAGAAGTAGTAGCACATGATAAAATAATTGCAGCTAAAAAGGGATATTTAAATGTTCCTTTTGTATTAGCCAGAGGATTGTTTTTCCTTGCTGGATGGGGCGTATATAGATATCTTTCTAGAAAATTTTCATTAGCCCAAGATTCAGCAAAGGATAACAAATATCACAAGAAGAACTTCAGAATTTCTGCAGGCTTTTTAGTTTTTTATATTGTTACTGAATCCATCATGTCATGGGATTGGATAATGTCAATTGATCCACATTGGTTTAGTACCCTTTTTGGGTGGTATGTCTTTGCAAGCATGTTTGTTAGTGGTATTTCAACCATAGCGCTGGTAACAATTTATCTTAAATCAAAAGGATATTTGAAAGAGGTTAATGATAGCCATATTCACGATTTAGGAAAATTTATGTTTGGCGTTAGTGTCTTTTGGACCTACTTATGGTTTTCTCAGTTTATGCTCATATGGTATTCAAATATACCAGAAGAAGTCACTTATTTTATAACTAGAATCGAAGATTACAAATTACCATTTTTTGGGATGATATTTTTAAATTTCATATTTCCATTTCTAATGCTAATGAATAGTGATTATAAGAGAATGAATGCGTTTATTGTGACTACAGGGATTGTTATTATTTTAGGTCATTATATAGACGTTTTTAATATGATTATGCCGTCTGCAGTTGGTGATCAGTGGTTTATAGGTATAACAGAAATTGGTGGATTTATGTTTTTTATGGGGCTATTTTTGTATACAGTTTTCAATGAGCTAACAAAAGCACCCTTAACACCAAAAGGAGACCCTTTTTATGGAGAAAGTGAACGTTTTCATTATTAAATAATTTAGAAAGCAAATGACAATATTATTAATATTTACAATTTTAATTTTGATATCCATATCGATGTGGCAAATATCAAAGATGTTTGAATTATCTCAAACTAATGTAAACACCACTGAGATTGCAGACGATAAGGACAACGATTATCAGGGGAAGCTAATGTTTGCTTTTCTTGTGTTTATATATCTACTAACACTTTTTTCGTTTTATCAATGGGGTGATGTTTTGTTACCTAAAGCAGCTTCAGATCATGGAGATTTGTACGACTCACTCATGTGGTCAACATTCGCTGTAATTTTCTTTGTTCAAACAATTACCCAAGCTTTATTGCACTATTTTGCTTATAAGTATAGAGGTGAAAAAAACAAAAAAGCTTTTTTCTTAGCTGACAATGACCGTTTAGAAGCAATTTGGACTATAATCCCAATGATTGTTTTAGCAGGACTAATTTTATTTGGATTATATACATGGACAGATATCATGACTGTAGAAGAAAATGAAGATGCAATGATTGTAGAACTTTATGCCCAGCAATACAACTGGAAAGCAAGATATGCTGGTAACGATGGAGTTTTAGGAGATGCAAATGTCAGATTCTTAAATGATTTTGATGGTAAAAACCTTGTTGGTATTGACGCTACAGATCCAAATGGCTTAGATGACGTAGTTGTTCAAGAATTACACCTCCCAGTCGGAAGAGAAATAATTTTTAAAATGAGATCTCAAGATGTTTTACATTCTGCTTACATGCCACATTTTAGAGCGCAGATGAATTGTGTGCCAGGAATGATAACAGAGTTTGCTTTTACACCAATAATGACAACTGAACAAATGAGACAAACTCCAGAGATGATAGCAAAGGTTAAAAAAATAAATAAAATCCGAGCTAAAAATAGCGAAGAACTGGTTTTAAAAGGTGAGGAACCCTTAGAACCATATATATTTGATTATATTCTTTTATGTAATAAAATTTGTGGGGCATCTCACTATAACATGCAAATGAAGATTATAGTTGAAACGGAAGATAAGTTTAAAAAATGGATGAGTAATCAACAGACGTTTGCTCAATTTATACAATAATTAATAGTATTAAGAATATGTCAACAGCAGTTACTACAGAGGAAGAAGTTCACGAACATCATCACAAAGAAACATTTATAACAAAGTATATTTTCAGTCAAGACCATAAAATGATCGCAAAACAATACCTTATTACAGGTTTGTTCATGGGAATAATTGGAATAGCCATGTCTCTACTTTTTAGAGTTCAGTTAGCTTGGCCAGAGCAATCGTTTAAAATTTTTGAAGTATTTTTAGGTAAATGGGCTCCTGAAGGAGTTATGGACCCAAATGTATACCTTGCATTGGTGACCATACATGGAACAATAATGGTGTTTTTTGTTCTAACAGCAGGTTTAAGCGGTACCTTTAGTAATTTACTTATTCCTTTGCAAATCGGTGCACGTGATATGGCATCTGGGCTTCTAAATATGATAGCTTACTGGCTATTTTTTCTCTCATCAGTTTTGATGATTGCCTCATTATTTGTTGAAGCCGGGCCGGCTGCTGCTGGGTGGACTATATATCCTCCTCTATCGGCCTTACCACAAGCTCAACCGGGTTCAGGCCTTGGTATGACGCTTTGGTTGGTCTCCATGGCAATTTTTGTTGCTTCTTCCCTTCTTGGTTCATTGAATTATATAGTCACTGTAATTAACTTAAGGACAAAAGGGATGAGCTTCTCTAGGCTACCGCTTACAATATGGGCTTTTTTCATTACCGCAATTATTGGGGTGGTTTCTTTTCCTGTGTTACTGTCCGCAGCTTTATTGCTAATAATGGACAGAAGTTTTGGTACATCATTTTTCCTTTCAGATATTTTCATTCAAGGAGAAGTATTGCACTATCAAGGTGGCTCCCCTGTTCTATATGAACATTTATTTTGGTTTTTAGGTCATCCGGAGGTTTATATTGTTCTTCTTCCAGCGCTTGGAATTACTTCAGAGGTTATTGCAACAAATGCTAGAAAGCCAATTTTTGGTTATAGAGCTATGGTTGCTTCTATATTGGCTATAGCTTTTCTTTCCACAATTGTATGGGGTCACCATATGTTTATCAGTGGTATGAATCCTTTTTTGGGTTCAGTATTTACTTTTACCACCCTTTTAATCGCAATACCTTCAGCTGTTAAAGCCTTTAATTACATAACAACTCTGTGGAAAGGAAATTTACAACTCAACCCAGCTATGTTATTTTCTATTGCACTAGTTTCTACATTTATATCAGGTGGATTAACAGGAATTATTTTAGGAGACAGTACTCTTGATATAAATGTCCACGATACATATTTTGTTGTTGCACACTTTCATTTAGTTATGGGAATATCCGCGCTTTATGGGCTTTTTGCAGGAGTTTATCATTGGTTTCCAAAAATGTTTAAAAGAATGATGAATAAAAATTTAGGGTATATCCATTTCTGGATTACGGCAGTTGGTGCCTATGGTGTTTTCTTTCCAATGCATTTTATAGGAATGGCTGGACTACCTAGAAGATACTACACTAATACTGCTTTTCCTTATTTTGACGATATTGCAGATATTAATATTGTTATTTCAATTTTTGCTTTTATTGCTGGTGCGGCACAAATTATTTTTCTTTATAATTTCATACACAGTATTTATTACGGAAAAGAAACAACCCAAAATCCTTGGAAGTCTACTACATTAGAATGGACAGCACCTATTGAGCACATGCATGGGAACTGGGATGGAGAGATTCCACATGTTTATAGGTGGGCGTATGATTACTCAAAACCAGGAAAAAAGGATGATTATGTTCCTCAAACTGTCCCCTTAGAAAAAGGAGAAGAGGAACTACAACATTAATTTTATCTAAATTTAAATATGATTCAAAAAAAAGGGGCATTAGTGCCTCTTTTTTCTTATATATTTGTTAAAATGAATGAAGCACTTGACCCACAAACAAATAATTTATCAAATGAAGAGAAGGAATTTGATCGGTCTTTGAGGCCTTTAAATTTTTCTGACTTTGTAGGGCAAGAATCTATTTTAGAAAATTTAAAAATATTTGTTGAGGCGGCAAACAGAAGAGAAGAAGCTCTTGATCACACTTTATTTCATGGTCCACCGGGACTGGGTAAAACAACCCTAGCAAACGTACTTGCTAATGAGTTAGAGGTAGGTATTAAAATAACCTCAGGACCAGTTTTGGATAAACCAGGAGATCTAGCTGGACTCTTAACTAATTTGGAGCCAAGAGATATTCTTTTCATTGACGAAATACACAGACTTAGTCCAATAGTTGAAGAGTATCTGTACTCAGCAATGGAGGATTATAAAATAGATATAATGATTGAAAGTGGTCCAAATGCCAGAACAGTAAATATAACACTTAATCCTTTCACCTTAGTTGGTGCTACTACAAGATCGGGTCTTTTAACTGCGCCGATGAGAGCTAGATTTGGAATTAGCAATAGGCTAAGTTATTATTCAAAGGATTTATTATCGTCAATTCTTAAAAGAAGTGCATCCATTTTAGAAATCGAAATTTCTAAAGATGCCGCAATTGAAATTGCAAGTAGGAGTAGGGGTACACCAAGAATTGCCAATGGATTACTTAGAAGAATAAGAGACTTTGCCCAAATTAAGGGAGATGGAAAAATTGATTTGAAAATAACCAAATATGGATTAAAAGCATTAAAAGTAGACAACTATGGTCTAGATGAAATGGATAACAAAATTTTAAATGCTTTGATTGACAAATTTAAAGGAGGACCAGTAGGAATTACAACTTTGGCAACGGCTGTTTCAGAAAACGGAGAAACTATTGAGGAGGTTTATGAACCTTTCCTAATCCAGCAAGGTTTTATCGTTAGAACTCCAAGGGGAAGAGAGGTTACCGAGTTAGCATACAAGCATTTAGGTAAAATTAGAGGCAGTCAAGAAAATCTTTTTTAAAAATGTTAGATAAGAATAATTTGTCAAAAATAATTAAATCAGAAGCTATATCTATTGGATTTTTGTCATGTGGTATTTCTAAAGCGGAATTTTTATCAGAAGAAGCTCCCAAACTTGAGAGCTGGCTAAAATCCGGTTTTAATGGAGAGATGAGTTATATGGAAAGAAACTTTGATAAAAGACTTGATCCAAGATTGCTAGTACCTGGATGTAAAAGTATTGTTAGTTTATTGTTTAATTACTATACAGAAAAAAAAGCTAAGAAAGATCATGAGCCGAAAATATCATCTTATGCTTATGGTAAAGATTATCACTTCGTAATTAAAGCAAAATTGAGAGAATTACTTTCAAGGATTAAAAACTTGGTGGGTGATATAAATGGTAGAGTTTTTGTTGATTCAGCTCCTGTTATGGATAAGGCTTGGGCAAAAAAGTCCGGTCTTGGATGGATTGGTAAAAACACCAATTTAATAAATAAAAAAACAGGTTCTTTTTTTTTTATTGCTGAACTTATTTTGGATCTAGAATTAGAATATGATCACCCCACTACTGATCATTGCGGATCTTGCACAGCTTGTATAGACTCTTGTCCAACAAATGCTCTAGCTACACCTTACAAGATTGATGCTACTAAATGCATCTCCTATGCTACAATTGAGTTAAAAAATAACATCCCAAATTCATTTAAGGATAATATGAAGGGATGGATTTTTGGGTGTGACATTTGCCAAGATGTTTGTCCATGGAACAGATTTTCAAAAAACCACAACGAACCCTCTTTTGAGGATAAAAAAAATATTTCAAATATGTCAAAAAAACAGTGGGAAGATTTGACAAAAGAGGTATTCGATAAGGTGTTCAAAGAAAGCCCTATCAAAAGAACTGGGTATAGTGGTATAAAAAGGAACATCAATTTTGCTTTTTCAGATAAATAAAGAGATATGACAACAAAAAAATCTCTCAACTTTTTTCAAATAATGACTATGAACTTTGGATTTTTTGGAGTTCAATTTAGTTTTGGATTGCAGCAAAGTAATCTCAGTGCCATATATAAATATTTAGGTGCTAATGAGTCTGAGTTACCATTGTTATGGCTTGCTGGGCCAGTAACAGGGCTTGTAGTTCAGCCTATTATTGGTGCGATTAGCGATAATACTTGGTCTCCCACTTTTGGTAGACGAAAACCTTTTTTTTTAATTGGAGCAGTTATAGCTAGTGTTGCTTTGATTTTAATGCCATATTCAAGTTCATTATGGATGGCAGCCAGTTTACTCTGGATTTTAGACGCAGCAAATAATATTGCATTGGAACCATACAGAGCTTTTATTTCGGATAAGTTACCAGAAAAACAGTATTCTTTGGGATTTTTGATGCAAAGTTTTTTCACAGGTTTAGGGACAACTATGGCTAATTTTACCCCCGTAATTTTAGTGTCTTTTGGAGTTTTGGCATTAAGTGACAAAATGGAAAATGGAATTCCGTTAACCACTCTTTGGGCTTTTTTAATTGGGGCTATAGCCTCTACTTTAACGATTTTGATAACTGTTTTTACAACGTCTGAATATCCACCAACTGAAGAGGAAATAAAAAAAATAAAAAAATCCAAAAAAGCTGGGATTTTGTCAAATACTGTCAAAGAAATTGTCATTGCTTTTAAAGAAATGCCATCCACAATGAAACAACTTTTCCCTGTAATGTTTTTCCCGTGGTATGCAATGTTTTGTTATTGGCAATATCTTACTTCAGCTTTATCTCTGTCACTTTTTGAAACTTTAGATCAGTCTAGTATTTTTTTTAATAAAGCTCAGCTTTTAACCGGAAATATCAACGGAACATATAATATAATTTGCTTTTCAATTGCATTTTTATTACTCCCATTTGCAAAGAAATTTGGACCGAAAAAACTTCATTTTTTTTCACTCTGCTTAGGTGGTATAGGACTTATAAGTTTACCCTTACTAAGCGATAAATCTGTTTTATTTTCAATTCCTATTAATAATGGAATAATGATATCCAACGTGTACTTATTATCTTTTTCATTGGGAATAACTTGGGCTTCTATGATGTCAATGCCTTACCAAATATTGGCAAATTCTATACCAAGTAATAAAACTGGAATTTATATGGGTATTTTTAATATGTTCATAGTTGTTCCAATGATCATTCAAATTTTTTCTATGCAGTTTTTTGTTTATGACTTACTTGGTAAAAATCCTATTAATGTTATTCAATTAGCTGGGATTTTTTTAATTATTGGAGGTATCTTTTCATTACTTATAAAAACTAGCAACAAATCAAAAGTCCAATAATTTTTAAAAATTAAATAGTGAATAGAAATACTTAGACTACATTTATTCATAAATTACAATGACAATGGGCGAAAAAAAAACAAGAAGAGAGTCGTTAGTTTATCATGCCAAACCCAAGCCTGGGAAAATAGAAGTTATTCCAACTAAAAAATATAGTACACAAAGACATTTAGCCCTAGCTTATTCTCCTGGTGTTGCTTCTCCCTGCCTAGAGATTTATAATGACATCAACAATATTTATAAATACACAAATAAAGGGAATTTGGTCGCCGTAATTTCAAATGGGACAGCAGTATTAGGTTTAGGTGACATAGGTCCGGAAGCCTCTAAACCGGTCATGGAAGGGAAGGGCCTTTTATTTAAAATTTTCGCTGGGATAGATGTATTTGATATAGAAATAGACGCTAAAAACATAGACGATTTTGTTTCTTCTGTCAAGTCAATATCTCCCACTTTTGGAGGAATTAATCTCGAAGACATCAAAGCTCCTGAAGCTTTTGAAATTGAAAAAAGATTGGTAAATGAGTTAGATATTCCAGTTATGCATGACGACCAGCACGGCACTGCGATTATTTCTTGTGCTGCGCTATTGAATGCTCTTGAATTGGCAGAAAAAAAGATTGAAAACGTAAAAATTGTTATATCTGGCGCTGGAGCTTCAGCAATCTCATGTACCAAGCTGTACATTTCATTTGGGGCAAAGCTCAAAAATATTAAAATGTTTGACAGCAAGGGTCTTCTATGTAAGACAAGAAAAAATCTTTCAGAGGAAAAAAAATATTTTGCAATTCACGAGTCAAATTCAACTCTAGAAAAAGAAATTTCTGGTTCAGATGTTTTTATTGGATTATCTAAAGGGAATATTGTTTCTAAATCTATGCTAAAACAGATGAATAAGAATCCAATCGTATTTGCAATGGCTAACCCTGACCCAGAAATTCCTTACTCAGAAGCTATTGAAACTAGAGAAGATGTTATAATGGCCACTGGTAGATCAGATCATCCTAATCAAGTAAATAATGTCCTTGGATTCCCATTTATTTTTAGAGGAGCTCTTGATGTTAGAGCCTCAAAAATAAACGAAGAAATGAAAAAAGCTGCAGTTATTGCTCTTGCTAACTTAGCGAAAAAACCTGTTCCTGAACAGGTAAACTTAGCTTACAATAAAAGAAAACTAATGTTTGGAAAAGATTATATAATTCCAAAGCCCTTTGATCCAAGATTGATTGTAGAGGTTCCAGTTGCAGTAGCAAAGGCTGCTATGGATTCAGGAGTAGCAAGAGAGCCAATTACTAATTGGAAGAAATATTCAGAAAATTTAATGGACAGAACGGGTAGTGGAAGAAAAGTTTTAAGAGCACTGCATCATCGTGCAAAACAAAATCCAAAGAAAATTGTTTTTGCTGAGGCAGATCAACTATCGGTCTTGAAAGCAGCACAAATTGTAAAGGAGGAAAATATTGCTGAGCCAATACTCCTAGGTAGGAAGGATATAATTATAGATTTGATGAAATCTATTGATTTTGACGAACCTGTTAAAATAATTGATCCAAAGAGCAAACATAATTTAGAAATAAAAAATAAGTACGCTAAATTATATTGGAAACTCCAAAAGAGAAAAGGTGTTAACCAATACGAAGCATCTTCTCTTTTAAGGGAAAGAAATTACTTTGCTTGCATGATGGTAAAAAATAATGACGCTGATGCTATGATATCTGGATATTCTCGAAATTACGCAGCTGTAATTAAGCCAGTTTTGAAAATAATAAATAAAAGTAAAAAAGGGACACGTATAGCGGCAACAAATATGATGCTCACAGATTCGGGACCACTTTTTCTATCAGATACTACTCTAAATATCGATCCCTCTGACAAGGAGTTAGCAAAAATCACTATTTTAAACTCCGAATTAGTCAAACTTCTAGGATTCAAAAGTGTTATAGCGCTTCTATCATTTAGCAATTTTGGGACCTCAGAGCATCCAAATGCTAAAAAAGTTAGTAAAGCAGTTTCATATTTGCACAAAAAACATCCTGAAATTGACGTAGATGGCCCTTTGCAGTCAGACTTTGCTTTAAATAAAAAAATGCTAAAAGAAAAGTTTCCTTTTTCTGAACTAATTAAAAAGAAGGTGAATACTTTAATTTTTCCTAATCTTGAATCAGCAAATATTACTTATAAAATTTTGAAGGAGTTAAATGGCGCCCAGTCCATAGGCCCCATTTTGCTTGGGCTTGAACAATCTGTTCATATTTTGCAATTAGGCGCCACAGTCGATGAGATTGTAAACATGTCTGCTGTAGCTGTTGTTGATGCACAGCATAAGGAAAAATTAAGAAAAAAGAAAAAACAATGATTACTCAACTAAAAGGAAGGTTAATTGAAAAAAACCCCACTTCTGTTGTGATTGATTGTAACGGAGTAGGATATGAGGTTAATATTTCTCTTAATACTTTTTCTCAGATAAAAGAAGAAGAAGCAATCATGCTATACACTCACCTTCAAATAAGGGAGGACGCACATATTTTGTATGGTTTTTTTAAACCAGTTGAAAGATCAATTTTTAGGCTCCTAATTTCTGTTTCAGGAATAGGCCCAAACATAGCAAGGACTATGTTATCGTCAATGACTCCTATTCAAATAAAGGATGCGATTTTTAATCAAAATCTTGAGGCAATTAAGAGTGTTAAAGGAATTGGTTTAAAAACTGCACAAAGGTTATTAATTGAATTAAAAGATAAAATTTTAAAAATAATTGAAACAGAAGACCAAATTGAGCTTCCAAAAAACAATACAATTAAAGATGAGACGTTATCAGCATTAGAGGTTCTTGGTTATCCAAGACGACAAGTTGAAAAATTAGTTGATAACATAATTCAAAGTTATCCTGAAAGTTCCGTAGAAGAACTTATCAAACAGGCTTTGAATAAATTATAGTAGATCTTTGATTGAAAAATTAAGGTATTTTTTTGCTAATTATGGCATTGTATTCTACATAGTCATAACTTCATTTTTTTCTGAAATACAAATTTATGCTCAAAATTTAAGTTCGGTAGCACCTGACTATTCCGTCATAAATCCTAAAAAAATCAAATTAACAGAAATTTATAATTATGATCCTGTAAAAAACATTTTCATTCTTGATTTAAAAAAACAACCTATGAGACTAGATATGCCCTTAGTACTTTCTCCCAAAGAATATGCGCAGTTGGTTTTAAAATTGGAAATTGGGTCATATTTCAAAAATAAGGTCCGTGCCATAGGTTCAAATAATGAGGAATTACAAGAAATTCAAAAAGATCTTTTACCAGACTTATATAAAAATTCAAATTTCTTTTCATCAATTTTTGGAAATAATAAACTTAACGTTAAACCACAGGGCTCTATTGGAGTTGATCTAGGTTTCAGATATCAAAAAACAGATAACCCAAGTTTTTCTCCAAGAAATAGAAGAAACTTTGGATTCGATTTCGACCAAAGAATTAATCTCAGTTTGATTGGAAATATTGGAGAGAGATTACAAATTACCGCGAATTATGATACTGAGTCAACCTTTGATTTTCAAAATTTAGTTAAGCTCGAGTTCAATCCTCCGAAAACAAGAGAAATATCTAACTACATTCCAAAAGATATTCAAAACAAAATAGACAGAGTTGATGATTTAGTTACTGATTCAAAAAATTCAATAGATAAAGTAAGAGATGAATTAAATACACTTAGGGCTAATGCTAGCAGCCTTGAAAGTTTTTCAGGAGCATACCAAAACAGGTTGAATAATTTTTTAAATAAAAATGTCACCGAGGATGCAATTCTCCAAAATATTGATATTGGAAATATAAATATGCCTATAAATAGCACTTTAATTAACGGTGCTCAAAGTTTGATGGGAGTTAAGGCACAACTTAAATTTGGCAGAACAAGTATTACAGGTGTTTTTGCGGAACAAAGGTCACAATCTCAATCTGTTGTTTCTCAAGGAGGGGGCACACTCCAAGATTTTTCAATTTATGCTCTAGATTACGAAGCTGACAGGCATTTTTTTTTAGCTCACTATTTTCGGGATAACTATAATAAATTTTTAAAGACATATCCATTCATAAACTCTCCAATACAAATCACAAGAATTGAAGTTTGGATAACTAATCGTCAAGCCCAAACCAACAACATTAGAAATCTAGTTGCTCTTCAAGATATAGGTGAGAGTAACCCAGAAAACACTAGATTAGCTGATCTGGATGATGATTTTATTAATTCAAATAGTTTGGATTTTTTGCCATCGAATAGTTCAAATAAATTCAATCCAGAAAAGATTGGTTCAGGTTCTTACATTGACTTAAACATAAGAGATAAAGGAACCATTTCTCAGGCCTTTGGTAAGTTAAATACAGTAGTCCAGGAGGGCATTGATTACGCTATTTTGGAAAGTGCAAGAAAACTAGATCCATCTGAATATACTTTTCATCCACAATTAGGTTATATATCCTTAAATCAAAGACTAGGTAATGATGAGATTCTAGGTGTTTCGTTTCAATTTACTTACAGAGGGAAAGTTTTTCAAGTGGGAGAATTTGCCAATACTGGACAGGTTGGGACTAACTCGATGACAATTTCAGTTGAAAAGGATGACACTGAAAACTTAATAATCAAATTATTAAAAAGTAGTTTAACAAATGTCGATCAACCTATTTGGAACTTAATGATGAAAAATATATATAATACAAGTGCTTTTCAACTTGAAAGAGAAGATTTCAGACTAAATATTCTTTATTCTGACCCCTCACCAATTAACTATTTATCATCAGTAGATGATGAAATATGGCCTCAAGATTTAAGTAATAGCGTACTTTTAAGAATTCTTGGATTAGACAAATTAAACATATACAATGATCCCGAACCTAAAGGGGATGGTTTTTTCGATTTTATCCCTGGTATTACAGTTGATCAGAAATATGGAAGAATAATTTTCCCCACTATCGAACCATTCGGAGAAACCCTATTTGACTTATTATCAGCTGAAAAATACACATCCGAAGAATATGAAAATAGAGAAACTTATAACTTAAATCAAAAAAAATATGTTTTTTGGGAAATGTATGCGCTCACACAGGCTGCTGCACTTCAATCAACAGAAAAAAACAAATTCCAATTGAAAGGGAGGTATAAAACTGCTAATTCAGATGGAATTTCTATAGGTGCATTTAACATACCTAGGGGTTCGGTTCAAGTTACAGCTGGCGGAAGACTTTTAAGGGAAGGTGTTGATTATACTGTAAATTATCAAATTGGGAGAGTTAAAATTCTTGATCCTGGACTAAAAGCTTCAAACATTCCTATAAAAATATCTGTGGAAAACAATACTTTTTTTGGACAACAAAATAAGAGGTTTTCAGGATTTGATTTAATTCACCAGTTAAACGAAAACACAACTATTGGTGGAACTTTAATTAACTTAAGTGAAAACCCACTTACTCAGAAAGCAAATTATGGCACAGAGCCGGTGAACAATACTATGGTTGGTTTGAATACCAATTTTTCAACAGAAATTCCCTTTTTCACAAAATTGGTTAACTACATTCCAACAATACGAACAAGTGAAAAATCAAAAGTAACTGTTAGAGCTGAGATTGCCAGTTTGATAGCTAAAAATCCAAGAAACACTCAATTGCAAGGAGAAGCTAATGTTTATTTAGATGACTTTGAAGGAGCTCAAACAAATATTGATGTTAAAGGATCTTTTGCTTGGAGATTATCAAGTATACCAAGGCAAAAAAAATATGATGATGGTTATGGCAAAGATAATATCAAGTCAGGTTACAAAAGAGCAAAATTGGCTTGGTATTCTATTGACCCTGTATTTTATTCGGGACAATTTAGACCCGATGATATTTCCAATACAGATATTTCTTTAAATACAACCAGAAGAATCTTTATTAATGAAATTTTTCCTGAACAAGACTTAGTTCAGGGTCAATCTACTGTTCAAAACACCTTAGATTTATCGTTTTTTCCCAGTGAAAGGGGCCCATATAACAATCAAAAAAAATCTTTATTTGAAGAAGATACGAAATCAAATTGGGGTGGAATTATGAGAGCAATCAATTCAACAAACTTTGAACAAGCTAATGTGGAGTTTATTGAATTTTGGCTATTGGATACTTTTGATGAAATTAATGGTGAAAGAAAAGATTTGGGTAACCTAATTTTTCATCTTGGAAATATTTCTGAAGATATTCTGCCTGACGGAAGGAAGCAATTTGAAAATGGACTACCAGGCTCAGAACAATCATCAACAAAAACGACAAACTGGGGAAGAACACCATCTTCCCAGTCCTTATTGTATGCATTTAATTCAATCGAAAGTGACAGACAACTACAAGATGTAGGATTAGACGGGCTAAGTGATGAAGAAGAAAAGATTTTTTATCCAAATGGACCAGATGAAGATCCAGCAGGAGATAATTATCAATTTTTTCTCCAAGCTCAAGGGAGCATAATTGACAGATACAAAAACTATAATGGTACAGAAGGGAATTCACCCATATCCTTTTCTGACGAAAATAGGGGAAGCACTACTGAGCCCGACACTGAGGACATAAATAGGGATCAGACCATGAATACAATAGATAGTTATTTTGAATATAAAGTTCCCATAAGAAAGGGAATGAACGTTGGAAATCACCCATTTGTGACAGATGTAAGAGAAAATATTAGTGTGACGTTACCTAATGGAAGATCAATAACTACTAGATGGATTCAATTCAAGGTACCTATCGACAAGAGTTATTACCTCGATACTAATTTCAAAGACTATTACCAAAATATTAATGGGATAGATGATTTGAGATCAATACGATTTATGAGAATGATACTAAAAGATTTTGAAGACCCAGTCATATTCAGATTTGGGACACTTGACTTAGTAAGGGGTGACTGGAGGAGATACAATAAGTCCCTTAATGAAAATTTAATCTATTCTTCCAATACAACTGTTGATATAAGTACTGTAAATATTTTAGAAAATGAAAATAGAATACCAGTTAACTATGTTTTGCCTCCTGATATTCAAAGGGAACAAATAAACAATAACAACACAATAGTGAGACAAAACGAACAATCTTTGTCATTTAGAGTTTGTAACCTTAAACCCATGGATTACAGAGGAGTTTTTAAAAATGTAGATGTTGATTTAAGGCAGTATAAAAAGTTGAAGATGTATATACATGCCGAATCAATTCAAGGGAATAGTCCACTTCCGGGTGAGGGTGGTTTTGATGAGCTTGATAGAAGATTGGTTGCTTTTTTAAGGATAGGAACGGATTATCAAGATAATTATTATCAAATTGAAGTCCCCCTAAAACCAACCAAATTTGATGAAAATTCTTCAAATAGAATAAGCGCAGAAAATGTTTGGAATTCAGATTTTAATTCAATTGATTTTCCGATCGAATTATTATCCAAAATCAAGTCTAAATATTTAAACAAAAATTCTTTAACAGAGTCTTCATTTTTTGATGAAGAAATGAATGAGGTAGATGAATTTACGCCAATTTCTAATTTGTCTGGCAGTAAATATTACAGAATTTCAGTTAAAGGTAATCCATCGCTAGGTTCAATTAGGACCATGATGATTGGAGTAAAAAATCCATCTACAATGATTGGTGATAATTTGTGCGGTGAGGTTTGGTTTAACGAACTAAGAATAGCCGGTATTGATAATAAAGGTGGGTGGGCGTCCATAGGTTCAATTGATGGAAATATGGCAGACTTTTTAAACTTTTCGGGGAATACCCGGTATTCTTCGATTGGTTTTGGGAGCATTGACCAATCTCCAAACCAGAGAACACGAGAGGAATTATTTCAATATGATTTTACGACTGCTGGAGATGTCGCTAAACTTTTTCCAGCTAGTTTCGGAATTCAAATACCACTTAATTATAGTGTTGGGGAGGTAACAATTTCTCCCGAATTTGACCCTTTTTATCAGGATATAAAACTAAAAGATAGAATCGACGCTTCGGACTCAAATGAAGAGAAAAATAAAATCAAGCAACAAGCCATTGACTATACAAAAAGAAAAAACATAAGTGTAGTTGGGGTAAGAAAGATTGGTAGAACAGAAAATAAAAAATTTTATAACATTGAAAACTTTGACTTTTCATACTCATATAACGAAATATATCATCATGACTATGAGATAGAAAATCAAAAAAATAAAAATATAAGGTTGCAGGGAAATTATGGTTACAATTTTCAAAGCTTTGAAATATCTCCCTTTTCAGATGTAAAATTTTTGAAAAACAAAAAATACTTTGAATGGTTAAGTAATATCAATTTTAACCTTTTGCCCTCAAGTTTTTCCTTTTCAGCAAATATAAATAGGACTTTAAATTCTCAGCAATTTAGAGATGTTTATATGGATGTCAAAACTGAAAATTCATTACTAACGTTACCAGTTCTTGTGCAAAGAAATTATTTATTTGATAACACATATAACTTACAATATAATTTAACACGATCTGCAAGAGTTAATTTTACTTCCTCGACTAGTAGAATAATTAGGAGTCGTTTTAACGAACAAAATGAGGATTACAAGAAAACACAAAACATATGGTATAATATTTTTGACCAAGGCGATCCAAATAGACATTTTCAAAATTTTAATTTAACCTACAAATTACCTTTCAAATATTTTAAATTTCTAAGTTTTATTGATTCTGATTTAAATTATTCTGGAGATTTTAGTTGGATACGTGGGTCTGAAATTTTATCAGAAGTAGAAAATGACCTTGGACAAAAATTAGGGATAGTAAATACAATTCAAAATGCAAACACAAAAACCATAAATGGTTCGATACAAACAACCAAGCTCTACGAAATATTTGGATTAAAAAATAAAAAAAGAGGAGCTTCAAGTTCTATCTTATCTAAAAAAAATGACTCCGTTTCAAAGAAGATTAGAAAAAACATATTTCTTAAAACTACTCTCGATGTGTTAAATTCTTTTAAAAGATTACGTTTTTCTTACTCAGAAAACAATGGGAAAGTTATACCAGGATATTTACCATCTGTAGGGTTTTTAGGGTCTTTTGATCCTAACTTAGCATTTACTTTTGGAAGCCAGTCAGACATAAGATATGAAATTGCTAAAAGAGGAATGATGACAAATTTTGATGGATTTAATCAACCTTTTTCACAAGTGCGAAATAATCAACTCAGTATAAACGGACAGTTGAGGTTCGGCAAAAGTTTTTTAGTAGACTTAAATGCTGAACGCGATTATTCTGAAAATATAACTGAAAACTTTAATGTAAGTGATAACATATATATCCCTTTTAATACCAACATTTATGGTAACTATGGGACTTCTACAGTTATGATAAGAACAGCATTTCGAAGATCAAGGCGCGGTGGTTCTGATTTTAGTAGATTCAGACAAAATAGAATAATTATCGCAAATAGGCTAGCTAAATCTAGAGGTATCCCTATTTCAGATAATATAAATGCCTTTCCCCCTGGTTACTCTAAGAATCAGCAAGATGTAATAATTGCATCGTTTTACTCGGCGTATACTGGTAGTGATCCAAAAAATATGTCTTTAAACCCAATTAAAAATGTACCAATACCGAATTGGAATATAAGATATACAGGCTTAATGAATAATAAATCAGTTAGAAAATTATTCAACAGATTATCTATTTCTCACGGTTACAGGTCAAGTTATACTATTAACCAATTTCAATCAAATTTAGACTACAATCCAAGCCGGCTTGAACAAAAAAATCAGTATGGAGATTATCTCTCAAAAATACTTTTTGGAAATATTAATTTGGTAGAACAATTTAACCCTTTAATTAGACTGGATGTTGAATTAAAAAACTCGCTAAAAATTCTCACTGAATTGAAGACAGATAGAGCTTTGTCATTAAGTTTAGATAATAATATATTGACTGAAACAAGAGGCGACGAGTATATATTTGGCCTGGGGTATAGATTAAAAGACATACCGTTCACAACAAATGTTGGAGGTAGAAGAAGAACCATGAAGGGAGATTTAAATATAAAGGCTGACTTATCATATAGAGATAACATAACAATCTTGAGAAGCTTAAATGTTGATAATAACCAAGTTACTGCAGGACAAACTCTTTGGTCAATTAAAGTTACCGCTGATTATATTTTATCAAGAAATATCACCGCACTATTTTTCTACGATCATAATTTTTCAAAGTTTGCGATTTCTACAGCCTTCCCTCAAACTAGTATACGTTCAGGTATTTCAATTCAGTACAATTTTGGAAATTAATTTTTTTTATTTTAAGTAAAATTTATCTTTGTTCTTTATTTTAAAATGATGAATATACCTACACATTTAAAGTACACCAAGGACCATGAATGGATATTAATAAAAGGTGATATTGCTACCATTGGTATAACTGATTTCGCTCAAGGAGAATTAGGTGACATTGTTTATGTTGAAATTGAAAAAGTTGGGGAAAGTTTCTCAAAAGAGGAAGTTTTTGGTACTGTTGAGGCTGTCAAAACTGTTTCGGATTTATTTATGCCACTGACCGGAGAAATTATTGATATAAATCAGACTTTAAATGAAAAACCTGAGCTAGTAAACGAAGATCCTTATGGTCGAGGATGGATGATTAAAGTTAAATTAAATAGCCCTGAAACAACTAGTCTCTTAAATTCTGAGGAATATAAAAAATTAATTGGTGGCTAGATATAAGTTCACCTATTTAGCTTTTTCGTTTACACTTTTAATAACCTTTTTTTCAGTTGTTCCATTACAAATTAAAATAGCAGGGGATCATAATTTTTTAAATCTTGATAAGGCTATACATTTCTTAATCTATTTCATATATACTATTTCAATTTTCATATCCTTAGAAAAGGAGTTTTTAATTAAGAGTTCAAAATTATTATCAATTTACATTTCTTTTATAGTCGGTTTTTCATTAGAATTGATTCAGGGTTTTTTTTTAGCCCACAGATCATTTGAAATATTAGATTTATTTTCAAATTGTGCTGGGATTTTAACTTTTGCTTTAGTATCAAAAACTATTAAAAAAGTTGTAGCTTAATCACGTATTTTTTTAAATTAGCAACAAATTTTAATATGCAAATTAAAAAGAACCCTAAAGCAGACCTTACAAAAAACAGTAATCTATACTTTGCCATAGGTCTTGTTATTATACTTTTTATTTCATGGAGGGCTATAGAATGGAAGTCATATGACAGATCTGGGTATGGATACGAAGCCCTAAACATAGATGATGAGGATGATGAGGAAGTTCCTATCACTGAACAAATTAAGACTCCACCTCCACCACCACCTCCGCCACCTGCTCCTGAAATTATTGAGGTAGTTGAAGACGAGGAAGAAATTGAAGAGACAATTATCGAATCAACTGAGACTGATCAAGAAGAAATTGTTGAGATAGTTGAAGTTGAAGAAGAATTTGAAGACGTAGATGTTCCTTTTGCAGTTATCGAGGATGTTCCAATTTATCCTGGATGTGAAAGAGTCTCAAAGTCAAAGAGAAGGGATTGTTTTCAAGAGCAAATAAATAAACACATTAGAAAAAATTTCCGTTACCCAGAAATTGCTCAAGAAATGGGAATCCAAGGTAGAGTTTATGTAAATTTTGTTATTGACAAGGATGGAAGTATTACGTCGATTAGAATGAGGGGGCCTGACAAAAACTTGGAGAAAGAGGCGCAGAGGATAATAGCTAAACTTCCTCGTATGACTCCGGGAAAACAAAGGGGTAGGGCAGTAAGAGTTCCGTTTAGCATTCCTATTACATTCCGATTACAATAAGAACAGAAAATTTTTGACAATAAATTTTAAATTACCAGTCTCAATATGATAGTTGGTAAAGTGGAGCATTTAAGAACAAACTTTTTCAAAGATTTTTTTGAAATAACCAAAGGTCGCTTATCAATAAGTGTGGTTTTTTCATCCATAACAGGTTATCTATTAGCTACTGAAATTGTTGACACTCTCCATATTCTTTATTTATTTCTAGGTGGTTTTTGTATGGTTGGTGCATCAAATACTCTTAACCAGGTTATAGAAAGGGATTACGACGCAGTTATGAAAAGAACACAAAATCGGCCGATCCCTAAGGGGAGAATAAGTACACCAAGTGCATTGATTATTTCTTTTTTGATGATAATTGTAGGTTTTTTTCTTTTGAATAAATTAAATTTAAAAACAGCATTTTTTAGTTTTTTTTCAATCTTAATCTATGTATCCATTTATACTCCTTTAAAAACAATTACTCCTTTATCTGTTTTTGTTGGAGCATTTCCAGGAGCAATTCCATTTATGCTTGGATGGGTTTCAGTCACAAACAAATTTGGAATAGAACCAGGGATACTTTTTATGCTTCAATTTTTTTGGCAATTTCCCCATTTTTGGGCAATTAGTTGGGTAATGCATGAAGATTATCAAAAAGCTGGATTTAGGATGTTACCTACAGGAAGGAAAGATCGCAAAACTGCTTTTCAAATTACATTTTACACACTTTGGATGATATTAATTTCACTAATTCCATATACTCATTACTCTGGAAGTTTAAGCTTAACTGAAAATTCTGCGGTATTAATACTAATTTTGGGAATTATAATGTTATACTTTTCAATTGATTTAATGGTAAAAAAATCAAATAAAGCTGCAAGTAAACTTATAATCGTGAGCATTTTTTATTTAAGTTTAGTTCAATTGGTATTCATATTTGATAAATATTTTTTAAGATGAAAGAAAATCGTGCTACAAATAGCAAATCAAAGAAAATGATGTTATGGGCAGGGATGATTAGCATGACTATGACATTTGGTGGTTTAACAAGTGCTTATATAGTTAGTAGTCAAAGACCTGATTGGACGATTGAATTCAATTTCCCTTCACTATTTTATTGGAGTACTTTGGTTATAATTCTGAGTAGCGTTACATTTTGGATTTCCAAAAAAATGATAAGGAAAGGAGAAATAAAAAACGCAAACTTTATGCTATTCTCAACGCTAATTTTAGCTATAATTTTTATTTTCCTTCAATTCAATGGATTCAGACAAATCATTAGTCAAGGTTACTATTTTACTGGTCCTGAAAGCTCAATATCAACTTCATTTATTTATGTGCTTGTAATGCTTCACCTTGTTCACCTTCTGTCAGGTATGATTGTTTTAATTGTGGTGTTAATTAATTCTTTGAACCAAAAATATACAGACAATAAAACCCTCGGATTTGACCTTGCTGAAATGTTTTGGCATTTTCTAGGATTTTTGTGGTTATTTTTGTTCTCTTTTTTAATATTTAATTATTAAAATAAATTAAATTTGTAAAGTAAGATTATTGACTATTGAAGATGGATATAACAAGTTCTGATTCTGAGCTTAGTTCTGAAATTTGGGAAGGTGGAAATAAGCCCTTAAATGCAAGTTACGGCAAGTTGATGATGTGGTTTTTCCTTGTTTCAGATGCTTTAACTTTTTCTGGTTTTATTGTTTCATACGGCTTCTCAAGATTTAAAAATATTGATTCTTGGCCTATCGCCGATGAGGTTTTTACACATTTCCCCTTTTTGCATGGTATTGATGCACCTATGTATTACGTTGCTTTAATGACCTTTATACTTATTTTTTCCTCTGTTACAATGGTTTTAGCAGTCGATGCTGGTCATCACATGAAAAAAAATAAAGTTGCGTTTTATATGTTTTTAACCATAATTGGAGGTGCTGTTTTTGTTGGTTCCCAAGCTTGGGAATGGAAGAACTTCATCAAAGGGGAATATGGAGCGTTAGAAACAAAGGGTGGACAAATATTACAGTTTGTAGACGGATCTTCTGGAGAAAGGGTTGCTTTAGCTTCTTTTGCCTCAAGCATTAATTCAGAAAGAACGACTCATAATAAAAATACTGGGATTTGGTTTCAAAACGAGTCCTCTCTCCCAACATTTTCTCTTGATGAAGTCAAAGATGGTTTTTTAAAAAATCCTAAACTTTTGATTCGCGGTGAAAAAGTTAATGAGAAGGGAGAAAAAATAGTTTTGTCAAGAGAAGAATCAACTTTAAAAATTGAAGATGCCGTTAATGTTGTTGAGGGAGCAAATCTTATTCACAATGAATATGGTAATAGATTATTCGCTAATTTTTTCTTTTTTATAACAGGATTTCATGGATTTCACGTGTTCTCAGGTGTAGTAATCAATATAATTATTTTTTTCAATGTCATAATAGGGACTTATGAAAAAAGAGGACATTATGAAATGGTTGAAAAAGTTGGTTTGTACTGGCATTTCGTTGACCTTGTGTGGGTCTTTGTTTTTACATTTTTTTATTTGGTATAGGTTTGGAATATGGAAAAAGGAGAACACAAATTAGAAATTTTTAGGGGTTTAATTAGGTTCAAATCTAATGTTCAAAAGATCTGGGGAGTTTTGTTTGTACTTTCAGTTATTACCACAGTCGAAGTTGTGTTGGGTATTTTGAAACCTCAACC
Organism: uncultured Bacteroidota bacterium; assembly: GCA_902635965.1. Classification (GTDB taxonomy): domain Bacteria; phylum Bacteroidota; class Bacteroidia; order Flavobacteriales; family Flavobacteriaceae; genus TMED96. The sequence goes on from CACPQA010000001.1 coordinate 23,453, forward strand.
TCTCCTAACTATGCTATTTGGAATGAAAGTTCTAAATTGGATTTTTATCATACTCACAATACTAAAGGCGTATTACATTACTTGGGATTTCATGCACGTTAGGGATGAAAGGGACTCTTTAAAAGGTTCTGTTGTTTTACCTTTAATAATTTTAATTCCTTACTTGGCTTTCATTCTCTTGCTCGAAGCGGATTATATATTTAATATAATGATAGACGGTTTTGTAAGTTGGAATTTCTAGATAATCTAATTTGAATAAGCAGCTTCAAAAATACTTTGTTTTAGGAATACTTTTTATCTTTCCAATAGTTGTCTATCTTTTTTTTGCTTCTGGGATTAACAATTTTGCAAAGCTTCCCGTTTTACAAAAAAATATATTAGAAATATCAGAATGGGAGACTCTTAGTGGGAAAAACGTTCAGCTTGAAAATAACATTTCAATCATAGGATTTTGGGGGGATGACTTAGATTTTAGAAAACTGGATGCTTTCAATTTGAACCAAAAAATATACAAGAGATTTTATAAGTTTAAAGATTTGCAGTTCTTAATGGTTGTTTTGAATGGTAACCAAGCTAAAGTAGCGGAAATAATAGATGAACTTAAGAAGGGTTCCTCAGAAGATATGTCAAAATGGAAATTTGTTTTGGGAGATGAAATAAAAATTAAGGAACTATTTTCAAGTTTTGGGAGTGACTTAGAATTAAATAAAAAGTTAAGTACACCCTTCGTTTTTATTGTTGACAAGGACAAGAATTTAAGAGGGAGAGATGATGATAATGACATGGGTACACTCTATGGATATAATTCTTCATCAGTTGCCGAATTGACTAAAAAAATGACTGATGATATAAAAATAATTCTTGCTGAATATAGGTTAGCCCTTAAGAAGAATAATAAATACAAATTAGATAGGGATATTTAATTTTTTAAATCCTTAATTTTGCAACATGAAAAATATTTCATTTGGCCTAATTGCAGTTGTGATGATTTTTGGAGTTTTATTCATTCCCAAAATAATTAGGAAAATATCTGAAGAAAATGTCATTACAAGTAACAGGACTGTTAAACCTGGGTATGAAAGCTTAGATTATATTAAATTAGATGGTGTAAAGAGAAAGGTACCTGAATTTGTTTTTTTAAATCAAGACAGCATTTACATTACAAATGAAGACTTTTTAGGTAAAGTTTATGTTGCAGAATTTTTCTTCACAAGATGTCCTACAATCTGTCCAATCATGAATCAAAATATGAAGACTATATATGATAAATTTGTTGAAAGGAAAGATTTTGGGATTGCATCCTTTACAATAGATCCTGACCACGACCGTCCCCATATTTTAAAAAAATATTCGCAAATGTATTTTAGAAACTCTTCCTCTTGGAATTTTTTAACTCTTGATAAAGAAGCTACATATAATTTAGCAAACGAAGGATTTAATATATTTGCATCAGTTAATCCAAAAGTTGCAGGCGGATTTGAACATCAGGGTTATTTTGCTTTGATTGACAAAAAAGGTTACATAAGATCAAGGCGAGATAATTTCGGTAATCCAATCGTATACTATAATGGTATAGATAAAAGTAACTCTTATGATGGCACTGAAAACTTAATTTATGATATAGAAAAACTTTTAAATGAATAGAAATGAAAAGTAAAAAGTTTGATATGAAAAGTCAGAAACTTAAATATAAAAATATAATTGTTGCAGTATCTTTATTGATTCCAATTGTGGTTGCTATACTCTTTAGAGTTAAGATTGATGTAGCTTATAGTTTTGACTTCCTTCCCAGAGTTTATGCTACAATTAATGGTATAACTACTATTTTTCTTATTCTTGCCTATTTTGCCATTAGATCAAAAAAAATAAACTTACATAGGAAACTAATGAAATCGTCAATTTTTCTCTCTTTAGTTTTTCTTGTAATGTATGTTGTTTATCATATGACCTCAGATCCAACACCATATGGGGGAGAAGGTCTATTAAGACCAATTTATTTTTTCATTTTGATTACTCATATTACATTGTCAATTGGAATAATTCCTCTTGTTTTAATATCTTACGTAAGGGCAATATCAAAACATTTTTCAAATCACAAAAAAATTGCTCGAATCACATTACCAATTTGGTTATACATAACCACAACTGGTGTTATTGTATATTTAATGATTTCTCCATATTATAAATAATGAAAAAATATTTATTGTCATTCTTTGTTATTTATGGTCCAGAGATTTTAAATGCTCAATGTTCGATGTGCCGTGCAGTCCTAGAGTCAGAAAAAGGAATGTCAACTGCAAAAGGAATTAATGACGGTATTCTATATCTAATGAGTGTGCCTTATATACTAGTTTTTGTTGTAGGATATATGCTTTATAGAACATATAGAAAATAAATTTTTTTGAAAATATAGTTTATATTGTAAACTAGTTTATATTTGTTTTAAATTTAAAATCCTAATTGTAAATGAACTTAAAGAAAATACTTCAGGTATTAGGGATTGTAGCTTTATCTCTGTTTGTAATTCAACTTATTTTAGGGCTTGTAATATCATTTGCCATTGGTGGATTTATATTCAAAGTTGTTGACAAAATAGAAGATAAAATTAAAGTTATTGATTTATCTAAAGTCAAAGTCGATATCACTGATGATCAAGATTCGATTAACATCAACTCGGATTATAACAAAAAAAATAATAGTAAAGAAAGAGTTCTTATAATAATGGATAATGACACAATTTTAAACATTCAAAAAAACAACTAAAATGACAAAAGAAGATCAAATAAATATAATAAACTCAACAATAAACAAAGCAAGAGAAAACTCAAGACTCTTGAGTATCAACTTGATCTTTTGGGGAGTAATGATAAATTTAATGAGTGCTTTTCATTATTTCTTTGAACCCATAGTTGAGCATTCTAAATATTCTGTTATTTTATATTGGACAATTATTCCAATTCTTGGAATGATATATATGATAAGACTGAATATCAAAAAAGGAATCAAAAAGGGATACGAAACAGTTTTGGATAGGACTATCAAAATTATATGGGCCGTTTTTGGATTAGGATGGATAATTGTTTTAATATCTTCTTTGTTAATTGGAAAATCTCCTGTTCTACAAATTCTTTTTCTTCTTGGTTTAGTTCTTGTTATGAACGGACTAATAATTAAATTCAAACCTCTAACCATCGGAGGAATTATTTTGATCATTTTTGTTTTCTTAAACGACACAAATCCTAGTATAAATTATATGGTTGTTAATATGATTGGAGTGACCTTGGGTATGCTTATCCCTGGTTTATTTTTATATAGAATGAAAAATAGTGGATAAAAATTTAGAAAAACTTCTTTTTAACCCCATACGATTGAAAATTATTTCTTTTTTGATTTCTGTTGAGAAGGCAAATTTTAAGAAACTAATCGAGATAACAGATTCTTCAAAGGGCAATGTAAGCATACAAATAAAAAAACTTGAAAATGAAGGACTAATCAAAATCAATAAAACTTATTTTAATAATTACCCTTTAACTTTGTGCAAAATAACAAATAAGGGAAAAAAAGCATTCAAAAATTTCTTTGATAACTTAACAACTATAAAAAAGAATGGTTTAATTTGTTTAGGGTTAATTGTTTTGAACAAATTTGTAAACTTTTATCATGAAAGTTCTAATCTAATTAAATTCCTAGAATCAGACTGTGCCATCTTTAATAAATCATTTACACTTTTTTTAGGTTTGATGTCACATTCAGTTCAGTTTTTTTATTTCCTAATTAGTTCAATATGTAATTAAGTTTAAATGATAAAATTAGAAGATTTACATAAATCATATAAAATTGGAAATTCCTCACTTCATGTTTTGAAGGGAATAAATCTAAATATTAAAGAGGGGGAATTAATTGCTATTATGGGTTCCTCGGGTTCTGGGAAATCAACTTTACTGAATATCATTGGTATGTTAGATTTGCTAGATAACGGCACCTATAGACTTGATAATGTAGAAATTAAAAATTTAAATGAGACTAAAGCTGCTAAGTATAGAAATAAATTTTTAGGATTTGTATTTCAGTCTTTCAATTTAATAAATTATAAAAATGCAGTTGAAAATGTTTCATTACCACTGTATTATCAAGGAATTGGAAGGCAAGAGAGACAACAGAAAGCAATGAAATATTTACAAAAGTTTGGATTAGGTGATTGGTCAAAACATTTACCAAGTGAACTCTCTGGAGGTCAAAAGCAAAGAGTAGCGATTGCAAGAGCAATGGTGACAGAGCCCAAGGTGTTGCTCGCTGACGAACCCACGGGAGCACTTGATAGTAAAACTTCACACGAAGTGATGAATTTGATTCAAGAAATAAATAATTCAGGTAAAACAATTCTTGTAGTTACCCATGAGGAAGATATTGCAAAAATGTGTAAAAGGATTGTTAAACTTAAAGATGGAATCATAGTAGAGGATAAAAAAATTAAGCAAAATTTAATAAAATCAAATGTTTAATAAAGATCGTTGGCAGGAAATATTTGAAACAATTAAAAAGAACAAGTTGAGGACTTTTTTATCTGGTTTTACAGTCGCACTAGGTATTTTTATTTTCATAATATTATTTGGACTTGGGAATGGTCTTAAAAACTCATTTAAAGAATTTTTTTTGGATGACGCTACGAACATACTTTATGTTGAATCGGGTAAAACATCTAAACCATTTAAAGGATATAAAGCAAGCAGAAAAATAGAATTTGAAAACGAAGATTTATATGATATCCAAAAGTTTTTCAGTTTTTATTTAGATTATATTACCCCGAGGATAACCAGAGGAGCTAAAATAAAATTCAAAAACGAATATGGAAATTACACAACAAGAGGGGTTGCTCCGTCTCACCAATTTGCCGAAAAAACAATTGTTACCAACGGCAGATATTTAAATGATATTGATATCAAACAAAAGAAAAAGGTTGCTGTGATTGGTCGTTTGGTCTCAAGGGATTTGTTTGGTGAAGAAGACCCAATCGGAAAATTTATTGATATTGGTAAAACTGTTTTTAAAGTAGTAGGAGTTTTTAAAGATTCCGGAGGTGATAATGAGGAACGTTTTGTTTACATTCCCTATACTACAAGACAAAAAATGGAAAAGGCAACAAAAAAAATTGGTTCAATTATCGTAGCTTTCAAACCTGAAATTGGAAATTCTGGCGCACTAGCTTTCGAGAAACAACTTCGTGAATATATAAAGCAAAAAAAATTTATTGCCCCTTCAGACTCAAAAGGTGTTTTCATTAGAAATGTATCTGATGATCTTAAACGTAATCAGCAATTTGCTTCTGCACTGCAAGTAATTGTAACCTTTGTCGGGATAGGAACTTTGATTGCGGGAATAATCGGAATTTCAAATATTATGGTTTTTGTTGTCAAAGAGAGAACTAAGGAACTTGGAATTAGAAAAGCGCTGGGAGCATCACCAAAGTCAGTTATAAATATGGTTTTGCAAGAGTCTATTTTTATCACAACTATTTCAGGTTATGTTGGAATGTTTTTTGCAGTATTAATCCTCAAAAATACAGGTGACAGATTGGAAGATTATTTTATTAAAAACCCATATATAAACTTAAGTACAGCATTTTTCGCCACAATAGTACTAATTCTTTTTGGAGCTATTGCTGGATATGTTCCAGCTAAAAGAGCGGCAAGTATAAAACCAATAGTAGCATTAAGGGATGAATAGTTTAAAAGTTATTTTTGATTACGATACTTGGCAGGAAATATTTAGTTCCATTAAGAAAAACAAAGTTCGGACTATTATTACTGTTATAGGAGTACTTTGGGGTATTTTTATATATATAACGTTGTCTGGTTCATCAAATGGTTTGGATAACGGATTTGATAAGGAGTTTGAAAATATTGCGATGAACTCTATGTTTATTTGGACTCAGCAGACAAGTATGCCTTACAAAGGGTTTAAAACAGGTAGGAGACCTAGACTCAAAATTAGTGACGCAAGAGTATTGTTAAATAGTGTGCCAGATATACAATATATAGCCCCGAGAAATGCAAGGGGGGTTTTTGGTGGTTCACCGCCTGCCACAATTGTCAGAAAATCTAAATCTGGTAATTACAATATTTATGGTGACTTTCCTGAATACACAAAAATTGCAACAAAAAAAATTTTTAAAGGTGGCAGGTTTATAAATCAAATAGATATTGATTTGTCTAGAAAAGTCTGCGTGATTGGAGAAAGAACGAAAAAAGAATTGTTTGTTGAAGGAGAAAAAGTAATTGGAGAATATGTAAAATTAGATGATGTTTTTTTTCAGATAATAGGCGTCCACAAATATATTCAAGGGGGTGGTTTTGAGACAGATGGTGATATATTCATACCGTTTACAACATTTAAAAATATTTATAATACAGGTGAAAAAGTTGGTTGGTTTACAATTGCAGCCTATGATGATTCAAATGTAGTAGATGTTGAAAAACAAATAAAAAGTACGCTAAAAAGAATTCATAACGTAAACCCTTTAGATGAAAGAGCAATTAGTGGTTTCAACTTAGGAGAAATATTCAATAAAATTAAAGGGTTTTCTAAAGGAATGACACTTCTCTCAATTATTGTTGGAATAGCTACAATACTTGCAGGTGTTATTGGAATTGGAAATATCTTATTGATATCAGTTAAAGAAAGAACCAAAGAATTAGGTGTAAGAAGAGCATTAGGAGCTACTCCATCTGAGGTAAAAACTCAAATAATATTAGAGTCCGTATTTTTAACTCTAGTATCAGGAATTTTTGGAATTATTTTAGGTGGGTTAGTGCTTTACGGTATTAACGTAGCCACAACGGATATAGATAGTTTTCCATACACTAATCCAACTGTTCCGGTCTCATTTATTTTGGCCGCATTATTAATCATTATTTCACTTGGAACACTAATTGGTCTAATTCCAGCACAAAGAGCTGTAAGTATAAAACCAATTGATGCGTTAAGAGAAGAATAAATTTAAATTATGAAAAAAATTATCCGCTATTTATTATTATTTACTATTATTTTTTCTGGTTTATTTTCTATTGCTTATTTTATAAAATCTAATAGCAAGGGGAACATAACTTATGAAACAAACACCCCTTTCATAACAAACATCGAAAGAAAAACAGTAGCAACTGGCAAAGTCATTCCTGAAGATGAAGTTGAAATAAAACCTCAAGTGCAAGGAATTTTGAGTCAAATTTTTGTTGAAGAAGGTGACTTTGTTAAACAAGGAGATATTATCGCTAAAATAAAAATTGTTCCTGACGAAGGACAACTTAACAGTGCTAAAGGTCGATTAGCAAATGCAAAGCTGGTTTTTAAAAACTCTGAAATTGATTTTAAAAGAAACCAAAATTTGATGAAAAAGGGAATTATATCCTTAAAGGAATTTCAGGATACAAAATTGAACTTCAACAGGTCAAAACAAGATTTACTAAATGCCGAAAACGATTTTAAAATTATAAAATCTGGATCTGCTGGAGGATTGGCTACTGCAAACACAGATGTTCGAGCAACAGTACCTGGAACAGTTCTAGAGATACCTGTTAAGGAAGGAGATCAGGTAATCGAAAGTAATTCTTTTAACAATGGAACCACAATTGCTATTATTGCTGATTTAAATAAAATGATTTTCGAAGGGAAAGTAGACGAAACAGATGTAGACAAAATGTTTTTAGGCATGCCTCTGAAGGTAAGTTTAGGAGCAATAGATGACAAGTTTTTTGATGCTAAATTAAAATTTATTGCTCCCAAAGGAAATGAAGAAGAGGGTATTGTTCAATTTAAGATAGAAGGGGATTTAAAGTTAGATAAGGAATTTACCATTAGGGCAGGTTATAGTGCTAATGCTTCCTTCATTCTTGAACGAAAAGATAGTGTTTTAAGCATTTCTGAAGCCCTACTACAGTTTGATAAAGACTCGGACAAGCCTTATGTTGAGATTGAAAATTCCGATCAAAAGTTTAAAAGGAAAAATATTGAAATTGGAATTTCTGATGGAATAAATGTTGAAATCATATCAGGAATTAATTTAAATGATAGAATAAAGGTTTGGAACAGAACTCAAGCTGAAAATCTAGAAAGTGAAAATGATATCGATGGTAAAGATGAGAACTAATAAAGTATTTATTTTTTTAGTGGTTGCTCTAACCTCCCATAAATCGATTTGCCAATCAAAAGTATGGACCCTTGAAGAATGTATTGAATTGGCGATTGAGAAAAACATTTCAGTTAAACAAGGTCAGTTAAATTATGAGGATGCATTAATTGACAAAAATGACGCTAAAGCAAATTTTTTACCAACTATTAACTTGAATGCAAATCATTCATGGAATATAGGTTTAAATCAAAATATTACTACTGGTTTATTTGAGAACATGACAACACAATTTTCATCAGGCAATTTGAGTTTGGGAGTAGACATATACAGAGGTAAACAAAATTTTATTCAACTTTACAGAGCAAATTTAGCTTTGCTGGCCAGACAATATCAGATTGAAGACATAATGGATGATACCAAGCTGCTTGTTGCAAACGCATATCTGCAGATAATGTTCAATAAAGAGATCGTAAGTGTACAGAAGACACAACTAGATTTGGTTAAAACACAATTGGAAAGAACAACCAATTTAGTTGAAGCTGGAATTTTAATTGAAAATGACCGTATAGATTTAGTCGCGGAAGTTGCATCTCAGGAGCAAAGTCTAGTTTTATCGAATAATAATCTAAGACTCTCTATAATAAACTTAGCTCAATTGTTACTTATTACAGATTACGAAAACTTTGATATTTTCACCGAAGATTTGGAAGTACCCTTTTCCCAAATAATTGAAGAAGGGCCAAAGAAAATTTTTGAAAAAGCCTTATCATTTAGAAATGACATAAAACTCGCGATTGCCAATGTTGATATTGCAGAAGCAGATATTAAATTAGCAAAGGGTAATCTTTTACCCTCACTTGTTGGTTTTTATAGCTTTAGTACTAGACTATCATATGCAGAAAGGATTAGGGGTTCAGGTGAATTTCAGGAAATCCCTATAGGATTTGTAAGAAGCAGTGGAGAAGTTGTAAACACCAATAGAGAAATACCAGAAGTTATTGGACCTCTCCCAGTTTTTGATCAGCTGGGAATTAATGATGGACATAATTTTGGAATTCAGTTGAACATTCCAATATTTAATGGTTTAAGAAATAGAAATAATTATAGGAAATCAAAAATTAATCTTGAAAGATCAAAAAACATTATGGAGCAACAAAAATTAGATCTAGAAAATACTATTAATCAAGCTTTTAACGATACGAAGGGAGCTTATACTCTGTATGAAGCGGCAAAAAAAACCAGAGATGCAAGACTTACTTCGTTTAACAATTCTAAGGATAGATTTGATGAAGGAATAATAGACAGTTTTAACTATCTCCAAATTAAACAGTCTTATGATACATCAGTTTCTGATGAGATACGTTCCAAATATGATTATATATTTAAATTAAAAGTATTGGAGTTTTATTTTGGAATACCAATTAGTATGTAATTTTATTTTATGAAAAATTATATTCTTTGTCTAGAAACTTCATCAACAAATTGCTCAGTATCCATATCAAAAGAAAATAAAATAATATATACAAAAGAATCAGACGGTGAAGAGTACAGGCACAGTGAATTTTTACATTCATTTATAGAAGAGTCTATGGATGATTCTAAGCTTGAATACGACCAACTGATGGCAGTCTCAGTTGGCATTGGACCAGGTTCGTTTACGGGTCTCAGAATAGGTTTGTCCTCAGCAAAAGGGATATGCTATTCAAAAGACATACCATTAATCACAGTTAACAGTCTTGAAATTCTTGCACACAAGTATAAAACTAAAAATGAAGAAATTTTAGTCCCAATGTTTGATGCTAGAAGAATGGAGGTCTACTTTTCGATTTTTGATAAAAATCATAAACTATTAAAACCACCAACCTCAAGAATTCTTTCAGAAGATTTTTTTCGAGATTTTCCAAATAAAAAGATGGTTATTTTTGGAAACGGAGCTGAAAAATGTAAAAGGATTTTTAATTCAAACGAAATCAAATATATTTTTGAGATTTCCAACCCGTCTTCAAAAGAAATGGGTCATATTTCTTACACTAAATTTTTAAAAAAAGATCATGCCGATTTAGCTTATTGTGAACCTTGTTATCTGAAAAACAATTACTTAAAAAAATAATTTTATTCTCTATCCATTAATTGCTGCTACGGTCTCCACTTTCCCTGGGACCATTTCTTTTAACATATTTTCAATACCATTTTTTAAAGTAATTGTTGAGGAAGGACAACCACTACAAGCTCCTTGTAAAACTACTTCTACCAATTTTTCTTTGGGATGATATTGTTTAAACAAGATGTTTCCCCCATCCATTGCTACGGACGGTTTAATATACTCATCAATAATTTTTATGATTTGCAGGGAAACTTTATCTAAAGATTGGTTAGAATCGCTTTTGTCAACTTCTTTTTTTTCAACCACACTAAAATCAAATTCTTTTTCTAATTTATCTTTTAAGAATTCTCTGAAATTATTTACATGACAATCCCAACTATAATTTTCACTTAAAGTGACAGATATATAATTATTATTTAAAAAAACTTGTTCAATAAAATCAAATGAAAAAATTGAATTTATAAATTTTGACTCATTACTCAAATTATTTCTTTTGACTTCATGTATTTTTTTAGTTAAAAGTTTATTACAAACAAATTTCATCACATTTGGATTTGGTGTACTTTCAGCGTAGAGTGTAATGATGTTTTGTGTTTTTTCATCCATTTGTAATTCATTTGAAAAAAAAGATTGTAATTTTTTTTCAATAATTTTTTCAACTTCATTCAAAACATCCTCCCAAGAAACAATATCAAATCTTTCAAGTAACATTTGATTTTTAGAGATAGATACAGATTTTATAAATGGTAAATAAAACATTTCTTTAGCTAAAGGCACATCATTAGCCTCTTCTACAGTGTTATATTTTTTATTTTCAATATTTAGATCAAAATTCCATTTGAATGAAGCTAAATCATCACTAACAATATTGGATTTAATAATAAGTTTATTCATAGTGTAAAATTAAAAAGTTTAATTTACATTTATTTAAATTATGCTTGTAAAATCTATTTTAGGGAAAAAACCAATATGGGGTAAAAATTGTTTTTTTGCTGATAATGCAACCGTAATCGGAGACGTAGTTATTGGAGATTTTTGTTCTATTTGGTTTAATACAGTGATTAGAGGTGATGTAAATAAAATAAGAATTGGGAACAATGTAAATGTTCAAGACGGTTCAGTAATCCATGCTACATACAAAAAGTCTTCTACATCAATTGGCAATTATGTTTCATTAGGGCACAATGCAATTATTCACGGCTGCAAGATAGATGATTTTGTTTTAATTGGAATGGGAGGCATAGTTATGGATAACGCCATTATAAATTCAAACTCTATAATAGCAGCTGGGAGTGTAATTTTAGAAAACACAATTGTTGAATCTAATTCAATATATGCTGGGATTCCAGCTAAAAAAATCAAAAGCATAGAACAATCCAAATCAAAAAAAGAAATAGAGAGAATCTCTAAAAACTACCTTGTTTACTCAAGTTGGTACAAGTAGATTAAAACCCTAATTCAGATTTAACATCAGTCATTAGATCTTTACCCTTGGCCATTATTACACTACCACCAGTTGAAGAATCCAACACATAATCAAATCCTTGAGCTGCAGCTACTTTTTCAATAGCTTCACGTGCCTTATCATAAAGAGGTTTCATCATTTCCACTTGCTTTTTTTGCAAATCTTGAGCAGCTGTTTCTCTATATTGGTTTATGTTCTGTTGCATAGTTTCTAACTCTTTTTGGCGAGCTTGATTAGTCACATCTGTTTGGTTGGCGGCATCAGCCGAATATGTTTGTGCTTTTGTTTGAAATTCTTTGTAAGTATTTTCTATTTCTGTAGAATATGTTTTTTCTAATTGCTCTAATTGTTTCTGAGCGGCAATAACTTCTGGCATCTCGCTGATTAATTTCTGGGTGTCAATGTGAGCGACTTTACTTTGGGCAGAAATTGAAAATTGAGTTACTATAAAGAAAATTATCGCTACGAGGTATTTAGTCTTTTTCATATAATAAATTTTTTAAGAGGTTAGGTTAAGATTTCTTATTTCTATTTTGTTTTCTACGTTCGATTTCCTCTTTTCTACTTTTAATTTTTTCCTGATTGTTAATTTTTCTTAAAACCAGTTCGCTAATATCGTAATTTTTTTGCGAATATAACATAATTAGGTCTGAGGATCTATCAAATACAAAGTCAAATTTTTTTTCAATGGCAATTTCTCTGACTATTGATAAGACCCTGTCTTGTATAGGTTTAATTAATTTATTTTTTTGATTTATATAATTTCCATTAATTCCAAAATACTTATTCTGGAGAGTAAAGATTTCATCTCTGTATATGTCTAATTCATCCTGTCTGTCATTTATCAGCTCAGAAGTAAGAAGAAACCTCTCTGAGTTAAGTTGATCTTCCATACTTTTTAATTGCATTTTTTTAATTTCAATCTCCTTGTTCCAATTTTCAGCCTTTCGTTCTAAATTTTTAGTTGCCTCTTTAAAATCTCCAATTTTTTCAATAATTTCATTAAAATCTATATATGCAATTCTAACACCCTTTTGCGCAGAACAAACTGTTGAAAGAATCAAATAAACTAAAGAAAAATTTAATTTGTAATTCATATTTAACTATTAGAATTGTTGACCAATTGTAAAATGAGTTTCCCAACCATTAGGAGTTCTATTTGAGGGATCTGCATTGTCAAATCCATAAGCAAAATCGATACCTAGTAGTCCAAAGGCAGGCATAAAAATTCTTACACCAAATCCCGCGGATCTTTGAGCATTGAATGGATTAAAGTTTCTAAAACCTTCATAACCTCTTCCAGATTCCAAATAACTGGTCCCATAGATTGAAGCGCTTGGCTTTAGTGTGATAGGATACCTCAGCTCAACAGTGAATTTGTTATAAATCGTAGATCCCTCCCTACTCGATAATGAAAAGTTTGGATAACCTCTAAGTGATATTACTTCTCTTCCATCAAGAGCGAAAGTGTTATTCATACCGTCTCCACCCACATAAAATCTTTCAAAAGGTATATCTCCCTTTTCATTATTATATGTTCCTAAAAAACCAAAATCTACTTGAGTCCTAAGAACCAATTTGTCGATTATTCTTGTAAACCAGCTTCCACTAAATTTCACTTTGTAAAATTCCAAAAATTTAAATTTTTCTTGATCTATCTTACTTTGATCTGGGATTCTTTGACCTTGAGCATTCACTATTTGAAAATTAGGATCATTGCCAAGTGCAGAGTAATCAACTTTTTTGAATAATGAGTAAGGTGGAGAAAATTTTCCACTAATACTAAAATTTGATCCACCTAGTGGGAATATAGGGTTTGTATACGTGTTATTTCTAGACAAAGTAACTGTATAATTAATATTATTTGAGACACCGTTTCCGAAAGTAAATAGTCCAGTAAAATAATTATTCAAATTGAAGTATTGATAGGTGATAGCTTGTGATAACAAAAAATAATCATCAGGAACAGACAATCTTTTTGCAAGTCCAACTGAGATGCTGCTTATTTCAAAAGATTGAGATTTGTCGGCCCTGCCAGTAAAAAAATCATATCTAAATTGATTCGTTTTTGATAGTGATGTGGAAAATTGAACTGGTTGTCTACCCCCAAGCCAAGGTTCAACAAAAGTAAAACTATAAGTATTATAGAATTGACTGGATTGTAATCTAAGACTAAGCCTTTGTCCGTCACCTGAGGGAACTGGCTTGTACGATTCCTTATTAAAAATATTTTTCATTGAAAAGTTATTGAAAGAAAATCCTAGCGTACCAATAAAACCACCACCTCCATATCCACCTTGTAATTCTATTTGACTAGCGCCAGCTTCAATTAGTCCAAATTCAATGTCTACTGTTCCTGCATTTGGGTCAACATTTTTGAAATCAGGTGTAATTTGTTCAGCATCAAAAAAGCCTAGTTGTCCTAACTCTCTAACTGTCCTCACAACCTTATCTTTGCTATAAAGCTCTCCTGGTTTTGTTCTAAGTTCTCTAAAAATGACATGATCATTTGTTTTGTCATTTCCAACCACAGAAATTTTATTAAATGAAGCTAACTTACCTTCAGTTATTCGTATTTCAAAGTTGATGGTATCGTTTTCAGCACTCACTTCGACTGCGTTTATATTTGAGAAAAGATAACCGCTATTTTGATACAAATTGGTAAGATCTTCTCCATCTGGTTTACTATCATCAGCTATTCTTTCTTTAAGAAGAATTCCATTGTAACTATCTCCTTTTTTTATACCTAAAACTGTTGCTAACTGTCTATCAGTGTAAGCAGCATTACCTATGAAATCAATATTTCCAAAATAATATCTATTACCTTCTTCCACTTCAAAATTAATAGTCAATGTGTTGTCTTTATTGATTATTACAGTATCGTTTAAAATTCTAGCATCTCTGTATCCTTTTTCTTTAAAAAAATCAATTAAATTCTCTTTGTCTTCAGTGAATTCGTCAGGTATATACTTTGACTTTTTCCAAAACCTGTAGAATTTTTTTTCTTTTACATTTTTTAATTTAGCTAAAAGACTTTTTTGTTTAAACTTTTCATTACCACTAAAATTAATATCTCTTATTTTCACTCTTTCTCCTTTGTCAATATTAATTAATAAGTTGAGAGTATTTACTTTTGTTGAATCTTCAATGTTTCTGATATTAATTTTTGTGTTTAAATACCCTTCCTTTTTGAATTTGTTTAAAATGTAATTCTTAGTATTTGTCAAAAAGCTTTCAGATAATTTTTTTCCCTTTTCAAGTTCAGTTTCTTTCAAAATATTCTGAATTTTATTTTTTTTTATCCCATTTATTTTTATTGTATTAAGTGTAGGAAGTTCCTCAATCTCAATTTGAAGCGTAATGCCTCTTTCAGTTAAGTTTTTAGCATAAAAATTAATGTCACTAAATAAATCTAGATTCCAAAGTTTATTAATAACGGAACTAACTTGATCTCCAGGGAATTGTATTGTTTGCCCTTTTTTTAGTCCACTATAAGATATTACAGTTTGCGGATTGAAACTTTTAAGTCCTATTACTTCTATAGAGTCAATCAAATACTTTTGTCTTTTTTGAAGAGGTAAAGTTTGTGAAGTAACTTTTGTAAAAAAAAATATAAATGAAAAAAAAGTTAATATTAAAAATCGCATCTTTAAATTTTATTTTTGATTTGATCACTTGTCTTCCCGAACCTTCTCTCGCGATTATTATAATTTGTGATTGCTTTTTCGAAATGTCTTTCATCAAAGTCTGGCCAAAACACATCCGAAAAAAATAATTCAGCATAGGATATTTGCCATAATAAAAAATTACTTATCCTTTGTTCGCCACTAGTCCTAATTAAAAGATCAACTGAAGGGAGTTCTCCACTGTGAAGGTGATTGTTTACAATTTTTTCATCGATTTTATCAATGCTAATCAAGTTTTTTTTGACCTTAACAGCTAAGTTCTTTATAGCACAAATTAATTCTTTTTTGAAGCCATAATTTAGTGCTAAAGTCAAGACTAAACCATTGTTTTCACTTGTTTTTTTTACTGTTTCTTCAACTTCCTTTATTACGTTTTGTGGCAATCGAGATATATCACCAATACACTTAAATTGAACATTATTTTCAATCATTTTATTAATTTCTTTTCTCAAAGTATTTATTAAGATACTCATCAGAGTTTCTATCTCCTTTTTTGGGCGATTCCAATTTTCAGTTGAAAAAGCGTACAATGTTAAATTTTTTATTTTAATTTTTGTGGCATATTCTACAATTTTTTGGACAGATTTGATACCATTTTTGTGGCCATAAAGACGATCTTTCCCCTTTAATTTAGCCCACCTACCGTTACCATCCATGATGATTGCAACGTGATTGGGTTTATTGGCGTTAACATTTTTCATCTTTCCTTGCAGTAACATGGTTGTCTTCCAAAGGTATAACTTAATGCTAAACCAGTAAAAACATACCAATCATTATTATACAATTCACCATGTTTGACTTGAAGATCATTTTCAAATTGTCCAATTGGACTAGATCCGTCTATATTGTCTGTTAATGAGTATCTAAGTCCTGTTTCAAAACTCAGAACTAAACTATTGCTTACGCTTAATTTAACTCCAACAATTGCAGGAATTGAAAATTCAAGAGCACTATCATACTTTTCAATATCAATTGAACCAAGCCCCTCTCTAATTGCAAATAGCTGATATTGGAAATAGTTTATACCAGTGAAGAAATAAGGAGAAAATTCTCTGTCTTGATCATGAAGGTTAAAATCAAAGAAGTTCACTTCCATACCAGCGGAGAACTCAATCACATTGTTATTAACTTCAAAAAATCTATTAAATCTGCTCATATCATTAGCATAGTAATCGGAGCTTTTTAAAGTTGAAGAAATAAAACTTGCTCTCAAAGCATATCTTGTGGTTAGATTCCATTTATAAATTAGTCCAAATGCAGGAGAATTAGAGTAAATAAAATGAGTACTACCAACATCTGATATTGTATTACTACCACCTAAAAACATTCCCATCTCATGAATTTGAGAAAATCCGGTCAAATGACCCGATATAAAAAGATACAAAATAATAAACTTTCTCATTTGTATTTTTATGATGAAAAATACTATAATATTTAAACTGAATTAGGTAAAATTTATTGTTTAATTTCTTTTGTCTAATCCCCAAAATAATTTTTCACTTAAATCACTGTAAAATTCATTTTTTTTAAATTGAACTGTTTTTACATTAAATGGCGCTTTCGAAATAACTATTTTAGTTTTATACGGAATACTTACTAATTTAGAGTCAAGAGAAAGGAAATGCTCTGAACCATTACCTTGTCCGTCAACCTCCAATTCAATAATTGATTCGTTGGGAATTACAAGAGGTCTTACATTTAAATTATGAGCTGCAATGGGGGTTATTAATATACTTGGTGTTTCTGGAAGCATTATGGGACCACCACTGCTTAGATTATATCCCGTTGAACCTGTTGGAGTAGCAATTATTAATCCATCAGCCCAATATTTGGATAATTTTATCTTGTCAATTGAGGTTTCTATGCTTATAAGAGATGCCGTATTTTTTCTAGATACAGTAATTTCATTTAATGCGTAAGGAAATTCTAATTTGATTTTCACATTGGTTTTTAAAGTTAAAAGTTCTCTGTTTACTAAGCTGAAGTTTTTTGACTTTAAGTAATTAATTCCTTGGACTAGGTTCTCTTTCTGAATTCCTGTTAAAAATCCTAATCTACCTATATTAATTCCGAGAATTGGCACTTGACTTTGTTTTAAATATGAAACTGCTTTTAACATTGAACCGTCGCCACCTATACAAAAAAGGAAATCGGCAGATGATTGTAAATCATTATAAACACTTATGTTGATATTTTTCTCAATTTTTTTAAAAGCCTTAAATAAATTTTTGTCAACTCTTACGGAAATTTTTTCTTTTAATAATAGTTTCAAAATATCAAAACTAGTTTTAATTGAGACTTCATTTTCGAATGGACATATCAGAATTATTTCCATTTAATAACAAATAATTTTTAGGCAAATTTAATAACCAATGTCTAAGGTATTTGTTTTTTCCTAATTAAATTTGCAAAAATTAATTGTGATGAAGACAAGACTGAGCGTAAATGTGAATAAAATTGCCACATTGAGAAATTCTAGGGGACAAAACGTGCCTAATCTCTTGAAGGTCGTTCAAGATATTGAGGAGTATGGTTCAGATGGGATTACAATTCATCCACGACCTGACCAAAGACATATAAAATACGATGACGCAATAGATCTTTCAAAAATAGTTCAAAGTGAATTCAATATTGAGGGAAATCCAATTAAGAAGTTTATGGAGTTGGTTTTAAAAATAAAGCCTACACAAGTAACTTTAGTTCCAGATGGAATAAATAATATTACATCAAACGCAGGCTGGGACACAATTAAGTATTCAGATTTTTTATATAAAAAAATTCAAGTATTAAAATCTTGTGGCATTAGAACATCAATCTTTGTCAATCCAGATCCTAAAATGATTAGAGGTGCTTATGAAATAGGAGCCGATCGAATTGAATTATATACCTATCATTATGCTTATCAATTTAATATTGACAAAGAAAATGCTATAGCAGATTATTATCAATCTGCATCGGAAGCAAACAAGCTTGGAATTGGGATTAATGCAGGTCACGATTTAAGTCTTTCCAATATTGCCTTTTTCAAAGATAAAATACCCAATCTTTTAGAGGTTTCAATAGGGCATGCACTAATAACGGAGTCTCTTTATGATGGTTTTGAAAATGTAATTTCAAAGTATAAAAAAATTCTTCGGTGAAAATTTTAAATTCTCAGCAAATTGGAGATGGCCCTAAAAATGTTATCATTTTACATGGATTTCTAGGAATGGGTGACAATTGGCGTGGTTTTGCTAAAAAATTCGATTCTGGAATTTTTTGTTTTCATCTAATAGATCAAAGAAATCATGGTAAAAGTTTTTGGGATGAAAGTATGAGTTATGATGACATGGCAAGAGATTTACTATTTTTTTACAATTCACAAAATATTCACAAATCAATTCTAATCGGACACTCAATGGGGGGTAAAACGGCAATGAAATTCTCATTATTATTCCCTGAAAGAGTTGAAAAACTAATAATTGTTGATATAGCTCCAAAAAAATATTTACCGGATTTTAAAAATATTATAGATGGTTACAATCATTTGGACTTGGATTCATTCAATAGTAGATTCGAAATAGATAATGTTTACAAAATTTTTGTTGAAGACAATTTTCTCAGATCTTTTTTGATGAAAAATATTTATAGAGATAAAGAGGGAAAGTTTAGATTTCGAATCAATTTGAAAGTCTTAGAAAAAAAAATTATAGAAATTGGATCATTTGATCATAAAAATTCATTCTTCAACAAACAAACTGCATTTATAAAAGGTTCTAAATCTGACTATATTCTTGAAGAAGATAAAAATTTAATTAAAAAATATTTTCCGAAATATTCACTACACGAAGTTAATAATGCTGGTCATTGGGTTCATTATGATAAACCTGAAATTTTTGAAAAAATAGTTAAGAGCATTATTTAATTTAACATTATGGATATTAATTGTTAGATTATTAATCAGTTATTTAATTAGTTGATTTTAATTATAATTTTGCAATTATGAACGAAACTTTGATTAGAAAGGCTGAAAGAAGTGATATGGTTTCAGTTTTGGGTTTAATTAAAGAACTGGCAGAATTTGAAAGAGAACCCAAGTCGGTTTCAATTAATGTTGATGATTTAATTAATGACGGATTTTGTAATGATCCAAAATTTAGGTGTTTAGTAGCCGAAAAAAATAAAAAAGTTATTGGTATGGCACTTTTTTATGGAAGATATTCAACTTGGAAAGGGAAAACTTTACATCTCGAAGATCTAATTGTTAAAAAAAAATTTAGAGGGCAAGGAATAGGTAAAGAACTTTACAAGAAATTCATTGAAATAGCACAGAATGAGGGTGTAAGAAGAGCGGAATGGGTAGCTTTAGACTGGAATGTTAAAGCAATAAAATTTTATAAAAATTCAGGTGCTAAAGTTTTAAGTGATTGGAAAACCATACAAATTGATAAAAAGTCCATAAAAAATTATCTTACTAAAAAATGATAGTTTACAAATTTGGCGGTGCCTCTATTAAGGATTATAAAAGCATCAAAAGACTAGTTAAGATAATTAGAAATAATAATTGTGATCAAATGATGCTAATTGTTTCAGCTATGGGCAAAACAACAAATTCAATGGAAGATCTTGTTGCATCTTACACAAAATCTTATAAAAATATTAAAGCTAAATTAGAATTAATAAAAAGATTTCACACGGATATTGTTAAAGGTTTGTTCCCAAAAAATCGCCTGTCAGCTTTAAAAGTAGTTGATTTACTATTCAATGAAATTGATAAGTTTTTAAAATTAAACAAAGAAAATGATTATAACTTTATTTACGACCAATTAGTTTCATATGGAGAAATCCTGTCTTCGATTATTATTTCCAAATATTTTAACTCAGTTGGGTTAAAATCAAAATGGGTGGATGCCAGATCATGTATAATTACTGATGAATATTATCGAGATGCTAATGTTGACTTTGAAAAAACATCTAAATCGATTAAAAGAAAAATTAAAGGCAAGGGTCTATTCATATCGCAAGGTTTTATTGGGAGTAACAAAAAATCATTTACTACTACTTTGGGGAGGGAGGGTTCAGATTATTCAGCTGCAATTTTTGCTCATGCTCTAAATGCTGAATTGGTTACAATTTGGAAAGATGTTAGAGGGGTATTGAATGCAGATCCAAGGTACTTTAATAAAACTAAATTATTAAAAAAAATATCCTACGAAGAAGCTATTGAGTTAGCCTTTTATGGAGCCTCGGTTATTCATCCAAAGACTTTGCAGCCATTAAAGAAAAAAAACATACCTCTTTATGTTAAATCATTTTTAAGACCCTCAAGAGAAGGAACGCTAATTTCAAAACACGATTCTACAGTTAGAAACATTCCTTCACATATAGTGAAATGGAATAGAGTCTTATTAAAAATTTCGTCTAAGGATTTTTCATTTATTGTAGAAAAAAAAATTTCGTTAATTTTTTCAATGTTATCCAAATACAAAATGAAAGTTGAATTGATTCAAAATTCTGCTATAAGTTTCTCAGTAGTTCTAAACAATAAATATGGTGGTTTGGATAAATTGTTAGATGAATTGAAGGAAACTTTCAAGGTTTCAGTTGATAAAGAAGTTTCACTCTTTACGATTAGACACTTTAATCGAATTTCATTAAAGCATATTAAAAAATTAAATCAAAACATTCTTCTTGAACAGAGGACATACAAAACCCTTCAACTTGTTTTATCGAAAAATATTAAACAGGAAAATCTTTTTGGATTTTTTGAACGATAATTTTTGCTAATTTTAAATGACTCTCATAAGTCCACCCTGCAATATGCGGTGTTAAAATTACTTTATCATTCTGAATTAAATCAAGAAAATTTTTATGAATCTTATTGTCAAAAGTATTTTCAAAATCTTTTTTTTCGTATTCCAAGACATCTAAGGCAGCACCTAAAATTTTTCCATTTTGAATTCCATCTATCAAGTCTTTAGTTTTTACTGCACTCCCCCTTGCGGTATTAATTAGCCAAAATGGATTTTTGACTTTTTCAATAAAATTTTTGTTAATCATCCCAATGCTTAACTTATTTTCTGGAGTGTGAAGACTCAAAATATTAGATTTATTTTGTAACTCTTCAATTGAAACTTGTCTTGCGATTGAGTCCTTAGTTTTTTTTATGATATCATAAAATATTATTTCTTTAACATTGAAACCCGTTAATTTTTTTGCTAAACTTTTGCCTGTATTGCCGTAACCAATTATCCCTATTGTCTTATTTTCGATTTCATGTCCTCTGAATTTATCTCTATTCCACTGCTTATTTTTTACAGAATCATTTGCTATATTCAATTTATTAAGTAAACTTAAAATTAAACAAACAGCATGTTCTCCGACAGCATTGCTGTTCCCTTCTGGTGCTGAAATTAGCTCTATCCCCCTTTTTTTTAAATATTGAATATCAATATTTTCTAAACCTGAACCAACCCTAGCAATAAATTTTATTCTCTTACCATTTTTTAAGAAATTTGTATCAATTTTAAAACGACTTCTTATGACTATTCCATCAAATTGATGAATAATTGATTTTACATTAGCTAATGTCATTTTGTATGCTTCCACATTTATATAACCGCAACTCTTTAATTCATTTATAAGTGAGTCATGGTTTTTGTCTAAATGTAAAATCTTCATTGCAAAGAATTAAAATCCTAGAATTGATTTTGCAATGTAAAAGAAAAGAAATATTCCGAAAATATCATTGGCCGTTGTAATGAATGGACCTGTTGCAATTGCTGGATCAAAACCCTGCCTATGTAAAATGATAGGGACGAAAGTTCCTATTAAAGCGGATAAAATAATGACACTCATCATTGAACCTGCTACTGTCAAACTCAAAAGCATGTCTTGATCGATAATTTCCCCAAAAATAATTAAGACAACAGAAAGAATTAAACCATTAATTAATCCTAAACCAATTTCTTTAAATAACCTGTTAATAAGTGATCCTTTTATAACCTGATTTGCAATACCTTGAACAATTATTGCAGAAGATTGGACACCGACATTACCCGCCATAGCTGCAATCAAAGGTGTATAGAAAAAAAGACTTCTAAGTTCTGATCTTATCATAATTTCTTCAAAATCTTTTAATATAAATACACTGCCTAATCCTCCTATCAGTCCTAGAAAAAGCCAAGGAAGTCTTGCTCGGGTAAGTTCAAATATATTATCGTTTGCTTCAACCTCTTTTGATATACCAGCAGCAAGTTGATAATCTTTTTCGGCTTCCTCTTTAATAATATCTAATACGTCATCAATGGTAATTCTTCCTAGTAACATTTTTTTGTCATTTACTACTGGGATAGCTTCCAAGTCATATTTTGACATAATATTTGCGACTTCATTAACGTCTTCTTTAACATTTACAAAATCTACGTTGGGTATATATATGTCTTTAACTTTAGCTTTTGTATTCGCTGTTAAGAGATCTTTTAGAGATAATCTACCAAGCAATCTATTTTTTGAATTGGTAACATAAATGGAATGCACTCTGGTGACCTCTTTAGCTTGCTTTCTCATTTCTCTAACACAGTTTATTACACTTAGATTTTCGTTAACACTGACGAGTTCTTTGGCCATGAGTGCCCCAGCTGTTCCTTCATCATAATTTAGAAGTTCTCTTATACCTTGTGAGTGCTCAGCGTCTTCAATTTTTGATAAAACCTTTTCTTGTAAAATTTCTGGTAGTTCACCAACTAAATCAGCTGCATCGTCTGTATCGAGTTCCTCAATCTCCTCAGCAATTTCCTTGGCAGAAAGTTTACTTATAATTCTTTCTCTAAAACTTTCGTCAACTTCAGCAAGTGCTTCAGCCGATATATCATTTTCTAAAAGCTTTACGATGTAAACAGCTTCATCTAACGAAACCTGCTTTATTAAGTCTGCAATATCAGCATAGTGAAAATTACCTAACTCTTTCTTAAGAACTTTATTTTTATTTTCATTAATAAGAGTTTTAATTCTCTCTAAAAAGAGATCATTTTCATGTAGCTTTTCCATTTTCAATCAGTTCGGTTAGTGCTATAAAGTCTTCGCCTGAAATTTTCTCTGGTCTTAAATCAAATATACTATCTTCTGTGATACTTTTAGGAATCCTAAAACACTTAAGGCTATTTCTTAATGTCTTTCTTCTCTGTT
This sequence comes from uncultured Bacteroidota bacterium, assembly GCA_902635965.1. GTDB lineage: Bacteria > Bacteroidota > Bacteroidia > Flavobacteriales > Flavobacteriaceae > TMED96. The sequence continues at coordinate 46,999 of CACPQA010000001.1, forward strand.
GAAAGCTAGTCTTTACTATTTCATGTAGTAATTTTTTATTACAATTAATTAAAATTTCCTTTTTTTTCTTTAAACAAATAACTCCAGAAAACACTTTTGGTTTAGGTGTAAAAACTTCTGGCGATACAGAAAACAAATACTTCACATCAAAATATAATTGAGTCAAAACAGATATTATCCCATACGTCTTTGACCCTGGTTTTTCACAAATTCTTTTTGCTACCTCTTTTTGAAACATTCCTACCAAGCAGTCTATGTTTTCTATGTTATCAATAATTTTAAAAATTATTTGAGAAGATATGTTGTACGGGAAGTTTCCTATTATTGATATATTCTTTTTCTTAAAAAAGTCAACGAAGGAAAATTTTAAAAAATCGATATTTAAAATTTTATTTTCAAGTTTGGGGAATTTCAATTTTAAAATGGGTAACAAATCCTTATCAATCTCTATTAAATATAAATTTGTGTATTTTTCAACTAATTTCTGAGTGAGGATTCCTTTTCCAGGACCTATTTCAATTATTAAATCTTTTTTATCTCTGTTAAGAGAATTGACTATTTTGTCTGCAGTTTTTAAGTCTTTAAGAAAATGTTGGCCTAATTTTTTTTTGGGATTAAAATAATCCATCTTGAGAAATTCAGTTTATGATTTTAAATCCAGTATAAGGGATAAGACACTTAGGTATCTCAATTCCATTTTCAGTTTGACAATTTTCTATTAGTGATGCCATTACCCTAGGTATAGCTAGCGCACTTCCATTTAAAGTATGAACATTTTTTTTCACTCCATTTTTGGATTTGTATTTAATTTTCAATCTTTCTGATTGAAAATTTTCAAAAGTAGAAACCGAACTAATTTCCAACCATTTATTTTGTGCTGCTGAAAATAGCTCGAAATCATATGTGCATGCAGACGTAAAACCTAAATCACCTCCACATAATCTGAGAATACGGTATGGAAGTCCGAGATCATTGACTATTTTTTCAACATGATTTACCATTTCTGTAAGAGCTTCTAAAGATCTATCTGCCTTCTCTAATCTTACTATTTCTACTTTATCAAATTGATGAAGCCTGTTAAGCCCTCTTACGTCTTTACCATAGCTTCCAGCTTCCCTTCTAAAACAAGGAGTGTAACCTGTAAGAGCAATTGGTAAATGTGATTCATCCAATGTAATACCTCTATAAATATTTGTTATAGGGACTTCTGCAGTTGGTATTAAATATAAATTTTCTTTTTCCAAGAAATACATTTGACCTTCTTTATCCGGCAGCTGTCCGGTGGAAAATGCTGACTGATAATTGACAAGGTGGGGAACTTGTACCTCTTGGTAACCTTTGTTGGTATTTATATCCAAAAAATAGTTTATTAATGCTCTTTGAAGCTTAGCACCTTTTCCTTTATAAATTGGAAATCCTGCAGCTGTAATTTTGACACCTAATTCAAAATCTATTATATCGTATTTTTTACCTAAATCCCAATGAGAAAGAAGTTTGCGTCTAGTTTGGTCCAACTTTAAAACTTCTTTGATTATTTCATTATCATCTGTGCTTTTGCCTTTTACCACATTGTTCAAAGGAGGGTTAGGTATATTACATCTTTCCTCAAATAATGATTTTTTTATTTTATTTAAATCATTTTGCAAGATTTTATTTTTGTTCTTTAATTCAAAATTCTTTTTTTTCAAAGATTCAACCTGGGATAAGTCTCCTGATTTAATTAGTTCTCCAATCAACTTTGATATTTTATTTGTTTCTGAAAGGCTCGAATCCATAACAGTTTGTATCTGTCTTCTTTGAAGATCTAATTGAAGAACCTTTTCAACAGCTAATTTGTAATCCAAGCCCCTTTTCTTTAAGCTTTCAATTATTGCCTTTTTATTTTCTCTTAATAATTGTAATGGTACCATTTTTTGTATTTCAAAGATAAACTATTGATTTTACAATTTTTGAATCAAATCTTCGCAAAGTTTTTTATCAGTTATCAATTGTTTTTCAAGATCTTCTAAAGAATTAAATTTTTTTTCATTTCTAATCAAATCCAGAACTTCAATTTTTATTTTTTTGTCGTATAAATTTTCATTTAAGTTAAAATAATGGACTTCAGTTGTTCTTAATTTCCCACTAATTGTGGGTCTAAAGCCAATATTCATCATACCAAAAAAATAACGATTTTTAATTGAAGATTTGACTAAGTAAACTCCGTCTTTAGGTAGTAATTTAAAATCTTCGTTGATATCTATGTTCGCCGTCGGGAAATCAATTTTTCTACCAATCCCGTTTCCAGTTACAACTCTACCTGTTATTCCAAAGGGACGATTCAGGTATTTGTTTGCCCTATCAACATCACCAGCTGTAATTGCATTTCTAATTTTAGTTGAACTTACATTTACCGATTCTATTTCCTTGGCCTCTATTTTCTCAACTTCAAAACCGTATGTAAAACCGCAATTAACTAAGTTATCAACGGTTGCCTCTCTATTCCGTCCAAAACGGTGGTCATATCCAATAATTAAATATTTAACTGAAAGAGATTTTACAATTATGTCCCTAACAAACTCGTTTGCTGCCATTCTAGAGAAAGACTTAGAAAAAGGATGGATGATTAATGTGCCAATCTTTAATTTTTTAAGTAAATGAATTTTTTCTTCAAGAGTATCGATTAGCTTTATAGATATGTCACTTTGTAAAATCATTCTTGGGTGTGGGAAAAAAGTCAAAACTACTGGATGAATACTTTTATTCTTAGATACGGATACGAGACGCCTGATTATTTTTTGATGACCCACATGTACACCATCGAAAGTGCCAATGGTTAAAGCACAAGATTTTAAGGGTTTGTAATTTTCGATACCATAAATTACCTTCACGAAAAAAGTTTATCTTTAATTGAAAAGTATTGAATGTATTTTCTGTCGAAAGATACAAAACCTTTGTATTAAATGGTCAGATTTTGAGAAAGTTAATTTTAGTTTTTTTTTCATTAATATTCCAATTTTCCTATTGTCAAAATTACTGGAAAATTGACGTTTTGTCTAAAGATGAAGAAAAAATTGATATAGTTCGGGACGTTAAAAATGTATCTTTAAAAAGCAAAAATTTCACCAAAAAAGTTCTCAGCATAAAAGAAAATGAATTTTTAAAAATAGATTTTCCAAATGAAAAAGGTCAACTTGAATTTTTCTCATTGATGGAAACAAAAACCTTGTCCAAAAAAATTCAGATGAAATACCCTAACATAAGAACTTTTAGAGGCTACAGTGATACAAGAAAAAATGTCATTTTGAGGATTACTTTTTCACCACATGGTATTTCAGGAACCCTTAGAACACCAAAAGGTTTGGTGTTTTTACAACCACTTTATAAGGATAGTAATACAGAGCATATTTTTTACCGATCAAGCAGGTATAATTTCACAGAAGGAAAATTATTTTGCAAAACGAATTCGATTAAAATTGGCTCTACGATAAAAAAAACAAAACAAAGAAAATCAAATAAAATCATAAATAGAGCGCCTAAATCTTTTAAAATTGCCATTGCAGCTTCAGGGGAATACACCGAATTTTGGGGAGATAATAATGATCAAAATGGGACTAATTCTGAAGATGCTTTCGCTGCAGTTGTATCAACTATTAACAGACTAAATGAAATAATGGAAGTCGATTTAGGAATCCGACTATTAATTGTATCTGATGCGTCTCTTATGTATGAAGATAAGTCTAGTGACCCGTTCAACTCAAATTTTGCAAGTGAAATTCATTCTACTTTGTCATCACTAGTAGGGGAAGAAAATTATGACTTGGGACATTTGTTTCATCGAGGTCAAGCAAGTGGTGACGCCGGTTCTGTTGGGAATGTGTGCATTAACGACAGTAAAGATAGAGCTTATTCAGCTCATCCATTCACAGCTACCAATGGAAGTAGTGGATTTTTTTTAAATGATTATTTTGATCTTGATTTTGTTTTGCATGAAGTAGGGCATCAATTTGGGGCTACCCACACTTATGCGTATGATCCAGAACCCTTTGGAGTTTCGTCAGAGCCAGGAAGTGGTTCAACTATCATGTCGTACGCAGGCTTTGTTTCTGGAGAAAATATGCAGCGCCATAGTGATCCCTATTTTCATTATCATAGCATACAAGATGTTGAATCATATGTAGATAATGTGTCTTGTCATTCAAATGTAAATTCTTTTAATCAAAAGCCTACAGTTAGTGCGGGTGATGATTTTTATATTCCAAAAGGAACACCATATTATCTCGAAGCAAATGGGTTTGATTTAGATAATGATAATTTGACTTATTGTTGGGAACAACTCGACTCTGGACAAGTTGACGCATCTAACTTTGGACCTGAACTTCTAACTGGAAGTATAAATAGATCAATCCCTCCGTCTGATAACAAAATCAGATACATCCCTGGCATCTCTGAAATTTTAAATGGAAATTTAACTCCATCAAACCCAACCCTTTTCTCATCGTGGGAAACAGTGTCGAATGTTGAGAGAACCTTAACATGGGGAGTTACGGTAAGGGACAGAAGTGAATCTAATCCTAACGGCATGGGACAGATTTCGCAAGATGTAAAGAAAATTTTTGTAACTGCAACTGCAGGACCTTTTAAGATTACATCAAATGACTCCAGCGACATTGTTTGGAAATCTGGTTCTAATCAAAAAATAATTTGGGATGTTGCAAATACGGACAGACCACCGATAAATACTGAAAGAATTTCAATATTTTTATCAGTTGATGGTGGTGAAAACTTTTCTATACCCCTAGCGGAAAATATACCAAATAGTGGAGAGGCATATATAATTGTACCTGGTAATGTTTCGACTGAAAGAGCAAGAATTAAAATTTCAGCTGATAATAATATTTATTTTGCGGTAAATGCTACACCATTTAAAATTGAAGAAAGAGACTTCGGCTTTCCTTTTATTGAACCTGAAAAAATTAGTTGTGGAGATGAAGAATTAACTTTTGATTTTAGTTTAAAGACGTATAATAATTTCAGCGGCGATGTTGAATTTGAACTTTTGGAGTTTCCAAAACAAATTTCATATAACATATCTCCTACTAGCTTAAACTCATCTGGCACAATAGCTAGCGTTGTGCTGAATCGAAATGAATTACCTTATGGGACATATAATATACTATTAAGTGGTACTTACGACAATATCTCCGAACAAGAAAGTTTTATTGCAAGTTTTTACCCTGACAGTATCTCTACTCCAAACTTAATTTCTCCAAAAGATAACTTAACTGATGCTAATGTAAATCAAGATTTTGAGTGGTCAAGTGTTAATTATGCTGACAATTACAGATTTGAGTTAAGTACAGTCGAGGACTTTTCCTCCCTTATAAAAGATGAAAAAACAATTGAAAATAAAATTTCAATTTCAAATTTAGATCCACAGGAGACCTACTATTGGAGGGTTTCAGCTATAAACACTTGCGGCAATAGTCTTCCATCGAATTCAAGAAAACTTTCTACAACTGTAATTAGCTGTAATACCTATACATCTGATAATATTCCTGTTAATTTAAATGACGCAACGTCTGCATTGGAAGGAATAACAGAAGTAAAAGTAAACGTTCTAGATAATTTGAAAATCGTTGACTTAGATTTAGAATTAAGCATTGATCACAGTTATATTCAAGACCTGGCAATAATTTTAATTTCGCCTGAAGGAAACGAGGTAATTTTAACCCAAAATTTAGGAGGAACAGGGATTAATTATACCAATACGGTTTTTGATTCAGAATCATCAAATCCAATACAAAACGCCTCACCTCCATTTACTGGTATATATAAACCAATTGGTAATCTCAAGGATTTGTATGACTTAAATTCTGGAGGAGAGTGGACTTTAAGAATTATTGATCAGTACCCCGTTGACACTGGCACTTTAAAATTTTTGGAATTGAAATTATGTCTAGCTGGCCAAATTAAGTCTAATACAGATGGTGATTTAATTCCAAATGATGTGGATAACTGTCCTTTTATAACTAATCCTGACCAAGCTGATTTTAATAATAATGGGGTAGGGGATTTATGCGATCTATATGACCAAAGGAATATCAAAATTTCTAAAAAGGATGCTACTTGCAGTGAAAAACAAAATGGTGAAATACAAATATCTGCGATAGCAATTTTTGATTATGAAGTTGAAATATCTTCAAGCAATGGCTACTACCAAACAATTACTATGATTAATCAAGAATTATTAATTCAAAACCTATCCCCTGGGACATACCAAATTTGTGTGATGGAAAAAGATAGTAGTTTTCAAACATGTTACACTACCGAAATAAGTGAGCCACCACCTTTAAATGTTACAAGCAAATTTGACAGGTCAAATAAAATTTTAAGTTTAAAATTTGAAGGTGGTAAAAAATATATTGTTAATATAAATGGTAAAAAAATCACAACTTATGAAAAAGAAAAAGATTTTAATTTAAATAATGGACTTAATATAATTAAGGTCATGACTACAGAGCGATGTCAAGGAATGCACCAAGAGAACATATTTATTGGAGATAAGTCACAAATATATCCTAATCCATCAATTGATGATTTAAATATTTTAATAGGTGGTGATGCACTATATTCGGAAATTGAAATCATAGATATTTTTGGAAATATTGTTCATTCCAAGAAAATTAAATTAGATCCCATGTCTAGACATTTTAAATTGGACATTTCTATGCTTACAGTTGGAAATTACGTCTTGAAGATAAATTCCAACTCAGGATTTGAAACAATTAAGTTCATTAAGAAATGATAAAAAAGTATAAAATAATTTTTGTTGTTATTTTAATTTTTTCTTGTAAAGAGTCTATCCCTGACCCTGAGCAGGTAACATTAATTAATCCTGAAAATAACAACACTTGCTTATATTCAAATTCAAATTCAAAATCTGGGGATGTAGAATTTAGTTGGACAGAATCAAAACATACTGATAATTATGATTTAATTGTTGAAAATCAGATAACCAATTTAAAAAATTCAACGGCTACTAACCTGACATTTGCCAAGGTGACATTAATTAGAGGAGCTCCTTACAGCTGGTATGTAGTAAGCAAATCTGAATCAAGTGAAAATATTGCTTTAAGTGAAACTAGAAACTTTTACTTAGAGGGTCCATCTCAGTTGACTTATATTCCATTTCCAGCAAAACTAATTTCCCCTTTGAATGAATCAATTATAAATTCAACTAATATAGTCACATTTCAATGGGAAGGGTATGATTTAGATGGCGATATTGAAAATTACGATTTAATAATTGAGAATGCTTCAAATGGAGAGGAAATTAAATATGAAAAAATTATAAAACAAAATTTTGAAGTAGAGCTTCAAAAGGGAAATATCTATTTATGGAAAATTATTACTAGGGACAAGGAAAAAAATATTTCTTCGTCTGTAACTTATAATTTTGAATTAGCAAATTAGAGGTTTTAATTGTTAAAATTATTCATTGCAACAGATGGTCCATGTAATGTATATGAAAAAACCGCCTCCTCTATTTTTTTGAAATAAGTTTCTAGAACATCTACCTCTTTTTGATTCCATTTATCCAAAACAAATTGGGTAGTGTTTTTTTCAACACCATTATAAATTCCAAACCTTAATCTTCCATAGTTATTGGTTCCTAATTTAGTTTCAAGATCCTTAAGTCCGTTGTGACCGCCACTAGATCCTTTCGTCTTGATTCTAATCTTTCCAAAAGGTATATTTAAGTCGTCACATATAACCAGTAAATTTGAAAGACTTATTTTTTCTTTGGTCATCCAGTATTTAATAGCGTCGCCACTCCTATTCACATATGTTGAAGGTTTTAAAAAAATAAAAATACGCCCTTTATATTTCAACTTTCCAATTGCGCCGTACCTCAATTCAGTAAATTTAATTTCTTTTTTTTTTGCTATATAATTCAATACATCAAAACCCAAATTATGTCTCGTAAAAGCATAATCTATTCCAATATTACCAATACCAATAATTAGAAATTTTTTTGAAATGTCTTTTGGTTTAGACTTTTTATTTTTAAAAGGGTTCCACCATGACATTTAAAATGATTTAAATTTTAGTAATTAATTATTCCTTTGATTGAGTATCTTCTGTCGCTTCAGCAGATTCTTTTTTATCTTCCGTAGCTTCTTTAGTTGTTTCTTCAGTCGGTTCTGCTTCCGCTTCCTCAATTTCCTTTAATGATGTTCTAGCAACTTTAACCTGACAAACCACTGTATTATCAGGGTGAAGAAATTCATATTTATCATCCTTTAATTCCGAAGAATATAATTTATCTCCTAATTCTAATTTTGAAATGTCAGCCGTTATGAAATCTGGCAAATTTTTCGGAAAAGCTTTTACTTTTAGTTTTCTTTGATTGAGTAATAAAACACCTCCAGATAATAATACACCAGGCGCAGATCCTTCAATTTTTACTGGTATTTCCACTGATACTTCCTTATTTTCATTCAGCTGATAGAAATCAACGTGTAAAATTTTATCTGAAAGAGGATGGAACTGGATATCTTGTAAAATAGCATTTAATTCTTTTTTTTCCAGAATAATCTTCACAGTATGAGCGTTAGGAGTATAAACGAGTTTAGAAAAATCAATTTCTTTCGCACTAAAATGGATAGCTTCACTTTCACCGTACAATACGCAAGGGACCATATCTTGTTTCCTCAATTCTTTAGTTGATTTTTTTCCTAGAACTTTTCTTGTACTCCCGTTAATTGTTATTGATTTCATTATTTTAATTTAAAAAGTTTTTATCTATTGATTTGTTTAAATGAACGTTCTTCATAGTAGATGCAAAAAGTTGAGCACAACTTAAAATTTTAACTTTTCTGGATTTGGTCTCAACTGGTATAGTATCAGTAATTATTAACTCCGCTAAACTAGATTTTTCTATTTTTTTATATGCATCACCAGATAATATCCCATGCGTGCAGACCGCTCTCACTGATAAAGCTCCTCTTTGAATCATTAAATCAGATGCTTTTGTCAGTGTTCCTGCAGTGTCGACCATATCGTCAACTAAAACAACATTTTTTCCTTCAACGTTACCAATAAGTTCCATACTATCTATAATATTTGCTTTTTTTCTTTGCTTATAGCAAATGACAACTTCTGATTCTAAAAATCTAGAATATGCGTATGCACGCTTTGAACCTCCCATGTCAGGAGAAGCTATGGTTAAGTTTTTTAATTTTAATTTTTTTATATGAGGAACAAAAATAGTAGATGCAAATAAATGATCAACAGGCTTTTCAAAAAAACCTTGAATCTGGTCTGCGTGTAGATCCATAGTAATTATTCTTGTAGCTCCTGCAGCCTCTAAAAGATTTGCAATTAATTTTGCTCCTATTGGGACCCTTGGCTTGTCCTTTCTGTCTTGTCTTGCCCATCCAAAGTAAGGAAGGACAGCCGTAACATGTCTTGCAGACGAACGCTTTGCAGCATCAAGCATTAATAGCATTTCCATAAGGTGGTCTGAGTTTGGATGGGTAGACCCAATAATAAATACTCTAGAGCCACGAACAGATTCCTCAAAAGAAGGTTGAAACTCTCCATCACTAAAATTGGAAAACTTGATTTTACCTAATTTAACACCAAAGCCTTTAGCTATACTAGTAGCTAAATCATGGCTCTGCGAACAGCTAAAAATTTTTGCCTCTGTCATGCGTATTTGGTTAAAATCAAGTGGATTGCAAATTTAGAAATTTATTTCGTAATGGAACTTAGAAGGCAACATTTTTAAATGTTGCGATTATTTGTTTACATTTATAAGATTGCCTTGGTGGCGGAATTGGTAGACGCGCTGGATTCAAAATCCAGTTCTTTCGAGAGTGTGGGTTCGATTCCCACCCAAGGTACAAACGATTTTAATCTTTGTTTTTATTTTCGGGTAAAAGTTCTTGGTAAATTATCTTTGTTTTCATGGCCCAATTTAAAAGTGAGTCCTTTTGTTTGTTATCCAATCTGGATGAGGTATGAATAAGTTTATAGGATTTTAAAGGCATTTCACCTTCTTCAATCTCTTCAATAAACTCCTCAAGCTTATGTTCTTTCTTTTTCAAAGAGTATTTATCCCATTTAGAAAAGTTTAAATGTTTTTTTCCTTCATCAATATGATTTTGTATCCACATGGAAACAGGCGAAATATGCGAGTACCAAGGGTAATTTGTTTTATTTGAGTGACAATCAAAACAAGAGTTTTTCATAATTACTAATAAATGTTTATTTAAGTTTGTTTCTTCAATAAAATAAGCTAAATCGTAATCCTCTTTATTATTTAGCTTTGGTCTTATAAACTGGATTAGAACTAATATGAATACAAATACCAAAAAAATCTTTCTTTTCATATGTTAAAATTTATATTCCATACCTGCATATATTCCAAATGGGTGACCAGGTCTTAAACCAGCAGGAGCCATCGAAACAGCATACTTTTCATTAAACAGATTTAACATTTTAGAGGTGAAAATTAAATTAGAGGCAATGTTCATTCTAAAAGAAATGTCAAATACAAAATATGATGGAATTTCTCTCGTTCCGTCTGCTACTGTTGAAAATTTTCCATTGTAATTATTGCTAAAGTTTATTTCGTACTTACTTGTTTGTATGCTAAATGTTGAATTAAATTGATGTTGAGGAATATATGGTATTCTATCTCCATCACTAACTTCACCCCATATATCTTGAGTACTTCCAAAGTCACTTAAAAATCTTGCATTTGTATGGGTGTAAGATACAGAAAACGGAAAATTAATTTTATTGTTATCAAATAATTCAGATTTCAATAAAAATTCAATGCCGTTTACTAGCGCCTTTCCTGCGTTAAAGGGATCAAGTTCACCAAAACCACCGGTCGCTGCTAAATCATTTCCGAGTAGATTACTATAATTATTTTGATAGGCAATTATTTCTGCATTAATATTATTTATTGAAAACCTACCTCCAAGCTCAAGATTAACACTTTCTTCAGCTTTTTGACCCTCTGAATTGCCAGGAGGTGAATATCCCTTGTGAATTCCACTAAAAATTGAAAACTTATTATTGAAAGTATAATTAAATCCAATTCCTGGAATAAACACTGACACACTGTTGTTTCTATATGAAACCTCGTTTAGTTTTCTAAGTGGATTAGACTTTCCATAATCATTTCTCGAAAGCTCTATTGACTCATATCTAATTCCAGGAGTAATAGTCAAACCTTTAAATTTATATTTATACATCAAATAGGTTGCAAAAGATTTTGCATAACTAACCCTGTTACCTTGAGCTCCTGGGCTACCGTAATCTGCAAGTGACATAAAACCATTATTGATATTGTAAATATCTTCCCATTGAAACCTATCCTCTTCATCATAATGTAACCTGAACCCAATTTCTAAATCATTAAAGGATTTATTTTTTCCATACCAATGATAATCAATTTTTGTTTGTACTCCTCTTGAAATATATTCTCTATTATTAGCTTTAACTTTTAAAGAATTATTACTTCCATTTAATGTTCCTTTTATAATTGAAAGGTGAGCAGGATATTGAGAGGGATTTTCAATAACTTTTGATATTTTCTGTGAATTTCCTTCAAAAACTACATCATCAAGTTTGTACCAATTTCTTTTAAATCCATTGTAATAAAGGTTTGACGAAATTTTAAATTTTTCTGAAAAATCAAATTCGTGAGTTAACATATATTGATTGTGTTCAGCATTCATTTTATCTTTTTCAGAGGCTGAATATCTTAGGTACGGATTATTATTAAAATCAGATTCGGTTAATCCTAAATATGTTTCGTTTGAAACTTCGTCATAAGTATGAAATTTGAATTCTAAACTCTGTTTATTTTTGGCTTTTTCAGATGATTTAAATCTTATTTTAGAGGTAATTTCGTTGATGTCAAAACCTGTGTTCATGTTATTTCCAAGTGATTTAAATCCATTTGAATTATAATTTAGATACTCTAACATATATCCAAAATTTTTAGTCTGATTTCCAAAAGTTGAATGTAACTGTCCCGTGTTAAAGCTTCCGTAGCTACTTACAACTTTACCTTTGAATGAATCTGGGATTTCAGTCGAAACAAAATTAATAGCACCGCCAGTTGTGTAGGGTCCATACTGAATCTGACTACTCCCTTTAAGTACTTCTACGGCATGCATTCTTGCCACAGAAGGAAAATAATAAGCAGATGATGCACTATATGGAGCGGGAGAAATTAATACACCGTCTTCCATTATTGCTATTTTAGAACTTCTCTCAGGCGAAGTGCCTCTGATACTTATATTAGGTCGTAAACCAAAACCATCTTCTTCGTAAACATTAATTCCAGATATTTTATTAAGAGCACGATTGATATCGGTGTAATTAAATTTTGCAAGCTCTTCAATGGATAGATAATAAGCAGCGCCAGTTCTATTTTTAGCTACAAATTTACTACCCAAAATGGTGTTGGATTTTATGATTACTTCATCAAGAGATGTTATTGAATCCTTTTTTATTTGATCTATTGAGTCTTGGCATTTTAAGTATGAACAACTTAAAATAAAAAATATTAAAAATTTTTTTCTCATGTTATTTATAATTGGTCTAAATAAATTTAAAGCAAATATAAAATAAAACGCAAAAGAAAAAAATTTATTTAGAATAATTCTAAATAATAAATAACTATGATATATAGGAAACAATAATCAAGGGGGTATTCCCCCAAACTATTTTGAATTTATTTGACCAATTATAAAAAATAGAAAAACAGGAATACCCTTATAAAGATTTTCTTACACCTAAAACTGTAGGTATTACAAAATTATGCCCAGGAAAAACACAACATTCCCTCTGCAGCTAAATTAGGATTTGGACAACTTTGGGTATTGAAGTTTTTACAATTAGAACAATTTGAATTTTTTGTTAAAGCTTGTTTAAAAATATGATCAGAACATACTTTATCTACATCTACTTCTATATTATGTTTTGAACAATCAAAAGTAGAGGTTATATTTTCACAATTTAAACAAGACGTTATTGATTTAACTTCCATAATTAAAATTTTAAACAAATCTAAGTTTAATTACGTTTAGAATAAATATAAATAACTGTTAATCAATAATTTGTATTTAGATTAATTAAAAATAAAATATTCCTAGTCAACAATAATATTATATCTTGTTTTATCTGCCTCACAGTCAAAGTTTACTTGGTTAACTCCTAGAAACATTCTACTCGAGGCCTTTTTGAATCCATAATATTTTTGAGGGTCTAGTGAGTCCGGTACTACTAAATTGAGATTTTCTCTACAGCTTTCATTAAACTCACTATTGGATGTATACATAATGTCGTATCTATTACAAACATGTTTTAAATTTAATGCATCGTGACCTAGTTCATGATACATTAAGTCAAACCTTCTCATAACAGATTCTTGTTTCCAGTAACTCTCTTTTAGTTCTATAATTATATCTTCATTACACACTCTTTTTGCAACACCAATCGCACTGCCTCTTTCCCATACGTCATCGTTAATTATAGAAATTATCATTTCCTTATAATCAATTTGCACTTCTAAATCAGACGCATCTCTAAAAAATGCAGTTGCATAATCATTCGGGTCTTGTAAGTCTAGGTCCTCATAGTTAGGATCAATTCTATAGTCAACATCATCAGGACAAGATTCTATTTCTGAGGAGTTAAAGATATATCCAAGAGAGGTAGATTCTATTTCATCCAAATCAGGGTTGGTATAAATATTTTTTTTGGTCAGATATAAATTATTTTTATCAAAAAAAAGAGAATACTCTATAACTCCCTTTTTTTTGTAATTTTCAATCCAATCAGTTTTAAATGCATATCCCTGTCCATTATTTTGTAATAATCTAAAATCTTCTCTTAAGTTTATTATCTCAGTTTGCCAGCAATTTATCTTACTATATTTATTTTCCTGTATACTTAAGGACAAATCATTCAAATTAAAATTTATGATTACCTTTCTATCATTCAAAGTGAATTGATATTTTGACTGAACCCTTTCAAAAAAATAATTATAATTTATCTCTGGAACTACAACAGTTTTTTCATCAGTATCCTTGGAGCAGCCAATAATTAAAAGCGAGAATATTGCAAAATAAATACTCCTCAGATATTTACTGGGAATTAAAACAATTATATTTTTGCAAGCCATACTTTTCATAAAATCACTCAAAATTATAAAATTTACTCAACCAATTAAAAATTTATTTTTTGTCCAATAAGTCATTAATTTCTGTTGCAGAAACTAAGGGTGTCGCACCTTCTTTAGAGGCGACTAGTGCAGCAACTGCACATGCCTTTTTTAAAATTTCCTGAGGTTTCGTTTTATTTAAAATTCCTTCAACTAGAGTTGCTATAAAAGAATCTCCAGCGCCAACAGTATCCAATACACTGATTTTGAATCCGTCTTGATAGTAAAATGAGTTATTGGTATAGTAACATGCACCCTTTTCACCCATAGTAACACAAATATTTTTAGTCTTGGTTTTCTCTGAAATTGTTTCGATCATATTTTCCAAGGTTCCCTTTTTCTTAATATATAATGTGCATATTTCCTCAATTTCCTCATAGTTAAATTTTATAAAATCTGATGATATCATTAACTCCTCTATTAAGTCCATACTGTAATATGGAGATCTTAAGTTTATATCGAATAACTTAAAAGGTGAAATTTTTATAAGTTCCTTAAGGGTTTTTCTGGAAGTTATATTTCTGCATATTAAACTTCCAAAAACAAATATTGAGGAGTTTTTAATCAATGCTATATTTTTTGAATTTAACAATATATTATCCCAAGCAACAGGATTTAATATATCATAATCTGCGATTCCGTTTTTATCAACTGAAACATTAACCTCTCCTGTTTTATAAATATTTGAGATTTGGATATGTTCTGTATCTAAACTGCTTACTTTCAAAAATTCTATAAGCTCCTTTCCTAATGCATCGTCTCCAACCATGCTAACAATTGATACTGAATTTTGAAAAGAATTTAATCTATATGCAAAATTTAAAGGAGCACCGCCGGGTACTTTTCCGGATGGTAATTTATCCCATAAAATTTCACCAAAACTAACAACTCTTGACATCTATTTTATTTTATAAGTTCATTTGATAAGGTTTCTAAGGACTTACCTTTTGTTTCTGGCATTGAAAGAATAACAAATATTAACTGAAAAACCATCATTAAAAGGAAAATAAGAAAAACATAGGATGCACCTATACTAGAAAATAAAAGTGGAATCATAGAAGGAATAAGAGCTGCTAGAACCCAATGTGTAGAGGTTCCAAAAGATTGTCCACTACTTCTAATGTGATTAGGAAATATTTCAGAAATATAAACCCATATAACACTCCCTTGTCCGATCGCATGTGCGGCAATGAACAAAAAAAGTGCTATTGGAAGAATAATTCCTCCCCACGATAACAAAAAGGATAAAAAAATAAAAGTAAGTGAAATTATATATCCTATAGATCCAATAATCATTAGTACTTTTCTCCCTACTTTATCAATCAGCGAAATGCCTATAATGGTGAATATCAAATTTGTAACTCCAATTCCAATACTGCTTAAGAATGCAGAATTTTCCCCCAGCCCTCCTTCCTGAAAAATTCTTGGTGAATAATACAAAAATGCATTTATACCAGAAAATTGATTAAAAAAAGCAATCATAAAAGCTAGATATAAAATAAATCTATACTTGGTGTTAAAAATACTATCATCTTTTTGGAATTCATTTTTAGTTTCAGAAATTTCGTTTAAAAAAATTTCCTTATCTGTACTTGAAAATAATTTTTCATAAATATGTTCAGATTTTGAAATATCGCCGTTTAAATAAATCCATCTTGGACTTTGAGAAATATTCATTATCATAACTGTATAAACTATTGCTGGAATTGCTTCAATTCCAACCATAATTCTCCAACTGCTATCTCCAAATTCTTTCAAGAAAAAGTTTGACACAAAAGCAAAGAGAATTCCTACAACAATGTTGAGCTGATAGTATCCTACGAGTTTTCCTCTTTCATTAGGAGCTGAAATTTCTGAGATATACGCTGGTGCAGCAATTGTTGAAATTCCAATTCCAACTCCTCCAATAAATCTAAAAAAAGCAAATGTTATTGGATCTGACGAAATAGAAGAACCTATCGCAGATATTGAGTAAAGAAAACCTATCCAAAGCAGAGTTTTTTTTCTACCGAAGTAATTCGTTGGTGAACCACCAAAAATAGCACCAATTACAGTTCCCCACAAAGCCATACCGACAACCACTAGACCATGAAATAAATCTGTGGAATGCCATAAATCTTGTAGCTTTTGGTCTACCCCAGAAATAACAATTGTGTCAAATCCAAAAATAAATCCTGCAAAAGCAGCTGTGTATGAATACCTTAGTCTTCTTTTAATTTTATTCATATTATATATTGTAAAGGTACGGTCAAATGATTTATTTGTAAATTAGTTAGAAATAAAAAAAAATTGAAAAACAAACTTATAATTATAACAGCATCATTTGTGTTCGCAGGAGGATGCAACAATGATAAAAATTACTCGGAAGCGGAATTAATTAAAAGAGCACACGCAATACACAATAAGGTTCTTACTTTAGATACTCATGCAGATACCCCTCTTAGAATGATTGAGCCAGGTTTTGATATGTCGGTCAGGCATGATCCAAAAAAAACAGGATCTAAAGTAGATTATCCAAGAATGAAAGAAGGTGATTTAGATGCTATCTTTTTCGCTGCTTTCGTTGCTCAAGACATAAGAGACGATAACGGTAATTTTAGAGCTAAATCTCTATGTTTGCAAATGATAGATTCAATAACAACATCTATTGATAGAAATTCCGACAAAGTAGGATTAGCATTAAACCCTGAAGATGCTTACTCTTTAGAAAAACAAGGGAAACATGCCATATACATCGGTATTGAAAATGGATACCCAATTGGCAGCGACATATCAAACGTAGAACTATACTACAATAAAGGTGTTCGTTATATCACTTTGGTTCATTCATCTAATAATGATCTTGCTGATTCAGCCACTGATCCCAATGGAATGGAACATAATGGTATTAGCGATTTAGGATCAAGGGTTATAGGTGAAATGAATAGATTAGGAATAATGGTCGATGTTTCACATGGAAATGATAGTGTTTTTTATGATGCGATAAAAATATCCAAAGCACCGATAATTGCAAGTCATTCAAATGCAAGGGCGGTAACTAATCACAAACGTAATTTTACAGATGAGATGTTGAAATTAATTGCAAAAAATAGGGGAGTAGTTCAACTAACAATGTTAAGTAATTATTTGCGTGAAGCTAAGCCCAATGTTAAGCGTGATTCAGCATTAGCAGTATTTCGGTCAAATATGAAGGCAGTTTCAGAAATGAGTGTAGATGAGCGTGACGATTACAGAGAAAAAATAAATCTAATCAACAAACAATACCCTGATCCATCAGCAAACGTAGGTCACGTAGTTGATCACATAGATCATATAGTCAAAATTGCTGGAATCGATCATGTAGGTATTGGATGCGATTTTGACGGTGGTGGTGGTATCGATGGAGTTTTTGATGTCAGTGAAATAAAAAATATTACTGTAGAGCTCGTTAGAAGAGGTTACAATGAAGCCCAAATTGAAAAAATTTGGGGTGGAAATTTATTACGTGTCTTCAAAGAGGTTCAAGAATATGCAGAAAAAACTGGCAAGAGTTCAATCTAGTTTATCTTAATTTACAGGTAGAGTGTATCAATGGTTTTTTGCTTTATTACTATCATCTAGCATTACTTTTGCTCATCCTTTAAGATTATCCCTTTGTGAAATTGAATTTTATTCAAAAAAAAATATACTTACAGTTAATTTGAAGCTTTTCTTAACCGACGTCAACGAAGCCCTAGTTTTTAATCCTTACAGCAAAGAATTGGCTTTTTGTCAACCAAATGAACATTCTGATGCAGAAAAGATGTTGATGGAATATCTAAACAGATTTTTTTATGTAAAATTTAACAGTAAAAAAATTGATCTTGAAATTAAGAAAAAAAAACTGAGTGGGGAAGGAGAGAATATGGCCCTCTGGGTATATCTTGAAAAACCTGTGATGGGAAAATTCAATTCTATAGAAGTAAGAAATGCTGTATTTACAGATTTATTTTATGACCAAAACAATATAGTTTATATCCATATAGATGAAGAATCTAAAAGTATAATGCTAAATAAAGAAACATCAACCTATAAATTAAATTTTTGACATGAATCCATTTAGATTCTACCTTAAGTTGGGCTTTGAGCACATATCAAATCTAAATGGATATGATCACATTCTTTTTTTAATAGTTCTGTGTGCTGTTTACAGGATACAACAGTGGAAGAAAATTTTTATTCTAGTTACCGCATTTACCATTGGACACAGTATTACTCTAGCTCTAGTTTCATTTGATTTATTTAATATACCCTCTAGTATCATAAAATTTCTCATTCCTGCAACTATATTTATCACAGCTCTAAATAATGTAATGGGATCAAACTTAAAAGCGGAGTCTCTTAATATGAGTAAAAATTATTTTATGGCACTTTTCTTTGGACTTATTCATGGGATGGATTTCTCTAATTATTTTAAAGCTCTAATTTTAGATAAATCATCAATAATTAAACCATTGTTTGGATTTAATTTAGGAATTGAATTTGGACAACTAATGGTTGTATTTTTTATTATTTCAATCTCATTTTTCTTTTTAAATATCATTAAAGCGAAAGGTCGTGAATGGAATCTTTTCATTTCTGGTGCTGCTGCTGGAATTTCTTTTATTTCAATGTTAGAAAATAAATTTTGGTAGTTTTTCTATTACTTCTAACTCCGTTGAAGTAAGGAAATGGTAAATAAAAATCTTAGTTAAATATTTTAAAGAATAATTGAGTGAGAATAATTATTAGATTTTAAAATCATGAACAGATTTATTCTTTTTTAATAATTCCCTGAGTTCTACAGGTACATCCCAATGGTCACCAAATTTAGACTTAAATTCATCACAGTCCTTTATAAAATTTTCCATTCCTACATAATCTATGTAGGATAAAGCTCCACCTGTGTAGATTGGGAAACCCCAGCCAAGAACTGAACCAATATCTCCGTCAGTTGTGGAACGAAGTACTCCCTCAGTAAGACATCTAAAGCTTTCGAGTGATTGTCTATGTAATAAACGTTTTGATATTATAATTTCAGTAAATGCATCTTTTTTTTGACTAAATACTTCTTTCAGTCCTTTCCACAGTCTCTTTTGTCCACCTTTTGGATAATCGTAGAAACCAGCCCCATCTCTTTTACCTGTTCTATTATGTTTATTTATTAGTTTTTTAACTAAGTTATAAGTCCTTTTTTCTGATTCTTTTTTTTCAGAAGGATCACTTTCAAAAACGTGAGCGCTAAGTGTTAATGAAACCTCATCATGGACAGCAAGCGGTCCGACAGGCATTCCTTTTTTAATTGCTATTCTTTCAACTATTTGAGGAGCCACTCCTTCTTCTAGAAGAAACATTCCTTCGCTAACATAGGTTCCAAAGCATCTAGATGTAAAAAACCCTCTACTATCATTAACTACTATAGGTATTTTTCTAATAGCGACTGTGTAATCAATAGCTGCTGCAATTGCTCTATCTGAAGTTTTGTCTCCAACAATGATTTCAACTAGCGGCATTTTGTCAACTGGAGAAAAAAAGTGAATTCCGATGAAATTTTGAGGTCTTTTAGAAGACTTGGCCAGTAAACTAATCGGGATGGTTGAAGTATTGGAACTATAAATTTTGTCCTCTGCTAAAACAGTCTCCGTTTCTTTGGTAACTTTATCTTTTAAATCTACATTTTCAAAAACTGCTTCAATAATTAAATCGCTTCCTTCAACATCTTTTGTGTTTTCAGTTGGGATAATCTTTGATAAGGTAGCTTGTTTTTTTTCTTCTGTTGATCTACCTCTTGAAATAGCTTTGTTAAGAAGTTCTTCAGAGTATAATTTACCTTTTTTTGCTCCATCGATCGTAACATCTTTTAAAATCACTTCCATTCCAGCTCTAGCTGAAACGTATGCGATTCCAGAACCCATCATTCCTGCTCCTAAAATTCCAACTTTGTTAATCTGGTACTTTTCCTCGTTTTCGGGTCTTGCTTTTCCTTTCGCAGCACTTTGGATACCGAAGAATCCCGTTCGAATCATATTTTTTGCCTCTTTGCTTGCAAGTGCCTCTATGAAATACCTAGCTTCAATTTCAAGCGCTCTGTCGATTGGTATTTGTATCCCATCATGGATAACTTTGAGAACTTTTTGTGCAGAGGGATAATTTCCATGTGTGAGTTTACCAACATTTCCTGATGCTCCAGCTAAGGTTTGTACGCCATTTGGTGTCCAAATGCCACCTCCTGGAATTTTATGTTTTTTATTATCCCACGGCTGAAGTGGATTTTTCGAATTTAGAATGTATTCTTTAGCCTTGGTGAGCATCTCTTCTTGAGAATCAACTACTAAATCTATCAGTCCATCATTCAAAGCTTTTTGGGGTCTTGCCTCAATCCCCTGAAGAATATACATTAGAGAATTTTGTAATCCAAGTATATAGGGACTCTTAGAAGTTCCTCCAGCCCCAGGAAATATTCCAGCTTTTATTTCAGGAAAGCCTATTTTAATTTTTGTTGAACTTAAGGAAATTCTGTAGTGACAAGACAAACTTAACTCAAGGCCACCACCTAGTGCAGTTCCATTGATTGCAGCTACAAATGGTTTTCCAGAAGTTTCAATTTCTCTAAGTCCTTTATGAAAAAACATAATACCTTCAAAAAACTCCTTTTTATCTGTTATTGGTTTTGCGAGCATTCTCAAATCTCCACCTGCCATAAAAATGGGTCTACCTGATGTAATAATTACTCCTTTTACATCTTTATCTTGTATAGCAATTTTTGCTACTTCAAAATACCTTGTAACAAAATCAAGAGTGAGAAGGTTAGCTGGTTCCTCTTTTTGATTAATTTCAATCAAAGCAACCCCTTCTTTATCAACAGAATAACTTAAAAATTTGTCTTTAATTTCTTTCATTAAACTTATACACGTTCTATAATAGTTGCGATACCCATTCCCCCTCCTATACAGAGTGTTACCAAACCGGTATTTAAATCTCTGCGTTCAATTTCATCCATTATTGTTCCAGTTAATATACATCCTGTAGCTCCTAATGGATGCCCCATGGCGATTGAACCACCGTTGACGTTGACTATGCTAGAATCTACTCCCGTCTTTTCCATAAATAACATTGGAATTGCAGAAAAAGCCTCGTTAACTTCAAAAAGATCGATGTCGCTTAATTCCATACCTAAGTTTTTCAGTGCTTTCATTGTAGCGGGAGCTGGTCCTGTTAGCATAATTGTTGGATCAACTCCTTGAACTGCAGCTGTAAGTATTTTAAATCTTGGACTAAGATTCAACTTCTTGCCAGCATCTTTATTGCCAATTAAAGTAATGGCAGCTCCATCAACTATTGCAGAAGAGTTACCTGCGTGATGAACATGGTTAATTCTTTCAACCTCGGGATACTTGTCTAACGCAACATCGTTGAAACCGCCCATTCCACCGATCATTTCAAATGCAGGTATCAAATTAGATAATCCGTTAAGATCTGTATCAGGACGAATATTTTCATCGGTGGTAAGTATTTGAATTCCATTGTTGTCCTTAACAGATATTCTAGATTTAAAAAAATTATTTTTATCGGCTAAAGCAGCTCTTTTTTGAGATTTAACAGCATATTTATCCAAATCTTCTCTAGTATAACCATATTTTGAAGCGATTAAATCGGCTGAAATTCCTTGCGGAATTATATTCCCAGGGATCGCTAGGTTGGGGTCAATAAACATACCTCCTCCATCGGAACCCATTTTTACACGAGACATGCATTCAACACCTCCTGCAATAATTAAATCTTTGTAACCAGATTTAATATAGGCTGATGCCTGATTGATTGATTCAAGTCCAGAACCACAAAATCTATTCAAGGTTACACCGCACATGTGATCACCATACTCAGCAGCTTGTGCTGCGGATTTTGCAATATTTGCGGCTTGGTCCATAACTTGCGTAACACAGCCAAGGATAATGTCTTCCACAAGAGTTGTGTCAATATTGTGTTTATCTTTTAAGTGTACCATGGTTTGTTTTACAAGTTCAGTAGGTGTGATACCCAGTAAGGCGCCCTTATTATTTCCCTTACCTCTAACCGTTCTTACCGCGTCATAAATATATGCTTCCATAGAAATTAGGTGATTTAATTAAGTACACAATTTACAATAATGAGACTGAATTGGGCTTAAAAACCTATCCAAAAATTCCACAAATTATTCAAATTTACTTTGAAACCTTTCTTTGTTTTTTATTTTGTTCTTTTCCTTTTTTTGCACTTGGGTCTTTACCAAACATACGTTCTAGACGGTCAGGAATATAATTTTGGTTTTCATCCTGTTCATATCCCATGGAGGTGCTTATGACCCCATATGCTACAATGCCTCCTATAAGAACAAAAATTGCTATAAATACGGCAACTATCTCATTCATAACTGTTTGTTTACTTTAAATATACAATTTTTTTATCCCTTTGGTTTATTTTTTTCTTTAACTAATTTTTTCTTTTTGTTTTTTACATGCATATCCAGCCAACGATCTTGTTCCCAAATAAGATGCAATATCGATTCTTTAGCTCTATAACCATGACTCTCTTTTGGAAACATGACGAGTCTTGTAGTTGCACCGAGTCCTTTAAGCGCGTTGAAATATCTTACACTTTGTAGTGGGTAGGTTCCTGAATTGTTGTCCTCCTCTCCATGAACTAATAAGAGTGGCGTTTTCATTTTATTGGCGTGCATGAAAGGTGACATCGAATAATATACCTCAGGTGCTTCCCAATAACTCCTTTCTTCGCTTTGGAATCCAAATGGAGTTAAGGTTCTGTTATATGCTCCACTTCTAGCAATTCCTGCAGCAAATAAATTACTGTGACTTAATAAGTTAGCAACCATAAATGCTCCATAACTATGTCCACCAACCCCAACTCTTTCTCTATCAATAAAACCCATTTTGTCGACGGCATCTATAGCAGCTTTTCCGTTTGCAACTAGTTGCTTTCTAAATGAATCATTAGGCTCATCATCTCCTTCTCCTACAATAGGAAACTCAGCTCTGTCCAAAACAACGTATCCTTGTGTAGCCCAATAAATTGGATTTCGCATAGATGGATAGGTAAAAGTATTAGGATTACTTCTTTTTTGTGACGCGGTAGACTTATCTTTATATTCTCTTGGGTATGCCCACAATATCATTGGTTTTTTATCTCCTTCAGATGCATCTTCAGGTAAATACAAAACTCCGCTTAAATCAAGACCATCTTCTCTTTTGTAAGTAATGATTTCTTTTTTAACCTTTTCAAGTGCTTTAAAGGGGTTTTCAAAAAACGTAATCCTCTTTAATTTGTTTAAGCTTACATCCCTAAAATAATAATTTGGAAATTCTTTTGGAGACTCGATTCTCACGAAAGCTATTTTTTTTCCTGGATCATAATCGAGTATATTCTCATATTTTGTTGTGAAAGAAGACTGATATAGTCTTTGCTTAGAATTTTTTTCCAAGTTTAATTTATCTACAAAAGGGAACTGACCATTCTCGGTAAAACCAGACCCTATAAGGAAAGCAGAATTATTTTTAATATCCAATACCTTGGTATTGTATTTACTATTTTTCATTAAAAAGTTACCGGGATCAGAATAAATATCTTGATAATTTCGATTTTCAATAACTAAAGCTTTTTTAGTAGTCTTAGATGGATTAAATAAATAAGTTTTTACATTTCTATTGTTCCACCAAATATCATTAGCTATAGCTACGTTATTATCACCCCAAATAACATTTGATAAACGGTTATTTACCTTAAGGAGTAATTTGGGGTTACCATTAAATGGATAATCCCATTGATAAAGAGCATCTCTATATTCAACTTTGTTTTCTGGATCTCCATTATCTAAAGCTTTAAAGAAGTACAGTGATGCCCCAAGGTCATTTCTCCATCCAATATTTCTAGGTTCTGTTGTGGTGGACATTCTTCCTTTTGGAAGTTCCTCTGTAAGTGGAGTATCTTGAATAACTTTAACTAAATCACTATTTACATTATAAACTCTATACTCGGTTGGAAATCTATAGTATGGAACTAAATATGAAAAAGGCTCTTTTATAAAACTAACCATAACCAAGTTACCGTTTGGAGAAACTGAAACTGAGCGATACATTTTAGATTCTAAAAACCTTTTTTTTTCTCCGTCTAGATTGATTTTAATAATATCTGATAAACTTAGCTGAGTGAAATTAAATGCATCATCAGGATTTTTGATTAAATCTTGGTATGTTCTGTTTTGAGCCTTTTGACCATCATTTTCAGTTATAGTAGGTCCAGTTGGTACAATACTATTCCTATCGATCAAAGGTTTTTTAGTTTCTGGAATGATTTTTATTAAGAGTTCACTATTGTTTTTTAGCCATGTGATGGGATTTCCGAGAGTCGCATTAATGTTTGAACCGTAAATCTTTTTAGCTGTAAGGGTCTTTAGATCTGCAATCCACAATTCGACTCCTTCATTTGTTGTATTTGTTAATGCTATTTTGGACTCATCTGGAGAAATACTAAAGTTAGATAGTTTTGGATTTAAAGGTAAGCCTTGTAGTTGTGATGGTTCCTTACTATTTGATAACTTTAATACTTTTACGTTTTTATAGTAAGTCGTTCTACTTCCAATATATTTGGATGGATTGACTCTTAATCCCGCGATTCGAAGTTCTTTTTGGGATAAATCTGAAATACTTTTATAAGCATCTCTATATAGAAGAATAAAATTTTCATTTTTACTGTCTTTAATAACCGAAGGTGCAAGCTCTATATCTATTAATTCGAGTAATTCTTTTTTTGGTGTTTGATAAGATGTTTTTTCTTGTGATGACAGAGAAAAAAACATCAGTATCATTATTAGGCTAATGGTTTTTTTCATGTTTAAATTTTTTAAGTTTTGAGGAAAAAAAAGGAGATCAAGAAGATCTCCTTTTTTATAAATATTTATTAAATATTAATATCCTGGATTTTGAGTAATATCTGCATTAGAATTTGTCTCTCCGTCAGGGATCGGAAGAATGAACAAATTGTTAGGATAGCTCAAATTACAGGCTTCTGGTACAGAAGTACAATCTAGGGCTCTCACTAAATTTTGCTTTCTTCTATTAATGTCAAATATTCTGTGACCCTCAAAAGCAAGCTCTGCTCTTCTTTCATTGTAAACCTCTGTTTTAAGCGCTGCACCAGTTGCAGTAACAGCTGCAACTCCTGGATTAGCCCTTTGCCTGATGATGTCTACATCAGATTGAGCACCAGCATCATTACCAAGATTTGCTCTAGCTTCGGCTCTATTTAGGTAAACCTCAGATAGTCTTATCACGGAGATATTATCTGTACCATTTAATGGTCCTTCACTAGGCCACTTGTCTACTCGAGCAGGACCAAGTGGAAGTGTTGCGTATGGTCCGATAAGATTAGTATCAAATGTAATCATTTCTCTTCGGACGTCACCATCTTCCATTAATGCGTACCAATCATTAGATGGTAAATAATCACCATATCCGGTTATCTTGTACATACCACCAATGTGGTTTGAACCAGTGTTATCGGTGGTGTTGTATATCATCTCAAATATAGCCTCTGACGATAAACCATCTATAAATTGTGTTGGATAAGCATCGCGATTTACAAGTGAATAACCATAATTATTAATTACACTAGTTGCCTTTGCCTCAGCATTAGACCAATCTTCCATGTATAAATATACTCTCGATAAAAGTGCTTCTGCAGCTGCTTTCGAAAAGTAACCAGCATTCTTTTGGGAAGTAGTAATTAAAGTTACAGCTTGATTTAAATCTGAGATAATCTGAGCATAAACTTCTGCCACTGTACTTCTAGCAGGTTTATTTTGAAAATCAAATTCCAATACAATTGGAACTCCAGCATGCCCAGCACCAGCAGAGAAAGAGTAAGGTTGAGCATAAAAATTACACAGCATAAAATATGCAAGTCCTCTTATTCCAAATGCTTGACCTCTGAGAGTATTAAAATCTGCAGTTAGTGAGGCTGAAGGTGTGAATTCTGAGTTTATTACAGAATTAGCAATATTTATCGCTTCGTAAAATTCTCTCCAAATATCTTCAGGTATAAAGTCAGTTTCACTTCCGTTATATTCTGCCCATTCTTTAGCTCTATTTGCACTCGCATTCTGTTTTACATCCTCCCCCATCACATCTGGAACAAGTAGGGTATATCTGCCATAAAGTGCGGCATTTCCACCTCCTTGAAGTTGATCGTGAAGACCCAAAACAGCAGTGTTAAAATCATCAAACGTTTGTAAAAAAGAATCATTTGATATGTTTTGTTGTGGCTGTAGATCAAGAAAATCATCTGCGCACGAAATCAATGATATTGACAGCACTAACAATAAACTACGTTGTAAAATATTTTTCATTTTATTCATTTTTAAAATTAAAATCCAATGGTTACTCCCAAACTAGTAGTTTTGGCAAGTGGTGTCATTGTGTTATATACTCCATCAATCGCTTGATCAGGATCAAACGGAAGATTGTCAGCTTTAGTCCAAGTCCAGATGTTGTTCATGTCTAAGTAAACTTTGAATTGGTTTATTCCAATATTACCAAACAAGTCTGTTGGAACATCGTAAGATAAATTAAGTGATTTTAATCTTACATAATCACCTTCATATAGGTATCTACTATTTGGTCTTTGATTTGAAGATTGATTTCCTCCCCATCTATGTTTAGGAAATTCAGCATTTTGACCGGGTGTTGTCCACCTATTATTAAAAGCATACGTTGTCGTACTCCTAGGAGTAAATCTTCCATCTCCATGTATAACCCATCCAGGATTGAAATACAGATAATTACCAAAAGAGTAATTAAATGTCATACCAAGCGAAAAGCTTTTATATTGTGCATTTAAATTAAATCCACCATAAAAGTCTGGTGTTGCAGATTTCCCTTCCATGTAAACTCTTTCGGTATCTCCTACACGATTAGTGGTAGAATTGTAATTAATTGTACCATCAGCATTAACTAAATACCATAAAGGGTCTCCGTTTGCTGGATCTACACCCGCCCATGGGAAAAGGAAGTATTCTTGAAAATCTCTCCCTTGTTCTCTTTTCTTGGTGGAAACAACAATTGGCTCTGGTAAATATGTAATTTCATTTTTAAGTGTGGTAGTATTGAAATTAACACCTAAAAAAGCCTCAGACGTTTGAATTATATCAATCCCTAAATCAATCTCAACACCTGAGTTTTTCATATCTCCTATGTTTTGAGCAACTGATGTAAACCCAGTAGTTAATGATAGCGGTCTATCCAATAGCAGGTCTGAAGATACTCTTTCAAAATATTCAGCGTTTAAAGTAATTCTATTGTTTAAGAAAGTCGCATCAATTCCGAAGTTAAAATTTTCTTGGGATTCCCATGTAAGTAAGTTATTTGAAACTTGGGAGGGTGCAGCACCAGGGTTACCGTCATAATCTCTTGTGAATCCCCAAAGTCCTGCCCAATCAAAGTTTCCAATACCAGCATTACCAGTAGTTCCAAAACTACCTCTAAGTTTTAGAAAATCTACAAAGCCGACACCTTCAATAAGTCTTGTCATGTTCCAACCAACTCCAATAGACCCAAAAGTACCCCATCTTTGGTCAGGACCAAACCTTGAAGAACCGTCTCTACGAAATGACATAGATAAAAAATACTCACTATTATAGTCATAGTTGGCTCTAGCAAAATAAGATTGAAAAGCATAATCTGATCTTGCACTATAAGCTTGAGTTGGATTTGCAGCACTCGCTGCAAATTTTAAGTCTGGGTGAGAAAAGCCTTCTCCTCTTAACTCAATAGTTCTTGTTTTCACTTTCTGAGCTTCATATGCAGCAAAGAAATTCATATTGTGATTTCCGGTATCTCTAGGAGTAAATTGTATACTTTGAGTACCCAACCAGTTGGTTTGTGATATTCCACCTTCATTTGCATAACCACCGATCCTACGTCCGTCTCCATATCTTCCGTTAGCAAAAAGATATTCATCTACTTTTAGCAGATCAAAACTCCAATCGGACTTTACGATTAATCCGTCCATAATTTCATAAGAAACTTCGAAAACATCTGTTAACCTCATTTGAGATAAGTCCCTAGCATCATCATAAAGATGACCAACTGGATTATTTCCTCCCATAAAGAAGTTTTTATGGTCTCCATAGAATCTGCCAAACTCATCATAAACGGGCACGGTTGGAGCCATTAGATAAGCTAAGTAAAAAGGTGCTTGCCACCTAGTACCATCTGTTATACCCCTTTGGTCGAATGTTGAAATGTTTACATTGTTACTGACTTTAAATCTGTCTGTAAGTTGCGCATCAATATTCAAACGGGACGAAAATCTTTCAAATTTATTTTCTTTTACCATTCCGTCATTGTCGAAGTAGTTAGCAGATCCGAAATAAGTAACTTTTTCCGAACCTCCACTAAAACTAAAATCGTATTCTTGTACAACACCAGTTTGTGTCATTTCATCTAACCAGATTGTGTTATAATTTTGTCCAGCATCATTTAAAGGAAACTGTGAAGAAAAAAGATTTCTGGCTTCATCAGGGGAAGTTCCTCTCGCAATATATCCTTCATAATGAAGTTGTTGATACTGAGTTGAATTTAGACCTCTTAGGATTCCATCATAAGCAAACTGCTGTGTTCCATATCTAGCTCTTAAAGTAAACTTAGGATCACCTGCC
This sequence comes from uncultured Bacteroidota bacterium, assembly GCA_902635965.1. Taxonomy (GTDB): domain Bacteria; phylum Bacteroidota; class Bacteroidia; order Flavobacteriales; family Flavobacteriaceae; genus TMED96. The sequence continues at coordinate 75,936 of CACPQA010000001.1, forward strand.
TTACCACTTTTAGTAGTAATTAAAACAACACCATTTGCACCTCTAGAACCATAAATGGCCGTAGATGCTGCATCTTTAAGTACAACTAAACTTTCGATATCATTTGGGTTGATAGAACCTAGAACGTTTGAACTTCTTCCTCCGTTAGAGAAGTCGGTTGTGGAAAGAGATCCTGATGTAATTGGCATTCCATCAATTACATATAGCGGTTCGTTACTCGAACTTATGGACCCTATACCACGAACCCTAATAGAAATTCCGGCTCCGGGAGCACCATCGTTAGAAACAACCTGCAGACCGGGTGCAGCACCTTGGAGAGCACTCTGGAAAGTAGCGGTTGGTTGCATTTCGAGGGTTTCAGCACTAATTACAGCCACAGCACCGGTAAACTTTTCTCGGCTACTGGTACCATAACCAGTTACAATAACTTCCTGAAGTTCGGTAGATGATGTCATAACAACATCAATTGTATCTTGACTTCCAACAGTAACTGTTTGACCTTCCATTCCAATATATGAGAATTCAAGAACGTCTCCTTCAGATGCCTCAATAGAATAGTTTCCATCAAAATCAGTCGTCACACCGGTAGTTGAACCTTGAATGATTATGGTAGCACCGGGAAGTGGACCCTGGTCATCTGAAACAGTACCATTGATTGTCTTTTGTGAAAACCCGTAAAAGGTAGTCATTAAAGAAATTAATAGTAAGTAAATATTTTTCATAAAATTAACGATAATTTAAATTGATTATTTAGTGAATGTAGTAATTAATTTTCACATTTCTCATTGCTTGGCAGATAGAATTTCAAAGATTTTTTTTTTCTTAAAAAGTTTTGTCAATTTTATAAATTAGTTGGCTTAATTTTAAAAATAAACAGTTTTTTTTCTAGATTTTTGCATTAACTATAAAATCAACTATTTGGTAATAAATGTGTCTTGGTGTTTTTTTTCCATTTGTTTTTTTTATAAAATCAGTTTTATGTGCAATGACAAGCTCTAATTTTGGAATGATGGTGATAAATTGACCTCCACTTCCATGTGCAGAATAAGATCCCTTGTATATATTGTTTTCATTAAACTCGTCAAAAGTCCACCACATATAGGAATAACCAAAATCTGGACTTTTAAATTTAGATAAACCTCTTCTTTTAGAAACAGTGTCCTTAGGTGTTACAATTGTAACAATTTTTTTCAACCAATTTTCAGAAATCAACTGTTTTCCATCCCACTTCCCTCTATTCAGCATTAGTTGGCCTACTTTTGCCATGTCCTTTGTTGAAAGATTAATGGGATAAGCTAAATACTTTGATTTTGTCGTATCACCCGCTTTCTTTTGAATTGATAAGTCCCAATTCTCAAATCCAGTAGGAATAGCTATTTGCTCTTCAAGCTCTTCATAAATTGTTTTTCCTACAAGCTTTTCGAAAATATATCCGACTGCGTTAAAGTCCCAGTTGTTATATAAATAGTAGGTTCCTGGTTCAACACTACCTCTCTCTAATATATTTTTCCTATCGTCGCCTCCATAGGAGGGATCGTGAAAAATTCCTGATCTCGCTGTGGCCAAATGGTCAATTGTAGCTTTTTTTTCAATATCCATTAAACCTTCAAGGTCATCTATTTCAAGCTCCTCAAGCGTTTGGTTTAAATTAATTGTTCCGTTTTCAACATACTTTCCCATTAGCATTGCGAGAATACTTTTTCTATTAGATGCGATGTAGCTTATATGTTCTAGGTCACCATATTCAAAAATCTTCTTCCCTTTGTAGACAGCAATTAGACCAGTGGTGTTTGATTTTTCTTTTATAAACTCTGTTAGTTTGTCTAATTTATCGGTATCAAACCCTGCCTCTTCATAAGATAAATATTCTTCCCATTGTTGAACAGAATTCGATTTATTTTGTGGCTCGCAATTAATAAAAAGTAAAAAAAAACTAACTATTAAAAAGTATGTATTTTTCATAGATTTAATTTTTTTTAAATGGATATAGTTCATCGATTGGTCCAAATTTGTAATCTAGTGCATCCAATCTAGTAGTGCCAACAAAATCGCCTAATGCATCAACTACCATTACAGTTTTTGAATATCCAGTTTCGTCAAAACCTCTTCGAAAGTGGACTCTAGATTTGACTACAACCACATCAAAATCGTCAGGATTTAAATCTCCAAACCTGATTTCAGATGGCCTTATAACTTGTTCATAGGTTGGAACTATAATTATAGCATTTCCTTTACCAAATTTTACTACAGCTATTTTATCATATCCAAAGTGTGAGCCAAAGAAAATTATTTCTCCGGAAATTTTGACAGGTATTCCAGCCTGAATTCCTGTATAGCCCCCAACTTTGTAATCAAACCTATCTCCTTTTTTGGCCCCCTTTACAGACAAATCACCTAACACATTTTCATCTCTTAAAGTTGCTATTAGAAATTTTTCAACACCTTGATCAATCAATTCTTTTGTTATCCATGTCGCGTCTCCTTGGCGATCTGAGTAGTCACCCAAGGCTACAGGACCTCTGCCATTTTCTATTGCCATTTTAGCTTTTTTAACAGCTTGTTTAGGTTTAAGAAATGAACCACCAGCAAATTCTTTTTTTACTCTCAGAAAATAATCATTCATATCATCCGCGATCGAATCAGCAAGTTTTTGATTGTCATTTGTAACTACATGGATGGTAGCGCCAATATCTGGTACGTCGGACCAAGGAAAACCAAAAAAAACGCTAACAAAAACATCCTTATTCCTATTTTCCCATCTTCTAGCTCTTTCCATAATCGTAGAAGCAGGCTCAGCTCCAGTCCACTGAAGAACTGTTGCGGTTAGTATACCAGGCTTTCTAGTTGCAGTTGTTGATTTAAATTTATTTTTAATTGACCTGTATAAAAAATTTGCCGATCTCTCTCCTTGTAACGGTGCATCATAATGTGGAAAACGTTTAGTTACAAACGCAGCATCAGCCCATTTTAAAAATTCAGCATCTTCGTTACCATGCAAATCAAAAGTACCAGATATAGGAACCTCAGGGCCAACCAATTCTCGTACCCTCTTTGCAATTTCAGATTCTGGTCTTGGAACATCTCTTGTTGCCATCGCACCATGAAGAGAAAGCTGAACTGCATCAACGGGCAATTTTGATTTTAGATCATCAAGAATTATTTTCATAAAATGCTCAAAACTTTTTTTGGTATTCCAACTCCTTGAAGAACCTCCAAATACACGATCAGGTGAATTAATTCCAATTAACTCTACATCGTCAAATAAACTTGCCTGATGAACGAATCCACCAGTGTAACCTTCAGATTTTAGTAATTGTTCACCCGTTACGTAAGGTACTCTTTTTGTCCAATCTTCGATTGTTGTGTCGCCCCCTGGGCAAAAGGTACATGTTTCGTGAGAAAATTGAATTATAGCAATCTTATATTTTTTACCCTCACTACAAGAGAAAAATATTAATGAAATTAAAAGAAGAAAAAAAATATTGGGTTTAATCATATTTTTCATATTTGTAATTTTTGTTTAAAGCATATTTAGAAAACCATTCGAGTTCAGAATTTATTTTGGTTAATCTGTGGCTTAGCTTCCTCCACCCATGTGGTTCTCCAGGAGCAATGAGTAATTTGGTTTCAACTCCTAAACTTCTTAAAGCTCTAAATAATTCTACTGATTGCGGCGGAGGAACTCTTTTGTCATTTCCACCAACTAGAACCAAAGTTGGTGTTTTTACTTTGTGGATATCTTTTAAAGGAGAATTATCCCAAAATACATTTATTGGAGCATCTTTCTGCCATGGATTCCCGCCAAACCAAGCCGTACGATTTAGTCTCACATCACTTTGTGCATACATACCGATCCAATTGACAGCTCCGGCACCCGAAGAGGCAGCTTTGAACCTGTCTGTGTGAGTAATAATTTTGTTAGTCATGTGGCCTCCGGCACTCCATCCCATTTTGATTAATTTGTCTGGATCGGCAATTCCTTCATTAATTAAATAATCTACTCCAGTCATTACATCAAGGTGTGATTGATTAAAATAACTACCAACCATATCCCTTAGAAAAGCGTCACCATAACCAGTGCTACCTCTATAATTTGGCTGTAAGACTACGTAACCTTTGCCAGTTAGAACAGCATTGTATCTGGTTGAACCTCTTGAAAAACCGTATTTGTCTGATGATCTTGGTCCACCATGCGTTTGGACCACTAAGGGATATTTTTTTGATTTTTGAAAATTATGAGGTAAATATAATATACCCTCAACCCTAACTCCGTCCTCTCCGTTCCATGATACCACTTTTTGGCTTGGCAAATTAAACTTCCTTTTAAGATAGTCATAGTGAGATGTTATTTTTTTTTGGGTTTTACCATATAAATATAAATCTCCCGGATTTTGAATCGTGTTTATTCCAAAAACATGTAAATCAAATTTTGAATTATAGTCCCAATTAACTAAACTGTGGTTTCCATTTGTGATTTGTGAAAAAATTCCCTTCAAAGTATCCATTTTCCAGAGCTGAGTACTTGCACCCATGTTTACCAAAATAAAAAGTTCCCCTTTTTTCTTAGAAAATTCAAAAGAGTAAATTTCATGATCAAAATCATTAGAAATGATTTTAGGATTACTTTTTCCATCTGTTGACACTTCAAATAAATTTCTATTATAATACTCTTCAAATTTTCCATTACAAGCTGCAATAAAAAATACTTTATCTCCATCTGGAGAAATTTTTGCCGGTGACTCACTAATAGAATTGTTTGTTAGTTGTATTTCTTTGGATGTTTTTGTATCCATTATCCATAATTCACTGAGAGATCTAAATTCAAGAAAAGGGTTAGGTCCTTTTTGAATAAGGATTTTTGAATTATCGAAAGACAAATCGTAGGATAGTACCGAAAAGTCTCCGGAAGTGATTTTTTCTTCCTTTCCATTTAGATCTATTCTCCAAAGATGCTTTTGAGTACGATTATTATCAAAACTATAGACGTCGTATCCATCTCTTTCGGCCACGATTTGTTCTTTCGGTTTTGGATCGCTTGCTAAGAAATAAAGATGTTTTGAGTCGTTAGACCATTTTACATTACTAACTCCAGTTCTGTGATTTGAAAGTTTTTTTTGTGAACCAATTTTGGTTGGTAGCAAATATATTTGATTGTTTCCAGAATCAAATTCATCGTCTTCATCATCAATGAATCCTTCTTTTGAAGAGGTGAAGCTTATCCACTTTGAATCTGGTGACCATTCAGGGTTGCTAAGCCCTTCTTTCTCAAATGTAATTTTTTGGGATGCACCACCATTTAAATTAGCTAACCATAAATTAGGAATTTGTTTATTTTCTTTCCAATCGCTTTCAGACAAAATATATAAAATTCTGCTGCTATTAGGTGATAAAGAAACACTCGATATACCAGGGATATTTAAAAAGTCGATTATAGACATATCTTTCTTTTGAGAGAAAATTATCTGTGTAGAAGCGAGAACTAAAAATATGGTTTTTAAAAATTGAATATTGATCATTTTATTAGTTTTTATAAATATTAATTAATTGATATGGGAGTTTCCCAAAAGAAGCTTCAGATGTATTTGCCATAATTGAAATTACGGATTTGTCATTTGATGAAAACACAAAAGTAGTACCTCCAACCGACCCGCCAGTATGCCCTAGGTATGGATTATTTTCGTCATCATATCTAATTCTCCAACCAATTCCATAGTTGGTTTTCTTATTATCTGGAAGTTTTTGTGATTTTGTCATTTCCTTTACTGTTTCGGGCAAAAGGAAATCAGTGTAAAGAACTTTCCATGTAAATTTAGCCATATCCTGTGTGGTTGAAACGTAACCACCTCCAGCCCACTTCCAACTATTGTTTACATCTGGACAAAGAACAATATCTCCGGATTTATTTTTTTCATAAAATGCTACCTTGTCATTCAAAACTAAATCAATTTCTTCAGCAAAAGTTTTGTCAAGTTGAAGCGGATTTAATATTTCGTTTTTCATCAGTTCAATGAAATTTTCACCGTATGCTTTTTCCATCGCTAGACTTAGCAAAGTCCAAGCATGAGTAGAATAACTGTATTTAGTTCCTGGATCAAAGAGCAGGCTGTCATTAATAAATATGTTCAATGCTTCAGAGGTATTCTCATAATTTAAATTGAGGTTCATATCATCTCCATCCCCGTAATGTCTAATACCTGAAAGGTGTCCAGCTATTTGTTTTAAAGTAATCTTCTTTTTATCAGCTGGTAAATTTTTAATGTAAAATCCAACTGGACTATCAATCTCAATTTTTTTTTCTTCATACATTTTCATTAACGCAGTACCAGCTAAAGTTTTAGAAAAACTTCCTATTCTGAATATTGAATTTTTGGGGTTTATATTAATTTTTTTCTCTACATCAGCATATCCAAATCCTTTCGAGTATTCTATATAACCATCTCCATTTAATATTGTAACTGATAAACCCGGAATTTTATTTTTTTTAATGAAAGTGTTAATTAAATTATCAGCTTCATTTTCCTTTTCACTCAATTCTACATCGGAACAAGAAATTATTACAATAAATGAAGCTATAAATAAATTAAAAAGATTTATTTTCATAATTAGAAAGTATTGTTATTAAAAGTAATAATATGAATAATTAAAAACAATAAATATCTAATAAACAGTTATATAACTATCATGGAGTTTTCGATTTATACTGTTACTTTGAAAAAAAAATATCCTTTACAGATAAGTCGGGGAATAAAAGATCAATCTGTGAATGTATTTTTAAAAATTAAAGACAAAAACATCACCGCTTGGGGAGAATCTGCACCAGGCAAAAGTGAAAATGCTGGGACTGCCGAAATTGTTAAAAAACAACTTGAGAATTTTATCTCAACAGACATAGAAAATGAATCTTCGGATGAACTTTATAACCGTGCCAAGGAAATGAAAATAGCACCTTGTACATATGCTTCATTAGATATGGCACTTTGGGACTTGAAGGCTAAAAAAGCAAATAAACCTTTATATAAATATTTGGGTTTACCAAAACCAAGTCAACCAACTTCTGTTACTATTGGTATAAATCCAGTAAATATAATTAAAGAAAGAATCCCGATAATTTTAAAAGATAATAGATTTAAGTCTCTAAAAGTAAAGTTAGGAAATCCTCTGGGCCTTGATGCAGATAAAGAGATGTTTGATGCCGTATATAAAATTTCTAAAAGCTACAATGTAAAACTTAGAGTAGATGCAAATGGAGGGTGGGATGTAAATCAAACACTTGAAATGATGGATTGGTTAAACAATCGTGAGGTGGATTATATAGAACAACCACTAAAAGAAGGGAATGAGTCTGATTTAAAATATATTTTTAAAAAAAGAAAACTTCCCATTTACCTAGACGAATCTTGTAGATATGCCAATCAAATTCCAACATGGGCTAAATACGTAGATGGAATAAATCTTAAATTAATGAAATGTGGTGGAATCACAGAAGGATTAAAAATCATTAATACAGCTCGGGATTATGGTTTAAAAACTATGATAGGATGTATGTCTGAATCATCACTTTCCATCGCAGCTTCTGCATCGATAAGTGGCATCATTGATCATATTGACTTAGATTCCCATTATAATCTAAATCCTGATCCCTCAATTGGTGTTGCCCTAATTAATGGAATAACCTCTTTGTCCGATAATCCAGGACATGGTGGAGAACTTAAAAAAACTTTTTATGCTTAAAACAAATCAAAAAGTAGCTATTTACATGGAGGGTCATATTCAAAGTGAATATGGAAAAATGGGAATGGGTGTTTTGAGATATTTAGAAAATAAAATAGTATGTGTGATAGATTCCAAATTTTCTAATTCTAATATTAATGATCATTATCCCAATTTAAAACCTGTTCCAATTGTAAATGATCTAGAGTCAGCCATTCAATTGGAAGCCGAAGTTTTGATACTTGGTATTGCTCCAAGCGGAGGGAAGGTCCCTTCTGATTGGTATCCAATCATAAAATTGGCATTATCAAAAGGGTTATCAATAATTAATGGGTTACACGATCTTTTAGAAAATCGTTTTAGAAATCTAATCACTAAAAAAAATCAATGGATTTGGGATGTAAGAGTCCCTAATTTTGTTCCTGAAATTGCTACAGGTAAAGCCGCAAAATTGAATAATAAAAGGCTTTTGATGGTTGGAACTGATATGGCATGTGGTAAAATGACTACTGCCTTGGAGGTTTTAACATGGTCTAAAAAAAATAAATTAAAAAGTGGATTTATAGCAACAGGTCAAATTGGAATAACAATAACTGGGGATGGAATTCCTCTCGATGCTTTTAAAGTTGACCACGCCTGCGGAGCGGTAGAAAGAAAGGTGTTAGAATACTGTGAAAATGATTTAATAATTATAGAGGGTCAAGGTTCATTACTTCACCCTGGAAGCACTGCTACACTTCCATTGATAAGAGGGTCCTGCCCAACCCATTTAATATTATGCCACAGAGCGGAAAAACAAAACTTAAGATATCCTGAAAACATAAAGATACCCAACCTCAAAAAATTCATAGAATTGAACGAAAACCTCGCTCATGTTTTTGGTTCATTCCCACTGTCAAAATGCATAGGAGTTTCTCTAAATACTTCAAAATTAGATGAAAATGAAGCAAAAAAGGTTATAAATGAAACAGCTAAGATAACAAGACTACCAGTAACAGACCCAGTTCGTTACGGAGTGGATGAAATATGTCTAAGTTTATTAACTTATTAATAAAAGTACTCGGAGCGGGACTTGAACCCGCACGGCCACAATGGCCATTGGATTTTAAGTCCAACGTGTCTACCAATTCCACCATCCGAGCTGGACTAAGAGCGAAAGACGGGATTTGAACCCGCGACCCTCACCTTGGCAAGGTGACGCTCTACCACTGAGCTACTTTCGCAGAAGCAAACAAAGTTAAAATTAATTTTTGATTATAAGACAATAAGTTTTTATCCATTATCTAATTTTTTCTTTAATTTATTAAGAACTACAAGAGCGTCTAGGGGTTTTAAATTGTCAATATCTATTTTTAAAATTTCTTGTTTTAATTCTTCAATTAAGGGGTCATCTAGAGAAATAAAACTCAGTTGCATTTCATTATTTTTTTTTGATAAAGATTTTTTTCTATTTGAAGTGTTACGACTTTTTTCTAAAAACTTTAATTTTTGATTTGCTATATCAATTACTTCTTTTGGAAGTCCAGCCATTTTAGCTACGTGGATTCCAAAACTGTGCTCACTCCCTTCAGGTTCAAGTTTTCGTAGAAAAAGAATATTATTGTCACTTTCCATAACAGAGACATTGAAATTTTTAATTCTCTTAAACTCATCCTTCATAACATTTAATTCATGATAATGGGTAGCAAATAATGTTTTTGGTTTCAATGGATGTTGATGAAGATATTCAGTGATTGCCCATGCTATTGATATACCATCATAGGTGCTTGTTCCTCTTCCGATTTCATCTAATAAAATTAAACTTTTTGAGGTTAAATTATTGAGTATCGCAGCAGATTCATTCATCTCAACCATAAATGTAGACTCGCCTTGAGAGATGTTGTCGCTGGCACCTACACGAGTAAAAATTTTATCTGTAATTCCGATATTTACTTCTTTTGCGGGCACAAAACTGCCTATTTGAGCCATAATAATTATTAAAGCAGTTTGTCTTAAAATGGCAGACTTTCCAGACATATTAGGACCGCTGATCATCATGATCTGTTGATTGTTTTGATCAAGTCTAATGTCATTAGGAATAAACAATTCTCCATCATCTAGGTTTTGCTCTATAACAGGATGCCTGCCCTGAATTATTTTAATATTATTAGACTCATTAAAAACTGGCTTACAGAATTTAAATTTTGATGCTGCGATAGCAAAGCTCAAAAAACAATCAATTTTTCCAATTAAAATTGAGTTTACCATAATTCCATCAAGATTTTTTTGAAGAGAATTTAATAACTTAGAATAGTATTTGAGTTCCAATTCTTGTATTTTTTCTTCAGCACCTAATATTTTCGTTTCGTGATTTTTTAAATCTTCATTTACGTATCTTTCTGCATTTACAAGTGTTTGCTTCCTGATCCAGTCATTTGGAACTTTTTCCTTGTGAGTATTTCTCACCTCAAAATAATATCCAAATATGTTGTTGAAACCAATCTTTAGTGACGGAATATCATTTTTAAGAAGCTCTTGTTTAAGGATTTTATCAAGCATTGATTTCCCGCCTTTTAAGATTTCTCTTAACTCATCAAGTTCTTTCGAAAATCCTTCTGCAATAAAATTTCCCTTTGAAACTGAAACGGGAACATCTTCTTTAATTGTTTTTTCAATTTCAGAGAAAATCGTTTCACATGTAACTAGTTTTTTTCCAGTTTTGACAATCAAATCATTGCTGTTTTTTTCAAATCTATTTTTGATTTTTTGAATTTCCCCAATACTTTTTTTTAGCGAAACTAGTTCTCTTGGGTTAACTTTTGAGGTTGCTATCTTAGAGGCTATCCTTTCAATATCAACAATTTCTTTTAAGTGATCGATTAGACTCTCAGTTAATTTTTTTTCATTCAATAAAATTTCAACAAAGTCATGTCTTAGCTTTAATTTTTTGATTGATTTTAATGGAAAGTTCAACCATTTTTTAAGTAATCTACTACCAATTGAAGTTGTAGTGAAATCAATGACGTCAATAAGTGAAACCCCTCCATTAGTTGAATAATTTAACTCTAAATTCCTAGTTGTAAATTTATCTAACGAAAGATAGTTTTCAGTGTCAATTCTTTTTAATGCCTTGATATGCGCCAATTTGTTATGTTGCGTTTCTGAGAGATAATGCAAAACAACTCCAGCGGCTGTGATTCCTTCCTTATCATCGTTTTCAACTCCAAAGCCTTTCAATGTTTTAGTATCAAAAATCTCTTTTAATGAATCATAACTATTTTCATAATCAAAAACCCAATCTTCTTGAAAAAATGTCGTGAAATCTGATCCAAAATTTGATTGAAACTCTTTTTTAGAAAGTTTTGAAATAATAATTTCTGCGGGATTGTATTTTTCAATAATTAATTTAATTTGATTAATAGATCCAGAAAAAAAAGAGAAATCTCCGGTTGAAATATCCATAAATGAAATTCCAGATTTTTTTTTACCAAAAGTTATAGCTGATAGATAATTATTTTTGTTGTGCTCTAAAACATCGTCATTTATTGCTACTCCAGGTGTCACTAATTCCGTAACACCCCTTTTGACGAGTTTTTTTGTAAGTTTTGGATTTTCCAACTGGTCACATATTGCAACTCTGCAACCCGCCTTGACGAGTTTTGGTAAGTAATTATTAATAGAATGATACGGAAATCCAGCGAGTTCAATTTCACTCATAGATCCAGCACCCTTTTTAGTTAAAATGATACCAAGAATTTTTGATGCCTTTATTGCGTCTTCTCCAAAAGTCTCGTAAAAATCACCAACTCTAAATAAAAGCAATGCATCAGGGTATTTAACCTTGATTTGGTTGTATTGTTTCATTAGTGGTGTTAATTTTACTTTTTTATCCAAACCCATTGAAAAAATCAAATAGATACTAATATAATTCATATTTAAGTTTAAAAAACTTATTCTTATCCAAAATGAAAAACAGGAAATTAAAAAATGAGGAATTAAAGAGAAAATCTATAAACGAATTTATAAAGTCAAAGAAAATACCTTTGATTTTAATACTCGATGATATTAGAAGTGGTCACAATGTGGGTTCTATTTTAAGGACAGCAGATGCGTTTCTGTTGTTTAAAGTTTATATATGCGGAATATCTCCTGTTCCTCCTCATAAGGAGGTAATGAAAACTGCTTTAGGCTCTGATTATTCTGTAGATTGGGAATACAAGGAGAACATCTATGATTTAATTAATGAACTTAAAAACAATGATTGTGACATATGGTCTGTAGAGCAAGCCGAAAAATCTATAGATTTAAAAAAGTATAGTCCTAAAAAAAATAAATTAACAGCATTTGTTCTTGGAAATGAGGTTTTTGGAGTTAAACAAAAAATTATCGACATAACAGACCAAGTAATTGAAATACCGCAGCACGGTACTAAGCATTCAATAAATGTTTCTGTAGTTTCAGGAATTTTATGCTGGGATTTTTACCTAAAAATTAATTCTTAAAAAATAAATTTAAAAAAATTAAAAAAATTGAATGATCATTTTTGAAATCTGACTTTTTTAAGTCTAAACTAAATAACATAAATTTAGTTTTGGTTTTCCAATTATTGTATTCAGATTTTATTAAATCTAAATATTTAAAGTCAATTTTTTTTTCGAAATTTCTTCCTCTTTTCTTTATGTTTTTTAAAATATACTTTGTATCTCGATCCAAAAGAATTACAACTTCAGGTTTGATAAAAAATTTAGAACAATTATTAAAATCACTTTGAAATTTAATGAATTCAAATTTTGTCATAGTTTTTTTTGCAAAAATTATTGACTTATGAGCCAAGTAGTCAAAAATTTGGGGATATTTTTTTTTGTTTTTAAATTCTTTATGTTGATCCAATCTAAGTTCTAAGAAAGATTTTTCTGTTTCAAAGGCATTTTGAGCAGGATTATTATAAAACTTTTCAAGATTTATTTCTTTAAACTGTTCTAAAATTATTTCTCCAGATAATGCTTCAGATAATTTCCTTGAAAACTCTGTTTTCCCCACTCCTATTAATCCCTCTATTGCAATAACTTTTTTTATTTCTGGTATATATACTTTTTGTTCTACTTTTTTTGGAATGACAGTATCTTTAGAACTCTCTAACAATGTCTGGATGGACTTTCCATTTCTGGGATCTATAAATTTGTCACAGATTTCTAGTAATGGATAGAGAACAAAGTTTCTCTCATGCATATTTTCATGAGGTATGTGCAGTTCTTTGTCATTTATTATTAGATTTTTGTAATAAACGATATCGATATCAATTTTTCTTGATTTTGATTTTCTGTCAGATGATCTGACCCTGCCAAGATATTTTTCAATATCTAAAAGTTTTTTAAGTAGAGATTTTGGTCGTAAATCAGTATTAATTTCTACACATATATTATAAAAAGGATTTCCTTTAAAACCCATTGCGGGTGTCTCATAAATTCTTGAAATATTTTTAACTTTCGATATCCTGTAAGATATCAACCCCACAGCTAGTTGTAAAAAACTTAACCTATCTCCGAGATTACTTCCTATAGATAAATAAATCATGTCTTAAAATTATTTTAAAAAGTAAATATTTTGGTTTGAGTTTTATTTGATATTAAATAAAAAACTTAATCTTTGCATAAATTTATTACCATAAGCAATATAAATTTCATTTGATTAATGAATTTTTTTAGAAATTTTTTAGCTTCATTTCTTGGATCAATAACCGCCTTGTTTTTCATAATATCTTTAGGATTTTTTATATTGGCTGGAATTGCATCTGTTGCAACCTTTGACAAAAACGTAATTCAAGGTGGAATATCCTCAAACAGTATTTTAAATCTGGATTTAGATAAAGACGTCTATGACAATATTCCTGTCACTCAAGAATTTGAGGAAATTTTAGGAGTTTCTCCAGAGATTATAAAATTTCTTGATTTAATTAACGCGATAGAATTAGCTAGCGATAACGAAAATATCAAGGGAATCAACTTAAAAAGCCAATCTCCAAAAATGGGTTGGTCCCAAACTTTAACAATAAGAAAAGCACTTCAGAAGTTTAAGGATAAAGGAAAATTTATTTATTGCTATGGTGATTTTTTTTCTCAAAAAGGATACTACCTAGCATCCGTTTCAGATTCAGTTTTTTTAAATCCCATGGGAAACATTGAATTAAGAGGTCTTGGTGCAGAGGTGCTTTATTACAAAGATTTACAAGAAAAATATGGATTTAAAATGGAAGTTGTCAGACACGGCAAATACAAAAGTGCGGTGGAACCATATCTGGATAATAAAATGAGTGATGCAAATAGAAATCAAATAAAGTCCCTTTTGAATTCTATTTGGGACGGAATAGGAAGTCAAATTAAATTTTCCAGAAAAATTTCATCAGTGGACTTTAACAAAATCGTAGATGATTTAGATGCAACCTTCCCAGAAAATGCTCATGATAATAATATTATAGATGGTATTTTATCGAAAACTCAATATGAACACAAGTTAAAAAAAGTATTGGGGATTGAGTCTGATGAAAAATTAAATAATGTTTCTTATGTGCAAATGAAAAATAGCTACAATTCTAAAAAAGGAACACGAAATCAAATTGCAGTTATTTATGCTCAGGGTCCTATTATATATGGAGAAGGAAATGAGAGGAACATTGGCCAAGAAATCTTTTCAAAAACAATAAGGAAAATCAAAAAAAGTAAAAGAATTAAAGCCGTGGTTCTGAGAATTGACTCTCCTGGTGGCGTGGCACTCACATCTGAAATAATTTGGAATGAATTAATCGAATTAAAAAAGGAAAAACCTATTGTGGTCTCTATGGGGAATGTTGCGGCTTCTGGAGGTTATTATTTATCTACTGTAGCTGACAAAGTATTTGCTAATGATTTTACAATTACAGGATCAATTGGAGTTTTTGCCATGGTTCCAAATATTGCTGAATTTTCAAAAGGAATTGGAATTAATGCAGAACAAGTAGAGACTAACAAGAATTCCATTTTTTATACACCATTTGAGAAGCCTACACAAAAATTTCAATTAGATGTAAAAAAGAACATAGAAAATATTTATGAAATGTTTAAAAAACGTGTCTCTGATGGGAGAAACATTTCTATGGACGAAGTTGAAGGGTTAGCCCAAGGCAGAGTTTGGTCAGGAGAGCAAGCTTTAAAAAATGGTCTAGCAAATGAAGAAGGAGACATAAAAGATGCTATCAATGCCGCAGCAGAATTAGCTGATTTGGGCAATGACTTTAATATTACTTCTTATCCAAAAATTGAACCTGAAATAAATGATATTTTATCAGTAATGATTCCTTTTAATTCATCAATATCTGAATTTTTAAATGCAACAACGGATTTAGATCCCGTTATACAATCAATAAGCAATAAAGAAAAAAAGCCAATAATTTTTATAAGTCAACTTTTTAACTTAGATATAAGATAGTCTTGAGTTCAGAAAATAAATTATTAGCACAGAAATTATATTTTTTCCTTAGCTCGATTTTCATTACTGCTTTGGTAGTTTCTAATCTTATTTTTCAGAAATTTTTTTCATGGTACCCCTTTAATTTTCAAGTTTTTGGAATAAAACTTTTTGAATTATCTGTTGGAGTCCTTCCGTATCCTATTACATTTTTGATAACAGATATTATTTCTGAAATATTCGGAAAAAGAAAGGCTAATCAAGTGGTTGTTATGGGTATTGTATCTTCAATCTTTTCAATAGGTCTTCTTCTATTGGGTGATATTTTACCAGCGAATAGCTCATCACCAATTGATGATGAAACTTTTAATTTAGTTTTTTCTGCTTCACCTTTAGCTGTTTTAGCTTCAATGTCCGCTTATTTGATAGCACAGTTTTTAGATATAAGAATTTATCATTTTTGGAAACAACTAACCAAAGGGAAATACCTTTGGCTAAGGAATAATTTTTCTACCTTTTCATCGCAAATAATTGATTCAACAACAGTTATAGCACTTCTATGTTTCTTCGATATTTTAACTTGGGATTTATTTTTGGGTTTGGTTATTTCGAGTATAATTTTTAAAATGATAGTGGCAATAATTGATACACCTCTTTTGTATTTATTAGTAGGATTAATTCGAAAAAAGTTTCATCTTGGGATTAATGATGAAATTGAAATTGATTAATTAAAGTTGGTTTTTTTATGAGAATTAATAAATATTTAAGTCAAATTGGGATTTGTTCTAGAAGAGAGGCGGATAAACTTATTGATTCTGATAGAGTAAAAGTCAATAATGAAATAGCTGAGTTAGGGACCAAAATAAAAAAAGGAGACAAAATAACTATTGATAATAAAGAGATAATTGAACCAAAGAAAAAAAAAACAATTTTAATAGCATTTAATAAGCCAAAAGGCATAGTATGTACTACGAATAGGTCGGTGGAAAAAAATAACATTATAGATTATATTAATTTCCCTGAAAGAATTTTTCCGATTGGAAGGCTGGATAAGCTTTCTGAAGGGTTAATTTTTTTAACAAATGATGGCACATTAGTCAATAAAATTTTACGCTCAAGAAACAATAAGGAAAAAGAGTATTTGGTCGAGGTTGATAAAATAATAACCATAAATTTTATTAGACAGATGAGTAACGGAATCCCGATTTTGAACATTATTACAAAGAAATGTAAGTTAGTTAAAGTTTCTACCACCACATTTAAAATAATTCTAACTCAGGGTTTAAATAGACAGATAAGAAGAATGTGTGAATTTTTAGGATATAAAGTAGTCAGTCTTAAAAGAACTAGAATTATGAATATTAAGCTAGATGTTGAAACCGGGAAATGGAGACATTTGTCAAGCCGTGAATTAGATTCATTAAATAATTAAATTATTCAATATCAATTTCAACTCTCAAACCTTCATTACCTCTTATATTAAATACTGTCGAATCCTCAAAAATTAAATATTGACCTTTGATGCCTGTTAATTTACCTGAATAATGCAAGGATTTTTTTAAGTTAAGGCTGTTAATTTTATCTGGATACCTGATTACGGGAAAATTAATTTCTTTATAAATTCTTGGTTGAAGTGAATAAGCTTTTAAGTTATCTTCAATATTGTTATCTACAAATTTTTCAGCTTCACTAAAGTTGAGACTTTGGTCAGATACTGATGAAAGCATTTTTCTCCAATTAGTTTTATCAGAAAAACTTTTCTTAAGTATCACTTCACAAGTACCTGCTAGATACCTGTTTGGGAATTCAAATATTGCTAAAGCTCTATCCGCTCCCTGATCAATCCACCTCGTAATTAGCTGAGACTTTCTAGTAACTCCCACTTTAATATGACTTGAAATTGCAAAATATACAATGTGAGGTTGAAGTTGAATTTTTTTTTCATATTCCAAATTTCTATCCTCAATACCCAAATGAGCTTTGCTCATCTCCGGCTTCATTATCCATTCCCCTGCAAGCGGTGTATTAAAAAAGCATTTTCTACAAAATCCTTGTCTAAAAACTTCTACTTCTTCGAGGCAAGAAAGGCATTGATATCCGATAAATTTTAAACTTATTTTCTTTTCAAGGCATTGATTGAAGTTGATTATATGGTCTTTAAAGTCCAAATAATATTTGACCTCATCGTCAATTTCGGTGTACATTTTCTTTAAAACCCCAGAAAACATTAGTAACTTTTTTAATTTTGTTTAAATATATAATAAATATGCCTTTTCCATTATTTAATTCAATTGCTAGTTGGTTCCTAAAAAAAAGAATTCATCAAATTGAGCTGTTTTTAAAATATCCTGTTGAAGTCCAACAAGAGGTTTTAATGGATTTGATAAGTTTCGCTAAAAACACTAAAATGGGATACAAATATGATTTTACCTCAATCAAGAGCTACACTGAGTTTAAAGAAAGAGTTCCAATTAGGTCTTATGAAGAAATAGCAGAGGACATTAATAAAAGTAGAGAAGGAGAAGATAATTTATTTTGGCCGACCAAGATTAAATGGTACGCAAAGTCAAGTGGAACAACTGATTCTAGAAGTAAATTTATTCCTGTAAGTACAGAAGCCCTTGAAAATTGTCATTATAAAGCAGGTAAAGACATGTTATCTCTATATATAAATAACAACACTAATACACAGCTCTTTACAGGAAAAAGTCTCAGGCTTGGGGGTAGTCAAGAGTTGCATCAAAATCAACAAAATTATTTTGGAGATTTATCTTCAATAATAATTGATAATATGCCATTATGGGCAGAAATAAACAGTACTCCAAGCATGAGGGTGTCTTTAATGCCTGACTGGGATAGTAAAATAAAAGCAATCCTAAATGAATCTCTTTCAGAAAATGTCACGAGTTTGGTGGGTGTCCCTTCATGGATGCTGGTACTTCTTAATCAAGGATTAAAAAAAATGGATAAATCTGACATATTTGATATATGGCCTAATGTAGAAGTATATTTTCATGGAGGTGTTAGCTTTAGACCTTACAAAAATCAATATGATCAAATATTTTCTTCTAATCCAATTCACTACTATGAGATATACAACGCTTCAGAAGGATTTTTTGCAATTCAGGATCAGAATGATTCAGATGATCTTTTGCTTATGCTAGACTATGGTATTTTTTATGAGTTTATACCAGTTAATCGAGAAAAAGAGTCTATTATTCAAATTCAAGATGTTAAATTATTTGTTGAATACGAGTTGGTAATTACTACCAACGGAGGATTGTGGAGGTACAGGATTGGTGATGTTATCAGGTTTACTTCTCTTTCTCCTTATAGAATTCAGATTACTGGTAGAACTAAACATTTTATCAATGCATTTGGAGAAGAGGTCGTAGTTGAAAATACAGATAGAGCAATAGAAGAAGCGTCAGTACAAACAGGGGTAAAGATAGTTGATTATACCGTAGCTCCTATATATATCAGCAATAGCAATTCAAGAGGTTCTCATGAGTGGTTAATTGAATTTAAAGATATGCCTAATAATTTAGACATGTTTGCTAAAATGCTTGACCAAAAATTAAGAGAGCTTAACTCTGATTACGATGCAAAAAGGTACAAGAACATTACAATGAGTAGCCCGAAAATTAGTGTAGCACAGAGTGGTTTATTTGATAGATGGCAGAGAAATAGTAATAGGATAGGAGGTCAGCACAAAATTCAAAGGCTATCAAATGATAGAAAGTTTATTGAAAATCTTCTAAAAATTGATTTCTAAGAAACAGCTCTTAAATCTGGGAATGTTGTTTTTTTAAGTTGTGAGTGGGCATATGATCTTGTGACCTTTAAATATTTAATTTCAGATCCTGGGAGTTCAAACATTGCATGGTTTAAAATTAGTTCACAAAGAGACCTTAGTCCCCTTGCACCTAGATTAAATGAAAGTGCATTTTCAACTATATAGTCCAATGCGCCCTTAGTGAATTCAAGTTTTATACCATCAATTTCAAATAATTTAATGTATTGTTTTGTAATTGCATTTTTAGGTTCTGTTAAAATTGATCTAAGAGTTTTTTTATCTAATGGATTCATATGAGTTATTACTGGAAGACGCCCAATAATTTCAGGAATCAAACCGAACGAACGAACATCTTTAGGATTAATTTGCTCTAGCAAATTAGAAAAGTCTATGTGGTCAGTTGTCTTTTTTGACTTAAACCCAATAGATTTTAAGTTCAATCTCTTATTTATTTCTCTTTCAATCCCGTCAAATGCTCCTCCAGCGATAAATAATATGTTCGATGTATCTACTTCTATGAATTTTTGATCGGGGTGCTTACGACCTCCTTTTGGTGGAACATTAACTAATGTTCCTTCTAATAACTTTAGAAGTGCTTGTTGTACTCCCTCTCCAGATACATCTCTTGTTATAGAAGGATTATCGCTTTTTCTTGCAATTTTATCAATTTCATCAATAAAAACAATTCCCTTTTGAGCACTATCAACATCATAATCTGCAGCTTGTAGAAGTCTCGTCAAAATACTTTCTACATCTTCTCCAACATAACCAGCCTCAGTTAGTATTGTTGCGTCAACTATTGCCAGAGGTAACTTTAACATCTTAGAAATTGTTTGAGCAAGAAGAGTTTTCCCAGTTCCCGTTTGTCCAACAATTAGAACATTACTTTTCTGTATTTCAATAGAATCATCAATATCTTTGTTAATAATTCTTTTATAATGGTTATAAACTGCCACTGACAAAACTTTCTTTGCATAGTTTTGCCCGATTACGTACTGATCTAAGTATGATTTGATCTTAACTGGAGATTCTAAACTGAATGATGGTTTTGTATTTTCGTTACTTTTACTTTCATTGAGCACAATCCCATTAGCCTGCTCAACACACTGATCACATATATGTGCATCGAGCCCAGCAATTAAAACTTCTGTTTGAGTTTTTAATCTTCCACAAAAAGAGCATGAAAGTTCTTCACCCATAGTCTCATTTTTTTAATACTTCATCAACCATTCCATATGATTTAGCTTCTTGAGCTTTCATCCAGTAATCTCTATCACTGTCTTTATTAACTTTTTCAATTTTTTGACCACTGTGCTTAGCGATAATTTGATAAAGTTCATCTTTTAACTTTAAAATTTCACGGGCTGTTATCTCAATGTCAGAAGCTTGTCCTTGCGCACCCCCAAGAGGTTGATGTATCATTACACGGGCGTGGGGAAGAGCGGATCTCTTCTTAGATGCACCGGCACACAAAAGAACTGCTCCCATGGAGGCAGCCATTCCTGTACAAATAGTTGCTACATCAGGCGAAATATATTGCATTGTGTCATAAATCCCTAAACCTGCATAAACACCTCCACCTGGCGAATTAATGTAAAGCTGTATATCTCTTTTCGAATCGACGCTTTGTAAAAATAAAAGTTGTGCCTGAATTATATTTGCCACTTGGTCATTGATTGCAGTTCCTAAAAACATCACTCTATCCATCATTAATCTAGAGAAAACATCCATTTGAGCAACATTAAGCTGTCTTTCTTCAATAATATATGGGGTCATACTACTAACTATTTGATCGTAATACATGGAGTTAATACCATGTTTCTTTGTAGCAAATTTTTTAAATTCCTTTCTATAATTCATAATTGATAATATTAACTAAAATTAAACATTTTTATTGTGTAGTTGGATAAGCGATTTTAATAAAGGCATCATAGGTTAATTTTTTGGTTTTAAATTTTATGCTTTCTTTGAAGAAAGTAAGTAACTTCTCTGTTTTGACTTGTTCGATAATTCTTTTTCTTTCCTCTTCATTTTTTAATATTCTCTCAATCATTTGTTCAATTTCTTGTTCACCACCCTTTTTACCTATTTGCCCAAATTGACTTAAAAAAATTTTTTTAGCAAAATTTTTAATTTCCTTTTCCTCAACTTCCAAATTATTTTGGTTGATAATTTCTTCTTCGATAAGTTGATATCTTAAACCTTTTTCAGATTTTTCAAATTCTTCTGTTGCATTTTCAAGAGTAATTTCCTTTTGACTCCTTTTTTGTAACCATTTTATTAAAAATTTTCTAGGAAGATTAAATTTTACCTTTTCAATTAATTCCTTTGTAACATCATTTAAAAATTTTTGATCAGATTGTTGATCATATTGAGACTGGACGGACTTTTTAATTTCCTCTTTAAATTTAGCTAAAGTTTTGATTGACTTATTTGGGTATATTTTTTCGAAAAAGGATTCTTTTAAACTGGCTTTAACCCTTTTTTGTATTGATAATAATTTTGCTTCAATGTTAATTTTTGAATTTTTTATTTCTTCAATTGTTTTATTTGAAAGACTTATTGACTGCGTTTGATCCTTAAAGAAATCCTTTAATTCAAATGTAAAAGTTTCGTTTAGATTCAATTTTCGAACTAAACCAATTATTTTTTTGGTTTTTAATTGATTGAGTTTTAAGGTCATTTTTTTATCTATATTTTCTTCTTTGGAAGTAAATTTGAATATTAACTCGGAAGTATCTGATATTTTTTTTTCGTCTTTTAATTCACCATATTGTTGTTGGAGATAACTGATTCTCTCTTCAATAATCTTGTTTTCAATGTCTATTTTGTGATAAATCAAAGAATTTTTAAAATTTAAATTGACTTCTATATTGGGGCTTAAACCAACCTCAAATTTGAATATTAAAACATCTGCATTCCAATCAAGTTTTTCATCTATTATGGGGATTGGATTACCCAAAATTTTAAGCTTGGACTTTATTATGTAGTTGTTGAGAGATTCACTTAAAATTTTATTAGTCTCTTCAATAACAATTGCTTTTTCATATTTTTTTCTTATCAAGGATAATGGGACATGCCCTTTTCTAAAACCAGGAAGATTAATTTTTGACTTATAATCCTTGATAACATTATCAACCTTATCCCCATAATCCTTTTTTTCAATTGAGATTGAGATGGTTGAATTTAATTTGTCTGTTTTTTTAAGATCTACTTTCATTCTTAAGTGTTAGCCCGCAAAAATAGTGTTTTAAATTTTGTTTACAAATGCAGAATCATATTCAAATTAGTTTTAATAAAAATTCATTTCAAATAGATTTTTTTCCAAATTAATATTACATTTGCGACCTGTATTAATAAAAATTGTCGAGAACAATAAAATTAATGTGATATGTCAGTAAGAATTAGACTTCAAAGACACGGCAAGAAAGGAAAACCCTTTTATTGGATTGTTGCAGCTGATTCCCGAGCTAAAAGGGATGGCAAATATTTACAAAAATTAGGTGTTTATGATCCAAACACAAATCCTGCTACAGTTGAAATAAATATTGATGAAGCCTTAAAATGGTTACAAAATGGTGCAATACCAACAAATACAGCCCGAACACTATTATCTTATAGAGGGGTTATGCTCAAGCATCATCTTAACAAAGGTGTTTTAAAAGGGGCACTAAAACAAGAAAAAGCAGACGAACAATTCCAAGCATGGCTTAAAGAAAAAGAATCTAAGATAAATGCTAAGCAAGACAAAATTTCTAAAGAAATTGAAAAATCTAAAGCTGAAAGGCTAAAACTTGAAAAAGAATCAGACGAAAAAAGGGCCTTAGATAGGGAGAATGCTGCAAAAGCTGCTGCTGCAAAAGAAGAGGCTGCAACGGAGGATGCGCCAGCTGAGGAGTCTGCTGCAAAAGAAGAGGCAGCAACGGAGGATGCACCAGCTGAGGAGTCTGCTGCAAAAGAAGAGGCTCCAACGGAGGATGTACCAGCTGAGGAGGCTGCTGCAAAAGAAGAGGCTCCAACGGAGGATGCACCAGATGAGGAGTCTACTGCAAAAGAAGAGGCTCCAACGGAGGATGCACCAGCTGAGGAGTCTGCTGCAAAAGAAGAGTCTCCAACGGAGGATGCACCAGTTGAGGAGGCTACTGCAAAAGAGGAGGCTCCAACAGAGGAAACTTTAGAAGAAAAGGACACTTCTAAAGGCGAAGCTTCAAAACAAGAATGACTAAATATTTGAGTTCAATTAAATATTTTTCATTCATCCTTCTTAAATAAAAGTTTGATTTTACCAATTAATTATGGACATTTCAACAAATAAAAAAGATTTTTTTTTATTCGCATTTACTTATTCTAAGTCGAATTTTAAAGGGGAGATAAAAATTAAATTAATAAATGATTATGGGATTGATTTTAAATCAATTGAAACAATTTTTATAGAAGAGGATAAAATTTTAATTCCTTACAAACTAAAAAAAATCAAACATAAAAAAAAAACCAATTTAACATTACTGATTGAGGAAATAGACTCTGAGTCGAAAGCTCAGCGACTAATTTCTAAAAAATGTTTTCTTCCAAAAAAAATCTTACCACAAAGAAAAGGAATTGATTTTTACAGTTTTCAGGTTAAGGACTTTATCGTAATTGATAAAAACAATAAAGAAATCGGAAGTGTTGTAGAAATTGTAGAGAAACCCTTTCAATCACTTATGGTTGTTAATACAAGTACAAAAGAAATTTTTATACCAATACATCAAGACATAATTTTAAGTGTAAGTCATGAAAAAAAAGAGATAAAAGTAGAATTACCAAATAATTTCATGGATCTTTTCTAAAAATCCAAAATCAATCCAATTGTTGGAAATGGAATATCAGATCTATCAGTATCAATTTTTTTTAGATTTATTGGCTCAATTAAAGTTCCATCTAATTGTCTTTCAAGTCCGTACTCTGGAGGTCTAGGTATTTTTTGTGCAAGAACATTTTGAATCTCAAAATAAATATTTAGAGATGTTTTTTTAAAATTCCATTTTTTATCAATTCTAATATCAGCCTGACTGAAAACTTCTAAATATACTTGTCCAATTTGAGAATAATCCAATATAATTCTTGGATAAGAGAGTCTACTTTGAACCTGATTAACTGGTGCGTAGGGTGTTCTCCCAGAATACCTGTACCTAACAGAAACCTCCCAATTTCTGTTTAATTTATAGCCCCCAGTAAACGATGCGAGATTTCGGCTATCCCAAACTGAGGGAATTATATCATTATTTAAATCACTGAATTCACTAAAAAAATATGTATAAGCGAGTATTCCGTAAAAGTTTTTATTGAGTTTTTGTTGAAAAAGAAACTCAATTCCATAAGAGTCACCAACTCCATTTGAGATAATTGGCTCGTTCCCATATACTTCAAAACCTCCTCCTTTGTTGGCAAGTGAAATTTGATCAATTATCGAAATAGGATAATTGCTATATTCTTTTAAAAAGCCCTCTAGAGTGATCCTTGACCTTTGCGTTCTATTGAATTCAATTCCTACTACGGTGTGTTTACTTCTGATGTACTTTGCGTCTCTATTAACAAAAATGCCATTCATATCTTTAAAACCAATCATTGTGTACGGTGGTAATTTATTATACCAACCAATAGAACCATTTAATTTCCAAGTGTCATTTTTTGTTATCGAATAGCTAAATCCTAATCGAGGTGAAAGATTATCTATTAAACTACTATTAGAAAGGAAACTGTCTTTATCGGTTCTAATTCCCAAAAATAAACTTAAGTTATCATCTAAAAAGGATCTGCTGATTTTTCCAAAAAAACCGTATTTATATAAATTTATTTCGGATTTATAATCAAATTGCTCAAGAATACCCAGTGTAGTATTTTTATATTTTGATAGTTGAAAATTTAGTCCATATCCTAATTTCCAATCACCTATAAATTTTGTGACATGAGATCTTATTTTTGTTTCTTTTTCAACAGCATCATTCTGGTAAATTAGTCCAGATTCTTTTTCATTATTCCGAAATCTGCTAAAATTATTTTTTAGCTCATTTGAACTTAGTGTGGTTAAAATTCTCCCATTTCCGTTTGCAAATTTTTTAACCCAAGAAAATCCTATAGTATTTGTTCTTTGCTTAATTATTGGAACCTGTTCTATAACGGCAGTTTGCTCCGCATCAAAATCATCAGGGGCAACTACTGAAAAGTCATCTATTGAACCTATACCCATGACACTAATGCTATTTAGATTGTCAATCCTATGGTCAATTTTAAATTGGTAGTCAATATAATCAGGTCTAATTGGTAATCCCACAAGTTCAAAAACATACTGTAAATAACTTCTTCTTAATGATAACATCAAGGATGTTTTTGAAATCTTTTCTTTTTCTTTAAAAATAGGTGTGTTTATTGTTATTCCAGCCTCACTAGCCCCGATCCTAAATTTACCACTAAATTTTTCTCTATTACCTTCTCTTTGTTCAAATAACAAAACACCAGACAACGGATTATCAAATTCTGCTCCAAAAGATGATGTAGATAGAGTTACTTCTCTTATAAAGTCAACATTTAACATTCCAACCGGGCCACCGGCACTACCTTGTGTACTAAAATGGTTTATGTTGGGAATTTCCATTCCGTCTAAATAGTATACAGTTTCGTTTGGGGCACCTCCCCTTATTATAAAATCATTTCTGAAACCACCAATTGATGGAGAAATACCCGGCAAACTTTGAGCAACTTTTGCAATATCATTATTTCCTCCAGGATAGGTTTCTATTTCAACTGCTGATAAAGATTGTATTGATAGAGGTGTTTCGTTTTTCTTTTTAAAAGGACTTTTAAATAAAACCACCTCCTCTAATTGATCTGATACTTCTTCTAGCTTAAATAGTAAATCTGGTGAACCAGCAGATTTTACAATAACATTAAATAATACCTCTGTTTGATAGCCCAAGTAACTGGCAAGAATATTATAGCTGTCAAACGGAATTTTTTCAAGTTTGAAGTATCCATTTTCATCCGAAATAGTTCCTAATGATTCACCTTCAATTAAAATGGTTGCCCCTTGAAGTGGGAAAAGAGTTTTACTATCAACCACTCTTCCAGTTAAAATTCCAAAGTTTTGAGAAAACGAAAATTTAAACATGAAACCTATTAGAATTGTTAAGAAATTTAACTTAGTATTTTTCAAATTGATTTATTTTTTTCTCTTTTCTTCTTTCTATTTATTTTCTCTTTTTGCTTATTTTCCTCCTCTTGTTTTTTTAATTTTCTTTCTTCCTGTCTTTCCTCATAGAGACCTCTTAATCCTTTGAGATCTTCGGAGCTTATTTTTTCTTGATCGGGTGCCTGTAGAGCACCATCCTCTACTCCAAAAAAACCTTTATCTGTTTGTTTCCGCATAATCTCTTTCGCCGCCTTTAGGTTGTAATATAGCCCAGGATCAATCATTTTATTTGCCACGTAGTTTTCTTCTTTTTTTTTGTCCCATCTAATAAATATAAAACCACCTTTGGATTTCTCATCATATTTTACCCTAAAAACCTTAGCATGATTAGGTAGTCTTTGATATATCTCAATTTCATCTAATATATAACCAGCAAGGTCAAGTAATTCCTCCACAAAAATTTTTTGTCCTTCATCGGATTTATCATTTATGGGCTCTAGATAAACCTCTTCATATTGCTCCTCATCATAATCATTATACTGTCCATTCACTTTGAAAAAACTAACCAGCAATAAAAATACTAGAATGGTAATTCTCATATCATTTTTTTTACAACATATGTTACAACACCCCAAATTGAAAGTTCATTTCCCTCACCAATTTTTATTGGAGAATATTTTGAATTTTCTGGCATTAAATAAATTTCTTTATTTTTTAATTTTAATCTTTTTACGGTAAATTCTCCATCCAAAAAGCATACAGCAATGGATCCATTTTTAGGTTCTTCACTTCTATCAATTACAATTAAATCCCCATCATTAAGTCCAGCACCAAGCATTGATTCACCATCTACTCTAGCGTAAAAAGTAGCTTCTTCATTTTTTACAATCTCTTTGTCTAAACTTATTCTAATTTCTTTGAAATCGTCAGCTGGAGAGGGAAAACCGGCAGATATATTGTTACTAGTGAGTGGGATTGAATGGGATTCATCTAAATTTGGTTTAAAAAAAGATATTCCTTCCTTCATTTTTTTCATCATTCTATTTACTTAACTTTTATTATTTCTTTTATATCGGTAGTATACCGAGATGAAAGGTGTTCCTGTCGCATCTTCCAAGTTTGATTTAGATCCTGGTTGCCTAACTTTAAAAGGCTTTCTCCAAATCTCAGGTGAATTTTATCAATTATTCTCATTAAATCTCCGTGCGTATTGCCCGTATTTTGAAAAAGATTTAATTGTTTTGAGTCAGAAGGTGTCAAATCTGTTAGTATTACTCCAGCTTTTTTGTAGTTAATATTTTTTTTAAATATTCGTCTAAGACCCATATTGGCATATTTTGCTATTGTTATTGCTGAATTAGTTGGGTTAGGTAAATTTACCAGACTGCTATTATAATATTGTTGGTTGCTTGGCAGGTGAGAACTGGTTCGTATAAAAACTATAATGGCCTTACAATTGCTATTTTGATATCGCAATTTTTGAGAACATATCGATGCATAGGTAACTACACGCTCTTCTATTTCCCAATATCTTTTTATCACCTCTTTGAAACTCCTAGTAGTTGCAATTGATTTTTTGCCTGGGTTTTCTTCGTCTAGACCGATACAAGAATCTCCTTTCAAATCTTTCTTTAATCGAAGACCTAGGATACTCATATTTTTTTTAACCCACTGGTCAGGAAGTTTACAAAAATCATTTGCCGTTACAACACCATTTTTTATGAGTAATTTTTTATATTGTCTTCCTACACCCCAAATGTCCTCAACTTTTGTCCACTTGAGTGCGTTTGAAATTTGTTTTTCTGATTTTATTAAATATACTCCCTTTGTTTTGTGGACATATTTTTTTGCAATTTTATTTGCAATTTTTGCAAGTGCCTTTGTTGGGGCAATACCTATCGATACAGGAATTCCTGTCCATCGTTTTATTTTTTGTTTCAAAAGTAGTCCTTCCTTTTCTAAGTCACAATATTTGAATCCCCTAAAATCTAGAAATGCTTCGTCTATACTGTAAATTTCAATATTAGGCGTGTGCATACTAAGAATTTTCATTACACGTTGACTCATATCTCCATAAAGCGGATAATTTGATGAAAAGACATTTACCTGTTTCTTTTTAAACACATTTAAGTACTTAAAGGCAGGCGCCCCCATGGGTATACCAAGAGTTTTTGCCTCATTGCTTCTAGAGATGACACATCCATCGTTATTTGATAAAATAACAACTGGAGAGTTTTCTAATTTAGGTTGAAAAACTCTCTCACAAGAAGCGTAGAAATTATTGCAGTCGACTAATGCAAACATATGATTAAAAATAGTAATTTTATCTAAGATTTGAAGTCCTATTGCAATGGATAAATACTCTTTCTTGAACGCTGCACATACTGGTTATTTTGCTGAGATGTACGAAAAATATTTGCAAGAGCCAGACAGTGTGGAAGCAAGCCTGAGGGCTTTCTTTCAAGGCTTTGATTTTGGAATTGAAAATAACCAAAATGGATATTCTAAAAATAGTGAAAATGAAATTCCAAAGCATTTAGAACGTGAGTTTAAAGTAGTTCAGTTAATAAATGCGTATCGAAAAAGTGGTCATCTTTTTACAAAAACAAATCCAGTTCGTAAAAGAAGAACATACAGTCCAAATCTTGATATAGAAAACTTTGGGTTATCTGTAGATGATTTGAATGAGGTTATTGGGGCCGGCGAAACAATTGGGATAGGTCCCTCTACACTCTCTCAAATAATAAAACATCTCCAGGAAATTTATTGTGATTCAATTGGAATTGAATACATGTATATTAGAAATCCAAAGAGGGTTAATTGGATTAAAGATAAATTGCACAAAAACAATAATCACCCAAAATTTACGAGCGAGCAGAAAAAGCACATTTTAAAAAAACTAACTCAAGCTGTATCGTTCGAAAACTTTTTACATAAAAAATATGTTGGTCAGAAAAGATTTTCTCTAGAGGGAGGGGAATCATTAATTCCTGCCTTAGATGCATTAATAACTCAAGCTGACAATAAAGGAGTAGAGGAGTTTGTAATGGGAATGGCTCATAGAGGTAGACTAAATACATTAACAAATATTTTTGGAAAATCAAGTCGCGACATATTTTCTGAATTTGACGGCAAAGATTATGACGAAATTGTTTTTGATGGGGATGTCAAGTACCATTTGGGTTGGACTTCTAAAATTGATCCTAATGGAGATGGAAAAAAAATTAATATAAATCTAGCCCCAAATCCTTCTCATTTAGAAACAGTAGGAGCAGTTGTTCAAGGAATTTCACGAGCTAAACTTGAGAAGAAATATAATTTTGACACAAAAAAAGTACTACCAATTATCGTACATGGAGATGCGGCTATCGCTGGCCAAGGACTGTCATATGAAATAGTTCAAATGGCTAGACTAAAAGGGTATGGAACAGGCGGGACAATCCACGTTGTCGTAAATAATCAAATTGGTTTTACGACAAATTACTTAGATGCGAGGTCATCAACTTATTGCACTGATGTGGCGAAGGTCACTCTATGTCCGGTTTTGCACATCAATTCAGACGATGTAGAAGCGGTCGTCCACGGAGTATCTTTTGCTTTAGATTATCGTATGGAATTTGGTGAGGATGTTTTTATTGATTTGTTAGGATACAGAAAGTACGGTCATAACGAAGGAGACGAACCAAGATTTACTCAACCTCAACTGTACAAGGCCATTGGCAATCATAAAAACCCAAAAGAGATTTATGCCGAAAAACTTATTAATGAAGGAGTTATAGGTGAAGATTTTCTTACAAAAATTGAAACTGAGTATAGCCTGTCTCTAGAATCTGATTTAGAGGATTCAAAAAAAATTGATACCACTGAAATTACCCCTTTTATGGCTGACGAATGGAGTAACTACAAAAGGGAAGATGAGTCTAGAATGTTGACCACAATTAACACTTCTGTTTCAAGTGAAAAACTAATTAAAGTTGCTAGAGCAATAACTCAATTGCCTTCCGAAAAAAAATTCCTCAGAAAAATAATAAAATTAATTGATGAGAGGAAGAAGATGTTCTTTGAAAAAGACTCTTTGGATTGGGCGATGGGAGAAATGCTAGCTTACGGAAGTCTTCTCTTAGAAGGTCACGACATTAGGATTTCAGGACAAGATGTTGAAAGAGGAACGTTTTCACATCGTCATGCGATAATTAAAGCAGAGGATTCAGAAGAAGACGTTATATTATTAAACAAGATATCTGATAATCAAGGTAAATTTAGAATTTATAATTCTTTGCTTTCTGAATACGGAGTTTTAGGTTTTGATTATGGTTACTCAATGGCAACCCCCAATTCTCTTACCATATGGGAAGCTCAATTTGGTGACTTTTCAAACGGAGCACAAATAATGATAGATCAGTATATTTCTGCTGCTGAGGATAAATGGAAGCTTCAAAATGGTATAGTCCTTTTACTTCCCCACGGATATGAAGGACAGGGTGCCGAACATTCATCTGCGAGAGTTGAGAGGTATTTGCAATTGTGTGCAAAGGACAATATGTTTGTTGCAAATTGTTCTACTCCCTCAAATCTATTTCATCTTTTAAGAAGGCAAATAAAGTTAAGTTACAGAAAGCCTCTTATAATTTTTACCCCAAAGAGTTTACTGAGGCACCCACATGTAGTCTCAAGAGTAAAAGATTTCACTGATGGAAATTTCAAAATGGTTATAGATGACTTTAACATAGATTGTAAACAAGCTAAAAAATTAGTTTTTTGCTCAGGGAAATTTTACTATGATTTGTATAGAGTAAGGGAAAATAGAAAAATTGATGATGTTGCAATTGTTAGAATAGAACAATTGTTTCCGTTACCAATTAATGAAATAAGAAACATCTTACATAACTATCCTAAAGTAAATGACATTGTTTGGGCTCAAGAAGAACCAAAAAATATGGGAGTTTGGAGCCATTTGCTTCTGCATCTTCCGGAAGCAAAAGATTTTCGTTGCGTATCACGAAGGTTTTATGGCGCCCCTGCAGCGGGAAGTTCAAAAAGGTTTAATAAAAGGCATAATGAAGTGATAGATTATGTTTTTGATGAAAAAAAAGATAATTTTAAACTAAAGAAAAAACATAAAAAAAGAGAAACTAAACAGGTATGAAATTAGAAATGAAAGTTCCCTCTCCAGGGGAATCAATAACTGAAGTAGAAATTGCTCAGTGGTTAGTTTCAGATGGAGATTTTGTTGAAAAGGATCAGGCTATTGCAGAGGTTGATTCTGATAAAGCTACCCTTGATTTACCTGCGGAAGCGAGTGGAGTTATTACTTTAAAAGCGGAAGAAGGTGATTCTGTTGAAGTAGGACAGGTTGTTTGTCTAATTGACACAGACGCTAAAGCTGGAGAAAATAAACCCAAGTCTTCAAATGAGAGCGTTGAAAAAAAAGTAGAACCAAGTGTTGAAAATGAGATCTTAATCACTGAAAAAACCTACGCCTCTAATCATTCATCACCTGCTGCTAGGAAAATACTTGACGAAAAGGGAATCAACCCAATTGATATTCATGGTTCTGGAAAGGGCGGAAGAATTACTAAAGAAGATGCTTTAAATGCAAAAGCCTCAATGGGTACTCCTCCTAAGGGAGTTGAGAGAAATTCTGATAAATCAAAAATGTCTCTCCTTAGAAGAAAAGTTGCTGAAAGGTTGGTAAGTGCCAAAAACGAAACAGCAATGCTTACCACATTTAATGAAGTTAATATGAGCCAGATATTTTCTTTAAGAAAGAAATTTAAAGACTCATTTAATGAGAAGCACGATGTGGGTCTTGGATTTATGAGTTTTTTTACTAAAGCTGTTGTCTTTGCCTTAAAACAATATCCAGATGTTAATTCAATGATAGATGGAGATTTTCAAATTAAATATGATTATTGCGACATAAGTGTTGCTGTATCTGGTCCTAAGGGTTTAATGGTTCCTGTTTTAAGAGGTGCTGAGAAGTTGACTTTTAAAGAAATTGAAACGGAAATTAAAAGATTAGCTCTAAGAGCAAGAGAGGGCGAAATTACAGTTGATGAAATGACTGGGGGCACATTCACAATTTCAAATGGAGGTGTATTTGGTTCGATGCTTTCAACACCTATAATAAACCCACCTCAATCAGGAATATTAGGAATGCATAATATAATTGAACGTCCTGTAGCAATTGACGGTAAGGTGTTAATACAGCCTATGATGTATTTAGCTTTTTCTTACGATCACAGAATAATTGATGGGAGAGAGTCTGTTGGTTTTTTAGTTGCAATAAAAGAGGCAATTGAGAACCCTATTGAAAAATTAATGGACAACAATCCAAAAAAATCATTAGAATTGTAGAGCTATACAAATTCAATAGATAGATTTTTATAGTTTATTTTTGCCTCTATTTCGTTTAAAATATCACCACCCAAAATTCCATCGATTTTTTTTTCTTTTTGTTCTTCAAGTGCATCATTTATAGTACTCATGTCTATTAGCATAAGAGTAACATCTAATCCTTTATGAAGGTTAAATTTTAATTTACAATTATCACTAGAGATAGCTCCCATTTTTTTTTCAGCAGCAGATGTAAGCTCAATTTCCTTTCCTTTAGATTGAATATTATATTTTTCTTTTTTCAAGATATCAAAACAACTATTTGAAGCACCAGTATCGACTAAAAATCGGGCCCTTTTATTATTTATTTTGAGGTAACATACTATGTGTTTACTTCCAGTAATCTCAAGTAATATTTTTTTCTTTTTTATTTTCAATTATTTGGGATGATTACATTAAAGATAAAAATTTAGAGTATTCTTGATATTCAAATCCATAACTTTATGTCATGAATTTTATAGATACCCATACTCATTTATACTTAAAGGATTTCGATCTCGATATTGATGAGGAAATAAAAAAATCAATTGATCTTGGTGTAAAAGAATTTTATTTACCATCTATTGATAGTTCTCATACAAATAGGATGGTTAACTTAAAAAATAAGTATCCAAACGAAATCAAATTGATGATGGGACTTCACCCAACGCATATTGATGCTAATCATTTGATTGAAATAAATCATGTTAAAAAAATGCTTGAAGAAGTTGAATTTTCAGCTGTAGGAGAAATTGGTATAGATTTGTATTGGAATAAAAAAAACCTCAAAAAACAAATTAATGTTTTTATTCAACAAATTGAAATTGCATTATCAAATAAACTACCAATTGTAATTCATTGTAGAGAATCATTTGATGAAGTATATAAAGTTTTATTAAATTTTAAAAAAGATAATCTTTTTGGAATATTCCATTGTTTTACAGGGACAAAAGAAGAAGCTGAAAAAATAATAGATTTAAATTTTAAGTTAGGTATTGGGGGTGTTGTAACATTTAAAAATGGTGGTATTGACAAATTTTTAAATCAAATTCCTTTAACATCAATAGTTTTAGAAACAGATGCTCCATACCTTGCTCCGCACCCACATAGAGGGAAAAGAAATAATAGTTCTTATTTAACAATTATTGCAGAAAAAGTCGCTGAAATATACAATCTTCCCTTGGAAAGAATTGCTGAGCAAACAACAAAAAACACTAGGAGTGTATTTAAAATTTAGTGTATTTTTGAGCTTTAAGTTATAAAAAAAAGAGAGGTGGCCGAGTGGCTTAAGGCGCACGCTTGGAAAGCGTGTATGCGTTAATAGCGTATCGAGGGTTCGAATCCCTTCCTCTCTGCAAATTCAGTTTTTGGTTTATAACTATAGTTAGATAGATTACTCCACCTAAAACTATAGTTATTATCCTTATCCTTATCACTACCTTTTGACAACTTAACTGTTACATCATACTCTTTAACATCATTGGTTATTTCTACCACTTTAATATCAACTGATGATACATACTTATTGATTACTCTTTCTCTATCCTTTCTGTTGGTAGTATCAAATTCATTCTTTAAGTCATTTCTTATCAATTCAATGTAACTATCTACTTTGTCTGATACTATTAGATTGTTTATTTCTTCCAATACAGTAACTTTCTTTCTTCTAATTGTAGATACTCTTTCCTCATTCATTATATCCCATTCCTTTTTATCCTCATCAGTTAACTTTCCTTCCAACCACTTATCCATTATCTCCATCTTACTTCTTTTAAACTTCTCTAATTGATATTCATAATATTTAAGTGTGTTTTGTTTCTTCTTCCTATCTGTTTTAGATTGATTGAAGTTTCTTTTATATTCTCTCTTTATAAACTCAGTATTGTGAAGAAAATCATATAAACTATTCCATACTAAGTTTTCTAACTTCTCAACACTAATGGTATTACTATTCTTACTATCACAATCTGTGAATTTACCATACATTCTCTCATACTCTTCTAAATCAACTTTTGTATCTCCTCTAAATCTATTTTGTTCTATAACATAGTCACTAAACTTTTTATCATATCTCTTTTTCCTAAACTTTAGATCCAAGTTCGATTCTTGGGGAGGGTACAAAATCCTATAATTTAGTTTGTGGTTTTTCCTTTATATTTGATTAAAACAAATGACAATGAGAAAACTTTTAATTGGATGTGATGTAATTTTTAAAAAGATGAGAACACGCGGCATAGTTCTTCTTTTAATTCCTTTCTTCTCATTTTCACAAAAAACAATTTCTGTAAATTATAAAAAGTGGGATCTTAAATCATTTCCAGAGTCTAAGATAAATATTGGTGGTTCCGAGGGGTTCTATTATGATAATGTATCTGAGCCTCAAATGGATTTATATCTGCCAAAGGGAGACGCTGTAACAGGCAAAGCGATGATAATTTGTCCAGGAGGAGGACTTTATTTTTTGTCGTACTTTAAAGAAGGAGTCAAACTTGCAGAAAAGTTAGCATCAAACGGAATTACGGCTTTTATTTTAAAATACAGGACTTACCCTAGAAAAGGCTCTGTAGTCAAATGGACACAAAGTTTATGGCAATCACCTCAAAGAGCCATTGATAGTGCTAAAATTATATTACCTCACTCATCAAAAGACGCTTTAAGTGCAATTGAAATGATAAGAAATAAGGCAAAAAAATATAAAATTGATCCAGATAAAATTGGACTTATGGGATTCTCAGCTGGCGGGGCTGTCACAATGGAGGCGACATATAAATCAACTCCCAAAAATCAGCCCAACTTTATTGCCCCAATTTATCCATGGATGGATATAGTAGACAAACAAAATGTTCCGCAAAACAAACCACCAGCTTTTATCTCCTGTGCAAATGATGATCCATTAAGACTAGCTGCACCAAGTGTACAAATCTACAACGATTGGATCTCAGCCAATGCGAAGGCAGAGCTTCACATGTTTAGTGAGGGCGGACATGGATATGGTATGAATGATTTGTCTATACCAGTAGGTAAATGGTCAGACTTACTTGTTGATTGGATATTGAGTTTGTGACAATAATTAACAAACCAGTAGTTTTTTTAGTTTAATTATTCATTTTTCTAATCATTTGTATATTTAATGACTAAATTTTGTAGCCATCAAACAAGCACTTAGCCTTTAAGTATTTTTACTTTTTCATATTTCTTTTTCCCAAGGGATTGTTTTAAACGGCAATACCATAGAGTGTGATGGTGCTGCTGTCGGTGATAGTGCTTTAATAGGAGGTAAAACATACTATGTAGTAGATAGAGACGCACTTATCTCAATTGTAGAAAATGGTGATTTCACTTATGATCCGCCTGGACCTGCAACTTCAGCCACAGTTACTCCAACCGATTTAAGTTGTGTTTGTACTTCTAATGTAACTGATACGAGTAATTTATTTAACAGAGATGGAGTTTATGGGAAATCAAACTTTAATACAGACATTAACAACTGGGATGTGAGTAATGTGGAGAATATGAATAGTATGTTTGCAAACTGTAATTTTCTATTAAATAAATCCAACTAATTAATTATTTAAATAAAAATTATATATAAAATTTATATATAAAACCCACCACCCATTTAGTATCTCCTATTAAGTATTAGAAGTTTAATTACATCAGAATACATCCACCAATTCTCTTTTATTTTTAATACTTTTGGATTTACCTCTATTGTATACCAATAGGGAGTATTGGAGGTTTATGACAAAATGATTTTTATATATCAAAATCTTAGTCTGTGCAAATTAATTACTAATCATCGACCTATGAAAAATTTTTTAAAATCATATGAATCTTTTTTTCAATATTAATTTCTATAATCCAAAGCAGGCTCTCTTTCTCCTAAAAGAGGGATGTATTTGAAGTCCTCTCCTCTAATTTCATTAAACTCTTTTTTGATTTTATTTATCAATTCACTGTTTTCTAGCAATTCTATCCCAGAGAGAGTAAGTACCTTTGCAGCCTGCATCATGCCCTTGACACCAATACTTGTTCCTCCGGCCGCAACTGCTTGCCAACTGTGAGCTGGTGTACCAGGCACCCAGGTTGCCCCTCGAAGACCAGCAGTCGGGACTGTATAACTAACATCACCTACATCTGTGGATCCACCAATACCTTTTGGATCTGAATCGTAGGGGGCAACATTGAGTATATTTTTCATGTCGAGAGGTTTTTTAAGTGTTTTTGCAATTTTTTTAGCAAACGATAATTCTTCTTCATTATAGTTGAAACCACCGATTTTGGTAAAATTTCGATGAACCATTTGCTGAAGTATTGGGACATGAAGTAAATCATGAGTCCCACCAATCATTTCATATTCCATTTTTGTGCCCGTTCCCAATGCTGCTCCTTGTGCTGCTTTAACTATTCTATCGAACAAAATAATTACTTCGTTGCGCTTTGGATGACGCGAGTAATAATATACTTCAGCAAAATCTGGAACTACATTAGGAGCCTCGCCTCCACGTGTTATTACGTAGTGAATACGTGCAGACATATCCATGTGCTCACGCATAAGATTAGTCATATAATTCATCGCTTCAACGGCGTCTAAAGCTGACCTACCCTCTTGAGGAGCTCCAGCCGCGTGAGCAGAACGTCCATAAAAACGAAATTTTGCAGACTTATTTGCGAGGGCCGGACGTGGATTTGCTGAATTTTCGTCGTCAGCATGCCAATGTAAGGCAATATCAACATCATCAAATAAACCAGATC
This sequence comes from uncultured Bacteroidota bacterium, assembly GCA_902635965.1. GTDB lineage: Bacteria > Bacteroidota > Bacteroidia > Flavobacteriales > Flavobacteriaceae > TMED96. Next base: position 113,159 of record CACPQA010000001.1, read on the forward strand.
GTGTCATGTAAACTTTACCTGAACCGCCTTCTTCAGCGGGACAGCCATAGTATCTAATTGTGCCTTTAACTTTACTTTTTTCAATATATTTTTTTAAACTAATAGCTGCTGCTGCTGAAGCAGTTCCGAAAAGATGGTGTCCGCATGCATGACCTCCTCTTTTTCCGTTCGTAATCTTGTAAGGCAGTGCTTTTTGAGATAGACCAGGTAATGCATCATATTCACCAAGAATCGCAATTATTGGCCCTCCGTTGTTATATTCTGCAACAAACGCTGTGGGAATTCCGGCTACACCAGCTTTTACCACAAACCCCGACTCCTTAAGTTTGTTTTGTAATAAAGTACTACTCTTGTTCTCTTGATATCCCATCTCTGCGTACTCCCATATTTGCATAGCTATTTTTGCGTAATCATCTTTGGATGAATCTAAATTGGATAAAATATAATCTGACTGACCATAGGTTAAAAAAGAATAAATACTTGCACCTAATAAATAAAAATACTTCATAAAGTTTGTTTTATTTAAATTTCTAAAATGTACAGGAATTTCACAAATATAAGTTCATATAAAAAGTTTACTTATTTTCTGGATTTACCTAGAAATTATAAACTTTTAATAGTCGTAAAAACTGGTATATGGTCTGATGGCCAGTTGCCATTTGTTAACTTTTCATCAATATGCTTATATTCATAAATATTGATATTTTTAGTAAAAATATAATCTATTCTTCTTCTCAATTTACTTTTTAAATCAAAACCATTAAAAGTACCATATGGTTTTTCCAAATGAAAATCTTTAAAGGAATCTTCAAGATTTTCTTTCAGTAACTTAATAGTTTTTTCGGTAGGGACCGAGTTAAAATCACCCATAACGACAATAGCATTTTTAAAATAATCATTTACTTTGATGTGGTTCATAATTACGTCAACTGATTTCTCCCTTGCAGTTTCACCTAAATGATCAAAATGTGAGTTGTATACAACCAATTTTTTACTTGAATTTACATTTGTAAATACTCCAACGGTCACCACTCTGTTCAAAGCCGCATCCCATCCAATCGAGGGCACTTCTGGGGTTTCTGATAACCAAAAAGTTTCATCTTTCTCTAACTTAAACTTTTTGTTCTTATAATAAATCGCACAGTATTCTCCATTATTTCCACCATCTCTTCCGTTGCCTATCAAACTATACCCTTCTAAATTTTCTGATAAATATAAAATTTGATGAGGAAGACCCTCTTGGATTCCAAGAATATCCGGATTTAATTTCTTAATCAACGAAACCAACCCTTTTTTTCTATGAATCCATTGATTGATTCCATCCTTTTCGGTGTCAAGACGAATATTGTAAGTCATTAAGCTGACGGCTTTGAAAGAATTTGAACAGGAAGAAAAAATAAAAAAAAATGATAATAATATTTGTAATATTACCTTCTTAATCCGTTTATGAATATAGTTTAATTTAATTGTTTAAAATCTTTGGTGTTTCTTTTTGCTTGTAAATGGTGCCGATCGATATGAAATCTTAAAAATTCGAGTCTTTGTTGAAAGTCTAATTCTCCTGAAATGGGGTGAGCATGAGCAATCACTCTTAGCATATCATCTGTCAAATTGTGTGTAAATTCTTTAAGAATATCTTTTAAGCTAATAAAGGAATTTATCCAAAATGAAATGGACCCTCCAACTCTTGGAGCTGCAATATCTGGCACTTGTTCCTTTCGGTTCCAGGTTAATTCAACCACTTTTTCAATTTTCAACCCCTTATTCTTTGATTCATACTTAATCTCTCTTTTACCTTCTAAAATTTCATTTAAAACCTTAGCCATAACTGCTATTCCTAAAAATTCAGCCCAATAAAGGTGTTCAGTAATTTCAACTATATTCCACGAGGATTCATCTGGTTTATGGTTAGTAATCTCCTTTGATAATTGTCCAATTGTTTGGATGTAACTTTTTCTCGATATTTCAACAGAATTTACAAGACTTTTAACTTTTGACATTTTGATATAAATAATAAATAAATATAAAAAGAAACTTTTGATGTAATTTTATTTCATTAGTAAAAGAATTCAGTTCCTGACAATGGATGCTAATCTCCCAATATGGACCCCTTTATCTGTAGATATTTCGTCTAGTAATTTGTCATCGTTTCAAGAATTTGTTACCAATAAAACTGGTTATAAATTTGAAAATTATAAAGCTTTTCATTATTGGTCAGTAAATGAATTGTCAGATTTTTGGGAATGTATTGCCTTGTTTTTTAAAATAAATTTCTCTAAACCATACAATTACACTTTAAGGAGCAAAAAACCTTTTTATAAAGCTGAATGGTTTGGAAATTCAATGCTCAGTTATACAAACCATATTGAAAGAAACTTTAAAACCAAAGAAAATGTTATTCTTTATAGAAATGAAATGCAGGAAGACACCTGCATTACATGGAATTCGTTATTCGTAAAGGCAATTGAAATTAAAAATGAATTATTAAATGAAGGAGTAAAAAAAGGAGATTGTGTAGGTGGGTATTTATCAAATCATCCGATTACAATTGCAGCATTTTTAGCAACAAACTCCATAGGTGCGGTATGGAGTTGTTGTTCTCCCGACTTTGGGGTTGAAAGTGTTATTTCTAGACTAGGGCAACTAAAACCGATTGTACTGATTGGAATTAGAAAATATTCATACAATGGAAAAAAATATTCCTTATCGCATAGAATCCGGTCCATAAAAAAATCCATTCCAACAATAAAAACTATACTTTACTGTGAAACAGATTTTGGATCATGGAATTTAAATACTGAAAGGGTAATTTCTTTGGAATCAGTTGAAGTAGAATACGACCATCCAATTTGGGTTTTGTACTCATCAGGAACTACAGGTAGACCTAAATCTATAACTCATCGCACAGGGGGAATGCTCATGGAGCATTATAAAGCTATTGCACTTCACCAAAATTTAAAACAAGGAGATCGTTTTTTTTGGCATACCACTACAGGTTGGATGATGTGGAATTATGCATTAGGAGCTCTACTTTGTGGGGGAGTGCTTTGCATATATGACGGATCTCCAAGTTATCCTAATCTTAACGTTCAATGGCGTTTTGCTTCAGATAAATCTATTGTTCATTTTGGACATGGCGCATCTTTTTTTATTGAAAGCATGAAAAAAGATTTGCAATACGTTAATGAGAACAGATTTCCAAAACTAAAATCAATAGGTTCTACCGGATCACCTCTTTCAGATGAAGCATTTTATTGGCTACAAAAAAAACTTCCTAGAACCCAACTTATTTCCTTGAGTGGTGGCACCGACGTTTGTTCTGCATTTTTAGGTGGAAATCCTAATTTACCAGTTTATGCTGGTTATTTACAATGTGAAATGTTGGGGGCATCAATTGAATGTTGGAACGAAAAAGGGGAAAAACTAAAAAATCAAACTGGGGAGCTAGTAATTACAAATCCAATGCCCTGTATGCCAATTTATTTTTGGGGTGACACCCAAAATAAGATTTTTAAAAAGAGTTATTTTAAGAAATTTAAGGATGTATGGACCCATGGTGATTGGATACAAAAAAGCGAAACTAAAGGAATTAAAATTCTTGGACGTTCAGATTCTACTTTAAATAGGAAAGGAGTTAGAATTGGAACTTCTGAAATATACAGAGTCTTAGACTTGCTAGATGAAATTATAGACTCAATAATAGTAGATCTACCTAATAAAAAAGATCATTCAAAATTATTTTTATTTGTTGTTGCAAGCAAAAAACTAAACTCTAAATTAATTGACAAGATTAAAAATCAATTAAAAATTAAATGCTCGCCTCAATATATTCCAGATAAAATAATTTCAATTAAGGAAGTACCCTATACATTAAGTGGAAAAAAATTAGAAATACCCATAAAAAAAATATTATTTGGGAATGCGCCAGAAGAAGTTATCAATTATGGATCTTTAAAAAATCCAAAAAGTCTTGATTTTTTTATCCAAAACAGAGAAAACTTTATAATTTAAAAAACATTATGGTAATTTTACTTTCAATATGAAATTAATAATACCAATTTTTCTACTCATAATTTTTTGTTCTGTTACGAAAGCACAACAAGGATCCAAAATTAAACTTAAGAATGTGAATGTAAGCGATGTTAAATTGCCTACTGTTTTTTTATTTGGAAAGGAGTATACTGCTAGGCAAAGAACCACTCTAATAAAAGAAATTTTAAGTTCTAGATTCTATGATCCAAATTTTAAAATGGAGGTCAATTTTCAGGAATTTATTTCAAATAAAAATTTTAATTTCATCCATGAAGGGCCAACCGAAATAATTATAAATTCGTCTAAACTTTCAAACAGAAATTTATTTAAAACATATCATGGATATAGTGATGTAGAGACGCCGAACAAAGAAAAGATAAATAGTTTTGTTGAGAGAGTTAAAGCTGTTTATATTGACAGTAGTATAAACGGAATTTTAAAGAGTAGAGAATTAAAAAAAAATATACTAAGTTTAAATTCAGAACTTAATCAGAAAAAAAAGAATTTTGACTCTGATTCACCATTTCAAAGTAAAGATTACATAAATAGACTACGGAGAAGAAAAAAACGTATTGAAAAAAAATTGAATGGAGTTCCGTTAATTCAAATTAAAATTTTAACCCGTTAAAATTTAAAATATACCTAGTTAATTTTTTAAAATCCAAAATTCCCATGGCTTCATTCGATATTCATAAGAGGAAGACAATATTTTTAATTTATCGTCCTCATATCTTTTAAATTTACTGTTATATGGTGATCTAAAACCTATATGTTCTCCTGACATATTACCTATAAAAACAATCGTGTCACCCTCTTTAGATCTTTCGAAAGCAAGAACTTTATCTAATAAAGATGTTTTTATTGAAGTATATTTGCCCGCTTCTATGCCCGAATGTAAAGCAGGACGTGTATTTTTAAGCTCTCCTAGTTTTTTTAGCAAATTATAAGTTTTCCCTTTTACTTTTGGAAAACTGTCCTTTTCGAAGAAAAGTAAGCGTTTATTTAAATCATATTCTACACCACTATATAAAAACGGAAGCCCAGGGGAAATATAGTTTAGTGCCATCATTGCATGTGCAGCTTCTCCATACAACTCATCCACAGTTCCTGCCCAAGCATTCTCATCATGCGAACTGACAAAATTGAGTAATAAATGCCCAGATTCATGTTTTAAAACAAAATTTTCACGATGTTTCCTGTAATCAACAACTGATTTGTGTCCTTTAGCAATATCTTTAGTCAAATGATGTCCAGGGAAATCATAAGATGCATTAAAATTTTCTAAATGCTTCATTCCACCAGGGTGATTGGCATCTGTTTCTCCGAGAATAAAAACTGGTTTCAGTTTTTTCATTTCTGGGAGGATTTCTTCGTAAAAATCTATTGGGACGGCATAAGCCTGATCAATACGGTAACCATCAATATCAACTTCTTTAATCCAGTATAACATTGCCTCTTTCATTGCCTGACGCATATAAAAATTATCGTAGTTAAGATCTGCAACATCGGTCCAACCAAATGATTCGCCAGTTCGTGGGTCAATAGGGTCTATAATTTCCCCTAAGGAATTTTTTAAATAAAATTCTGGGTGTTCTTCAATCCACATATGATCCCAACCTGTATGTCCTGGTACCCAATCAAAAATAACAAACATTCCAAGTTGGTGAGCTTTATTTACTAGATATTTTAATTCTTTCAATGTACCATATTCTGGATTAACACCTTTATAATCTGAAACTGCATAATAACTTCCTAAAGGTCCTTTACTTTTTGTTGTTGAGATTGGATAGGTTGGCATTAACCATAAAATGTTTACTCCAAGATCTTTTATTTCAGGAAGTTCTTTTGCAAGAGCGTTAAAAGTACCTTCTCTTGTAAATTGTCGAATATTTACTTCGTAAAGAACCCCTTTTGCCAAATCGGAAGTTTTTATGGGATCGAGTCTTTTAACAATTTCTAGATCTCCTGATTTTTGACAAAAAAATAAAGTTAAACTAAAGCATATGAGTATTATTTTTTTCATTTTTTGATACATAAATTGTAAGTAAATCAATTTTAATTAAAATTCATTGCAGTTTCAATTAAAGCTAAATGAGAATATGCCTGAGGAAAATTCCCTAATAATCTCTTTGATTTAAAATCTAAATCTTCACTAAATAGGCCCAAATGATTACTGTATGATAGAAGCTCATTAAAGTATTTTTTAGATTTTTCTTTTTCTCCTATTTTAAAAAGACTGTAAGCAAACCAAAATGAACAAACTGTGAATGATGAGCTGGGCTTCCCAAAGTCATCAATATTTTTATATCTGAAAAGGAGACCTTCAAAGGAAAGTTCCTTTTCAATTGCTTTTACCGTACTTATGTACTTAGGGTCCATTGCATCAATAAATTCGTATTGTTCCATTAGTAGTACTGATGCATCAAGGTCATTACTTCCGTAGAATTGAGTAAAGGCTTTTTTCTTATTGTTCCAACCATTTTCAAGAATATCTGTTTTTATTTCTTTCCTTAACATATCCCATTTTTCAGCAGATTTTTTTCTTTTAAAGATTTTAGCAATTTTAATTGCCCTGTCCACTGCAACCCAACACAAGAGTTTTGAAAATGTAAAGTGTTTATTTTCATTTCTGAACTCCCATATGCCTCTATCAGGAAGTTTCCAGTTTTTTTCTACAACCCAAATTATCAATTTTACAATTGACCATAGCTCCTCGTGTTTATCGTTATCTTCCCTATATTTGTCTATTTGAAAGTGTATAGCATCCATTAAAATTCCATAAATGTCATTTTGTTTTTGTGAGTATGCTGCATTTCCAATTCTTACAGGTTCGGAATTTTCATAACCGGCAAAATGACTTAAGATTTTTTCTGTAAGATTTTTTTCTCCACTTATGCCGTACATTATTTGTAGTTTTTCGTTCTTATCTGGAATCAAATTAACTATAAAGTCTATAAAATTTTTTACTATTTTTTTGTGTCCTAGCTTAGTTATAATTTTAATTACCATAGAAGCATCTCTTATCCAGCAAAATCTGTAATCCCAATTTCTAACCTCTCCAATTGTTTCAGGCAGGGATGTTGTAGCAGCTGCGAGGACAGCACCAGTTTTTTCAAAAGTTAAAAGCTTTAAGGTCATAGCACTTCTTAAAATTTCAGAGTTATAATTTTTAAATTTAGGGGTCTTATGACACCAATTCATCCAATATATTTTTGTTTTCTCAAAGTCTAAGAATATCTGGTTTAAAGTAACTGACTCAATCTTTTCATTGTATGATACAGATAAAAAACAATCTTTTTCAATTTCAATATCACGGCCATTGATTATGGCCTTTTTATTTAAGTCAGTGTATAGATATAAAGTTCCATATCTTTTTTCATCGACAACACTCACAATAAATTCATCTTTAATGTATGTATTGGTATTTCCTAATGCATATTCAAGTTTAGGATCATACAAAATTTTAAATTTAGGTTTACCTTTTAATAGCTTTATAAATCTTATTATTTCTGGAGGTGAATAAAAAGACCCATTCTCTTTTTGATATCTTGGCATGAAGTCAATTAATTCAAACGAGTTTTCTTCATTCTCAAATTTAGTAACTAGAATAGAAGTATTTTCAATATAATTTTGAGAAGTGTTATAAGTTTCATCACATTCAATCTTAAAACTACCTCCTTTTTGTTCATCTAGAATTTTAGCGAACACTGAAGCCGAATCAAATTGTGGTAAACAGCACCAGTCTATTGAAGAATTCTCATTTATTAATGCTGAAGATTGACAATTCCCAATTATCCCGAAATTTAGTGTATTAGATTTCATCTATGAATTTTTAATTATATAATTTTAGAATTACAACAGTATTTTATGGGTAAAACTATTATCGTTTCTAATAGACTTCCTGTTCAGATATCTAAAGTAGAAAATAATTACAAATATACTTCATCTTCAGGTGGATTAGCAACTGGAATGAACTCAATTCGTAAAAAAAAGGATTTTTTATGGATTGGTTGGCCAGGTATTAGTTTGGATGAAATTGATAAAAAATCCTGGGGATCCATTCGAAAATATCTTGACAAAAACAACTATTATCCTGTCAATTTAGAAAAAAAAGAAATAGATGAATTTTATTATGGATTGTCAAATAAAGCCTTGTGGCCTCTCTTTCACTATTTTATAGAATATTCTGTTTTCAACATCAATCAATGGGAATCATATGTTGAGGTGAATAAAAAATTTTCAGAGGCAGTAATTAAAAATGTTGAAGACGGCGATATTATATGGGTACATGATTATCAACTTTTACTTTGCCCTAAAATGATTAGAGATAGAAAACCTAATGTTACAATTGGCTTTTTTCTACATATTCCTTTTCCATCCTTCGAAATTTTTAGAATTTTTCCCTGGAGAGAAGAACTACTTCAAGGTATTTTAGGGTCAGATCAAATTGGATTTCACACCTATGATTATGAACGTCACTTTTTAAGCTCTGTAAAGAGAATTTTAAAATATGATGTGAAGTTTAATAGAATTGAAATGGGGAGCCGAGAAGTTATTGTTGATACCTTTTCAATGGGGATAGATTACAAAAAATTTAATTCAGCTGCTAAAAAACGTTTAGTTGAAAAAAAATCAAAGAAATCTGAATTAAAAAAGCAATTAGATTATCACAAGAAGACTTCATCTGGAGGAAAGCTCATTTTGTCAATTGACCGTCTTGATTACACTAAAGGTGTCGTAAATAGAATAAAAGCATTTGAAATATTTCTAAGAAAGTATCCTATGTATTTGGAAAAAGTTAGACTTGTAATGTTAACTGTACCTTCTAGAGCAGCTGTTTCGGATTATAAAAAACTTAAAAGAGAAACTGATGAAATTGTTGGAAGAGTAAATGGAGAATTTGCAACAGTGAATTGGACACCGATATGGTATTATTATCGGAATATGGATTTTGAAGACCTTGTCGATCTTTATACTACCTCAGATATTGCTATGATTACGCCAGTAAGAGATGGGATGAATCTGGTTGCAAAGGAATTTATTTCTACAAGAGTTGAAAAAGATGGTGTTTTAATTTTAAGTGAAATGGCCGGAGCTTCCAAAGAACTTTTCCAAGCCGTATTAGTAAACCCATTTGATTTAAATAACATGGCTGAAGCATTATATCAAGCTGTAAACATGACTAAAGTTGAACAGGTTGAAAGAAATAGAAAAATGCGAAAGAGACTAAAGCGATATAATGTAGAGCATTGGGCCAAAGAATTTATGAAAGGGCTTAGTCTTCAGTCAAAAAATAAAATTAAATCTTCTGCAACTCTAATTAATGAAAATGTACTAAAAAAAATCAAATCACATTTTGTCTCTTCCGAGAAGAGATTAATTATGTTAGATTATGATGGTACGTTAATTGATTTCAATGACAAACCAAAGCTCGCTATCCCATCACAAAAACTTAAAAATTTAATTAATGATATTTGTAAAAAAGAAAATACAGATGTTTACATAATTAGTGGTCGTGATCAAAAATTTTTATCAAAACATTTTGATGATTTAAGTATTAACTTAATTGCCGAACACGGGTATTTCAAAAAACCTGTAAACAAGACTTGGCTCGAACCAAATTTTATAGAAAATCAGGATTGGATGACCGATTTACTTCCAATTTTTGAAACTTTCACAGATAGAACCCCAGGTACATTTATTGAAAAAAAGAAAACAAGTTTGGTTTGGCATTATAGAAAAACAGATCCTGAACTTGCATCGGAAAGGGTTGTTGAGTTTAAAACCGTTTTAAATAGTCTTGCTTCCGATGAACTTCAAATTTTGGATATAGTCAAGGGAATTGAAGTATCTAGAGGAAGAATTAATAAAGGTAAGTCAGTAATTGATATATTATCTGAAAAAAAATACGATTTTATATTAAGTGCAGGTGACGATATAACTGATGAGACTATGTTTGCAAGTTTATCTAGTGAGGCTTTTAGTATTAAAATTGGAAGAAAAAAAACTAAAGCTAATTATTTTGTTGATAGTCCCGATGAATTAGTTTCTGTTCTTGAATATATTATAAAAACTCCAGTGAATTAAAAATCGTTATTTACTGCAACATAATTGCAGGGATTTTCATTCTTCTATATTCAGTATTATATTCCTCAATATTTCCCAAAATATCATTTTCAAAAGTTTCCATATTCATTTTAAACTTATAATCAAGATCTTTAAATCTCTCCTTAGCCCCAGAAGTAACCTTAGGATCTAAACTATTTACGTATTCATGTAAATAAATAAATTCTGCATTTAATTTATTGTGAAAATTAATTACATCTTGGAACGTTTTTTGTTTGGGTTGAATTAATTTTTGTTCCCATTCGTCGATTTTAAAAGTAATCTTCTTAGCCATTTCAATTAAATCGGACATCCCTTCTTTTTTATCCATTTTTTTAATGTCATTTTCCAACTGCACTTTAATTCTTCTTGCTTTTGTGACTGTCATGTTTAGATCTCTAATATTTTCTTCTATTGACAGTAAAAGTTCTTCTTGTTCTAAATATTCAGAAGGTTTAAACTCAAAATTTGGATCAGATTCAATAAAAAAACTATTTTGGTATTCTTTGTCTCCTATATACATTTTAATTTTATAATCACCTGGTGAAACAATTCCAGAGTTATAACCTCCATATACAAAAACTTTATCAATCCCTTTAAATGGCTCTCTTCTAAAGTCCCAATTAAATCTATTAAATCCATATTTTGGTTTTAGGTATTTCTTTTCTGATGGTCCACCCTGCCATGTTTTAAATTTGATTGTATCTTTTTTATTTTCAAATGTTCTAATTACAACGTCATTTTTAAGAATTGAAATTTTCACATCAAGGGTATCAAAACCTTTCGGAATGAAATAGTCAATTTCCATACCAGGTAATGGGTTTTGACCTAAATTTTTCTTTACACTTTTTTCAATATATCCCCCAATAAATCTTTTAACTTTACTTTCAGTAATGATTTTAGGCTCTTTTGGTACATTTAATTCTTGTAAAGGAGATAGGTTGTCTAAAATCCAAAAAGACCTACCTGCGGTGGCTGCAATTAAATCATTATTTCTAATAAAAAGGTCATTAATTGGCACTACTGGAAAATTTAGTTGAAGATTTTCCCACGTTTCACCATCATTTTTTGAGACAAAAAATCCAGTTTCGGTGCCCGCGTACAAAAGTCCATTGACTTTTTTATCTGCTCTAACTACTCTCACAAAGTTGTTTTCTCCATCTATTCCGTTTGAAATGAGCTTCCAATTTTTCCCAAAGTCTTCGGTTTTATATATATAAGGATTCATATCCATAAACTTGTATCTCATCACTGTTATGTAAGCTTTTCCTTCTTTGAACTCAGACAAATCAATGGAATTTATAATCCCTGGTTTTAGTCCTCTAGGAGTAATATTCACCCAATCCTTTCCGCCGTTTCTGGTTAGGTGAACAAGACCATCGTCGGTACCAACCCAAATTACATCATCGTCTCTCTTTGATATAGCTAAGCTCATTATTGTATTGTAATTTTCACCTCCTGCAGCTTCGTTTGTAAAAGGAGTACCACCCTCACCGTGTTTATTTTTTTCATTTCTAGTTAAATCACCACTAATTATTTCCCAACTATTTCCCTTGTCTGTAGACTTAAATACAACATTTCCTGCATGATAAAGTATGTTTGAATCTTGAGGAGACGTCAAAATTGGTGCATTCCAATTAAATCTATATTTAAAATTCTTTGGCACATTTCCAAGTGAAAGTTCAGGATACTCTTTTATTTGTTTTGAGACGCCTGTTTCTCTATCCCATTTTTCAATAATACCCTGGTAACATCCTCCATAAACAATTTTTGGATTATCGTCATTAAATGCTAGAAAAGCGCTTTCACATCCAGCTACTGAATACCAATCTTTCCAACTAATTCCTGTTCCATATGTTCTGCTTTTAATTCCAATAGCTGAGTTGTCTTGTTGACCACCGTAAATGTGATATGGAGTTTGGGAATCTGCTATCACACGGTAAAATTGAGAAGTTGGCTGATTTTTTTGAGAACTCCAACTTCTTCCTGCATCGGTTGAGATGTTGGCTCCTCCATCATTTGAATTGATAATTATTTTATTATTATTTGGATTAATCCATAAATGATGATTATCACCGTGTGGTGTCTCAACTTTTTTAAAGGACTTTCCACCATCAATTGATTTCATAACAGGAGCATTTAATACATATACTGTATTTTCATCTTGGGGGTCTGCAAAAACCTCCATATAATACCATGAGCGAGTAATATTAATTCTCTCATTGTTTATTAATTTCCAGTTTTCCCCCTTGTCAGTTGATTTGTATAATCCACTTTTTTCACCCTCTGCTTCTAAAATAACGTAAACTAAATTTGGATTAGCTCTAGATACGGAAATACCAGATTTTCCAAATTCTTTTGGGAAACCGTTTTTTAACTTAATCCAACTTTCTCCTCCATCAGATGATTTATAAATTCCTGAATTTTTTCCTCCTGATCTTATTTGCCACGGCGTTCGAGAATGTTCCCACATAGAAGCATAAATTATTCTCGGATTAGTCATATCTATGCTTATAGACGAGGCACCTACGTTTTGATTAACATATAAAACTTTTTTCCAGGTATTACCTCCATCGATGGTTTTAAAAACACCTCTGTCTTTGGAAGGTCCATATTGAGAACCCTGAGCAGAAACAAAAATTATTTTAGGATCTTCAGGATGAATTATAACATCTGAAATATGGTAGGTGTTTTCCAGTCCTTTGTGATCCCATGTAATCCCTGCATCTGTTGAAATGTAAACACCATCTCCCATTGATGTCATAACACCTCTTGCAGCATGCTCTCCCATACCAACAACAACAATATTCTCGTCGGCTTCAGAAACAGATATCGCACCTACTGTACCAGTCTTGAAAAACCCGTCAGAAATATTTTTCCAATTAATTCCATAATCTTCCGATTTCCAAACACCACCCCCAGTACTTCCCATATAAAAAACATTTTCTTTTTTAATCAATCCACAAGAAGCAACACTTCTTCCACCTCGAAATGGGCCAATATTTCGCCATGACAAATTATTGTGGGTCACTTTTTCAATGCTTATTTTTTGTATGTTTTTCTTTCTTTGGGAAAAAGAATTAAATGAAAATATGAATATAAGTATTAGAAGCGTATAATTATTATTTGACATTTCAGTAGAAAGGTTTATTTAAATGATATTTGATAAGTTTGTAATAAATAAAAATAAATAAAAAATGAATAAATTTAAGTATTTATTGTTGGTATTCATTTTAATTTTTAAAGGATGTATATCAGAAAGAGACAGGAGTTTTATTAATGTTAGTTATTCAAATGATTTAGCAACAGAAGACGGATTCGATGGAAGACTATTGCTAATGTTTAGTAAAAATCTAAAACCTGAACCAAGATTCCAAATTAACGATAGTAAAAACACAGGAATTATTGTTGGCATTGATGTGGAAAATTGGAAGCCTGGAGAATTAATAAAATTTAATCCAAATTTGTTGGCATATCCGATTAATAAACTTGAAGATTTGCCTGACGGTGAGTATTTTATTCAAGCACTTCTACATAAATACGATACTTTTAAAATGGCAACTGGATTTGAATTAAAGTTGCCAATGGATCAAGGTGAGGGCCAAAAGTGGAATATTAGTCCCAAAAATTTGTACAGCGAACCCAGAAAAATAAAAATTCAAAAGAAAACAAGCTCTGTAGAAATTGTTTTAAATAGTGAAATTCCAGAGATAGAACCGAGTAAAGATTCTAAGTACATTAAACATGTTAAAATTCAAAGTGAATTGCTTTCTGAATTTTGGGGAAGACCAATGTTCTTACAAGCAAATGTTTTATTGCCTAAAAATTTTAAAAAGACAGGTTTAAAAAAATATCCTCTCATGATTTTCCATGGTCACTATCCTAATACATTTAGAGGATTTAGGAATAAGCCTCCGGATGCTCCAATGAATGATTCTATATTCAATGAAAGATTTGGTATCACCGGATACAAGTTTATTCAAGAAAGAGAGGCATATGATTTTTACAACAAATGGCTTTCAGAAAGTTTTCCAAGATTTATGATTATTGAAATTCAACACCAAAATCCTTATTATGATGATTCTTATGCCGTCAATTCTGCAAACTTAGGGCCTTATGGTGATGCCATAACATATGAGTTGATTCCACATATTGAAAAATTATTTGATGGCATAGGTGAGGGCTGGGGTAGATTTCTATATGGTGGTTCTACAGGTGGTTGGGAGGCTTTAGCGGCTCAAGTATTTTATCCCAAGGAATATAATGGATGCTTCGCGGCTTGCCCAGACCCCATAGATTTTAGAGCTTTTACAATTGTTGATATCTACAAGGACGAAAATGCTTATTACGATGAAGGAGAATTCACCAGGAATTTAAGACCTGGAATTAGAGACGGGATTGGTAGAATTAAGGCTTATTTAAAAGATATAAATAGAAGAGAATATATTCTTGGTAATAATAGCAGGTCAGGGGATCAGTGGGATATTTGGCAAGCAGTTTATTCTCCAGTAGGCGAAAATGGATACCCGAAGCCTATTTGGGACAAACTTACCGGTGAAATTGATAAAGATGTTGCTAGTTATTGGAAAGAAAACTATGACCTCAGGTATATTATGGAAAGAGATTGGAGCAAAATAGGTATGGATTTAAAAGGAAAAATAAATATTTATTGTGGTGACATGGATAATTATTATTTGAATAACGCCGTGGTTTTAACTGAAAAGTTTTTAAAAGAAACTAAAAATCCTTATTATGGAGGTGAAGTGGATTATGGAAATGGAGCTGAACATTGTTGGAACGGAGATCAACAAAATCCCAATCATATTTCAAGATTACGATACAACACCATGTATCTTAACAAAATAAAAAAAAGATTAAAATTAACGGCTCCGAGAAATAATAATCTCATTAATTGGGACTAATTTTTTTATTTTTAAATAATTTTGTTTGATTTTGTAATTCTCAAGCAATATTAAAACATATTTTTTTTATATTTAGCCCTCAAATTATTAGATAAAAAAATATTTCATGAAAAAGTCAATAGTTTTATTAGTTGGATTTTTATTATCACTCAGTTTTTCAAACCAAGCTTATTCTGCGGTTGGTTATAATTTAAGTACAGCAATTATTCAAGATAGCGAAGAAATGGAAGTAACCGAGGAATCAACTTCTTTTACTCAAGAACTTAAAAAACGTTTCATAGAAGGTGGACCAAGCTTTATGGGCATTGTTTTAATTTGTTTGATTTTGGGACTTGCCATTTCGATTGAAAGAATAATATTTTTAAACCTAGCTTCAACCAACACAAAAAAATTAACTGAGGGCGTAGAAGAAGCTCTTTCTAGCGGTGGTGTAGGTGCAGCTAAAGAATTATGTAGAAATACCAAAGGTCCTGTTGCTTCTATATTTTACCAAGGTTTGGATAGAGCCGATGAAAGTATTGAAAGTGCGGAAAAAGCAGTTATTGCTTACGGAGGTGTTCAAATGGGTCAATTAGAAAAAAATGTTTCTTGGATTTCTTTGTTTATTGCTTTAGCTCCTATGCTTGGTTTTATGGGAACTGTTATAGGTATGATTCAAGCATTTGATAAAATCGAAGCTGCTGGTGATATGCAACCTTCGTTGGTTGCTGGGGGAATTAAAGTGGCCCTATTAACAACTGTATTTGGTCTTATAGTTGCAATAATACTTCAGGTATTCTACAACTATATTATTGCAAAAATTGATGCAATTGTAAATGATATGGAAGACGCTTCCATTTCTCTTGTAGATATATTGGTTGCTAATAAAAAATAGTTTAATGAATTTTCAATTAATAGTTAAGGTTTTTTCTGCAATACTGGGTCTATCAGGGGCAGTTTGTTTATTTATCGTGATGGGATCAGGTGACGAGGCGATTAAAATGAATGCTTCACAGGGAGATTTTTCAACTGTTGGTCCATTAATTTCAATAGCTCAGGTTACACTTATTTTAACTATAGCAGCAACCTTAATATTTTCTTTAAAGGCCCTATTTGCGAACACAGAAAAATTAAAGAAAGCTTTGATCTTTATTGGCATTTTTATATTTATTGTTGGTGTAGCTTACATTTCGTCAAGTGGTGTTGAAACTCCTTTGAAAGATGGTAAATACTTGTCAGAATCAGGTTCTAGATGGGTTGAAACTGGGATAAGAACATTTTATATATTATCAATCAGCGCTATACTATCTATGGTATTCTCTGGCGTTAAAAGATTAATAAAATAATTTTATGGCTAGAAGAGCTGCACCTGAGGTTAACGCCGGCTCAATGGCCGACATAGCTTTTTTATTACTGATTTTTTTCCTTGTCACTACAACTATAGAAACTGATTCAGGAATAAACAGAAAGCTACCTCCCACAGACGAAATTGAAGATCCACCAATTATTAAAGAGAGAAATATTTTTACAGTGGTGGTCAATAAAGATAACAGGTTGCTTGTTGAAGAAGAGTTGATGAATATTAAAGACTTAAGAAATTCTGCTATTGAATTTTTAGACAATGGCGGAGGCAAGGGTGACGAAGCTTGTTCATATTGTCAGGGAGATAGAAATCCAAAATCTTCTGATAATCCAGAAAAAGCAATTATATCTCTTAAAAATGATAGACAAACCTCATACAAGGCGTATATAGCTGTCCAAAATGAACTAGTAGCAGCTTACAATGATCTTAGAGATAGAGAATTTAGCAGAATTTATCCTATGGTCGGATTAAGTTTTATTGATGCCCAAAAAAGATATAGTGACCCCAGAACATCTTTAGATGATAAACAAAGACTCAAACCTCTTCTTGACTCAATAAAAGCAATGTATCCTCAAAAATTATCTGAGGCCGAGCCAAGTAAAACAAATTAATATTTTAATATGTCTAAATTCAAAAAAAATAAAAAGGGACTTCCTGCAATATCCACAGCATCACTTCCAGACATTGTATTTATGCTTTTGTTTTTTTTCATGGTTGCTACCGTTATGAGAGATAGTACCTTGATGGTTAAAAATACTTTGCCTGCAGCAGATCAAGTGCAAAAGCTTGACAAGAAGGATCGTGTGATGTATATATATGCTGGTAAGCCATCAATAAGGTATCAAGAAAAATATGGTACACAAGCAAGAATTCAATTAAATGATAAATTCGCAACTGTTAATGATGTAGCCGCTTTTGTTTTGGCTGAAAGGGCTTCGAAGAGACAAGAACTTCAAAATGTTTTGACAACTGCACTAAAAGTTGACGGAGAAACAAATATGGGGTTAATTTCAGACATAAAACAAGAATTGAGAAAAGTAAATGCGCTAAAGATTAATTATACTACTAGAGTAGGCGATTACTCTCAAAATTTAGAATAGTCTTCACAACCAGTAAATTCTTGAATATCGCCGATGAGATTAAAGTTACTAATATCACTTTTTTTAGTCAACTTATTAAATAGCCAAGAAAACAATAATTTAAACTATAAAGAAGATCAAATCTACATTAATTTTAACTTCGATTTTCAGTTAAGAAACATAGAAGGTTATCAACAGAATGGTTTTTCCAGGAGTTTTAATAGTGGATTGCTAAAAGACATTTCTTTAAATAAAAAAGGGAATAAAGCCATAGCTATTGGATTAGGTTATGGTTATACGAGATTAGTAAATAATCTTGATATAGGACAAGATTCAAGTTTTATTATAGAAAGTGACTCCAACTTAAGGAATAGAATTTCCTATCACTCAGTTCAGTTTCCATTAGAAATAAGACTTAGAACATCTACGGCTGAAAGTTTTGAATTTTGGAGAGTTTACCTAGGCTATAGGATAAACTACAATTTTTTAGCGAAATACAAACCTTTTTTTGGAAGAAAGACTACCCTGAATAATTATGTAAGCGATTTTTCACAGTGTCTGTCATTATCATTAGGGTTCAACACTTGGAATATAAGATTTGAAACAGGTATTTCACCAATAATAAAAATTTCATCAAACTCTAAAATCCCTAATAAAGATTTTTTGATTTCAAGTGTTGGACTTGTTTTTTATTTATTATAATTCTCTTCTCAATCTGGCAACTGGAAAATTTAATTGTTCTCTGTATTTCGCAACAGTTCTTCTAGCTAAAGAATACCCTCTTTTTGAAAGTTCTATTGATAGAGCCATATCCGAAAAAGGATTATTTTTATTTTCACCTTCAATTAGTGATTCGAGAATATTCTTAATTTCAAAACTGGAAACCTCATCTCCTTCTAGATTCTTCAAAGATTCAGAAAAAAATTTTTTTAATAAAAAAGTACCGTAGGGAGTTTCTATATATTTACTGTTGGCAACTCTAGAAACTGTAGAAATATCCATATTTGTTTTTTCTGCAATATCTCTTAAGATCATAGGTTTTAATTTTTTTTCGTCTCCTGATAAAAAATAGTCTCTCTGAAATTTAATTATTGCATCTATTGTCAAACTCAGTGTTTGGTGTCTTTGTGTTATCGCATCAATAAACCATTTAGCTGCATCTAGCTTCTGTTTTATAAACTGAACTGTGTCTTTTTGAGCTTTTGACTTTGTTTTTGAACTTTGGTAACCTTTTAGCATTTCTTTGTAGTTTTCTGATATATGCAAGTCTGGAGCATTTCTTCTGTTTAAATTTACACTAATATGGTTCTCATTGACGTTTAAAATAAAATCCGGAACGATATGATTGTTTTCTGTAAATGATGAAATAGATCCTCCTGGTTTAGGATTTAATTTTTCGATCTCATTTAATCCTTTTTTCAGTAAATCTTGATCTAGATTAAATTTCTCTTGCATTTTTTTGAAATGTTTTTTTGAAAATAAATCAAAACCTTCATCAATTATTTTTGATGCAATAGAAACATCGTCTGATTTTGGTTTTCTTTTTAATTGTATAGATAGACATTCTTGGAGATTTCTAGATGCAATTCCTGGAGGTTCTAAATTTTGTATTATAGCTAGTACATTTTCAATTTCCATTGAGCTAATAATTTCATTTTGAGTAAATGCTATATCGTCAACTAATTCGTCAACTGAACGGCTTAAGTAACCACTTTCGTCAATGCTGCCAATTATAAATTCGGAAATAACTTTTTCTTTCTCAGTAAGGATCAAAACATTCGTTTGATTTTTCAAATTTTCATGTAAACTAGTATGACTAGAGATTGGTGTATTTTTTTCCTCATCTTCTGAACTATAGTTATATGAATTAAGTTTATATGAAGGTATTTCGTCATCACTTAAATAAGTTTCAAGATCCATATCGGAATTTTCAGAATAATTCTCAGAAAAATCTACTTCCTCTTGATTATCAAAATCAGAAGTTGGTTCTTGAACGCCACTTTCAAGTGCAGGGTTTTCCTCAATCTCGTTTTTAATTCTTTGTTCAAAATCTAGTGTGGGTAATTGAATTAACTTCATCAACTTAATTTGTTGAGGAGATAGCTTTTGAGATAGTTTAAAAGTTAGATTTTGTTTAAGCATATATCTAAAAATATCACTTGCTATAGCAAAATTAGTATTTCTTTAAAATAAAGCATTATTTGGAGTTCTAGGAAACGGTATCACATCTCTGATATTATTCATACCTGTTGCAAATAGAACAATGCGCTCAAAACCAAGTCCAAATCCACTGTGAGGAACGGTTCCAAATTTTCTAAGCTCAGTATACCACCATAAATCCTTATTTGATACATCAAATTGGTTCATCCTCTTTTTTAATATTTCCAACCTTTCTTCTCTCTGAGATCCTCCTATAATTTCACCGATCCCTGGAAATAAAATATCCATAGCAGCAACTGTTGTTTGATCATCATTTAATCTCATATAAAATGCTTTACTTTTAGAAGGGTAGTTAAAAATAACCACAGGTTTTTTAAAATGTCTCTCTACTAGATATCTTTCGTGTTCACTTTGTAAATCCATTCCCCAATCTCGTACTAAAAATTCAAATTTCTTCTTTTTGTTATGAGAACAATTTTTTAGGATTTCAAAAGCGAAGGAGTAACTAATCCTTTCAAACTTATTATTTACAATAAATTTTAATTTTTCAATTAGTTTCATCCCATTTCTTTCATTTTTTGGCTTATTTTTTTCTTCATTATATAATCTCTCCTCTAAATAAAACAAGTCATCCATACAATGATCGAGGATAAAATTCAATATGTATTTAACAAATTTTTCTGCAAGGTTCATGTTATCTTCTAAATTAAAAAAAGCCATTTCTGGTTCAATCATCCAAAATTCAGATAAGTGACGAGTTGTGTTGGAGTTTTCTGCCCTAAAAGTTGGGCCAAAAGTATACACTTTTCCGAGGCCTAAGGCATAGGATTCTGCTTCTAGTTGACCGGATACTGTCAAATGTGTTTTTTTAGAAAAAAAATCTTTTTTAAAATCAACATTACTATTTTTTGTCGGAGGAGACTTTGGATCTAGTGTAGTAACTCTAAACATTTCACCAGCTCCTTCTGCATCATTAGACGTGATTATAGGTGTATTAACATATTGAAAATTCTCATTTTGAAAGAATTTATGAGTTGCGTAAGAAAGTTTAGATCGAATTCTCATAATTGCGCCAAAAGTCGTTGTTCTTACTCTTAAGTGCGCATTTTCTCTTAAAAACTCAAAACTATGTTTCTTGGGTTGTATAGGGTATTTTTCAGCATTAGATTCTCCATATATTTTTATATTTTCAACCAAAATTTCAACTTCTTGTCCACTACCAAGACTTTTTACTAATTTACCATTTATTGAGAGGCTTGTCCCAGAATTAATTTTTTTTATTATTGATTCATCAAAATTTTCAAAATCAATAACGCATTGAATATTTCTAACCGTACTTCCATCATTTAGGGAAATGAATTTATTGGCTCTAAAGTTTTTAACCCATCCCTCTGCCGTGACTAACTGATTTTTGGGTTTAAGTTTTAAAATTTCTTTAATAAGCAGAGTCATCTAATAATTTTTTCAAATATACATCTTAGATGTTATTTAATTAATCTAATTTTTAACAAAAGAATTTATTTAAATTACTAAATCTTTATTTTTGGCTCTCTGATTACTTTTTCATTGGATACAGTTTTCTTTAGAGATATTAGAAGAGATGGCAACAAAATTAAATTTGATAACATTGCAATTAAAAGGGTCAAGGATACTAAGCCTCCTAGAGCAACAGTCCCACCAAATTCAGAAATCATGAATACTGAAAATCCAAAAAATAGCACTACAGATGAATAAAACATACTCACACCTCTTTCTCTCAATGCGTTATACACAGATGGTTGAATCTTCCAATTTGAATCGAAAAGTTCTTGTCTATATTTAGCTAGAAAATGAATTGTATTGTCAACTGAAATTCCAAACGCAATACTAAAAACAAGAATAGTTGAAGGTTTAAGTGGTATTCCTGCAAATCCCATCATCCCTGCAGTAATTAGTAGAGGGACTATATTAGGAATTAGAGAAATAATAATCATTTTGATAGACTTAAACATATACGCCATAAATAGTGAAATTAGTAAAATTGCTAAAACAAGAGAAAACACAAGATTTTTGACCAAAAATTTTGTTCCTTTTAAAAATAAGAGAGATTTGCCAGTTAAGTTTACATTATACCTTTCTTTTGGAAATATTTCCTCAATTTTTTTAGTTAGTTCTTCCTCTATTTCTTCAATTCTACTCGTGCCTATATCCTTCATAAACGTAGTTACTCTTGCAATTTTGTTTTCATTATCTACAAAATTGCTAGTAAAATTTTCTTCAGTATATGACTTACTATTATTAAAATAAGACATAATAAATCGATTTTCCATCGAGGTGGGAAGTGAAAAGTACTTTGGATTACCATTGTAATAGGCTTGTTTTGCAAATTTAACTATTTGGTTTACAGAACTTGGTTTGGATAATTCAGGGATATTTTTTATTACATTTTCAATTTTTTCAATTCTTTTTAACGTAGGTAATTTGAAAACACCACCTTTTTTTTTGGTGTCTACTACAATTTCTAGTGGAACTATACCATTAAATTGTTTATCAAAAAAAATAATATCTTTAAAAAAATCTTGTCTTTTAGGCATGTCATCAAGCATACTACCTGAAATATTAATTTGATATATCCCAATTATGCTAAGAATAATTAAAATAAGAGATGTTGTATAAGTATTACTTTTTTTATGTTTTACTATATGTTCTAATATTTTTATAAATTTTTGAATAGTTTTATTTTTCAAATGCCGTAGATGTTTTTTATTGGGAGCTTTCATAAAGCTATATAGAATAGGTATTGTAGTAATTGATATTAAATAAATCCCAATTATGTTTAAAGAAGCAATTATTCCAAATTCTTTTAGAAGTTTGCTATCTGTCAAAATGAAAGTTGAAAAACCGCACGCAGTCGTCAAGTTAGTCATCAAAGATGCATTCCCTATCCTAATTATAACTTGTTTAAGTGATCTGGATTGATCCCCATCTTTTTTAATTTCTTGCTGATATTTATTAATTAAAAAAATGCAATTTGGTATTCCTATAACAATAATTAATGGAGGGATTAATGCAGTCAAGACAGTAATTTCAAACCCTAAAAATCCTAATGTTCCAAAAGACCATGCGACACCTATTAAAACAACTAAAACAGAAATCAATGTTGCTCTAATTGATTTGAAAAACATAAAAAATATGAATGAGGTAACAAACAATGCTGTAGAGACAAAAAGTCCTATTTCATCAATTATATTTTGAGCGTTTAATGTTCTTATATATGGCATACCAGATTTATATATTTTCACATTGTTTTTCTCTTCAAAATTTTTTACAAGAGGAATAAATTTATTGAGAATAAAATCTTTTCTTTTGGATGTGTTTACAATATTATTATCCATATATATCCCCATCCTTATTGAGCCTGTTTTCTTATTTAAAATTAAATTTTCATAAAAAGGAAGTTCCAAAAATAATTTTTGTTTTAAGGTCAATGTGTTAAATGAGTCTTGCTTTTGTGGATTGAAAACTGATTTGAGTTCAAATCTCCTTAATTTTTGATTTTTAACTATCTCCTTTAAATTATCAAAGGACAAAACATAATCGATTTCAGAAAATTTTGTGATTTCTATTCTTAATTCTTTCCACATTTTTAATTTTTCCTGAGAAAAAAAATTGTCATCATTTATTGCTATGACTAAAAGATTGCCTTCCTCACCAAAAACTTTTACGAAATCTTTATATCGTATATTTTCTTCATGTTTATCTGGAAGTAAATTTGCTTCAGTAAAAGTAAATCTGATATTTTTCCACTGATTTATCCATACAGAGGTTAGTAAGGTCAAAACTGCTAAGATTAAAAACCTGTTATTTAGAATTAGCTTTGAAATTTTTTCCCAAACCCCCCACTCTTTATTTCCACTTTTCATAAGCGACGGGATAATTTCATACAGTCATTATTTCTTTTTCCTTTACTTTTAAAACTGATTCAATTTTAGATATGAAATTATCAGTTAATTCTTGGATGTCTATTTCATAATTTGACTTTTCATCATCAGAGACATCTGTTTTTTTGATTTCTTGATTAGAATCTTTTCGAATATTTCTAATACTTATTTTTGAATTCTCTGATTCATTTCTAACAATTTTTACTAATTCTTTTCTTCTCTCCTCTGTTAGGGGTGGAATATTAATGATAATTGTATCTCCTTTATTCATAGGGTTGAAACCGATATTTGCATTGATTATTCCTTTCTCAATTTCTTGTAAAATACTTTTATCCCATGGTTGTACAATTATAGTTTTTGAGTCTGGCGTATTAATATTAGCTAGCTGACTTAGGGAAGTCAAATTTCCATAGTAATCAACCATAACATTTTTTAACATACTCGGATTGGCTTTTCCAGCTCTTATGTTTAAAAGTTCACTTTCTAAGTGTAGCACAGAGGAATGCATCTTATCCTCAGCTGATTTCAATATAATTTCTAATTTATCATTCATTTTATAAAAAAACTTTAGTTCCAATTTTCTCTCCTTGGACAACTTTTTTTAGGTTGCCTTTTATATTCATGTCAAATACAATAATTGGTAAATTATTTTCTTTGCTTAGCGTAAATGCGGTAGTGTCCATAATTTTCAAATTTAACCTAAGAGCTTCTTCAAACGATAACCTATCTAATTTAATTGCTTTATCGTTTAATTCAGGATCTTCTGTATAAATTCCATCAACTCTTGTTCCTTTTAAAATCACATCAGCATCAATTTCAATAGCTCTTAGAACTGCTGCCGAATCTGTTGTAAAAAAAGGATTACCTGTGCCCGCACTAAAAATCACAACTCTTTTTTTTTCTAAGTGTCTAACTGCTCGTCTTTTTATGTAGGGTTCAGCTATAGCTTCTATGTTAATTGCTGTTTGAAGTCTTGTAGGAACGTCAATATTTTCAAGTGCACTTTGAAGAGCAAGACCATTTATAATTGTAGCAAGCATTCCCATATAATCTGCCTGAACTCTGTCAACACCTTCACTTGAACCAGATATTCCCCGAAAAATATTTCCTCCTCCAATCACTATTGCAATTTGAATGTTGCTTTCATGAAGATTTTTAATTTCCAAAGCATAGTCATTAATTCTATTCGAATCAATTCCATAACCCTTAGTACCCATTAGAGATTCTCCGCTTAACTTTAGTAAAATTCGATTATACTTCATGTTTAATTTTTATCAAAAATATGAAAAATATGTAAAGATGTTTTTTGATGATTTCTTTTTAAATTTAAATTTCAGAATTTAAATTATTTTCAAAATAATCAACACTTATCGAGTCTTTTAGAGAAAAATCTCCTATTTTTTCTCTACGTAGTGATACTAAATGCGCACCGGAGTCAAGAGATTTCCCAATATCATTTACAAGCGATCTAATGTAAGTACCTTTACTACACTCAACTATAAATTTTATTTTAGGAAAATTTTCTATATCAAGATCCAATTTTTTAATTTCTACTTCCCTTTCAGGTATTAAAACCTTTTCGTTGTTTCTTGCATACTTATACAACCTTTTCCCATTCTTTTTTATTGCCGAAAAAATAGGTGGAGTTTGCTTTGTAACACCTAAGAACTTTTTTTTGACTTCATTTAATTCTTTTGAAGAAATATGGTCTACATTATATTTTTTGTCAATAGATGTTTCTAGATCATACGATTTTGTTGTCGAGCCAAGCATAAATGTCCCGACGTAAGTTTTATTAAGGTTTTGGTAATTTGAAATTTGTTTAGTTTTTTTTCCGGACAAGATAATCATCAATCCCGTGGCTAGCGGATCAAGAGTTCCAGCATGTCCTACCTTAATTTTTTTTATATCAAACCTTTTTTTAATCAACCATCTTATTTTATTAACCAAATCGAAAGATGTCCAGTTATAGGGTTTGTCAATTAAAAGTATACAACCGTTAACAAATTTCTCCTTTGTGTAGTATCTTTTAACCAAAACTTAGAGCTATTATTCCAACTATAACACAATAAAACGAAAAAAATTTTAACTTAAAATTTTCAACTAAATACAGCATCCATTTACATGCTATTATTCCAGTTACAAATGACACAATAAAACCCAACAACAAAATTGAAAAATCTAAATTAAAATTAAAAGTTTCTTGATCAATGAAACTTTTAAATACGCTTCCAATAATTAATGGAATTACCATCAGAAACGAAAAAGTAGAAGCTTCATCTCTTTTTATTCCTAAAAGAATAGATGTTGAAATAGTAATTCCACTCCTTGATATTCCGGGAATAATTCCAACTGCCTGTGAAATTCCAATTAATATTGCTCGTATACTATTTAGATTTTTTTCACCTTCTTTGTAATTATCTGCAATTAAAAGTATGACCGAATTAAAAATTAACATTAATCCAATTAAAAAAATATTTCCTGAAAATAGTATATCTATAATATGGTCTAAAAAAAAACCCACAATTACAGCTGGGATCATAGATAAGAATATATAATATAAAAAAGTGTGAGAATTGTTTATTTTAAATTTTATTGCATTCAAAAAAAGATATTTTATTTTTTTTTTGAAAATTACAATTGTACTTAAACAAGTAGCAAAATGGAGAATAACTATCAACATGAAATTATCTTCATTTTCATTTAAGAAATCAAAAAAATGATTTAAAATTTGTAGATGTCCACTTGAAGAAATTGGCAAAAACTCAGTAAGCCCTTGAATTAATCCTAATAAAAGAGAAAAAATATAGTCCACCTCTATTTCTTCTTATGGATTATTGAAAATAATGCCAAAACAAACCCGAAAATAACCAATGTGGGTGCTAATCGAATTCTTTGAAAATTGTAAATTTCAGTATTGAATATTGACGGATTTTTACTCCCTCCTCCGGACATTAATAAATATCCCAGTGAGATAAAACAAATTGAAATAATTAGAATTATATAGCTTTTTCTTTTAAAAAGGATTTTCTTTTTATTTGACATTGAGTACAAAACTTAATTTACTTCATTGGTATTTAAATTTAAAAAACGTTCAGTGGCTAAAAATGAGCTTAAGCCAGTAATCACAAAACTTAAAATACTTATTATCAAAAAAACAATAATTGTTTCAATGGGATTTTTGCTTAAATCTAACTCAGGATATTTAGCATCTACAAAATAAATTAGCATTGAAAGCGAGAATAGGGCAATAATGGTACCATAAAATCCTAAGACCAAATAATTGATTAGAAATGGTTTTCTTATAAAATTTTTAGTTGCTCCTACAAGTTGCATCGTTTTAATTATCAATCGTTTTGAATAAATAGAAATTTTAATGGAACTATTTATTAGAATGATGGCAATTAAAATTAAGGTTATTGTTGTAGCGAACAAAATCTGAGAGATTTTCTTAATATTTTTATCTAGGATTTCAACAAGAGGTTCATCATAATAAATTTCATTTACATAATTTTCATTTTCCAAAGAAATTTTGAGTTTCTCTAAAAAGAAGGGTGAAACATATTTAGATAAAAATCTAACTTCAATCGAATTTAATAATGGATTATAGCCTAAAAATTCAATGAAATCCTCACCAATCGATTCCGCATGTATTTCAGCAGCCTTTTCTTTTGAAATGAATTTTACACTTTTTGTTTCTTTTTTTAATTTTAAACTTTTTTGTAGTTGTTTTATTTGAATTGGTTTTGTTAATTCATTAATATAAATTGTAAATGAAATTTGTTCTTTAAAGTGAGATTCGATTTTACGAGAATTAATAAATAAAATACCAAATATTCCCAAAATAAAAATTACAAGTGCTATACTCAATGTGACTGAAAAATAAGAAGAAATTAATCTTGTTTTTTGATATTCTGACTGATTGTTCATTTTATAACTATATCTCCAACAAAATTAATAAACCATATTTAAATAAATATTCTCGATTTTGATAAACTTTTTTCATAAGTATCTTTACTATATTTTTGTTAAAAAAATAGTTTATTTTGAAATACGACTTTCGTAGAATTGAAAAGAAATGGCAGAAGTATTGGCTAGATAACAAAACTTTTAAAGCCGATAGTAACTCAGAAAAACCTAAATATTACGTGTTAGATATGTTCCCATATCCATCGGGTTCTGGGCTTCATGTTGGTCATCCTCTAGGTTATATAGCATCTGATATAGTTTCTAGATTTAAAAGAAGTAAAGGTTTTAATGTTCTTCATCCTATGGGTTTCGATTCATTTGGACTACCTGCTGAGCAGTATGCTGTCAAAACAGGACAGCACCCTAGAAAAACCACAGAAGAAAATATTGTCAGATTTAGAGATCAATTGGATAAATTAGGTTTATCGTTTGATTGGGATAGAGAAATTAAAACAAGCGATAGTAGTTATTATCGTTGGACTCAATGGATTTTTTTAAAATTATTCAACAGTTATTATGATCATGGGCTTAATAAAGCTCAACCTATTGCAAAATTAAAAATTCCAAAAAAACTAAATGAAAAAGAAATAGAGTCTTTTATAGATTCTAAAAGGTTAGCGTATGTTGATACAATTGATGTTAATTGGTGCGAGGAGCTGGGAACTGTGCTTGCAAATGAAGAGGTTATTGGTGGTTTAAGTGAAAGAGGGGGATTCCCTGTCATTAAAAGACCAATGAAACAATGGGTCATGAGAATAACAGATTATGCAGATAGATTACTTGATGATTTATCTGAATTGGACTGGCCTGAATCTATAAAATTGTCACAAAAAAACTGGATTGGAAAGTCTGAAGGAGCTGAAATTAAGTTTTCAATAGATAATAATTTTATTGAGGTATTTACAACTAGGCCAGATACAATTTTTGGTGCAACATATTTAGTATTAGCACCTGAACATCCTTTGATAAATCAAATTACCACTGATGAATATAGAAAATCAATAAGTGAATATATTGATCAGGCTTCAAAAAAAAGTGATTTAGAGAGGCAAGAAAATGAAAAAAATAAAACAGGTGTTTTCACTGGATCCTTTGCTTTAAATCCTATTTCTAATGAAAAAATCCCCGTATGGATATCCGATTATGTTCTTTTTTCATATGGGACTGGTGCTATAATGGCAGTGCCTGCGCATGATGAAAGAGATAATGAGTTTGCAAAAAAATTTAATCTTAAAATAATTAAAGTAATTGATGGTGGAAATAAAGATGACTGTTACACTGGGAATGGTTCTATAATTAATTGTGGAGAATATGATGGAATTGATAACATAAAATTCAAATCCATTGTAGTTGAAAAGTTGGAAAGTGAAAATAAAGGGACTAAAACTATCAATTATAAATTAAGAGACTGGATCTTTACACGTCAAAGATATTGGGGTGAGCCAATTCCAATAATTTATGATGGAAATAACAAGAAAGCCCTCGAATTTGATGATTTACCTCTTGAATTACCTGAAGTTGAGAGCTATTTACCAACTAATGATGGTTTGTCGCCATTGGCTAGGAATAATGATTGGGTTAACGTTTCAATTAATGGTAAGAATTATTTGAGAGAGACTAATACGATGCCGCAATGGGCTGGATCATGTTGGTATTTTTTAAGATTTATTGATCCCGACAATAATAATGAGTTCGCAAATAAAGATCTAATTAAATATTGGATGCCAGTGGATCTGTACATTGGAGGTGCAGAACATGCCGTTCTTCATTTGTTATATGCAAGGTTTTGGCATAAAGTTCTTTTTGACTTAGATTATGTCAGTACTACTGAACCATTTAAAAAGCTCGTTAATCAAGGAATGATTTTAGGAAAAAGCGCTTTTGCACACAGAATTAAAAACACGAATGATTTCATTTCATTTGACATGATTAAGGACGAAAAGACACAAAAAATTCATGTTGATATATCCTTCGTCGATGAAAAAAATAGATTAAATATCGAGAGATTAAAACAAAATCATTCTGAATTTAACGATGTAAATTTTATAAAAGGCGAATCATTTTATGTTTCAAGAGATATTGAAAAAATGTCAAAATCTAGATACAATGTAATCAGTCCAGATGATATTTGTAAAAGGTATGGAGCTGACACTTTAAGAATGTATGAGATGTTTCTCGGGCCCATAGACCAATCTAAACCTTGGAATACAGCGGGAATTTCAGGAGTTTTTACTTTTTTAAATAAGTTTTGGAATTTATTTCATAGAAATGAAAAATTTTATGTTGTTGATGATCAACCCAGCGATGAAGCATTAAAAATTTATCACAAAACCGTAAAAAAGGTTGTAAATGATATTGATAAATTTTCATTTAATACATGTATAAGCTCCTTAATGATATGCGTTAATGAACTTAAATCACAAAATTGTAATTCAAAAAAAATACTTGAACCTCTATTAATTCTGCTTTCTCCTTTTGCACCTCACATATCTGAAGAATTATGGGAATTGATGGGGAATAAAAAATCAATATCAGATGAGCCCTATCCAGAGCATGATGAAAAATATTTAGAAGAAAGATCTTTCGATTACCCTATATCATTTAATGGCAAAAGGAGATTTAATAAAAAGTTAGATTTAGACTTGGACGAAAAAACTATTAGGGAACAAGTTTTATCCGACAAACAAACAGAAAAATATTTAAATAATAATTCAGTAAAAAAGATCATCATAATTAAAAATAAAATTATAAATATTGTATTTTAAATTACTATTTGTCTAGAAATTTGTTGATTTAGTGAAATAAACGTTTCAGTTCTTGAAACCCCTTTTATTGCCTGAATTTTTGAATTCAAAAGTTTCATCAGGTGCTGATTATCTTTACAATAAATTTTTATGAGTATACTCCAATCACCAGTAGTGTAATGACACTCTGTTATTTCCTTAATTTTGTTGAGTTTTTTAATTGCAAAATTTACATCTACCGCTTTTTCTAAGAAAATACCCACAAAAGCCAGCGTAGTAAATCCAACTTTCTTGGGGTCAATGTTGACTTGCGAACCAGTAAAAATATTTTTGTCCTCAAGTTTTTTGATCCTTTTATGAATAGCTGCACCAGAGATTCCTATTTTTTCTGACAATTCAGCAATAGGAACTTTAGCATTTTTTCTTAAAGAATTAATAATTTGGGAATCTATCGAATCCATTTACGATAACAGTTTTTATAATTTGATTGTAAAATAACAATTTTGATTTCCAAATTAGCGCTTGAAAATTAAAATATTAAAATAAAAAAACTAGCTACATTTCTGAATATATTTTTCTAGGGCCATTGTCATCGAAGGAGATTCTTTGGTAGGAGCTTTGATATCAATTCTTAAATTCGCATTATCAGCAGCCTCTACTGTTGTATTTCCAAAAACCGCGATTCTAGTTTTATTTTGCTTAAAGTCAGGGAAATTTTTAAATAATGACTCTATGCCAGATGGACTAAAAAAAACCAGAATATCATAATAGACGTCCCTGAGATCAGAAAGATCACTGGTAACTGTTTTAAAAAGTTGAGCCCGTTTCCAATTAATGTTAATATTATTCAAAAAATCAATTGTATCCTGGTTTAAAATGTCTGACGAGGGCAACAAGAACTTGTCTCCCTTAAATTTGTTGAACATTTGCTCAAGATCCATAAGATTTTTCTCACCAACATAAATCTTTCTTTTTCTATAAACAACATATTTTTGTAAGTAATAAGCGACGGCCTCTGATTGACAAAAATATTTTGTGGAGTCTGGAACTTTAAAACGCATTTCTTCCGACAACCTAAAAAAGTGATCAACAGAATTCCTACTTGTGAATATAATTGAATTAAAAACATTAAAATCAATTTTTTGTCTCCTAACATCTCTACTTTTTAAACCTTCGACATGAATAAAAGGTCTAAAGTCAATTTTCAAATTGTGTTCTTCTTTTAATCTGTTGTAAGGAGACTTTTCACTGTTAGGTTTGGGTTGAGAAACTAATATGGTTTTGATTTTGCTCATTTAATATTATTTATAAACCAATAAATAAAAACCCAAGGGGTAATTTTAAGAATGCAAAGATACAAAATAAAATAAAACTTTCCGTTATTAATATTTCCTAAAAATTTGAAAACAATCACGATGCCATATACGTAGTAAAATATAATTACAGAAAAAAAAATTACTCTTAGAAACAAAAAGTCTTTCAAGAAATAGAATTGATGAACAAACAGTATAACAAAAATAAAAGTTGAAATCCTAAATAGAAACCTTAAATTATTGAAACTAAAAACCAAGGCTTCTTTTTTGACACTTAATAAATTACCTAAAAAAGAATTTATTAAATAACCTAAAAATCCAATTGAGACTAAAAAAAAGAATAATTTGCAAAATTGAAAAAAATCAATTTTTGATAAACCAAGATAATTAAAGTTTAAAATAAAATATAGAGATATATTTACCATGCAAAAAATTAGAATGCTTCCCCCAAAAAGTCTATTGAAGAAAAAATTATTTCCATAATTGTTAAAATAAACGGATGGGTCAATTGATTTAAAAAATGATGTAAATTTTTTATCGTATTTCCATTTTGTAAAACTTAACAAAATCAAATTAGAAAAAATTAAAATTGAAATCCAGTCGTGATGAACCTTATTGATAAATATCCAATCCATATATAAAATTAAAATAATTAAATTAATTTCTGAATTGAAGAAGTAACCTAAACTATTATATTTATATAATATTATAAAAAATGGGTCACACTTTAATTGTTATTCCTACTTTTAATGAAAGGGACAATATAAAGCCCTTGTTAGAAAAGATTTTTTCCTTAAAAACTTTGATGGATGTTTTAATTTTAGATGACAACTCTCCAGATGATACGAAAAAAATTGTACTAGAGTGTAAAAAAAAATATAATGCTCGTTTGAATCTAATCATTAGAGAGAAAAAACAAGGACTAGGTAAAGCTTACATTGAAGGCTTTAGGTGGGCTTTAAAAAAAAAATATAAAAAAATAATTCAAATGGATGCGGATCTATCTCATCCTCCTGAAAAATTAATAAACATTATTAATCAACTTGATTCTTATGATTTTGTAGTTGGATCAAGATATGTAAATGGTATAAGGGTGTTAAATTGGCCGTTAAATAGAATTATACTCTCAATTGGAGCATCTTGGTATGTAAGATTAATTACAAAATTGCCCTGTATGGATCCAACGGCTGGGTTTGTTGGATATAATCAATCTTGTTTATTATCATTAAATTTAAATGAAATTATGTTTGTTGGATATGCGTTTCAAATTGAAATGAAATTCAAATTATGGAAACTAGGGTATAGTTTTAAAGAAATTCCGATTACGTTCAAAAATCGAATACATGGAGAATCAAAAATGAATAGTTCTATAATATCAGAAGCAATACTAGGAGTTATCATTATTAAAATTAAAAGTTTATTTAAATGATGGCAAATTCTACTCTAATTAAAAACGTAAATATTGTAAACGAAGGAAAAATTTTCAAGGGTGATGTAAGAATAAAACAAGAAAAAATATCATTAATTGCTCCCTCTATATCAATATCAAACAACGAAAATATTATTGAAGGGAATAATAATTATCTTATTCCTGGCCTTATTGATGATCAAGTTCATTTTAGGGAACCTGGGCTTACTCACAAAGGTGACATGTTTTCTGAATCTCGAGCTGCCGTTGCTGGTGGCATTACATCCTTCATTGAGATGCCAAATACGAATCCTCAAACTACAACCATGAAAAATATAGAGGAAAAAATAGAAATCGCTAGCAGAAATTCTGTAGCTAATTATGGTTTTATGTTTGGAGGAACTAATTCAAATTTAGGTGAAATAAAAAAAATTGACGAAAAAAAAGTAGCGGGTCTAAAATTGTTTCTTGGTTCTTCAACAGGTAATATGCTTGTGAATAAAAAGGAGGTAATTAAAGAGATTTTTAAAAATTCAAAATTAGTAATATCCGTTCATTGTGAAGATGAATCAATAATTAGAAAAAATCTAAATCATTTTTTTGGCATATATGGTAAAAATATCCCATTTAATTTTCATCCTAAAATAAGAAGTACTGAAGCTTGTTTTAAATCATCTTCTGAAGCTATAAATCTAGCTCTTGAAACTGGAGCAAGACTTCATGTTTTTCATTTATCTACCGGAAAAGAGACAAATTTATTCTCAAAAAAACCTCTTGAAGAAAAACAAATAACTTCCGAGGTTTGCACACATCATCTCTGGTTTTCTGACAAAGATTATGAAAGTAAAGGGTATAAAATCAAATGGAACCCTTCAATAAAAACCGAGGCTGATAGGAGTGCTTTATGGAACGCATTAAATGAAGATAAAATTGATGTTTATGCAACCGACCACGCACCACATACTTTGCAAGAAAAAAAACTCCCATACGCAGAATCACCATCTGGTGGTCCTTTAGTACAGCATGGATTACTCGCGATGTTGGATTCTGTCAAAGAGGGAAAGATTACACTTGAAAAATTTGTTGAAAAATCCTCCCATAATCCAGCAAAAATTTTTAAGATTAAAAAAAGGGGCTTTTTGAAGAAAAATTTTTACGCAGATATGGTTTTAATTGACTTTAACTCTGAAACAAAGGTAACAAAAAATAATATTTTATATAAATGTGGTTGGTCTCCATTTGAGGGCTATACTTTTAATTCCTCAGTTATAAAAACTTGGGTTAATGGTAAGTTATTATATGATAAAGGCAAAATAGTTGAAAGTATACCTGCGAAATGTCTTGAATATGTTAGATGAATAAGTTATATATTTATTTTTTGTTTGAATTGGTTTTATTTTCCTCATGCCAAAAAGGGGTAGGAGACATAATAATTACAGAGGATAAGATGGTAAATATGTTAATAGATTTATCCATAATTAAATCAATAAATAATTTAAATTATGAAGAAAACCAGCTAATTATTTCTCCTGAAGACTTTTTCATCCTACAGAAGTATAATATAGATAGTTCAAGTTGGGAATTAAACAAAAAATATTATTCAAAAAGACCAAAAATTTTAGCCACTATCTACGAAAAAGTACAAGATTCCATAGAAAAAAAAATTGATAGTTTGAAGAATTTAAAAAACAATTAAGTTAATATTTTCAGCATTTGTCTAAATAGGAGAATATTTTTGAATAATTAAAGTTTTTTAAATGTTTGTGAATCTTATTACCATTATAGTAATCTTTAACGTAAAGACTCTTAATTAGAGCTCTAGTTAAAAATTTATTTCTGATTCTTAAATGACTAAGTAAATTTTCAATAAACCATAAAATATATAAAATTGATTTAGGTATTCTGATAGAGTAGTTATTGTTTTTGGATGAAATGTAGTTTACAAAATCCTTAAAGGATATATTTTCAGAAACTAAAATAAATCTTTCATTTTTGATTTTTTCCTTCATTAATCCAATAATTGCTTTAACTACATCCTCCACTGTGACGAATCCAGTTAGTCCTGTTGTATAAAAATTGATTTTATTTTTGATTAATTTTTGTATCTGAGAGTTGTTTAAATTATTACCAAGTATTATTCCCGGATTTACAATTATAACAGGAACCCCTTCTTGAGAGGCCCTCCATACCTCCATTTCTGAACCGTACTTGGAATAAGAATATGGTGTTTTATCAATCTCGGGATTCCATTCAGTTTTTTCGGTAATCTCTTCATTGATGCCCTCACCGATAGCAGCTATTGAACTTATAAAACAAAGTTTTTTAATTTTTTTACTAATACAATTATCAACGATGTAGGTTGTTCCGGTGATGTTTACCAAATTTAAGTAATCAGTCTTGTATAGTGCCATTGAGACGTATGCTGCGCAATGATATACTTCATCAACTTTATCGAACAGATCTTGTACTTCAGAGAAATTTGTGATATCAGCTTTTTTCCAAATAATTTTTTTAAAATTTTCCTCTTTGTTTTTAGAATTAAAAAACTGTCTTGTTTCGTCAAGTTTTTTTTCTCTCCTATACTGACCAATTATCTTGTTACTTTTTTTTGACAATGACAAAATTAAATTTCTTCCAACGAAACCCGTTGCTCCAGTAACTAAAATCATAATTAAAATTACTCTTTTTTGACAATGTCTTTCCCAGTTCCTAGTAGAAATTTATATTTGTCAATAACTTTTATCTAATGAGAAATAGTTTTTTGGAGGAATTGGAGTGGAGAGGTATGTTGCATCAATTTACACCCGGCGTTGATGAACATTTAAATGAATCAACAAGAATTGGATATATTGGATTTGACCCTACATCTGATTCAATGCATATAGGTAATTTAATTCAGATTATTATTTTAATTCATTTTCAACTTCATGGTCACAAACCAATTGCACTGATTGGGGGAGCTACAGGGATGATCGGAGATCCATCAGGGAAGTCTAGTGAAAGAAAATTATTAGATCAAAAAAAACTAGAAAAAAATTCATTGGCATTGAAAAAACAATTTTTTAAATTTCTAGATTTTTCAAATAAATGCAAAAATCCTGCAGAGTTGATTAACAATTTTGACTGGATGAAAGAGTTTAGTTTAATCGACTTTTCAAGAGAAGTTGGAAAGCATATAACAGTCAACTATATGATGTCTAAAGAATCAGTAAAAAAAAGAATTAGTGATGAATCTTCTGAAGGTATGTCCTTTACGGAGTTCACATATCAACTAATTCAAGGATTTGATTTTTTAGAATTGATGAGAAGTAAAAAATGTACTATTCAAATTGGAGGAAGCGACCAATGGGGTAACATTACCACTGGTATTGAACTAATTAGAAAAAAAATGTCAAAAAAAGTTTTTTCAATTACCTGTCCTTTGATGACAAAATCGGATGGGAGTAAATTTGGAAAAACTGAAGAGGGTAACATATGGCTAGATAAAGAAAAAACTTCCCCATATAAGTTCTACCAATATTGGTTAAACTTGTCAGATGAAGACGCAGAAAAATATATTAAAATTTTTACTCTACTTAATAAAAATGAGATTCTAGATTTAATAGAAAAACATAAAAAGAATCCACATGAAAGAATACTTCAAAATAAAATTGCTGAGAAAGTTACCTTAATGGTTCATTCACAAAAAGATCTAGAAAATGCAAAAGTTGCCTCTAAAATTTTATTTGGAAAATCTACAAAAAAAGATTTGTCAATTCTAGATAAAGAAACATTTCACGATATTTTCGATGGAGTTCCAAAAGTTAAAATTAAAAGGTCTTCTTTAACGAAAGGAATAGGCATTGTTGAAGCACTTTCAATGAAAGGTTCTATTTTAAATTCTATGAGTGAAGCTAGGAGGGCGTTAAAAGAAAACTCAGTATATATTAATAAGTCTCGAGTGGATGAAAATAAAATTCTTGATTTAAAAGACTTAATAATTGAAGGAGTTATTCTAGTTCAAAGAGGTAAGAAAAAATATTTAATTTTAGATTTTACTGACTAAATAAAAGATTACAACCTCTTAGATCTGCACCGTCTAACCTACCTAGAACCTCATATGAAGAATCATTGAAACTTCTTCCAATATCATCAGTTGATATAAATGAACATGATTCTTGGTTTGCTAAATCAATAATATTTAATCTCCCGACTTTACCTATTGCAGTTCTTTTAAAAGGGTTATTTAACTCATAAGTAAATATTTTCATCCACGGAGGATTTCTAAAAATCCCATTTTTAGCAGAATATCCTTGAGAAAGTAACTCCGTCATTCCATATTCACTGTGAATGGAATCTACTCCAAAAAAACCTTTAAGTTTTTGATGTATTTCTTTTCGTGTTATTTCATCTGTAAGATTCTTCATACCTCCTGTTTCCATAATAATAGTATGATTTAATTTTTTTGGAAATAGTTTACCAAAGCTGAACAAAGACGGAACTATACCCATCAAAATACTTTTTCTCTTATTTTTTTCTAAAAAATCAATTGTTCTAGACAACTTTTCATAATTATATAAATAAAAACCGCTCTCCTTTTTTTTTGTATCATTTATCAATTCATTCATCATAAAAATTAGTGATGAATTTTTTTGTTTTAAGTAAGATGGGAGAAGAGCAAGTAGGGTCAAATCCTCTAATGGCCCATAAAAACTTCTGAAACACCTATTAAAACTTTCCCTATAATTTGAAATTTTATTTAAATGATGGGTTGAAAGATTTTTAGAAGTTGTCCCGCTAGAAGTAAAAAATAATTTTGAACTACCTTTAAATGACTTTATTTTACTTTTCTTAAAACAAATTATTGGCAAGTAAGGAATATCATTAATACTACTAACGTAATCCAAATTTCTACCAATTGAGTCACAATATTTTTTGTATATCGAATTATTTCTGTACTGAAAAATAAAAGTCCTAATTGCAAAATCATCAAATTCTTCATTATTTCTAATTTCAAAAAAATTTTTATTTTTTTTCATAGCAGAATTTAAGTTAAAGTTATTAATTTATTGTAGTTTAAAAATTACAACTAATGAATTGTACTTTAACTTTGAGTGAATGAAAAAAAATAAAATCAAAATATTAATCGTTGATGATGAACCAGATATAGTTGAAATTCTCCAATTTAATTTGGAAAATGAAGGATATAAAGTTTTCTCTGCTGTAAATGGTAAAGAAGCCTTAAACTTGGCTGACCAGCATATACCTCATTTAATCATTTTAGACTTGATGATGCCAGTAATGGATGGTATTGAGGCATGTGAACGTCTACGGATGGACAAAAAATTTAACAATACTTTAATTATGTTCCTAAGCGCAAGAAATGAAGACTATTCTCAGGTAGCAGCGTTTGAATCTGGAGCTGACGATTATGTCACAAAACCCATTAAACCAAGGATACTCAATTCAAAAGTAAAGGCCCTTTTGAGACGTTTTAAAAATGACTTTAGTCAAATTCTATCTTTTGAAAATATTGTTATAGACGGTGAAAAGTATACTGTAAAAGTAGACAACAAACCGCATAATTTACCAAGAAAGGAGTTTGAATTGTTATTTCTTTTAGCGAGTAAACCAGGTAAAGTTTTTAAAAGAGAAAAAATAATGGAATCAGTTTGGGGAACAGATGTGATTGTAGGTGACAGAACTATAGATGTTCATATTAGAAAGTTAAGAGAAAAAATAGGAGAAAATTTTTTCAAAACAATTAAAGGTGTCGGTTATCAATTCGTAATAAATGAATAAATTAAAATGCAAAAAAAATACAGCTTAGCAATAAAATTGTCTTCATTTATTGTGATTATTTTTGTGTTATTAGTTTCGGCATCATTCTATTTTTATTCCGGTTCTTTCAAAATTCTTCTGAATATGTATCATTTTATTTTGCCATCGGTTCTTTTACTTTTTTTATGTTGTTTTTTAATTATTCATATAAGGGTTGAAAATTTTGTATACTTAAAAGTAAAATCAATTTACGAAGATCTTTTGCCTAAAGGTCTTGCAATTGCTGAAGATTCTTTGCAAAAAGACACCGAATTAATTACAAATAGTATTCAAAAATTTGCTAAGGATAGCAAGTTGGAAGTTCAACTTTTAAAGGATAAAGAAAATTATAGAAAAGAATTTATCGGGAATCTTGCCCATGAACTAAAAACTCCTTTTTTCACAGTTCAAGGTTATATTTTGACTCTACTAGAAGGAGAGGTAAAGGATACGAAAATTATCAAAAATCATCTTGAAAAAGCATCTAATGCCATTGAAAGACTTGGGTATATAATTAAAGATGTTGATTTAATAACTGAGTTTGAAACTGGGGTAACAAAATTAAAAATTGAAAAATTTGATATTTGTGAATTAATTAGAGATTTAGTTGATTCTTTCGAAATTAATATGAAACAGAGAGATATTGAAATCACTTGTGAATTCGGTAATGATAAATCAATTTTTGTAAACGCCGATAATTTCAGAATAACCCAAGTTATGTCAAACTTGATTGTAAACTCTTTAAATTATGGAGTTGAAAATGGCACAATAGAAATAGTAACAAAACACTTAAGTAAAGAAAAACTTCTTGTACGGGTTATTGATAATGGTCAAGGAATACCCGAGGATGACCTTCCAAGGATTTTTGAACGGTTTTATAGAGTTGATAAAACAAGAAATAGACAGGAAGGTGGATCTGGATTGGGATTAGCAATAGTAAAGCATATAGTAGAGGCTCATAATGAAATTGTTTATGTTGAAAGCTCCCTGAATGTAGGCTCTGAATTTTCATTCACACTAACAAAAAGTAATTGAATTATAATTAAAATATGGGAAGTAAGAATAAACTCAGAAAGTTTCAAGAGAATAACACATTTAAAAATGTGATTCAACCAGATATAAAAGAAATTATCAGAAAAAATTATATTTTGAAAGGTAAATGGCGCAAAAATATTTTTAAAAATAACAATCCTATTTATCTTGAGTTGGGATGTGGAAAAGGAGAATATTCAACCTTCCTAGCTAAAAAAAATCCTAATAAGAACTTTATTGGGATTGATATTAAGGGCGCCCGTTTTTGGCATGGAGCAAAGTTATCACAAGAAAATTATTTGGAAAATGTATGTTTTTTAAGAACAAAAATTGAATATTTAGAAAAATTTTTTGAAAGCTCTGAGGTAGATGAAATATGGATTACTTTTCCAGATCCACAGTTCAAATTTAATAGAACTAAACATAGATTAACAAATTCAAATTTTTTAAAAATTTACAAGTCAATTTTGAAATCAAATGGAGTTATAAATTTAAAAACAGATAGTGATTTTATGTTTGGTTATAGTTTAGGTATTCTTGAAGGAAAAAAATTAAAAATCAAATATGCGCACCATGATATTTACAATAATGAATCCTCGCCAGAAATTTCAAGGCTAGTCCAAACTTATTATGAGAAAATGTTTTTGAAGGAGTCTAAAAAAATTAAATTTATATCATTTACCTTTAAATAAATGTTTTTCGAAAAAGTATACAATGTTGTAAGAAAAATTCCTGTTGGGAGAGTTACAACTTATGGTGCAATTGCAAGACACATTGGTTCTCCCAATAGTTCTAGAATGGTCGGTTGGGCTATGAATGCTTCTCATCAAAAATCCGATATACCTGCTCACAGAGTTGTAAATAGGATTGGCCTACTTTCAGGAAAGCACCATTTTTATGGATCTGATTTAATGAAACAATTATTAGAAAATGAAGGTATAAATATTGAAAATGACAAAGTAATTAATTTTGATAAAGTTTTTTGGGACCCAAAAGACATGGGTATTAAAAATAAAATATAACAATATAGATGGATAAAAAGAAAATAATTAAAATTCTTGAAAAAATCGTGCCACCCTCTCAGATAAGGAATATCAATATGTTTGGTACTGAAATTATTATAGATCTGAATATTGACAATCCATCATTACATGCAAAAAAAAAGTTAGAAAAAAGTATAATAAGCTCCTTTGGAAAAAACTACAAAATTATTGTCAACTTTAATGTGGTAGAAAGAAAAACAGTACCCAATGACAACAAAAAAGAATTAGTTGGAATTGATAATGTGATAGCAATTTCATCCGGTAAAGGTGGAGTAGGTAAATCAACAATAACTTCCAATCTAGCTATCTCATTATCAAAAATGGGTTTTAAAGTTGGAATTTTGGATTCAGATATCTATGGACCCTCTATTCCTACAATGTTTGATGTCGAATCTTTTAGACCAACTTCGGTCAAAATCGATAATCGATCTATGATGGAACCAATAGAGAGTTATGGAGTTAAAATCCTTTCTATTGGATTTTTTACTGAAGTGAACCAGGCTATTATTTGGAGAGGTCCCATGGCATCAAAAGCTCTAAATCAAATGATCTTCGACACTAATTGGGGAGAACTTGATTTTTTATTGGTCGACTTGCCCCCTGGAACGGGCGATATTCATTTAAGTATTGTACAATCTATACCTTTAAATGGTGCAATAGTTGTTTCAACTCCCCAAAAAGTTGCACTTTCGGATGCTAAAAGAGGTATTTCAATGTTTAACCAAAAAAATATTGATGTTCCGGTTTTAGGATTAATTGAAAATATGGCTTACTTTGTACCAGAAGACATGCCAGAAAAAAAGTATTTCATATTTGGAAAAGATGGAGTAAAAAACTTAGCAGATGACAAAAGTGTACCTTTTTTGGGATTTGTTCCACTTTTTAAAAGCATTAGAGAAGCATCTGATTTTGGTCATCCTGCATCCTTACAAAATGATTCGTTAATAGCAAAATCTTTTGAAGAAATAGCAAAAAACGTTGTCTCAAGTGTTGTAGAAAGGAATGATCACTTACCCCCGACTAAAATTGTAAAAATTACCACAATGGCTGGATGTTCAGCAATAAATAAAAAAGAAAATGGAGCTGAGAAATAAAATTATACATGCATTAAATGAAATAAGGCCTTTCCTTGCAGCTGACGGTGGTGACATTTCATTGGTTGAGATTCTTGATGAAAAGATTGTAAAAGTAAAACTTCATGGAAATTGTGCTGGATGCTCAGTTAATCAGATGACACTAAAAACGGGTGTTGAGATGACAATTAAAAAACATGCTCCCCAGATTGAAAAAGTTGTCAATGTTGATGAGGTCTAATTTGATTTGCAATATTCATTCCTATATCTATAAGGATGCATTTAAAAGCTAAAAATTTTACTTTCATTTGTTTTATTTTATTTTCCTGCATAGAAAAGCAAAAACCACTTATTTTCGGACACCGGGGTGCAAAGGGCTATGTTGCAGAAAACACTATTCCATCTGTTAAATATGCAATTGATTTGGAGGTTGACGGCATAGAGATCGATGTATTTAGATGCAAATCTGGAGAAATTGTTGTTTTTCATGATAATAATCTAAGAAAAATACTTGATGTTAATTTATGTATTGAAGATTTAGACTTAAAAAAAATAAAGACTTTTCGGATCGAAAATAAATACTTTATTCCAACATTAGAAGAAATTCTGTCTCTTCAACTTCGTGATTTAGTACTAAATATTGAACTCAAAGGAAAGGGAACTGCAATTCCAACAATGGAAATTTTAAGGAATTATTTCAATAAAGATTTAATAAAAGAGGAAAATGTGTTGCTTTCAAGTTTTGACTGGGATGAACTTCTTATTCTCAGATCTGTGTCTCAAGAAATACCGATTGGAGTTTTAATTGATGGAAATCCCTTACTAGCTTTAAAATTTGCTGAAGAAGTTAAGGCTACTTCTATAAATTCAGATTATAAATTTCTAAATAAAAAAAATATTGAATTAATTAATTCAATGGGTTATAAATTATTTCCATATACAGTTAACGATAAAGATGAAATGAAGAAATTAATCTCCCTAGGAGTAGATGGCATAATTACTGACTATCCGGACAAATTAAAAAATATTTTAAATAATTCTTAAAATTACAATTACTTTACCCCCTATTTTTATTATGTAATGGACGAATCGATTTTTATTTCAAAAAATTTTAAGCCAAAAAAAGGTAGAATCGTTTGTGAGTCTCCTTCAAATATTGCTCTAATTAAGTACTGGGGTAAATATGGACTACAATTCCCTATAAACCCCTCATTAAGTTTCACATTATCAAATTGTAAAACTATAACTTCAATTGAATATTCTCCAAGGTTAAAAGGACAGGGCAGGTTCAATTTTTTATATGATGGAAAAAGAAAAAAATCTTTTGAAAATAAAATTGAAGAATTTTTTTCGAGAATTGCACCTTTTTGTCCGTATTTAGATAATTTATTTTTTAAAATAAATTCAAAAAATACTTTTCCACACAGTAGTGGAATTGCATCCTCAGCGTCGGCATTTTGTTCATTGGCTTTTTGTATTGTTAGTATTGAAAAAAGGCACAATGAGAGAATGAAAGATGATGACTTTTATAATAAAGTTTCATTTATAGCAAGATTAGGTTCTGGAAGTGGGTCTAGAAGCATTTCTGGACCTTTGATGATTTGGGGAGAAAGTGAATTTCATTCTGAATCTTCCAATTTTTTTGCTGTTGATTTTGGTAAAAAAGTTCACAGATTATTTAAAAACTATCAAAACACAATTTTAATTATTGATGATAAAATTAAGCATCTGAGTAGCTCAGATGGCCACAAAAAAATGATTAATCACCCATTTTTAAATGACAGAAAAAGACAAGCCAGGAATAATTTAAAAAGAATAATCAATGCGATTTCAAACGGAGATTTACAGGTTTTTATTAAAGTAGTTGAGGAGGAAGCAATGACTTTACACGCTTTAATGATGTCATCACATCCACCAACCGTTTTGATTAAATCCAAGACTTTAGAGGTAATAAAATTGTTAAAAAATTTTAGGGAAAAGGAAAAGGTTCCTATTTGTTTTACTTTAGACGCAGGTCCAAATGTTCATCTTCTATATCCTGAAAAATATAAATTGAAAGTGATAAAATTTATAGAACAAAAATTGATGAACTATTGTCAAAACAATCTTTTTATAAATGATAGGATTGGGTTGGGAACAAAATTATTGGAGTTTTAAATTAAAATGGGTAGTTCAATATATAGTTCTAAAATTTTACTATTTGGTGAATATAGCATCATACTAAATTCATTCGGATTTGCAATACCATATCCTTTATATAATGGAAGTTTAAAATTGAATGCTGCAAATAATGAC
The DNA here is from genome assembly GCA_902635965.1 of uncultured Bacteroidota bacterium. Lineage (GTDB taxonomy): Bacteria > Bacteroidota > Bacteroidia > Flavobacteriales > Flavobacteriaceae > TMED96. The sequence goes on from CACPQA010000001.1 coordinate 157,395, forward strand.
AAAGACTCCAATAAAAAAATTTTAGAATTCATAGAATATTTAAAAATAAATGGTAAGAATCTTTCTTTGGACTGGTTGAAAATAAATAGAGACACAACTAATGGTCTTTTTTTTAAAAGCAATATTCCTCAAGGATATGGATTGGGGAGTAGTGGAGCCTTAGTAGCTGCATTTTATGATCGATACGCCAAAAAAAAAATATCTCCTAATGATAAATTAACAAAATATAAATTACAAAAACTCAAAAATATATTTTCCGAAATGGAGTCCTATTTTCACGGAGAGTCGTCAGGAGTAGATCCCTTAAATTGTTATTTAGGATCACCAATTCTAATTAAATCTCAAAATGAGATTCACATTACAAAAATACCAGATCAAAAAGTTCTTGGTTATGGAGGTATCTTCATAATTGATTCTGGAAACTCATCGGAAACATTTTCATTGGTTTCCTTATTTTACAAAAAAATGGAAGATGAAAATTTTAGTTTAATGATGAAGAATCAATTCATGAAGTATTCAAAAATCTGCATTAATGAATTTATAAATGGAGATTTTAATTCCCTTTTCAAAAGTGTAAAAATTCTCTCCGAAATTACTCTAAATAACTTTCAACCAATGATACCAAAAAAATTCATAAAATTGTGGAAAAAAGGTTTAAGCACAAACGATTACATTTTTAAGTTATGTGGATCGGGAGGGGGAGGTTTTTTGTTGGGCTTTACTCTTGACATAAAAAAGACGTTCAAAACTCTCAAAGATTATAAGAAAGAAATCATTTATAAATTTTAAATTTTATGAAAGAATTAATAAGATTAAACAAGTTTATTTCGAATTCTGGTTTGTGTTCAAGAAGAGAGGCGGACATATATATATCAATGGGAGAAGTAAAGGTGAATGACAGAATTATTAATCAGTTAGGGTACAAGATCAAAAGTGGAGACAAGGTTTATTTTAATGGTCAAGAAGTTACTGGGCAAAAAAATATTTATATAATTCTGAATAAACCCAAGGGATACTTAGCTACAACAAATGAAAAAAACCAACAAAAATTATGCAGAGACTTAATTTCAATTAAAAATTCTAATAAATTAAAAACTTTATTTTCATTGGGAAGGTCAAATCTTGGTTTAGTTTTTTTTTCAAATGACTATCATTTAATAGAGAAGTTAAAAAAAAAATATCTCAAAATAAAAATTATCTACCAAGTGAGTTTAAACAAAGAAGTATCATTCATCGATATGAATAAAATAAAAAAACACATTTTGGGAAAGATATCCAAAAATATGATGGTGAGAAAAATTGATTATGTGTTTAATAAACCCAAAAATATAGTTGGAATCGAAACATCCTTAGTCCAGGGGAATTATATTTTAAATTTTTTTAAAAAATTTAATTATGTAGTAATTAAATACGATGTTGTATCGATTTTGAACTTTAATAAAAAAAAATTAGAACGTGGTAAATGGAGAGTTCTTACTACGAAAGAAATTTCTTTTTTAAAAATGTTTTAATATTTCCTTGTCTTAAAAATTCATAAATAAAAAATCCAACCACAACAATGTATTCCAATCCTATTAAATAAAAATTCTCTTTTACCTCAAAATCTTGATAAGCAGAATAGGTTAAAAAAATTAAGGCACTCCATATAATTTGAAAATTATAATTTGTAAAAAGTCCTAAATATAGAATTGTAATAATATACCAAGGGTGTACAACCATGGATATTAAGTAGAAAAAGGACATTAGTAAAAATATATCTTCCAAGATTATCTTTATTTCCTTATTTTTTCTGACAAATATTAGGTAAAACATAATTATTAAAGTAATCAATGGGGTAATTAAACCTACACTTTGTACAATGTTGTATCCCTTTATTTTGTAACCTAGATATCTAATTATATAGTATATACTTCCATTGAATTCAAAATTCGAAAACCACAATTTAATTGTATTAAAAAAGTTAAGAAAATTGTTATTGCCGATTGGCAGAAAAAAAATGAAAAACAGTAATCCAAAAAACAAAAACATCATTTTTAAATTTTCACTTATTTTTTTTTGATTGATAATAAGGGGAATAACAATTATTGTAATTAATTTTGTGCCAACAGAAAAGGCGAAGGGTAAAAGTGAAAATAATTTTTTGTTTTCCAAAAATAAAAGGATTCCAAAACCTAAAAAAGTTACCAAAAATCCCTCAAAATGTAAATTCCCCGATAATTCAATAATTACTAGAGGATTTAAAAAATACCAAAATATTTTCCCTTGCTTAAATTTTAGTATTTTTAGTAATCTACATCCAATGAAAAAGTTTAATATATCAGATATGATTATTAATACCCTCATGGAAATTAAGCTAAAATAAATATCCTTTTTAAATGAAGTTGACAAGAAAAATAAAAACTGACTTATTGGAGGGTAAGGACTATAGTTCAAACTACTCAAATTACTAATATTTCCATATAATTCCTCCAAAATTTTTTTTGTTCCAAAAACTTCCTTTTTATTAATCAGATCGGAAGGCGTATATTCATATGGATTAATATTTTCCCCAATTACGAATCCATCCCAAATAAATCTGTAAAAATCCTCCGATAGCCAAGGATAGGCAAAAAATAAAACCAGTCTGAAAGAAATACCAAAAAAAAGGATTTCTTTTAATGATAATTTTTTTGACACCAAAAAAGTTATTGTAAAGCATGAGAAAAAAAGAAAAAAAATAATTAACGTTTCATGTCTTTCAAAAATATATCCGCTAAAAAAGTATGTTAAAAGTAGTAATGAAAAATAGAATATTTTACTTAACTCCAAAGCTTGATTTTCTTATTGAACAAATAAAAATATAGGTATATCCAAAAAATAGAAAAAAATGAAAAGGTAAAAATCCAAAGTTTCTATTTGCAAACAAAATTGTAGTAATTATACTTACCAAAAAATAAAGAGCTAGAAAACCTTCGGCAATATAATAATGTGACCTAGTTTCGTTTACATATTTTTTTCCTCTCAAGTTGGGTTCACCAGAAACCAAATTAAATTTAGGTGTCCTTACAAATTCGGATTTCTTTCCTATAAACCCTTGTAAAACTGCTACGGAATTTTGAAAAGCAAACGCTCCTGAAATTGAATAAAAATAAATAAAAATTTTAGAGTATTTAAAAAACGAATTGTTTTTTTTTGGATTTACTAATTTATAAAGTTCCCAGTATACACAAAAGAAAATAAATGTGCTTAAAACAAAAAGTGAAGAAAAATTAAAGAACCAATTGAACTTATTGGTTACATTTGATATGTAGGAGAGAGGAACACTTAGAAACGATAATAAAAAGACACTTAAAAAAAGACTACTGCTTAAAAGATGAAAGACACAATGTACCTTAGTTAAAAATTTTAAATTTTTATTTTTTATAATATTTAGAAAATGCTTTTTAAAATTTTCAGCACCTCCTTTATTCCATCTAAATTGTTGAGATTTAATTGAATTAATTAAAAAAGGAATTTCAGCTGGAGCATTGATTGATTCCATATATTTTATTCTCCAACCTTTTAATTGAGCTCTATAACTTAAGTCAAGATCTTCAGTTAATGTATCACCTTTCCAATTCCCAGATGTTAAAATTGCTTCTTTTCTCCAAATCCCTGCAGTACCATTGAAATTCAAAAAATAACTATTAAAATTTCTTCCTACTTGCTCCAAGGTGAAATGAATATCAAGTGCAAAAGCTTGAATTTTTGTTAAAAGAGAAAAATTTTTGTTTATATGATTCCATCTAGTTTGAACAACTCCAATTTTGGAATCTTTGAATCCACAAATTGTGTTTTTTAGCCAATCACTTTCAGGGATAAAATCTGCATCAAAAATTGCGATATAATTACCTTTTGCAAGTTTTAGACCATACTTCAGGGCTCCAGCTTTAAATCCTTCTCTGTTTTTTCTAATTACATGGTTTATTTTAATATTAGTTTTACTTTTTAATTGGGAAATTAAACTTTTGACATATATAGTTGAATTATCATCTGAATCGTCTAAAACCTGTATTTCAATTTTATCACTTGGATAATCCATCTTAACGACCGCATTTAACAATCTTTTTATCACATTTTGTTCATTGTAAATTGGTAGTTGAACAGTTACAAATGGAAGATTTTTAAAATTTGTTAAAATTTTATTCTTTGCTTTAGTTTTGCTCTTTTTGTAATTTAAATATAATTCAAGATGAATAAGACTAAAAAAAAATATTGATAAAGAGCAAACTGAATAAATAATTATGAAGAAAATCGTTAAAATGTTCATTACCATAATAGCCCAACCTTTTTTTTAAAATAATACTTAAAAATAAGATATAGAATCTTTTTTCCAGCTAAAATAGATCCCTTCAATGTTCCTGATATCTTAGATTTTCCTAACCGTTTTTTGTATTTAACATCTATCTCTTTGTATTTGTAATTTTTCATTAAAGCCTTTATTTGCATCTCAATCGTCCAGCCAAAAGTTTTATCTCGCATATTTAGTTTCAACAATTTATCCCAGGTAATAGCCCTAAATGGGCCAAGATCTTTGAACGTAGAATTAAAAAAAATCTTCATTAGTAGGCAGGCCAACCAATTGCCAAAAATTTGATGAGCTGTCATTGAATGTTTATCTCTCAACCTCTTCGTCCTAGCCCCTAAAACAAAGTCATATCCTTCATTAACAATTGGATCGATAATTTTTTTCATTTCTTTGGGGTCATCGGAGTAATCTCCATCGATGAAAACAACAATTTCAGGTTTCTCTTTGAGATTTTTTAAATATGTGATTGCCTTTAGACACGCATTTCCGTAGCCTCTTTTCTTTTCATAAACCACTTTTGCACCAAAATTTTTTGCTGTTTCAGATGTTTTATCGGTTGATGAATTATCACAAACTATAACTTGATTAACAAAATTCGGAATATCATTTAAAACGTACGGGATGCTTTTCTCTTCGTTAAATGCAGGAATAATGACTGATACCCTCACTCAGTTATTTTTTCTTGATATTCCTTTTTTTGAGCAGGTACAATATACTCATCAAAATAAATTGAAGATAGTTTTTCAAAAGAGAGGAAAAGTGACAAGGAAAAGGTTATTAATATAAAAGAAAATAATAGTTTATTGATTCTTTTTTGTTTATCTGAATTTAAAGAACAGTCTTCTTTAATGTTAAATCTATATATACCATAACAAACTATAGATAATCCGATAATTCTAATTAACCAGCCAAACAAACCAAGAGATCCGTCGGGTTTATAAAAAAAGTCAGCAAAAGAAATAGCATAAATTCCTCCAATTAAACCAAGTTGGAATAAAATCATTGGAGCAACGCAGCAAAAAATTCCTGCGAATGCCGAAGCTATGCCATACTGAAAAATATTTTTTATAAAACTCATTTCAATAATTTCTCATTTAAATTCCAATCATAATTTAAATATTCTATTGTTGTATTTTCCATAATTTTTACTCCAGAATATTTATTTACAAATTTCAGCAATTGAATCTTATTTCCAAAATCATCCTTAAACCAAGAAAATATTTTTGACAACTTCAAACAGTTAACATTTATTTTATTCTTTGCTTGATCATTTATAAATTCAATCGTTGCATTTTCTAATTGATTTTCTAATCTATGTGAGTAATAGGCAAAATTTTGAAGTTTAGGACACGACTTTGAAGCACAATTGATCGCAAAGTGAATTCTTGGTTCATCCATCTTTCTAAGAATTTTATGCTCAATAAAATTTAGTGTTATTTTTTCATTTTTAAGCTTAAATCTTTTTAGCCACCAAGGAATAATCAAATCTCTTATACTCCTTAAAGGATAATTATCCAAAATTAATTTTATTGTAACAGCATTGTAGACATTTATAAAATAAGCTAATGAATCATTTTTAGTCCACTGCTCAATTGGAGGATTGTTTTCTAAATTTTTCAAATAGGTTTCTAATAGTTTTGAATTTTTTTTCCAAACGCGATAGTTGACATTTCCCTCATCATCGACATACTTTTTTAATTCAGAGTCCCAGAGATCATGAATATTTTTCTGTGAGATTAAACTATCAGAAGCAAAAAAAAATAGTACCAAAAATAATACACATTTGTATTTCACTTTAAACATCTTTTAGTAGTTCAATTAAAATTTTTAAAAGTTGCTTTTCGCCTTTTTTACCCATCTCAATTATTTCTCTAATTTTTATTGGCTCAAGATTTTCCGGATCACACAAATCGGTAATTACTGAAATAGCTAGGCACTCTATTCCAAGCTGATTAGCGACAATTATTTCTGGCACGGTGGACATTCCTACTGCATCTGCTCCAATTATTCTAAGATATTTATATTCTGCTGATGTTTCTAATTGTGGTCCAACAACACAAGCATAGACTCCTAAATCGATTTTAATTTTAGATTGGTCTGATATATTAATCACTTTTTCAATTAAATCTTTTGAATAGGGTCTGCTCATATCAACAAATCTTTCACCCATCCCAAAATTTTCTTTTTCTGCTAGTGGCGACCCACCTTGTAGATTTATATGATCTTTTATTATCATGAGTTGTCCTTTTTTTAATTTTAAATCTATTCCTCCTGCAGCATTTGTCACAATTAACTTGCTAACTCCTAATCGACTCATAATATAAATAGGGTAAGTAATTTGGAAGTAACTCAAATCTTCATATTTATGAAATCTTCCATCAAAAATTAAAATTTCTCTTGAGTTTATCCTACCAAAAACAATTCTTGAATTTTGCATTTCCATTTTTGAAATTGGGAAATGAGGAACTGATGAGTATGGGATCTCAGCAATAATATTTACTGTATTAACAAGACCGCCAAGGCCTGTGCCAATAACAATACCAAGGTCACATTTTTTTATTTTATTTTGTAAAATATATTCTACTGATTCCTCTATCTTCTCCTTTGATTTCATAATTTGATTTTAAGATCCGGAAACTGACTCAAGTCGTCATAAGTATCTATATCAGTTTTTTCATCTAGTAAATGCATGTTTGTTTTATCGTCAATATCTCTTATAGTGTCATTTAAAACGCTTTGTTGACCCCAATTCTTATTTTCAAAAATCTTAGTATCTAAATAATTCATTCCAATTAAATAATATCCTCCATCAGTTGAAGGACCAATAACAATATTCTTTTTTTCTAGAATTCCAAAAGCATCCTTTATATCACTAATTTCCAATTCCCACAGATCAGAACCAATTACAACAATTGGAGAAAAATTTTTAAAACTGATTTTTAAAGCATTTATCATTCTATCTCCTAAATTATTTCCCTTTTGAATAAATTTTTTAATTTTTGAAGAATTAAAATTATCATTTTCTTCAATATAATCTGAATAATACACATGTACTTCTGAAGACAAACTGTTAACTATAAAAGCAGTTTTTTTTACAAGTTCGGAATAGATTAAAAGGGCTTTTTTTTGGCCGATATTCAGAGCCAATCTTGACTTTACCTTGCCTATTATTTGGTTTTTACAAAATACCAAAACTAAAGGATTATTTTTCAACATTACTTTAGGCTATGGTTCCTTGGCAACTACTTCCTGCTCCAGCGGTACACCCGTAACAATGCTGGGAAACTTGAATTTTTTTATCAACTAATCCGTGGATTTTACAGTTAAAAACTGTGTTATTTTTTGAATTTATTTTAAGATCTAACATTTGATTAAAATCACAATCGTAAATATACCCTTCCCAACTAACTGAAATTGTGTTTTTGCACATAAGTCCCTCCGTTGCATTTGGGTTAAAACGACTAACAAGAGTTTCCATATATTCTTCATAATTTTCAGAAGCGATTAAATAGTCTAAGAATCTACTTATTGGAAGATTTGTTATCGTAAATAGATTATTAAATTTTATTTTAAAATTATTATATAGCTTTTCTTTGAATTTTATTTCCAACAATTCTTGATCTGGTGGTAAAAATGCTCCAGAAGGATTATACACCAAGTCTAATTTTAAGTTAGAGTTGGTTTTTCCATACCCAACTTTATTTAATTCTTTTAGTGCTAAAACTGATTTATCAAAAACCCCTTTTCCTCTTTGATTGTCTGTTTTTTCTTTGTTATAAAAAGGGAGAGATGAAATAACATGAATTCTATTATCGGCAAAAAAATTTGGAAGATCAAAAAATTTTTTGTTTGCTAAAATTATAGTCAAGTTGGAACGAACTATAATTTCATCTACTTTGGTTTTTTCTCTGATGCTTTTAACAAACCATCTAAAGTTTGGATGCATTTCTGGAGCCCCACCTGTGATATCTACGGTTTCAATTTTATTTTCAGTCATCAGACTTAAACACCTTTTTAAAACTTTCATTGACATCATTTCTTTTCTGTTAGGTCCGGCATCAACATGGCAATGAGAGCATGTTTGATTACACATATAACCAATATTTAATTGAAGAATTTTTAATTGTTCTTTTTTTATATCTGGAATATTTACCTCTTTAAGTTTTTTTTTAAAAAGTGGAAGTTTTCCGTCAGAAAATATACCATTATTTAATATGTCTAATTGCGTAGATACATCCATAGATCTAGATTTATTTATTAGGTCGATTAATCATTTACATGCTTAATTTATTGTATCGATTCATCATTTGGACCCCATGGACCAAGACTGCTCCACTTTTGATTGCTGCACCAACATGAACAGCTTCCATCATTTCTTCTTTTTCAATTCCTTTTTCAAGTCCATCTTTTGTATATGCGTCAATGCAATAAGGACACTGTACAACGTGAGACACAGCTAATGCAATTAAAGACTTCTCTCTAGAAGACAGTTTTCCTTCAGCAAAAACGTTTTCATAGTAGTTAAAAAATTTATCTCCGAGTTCTTTATTCCAATCAGTTATGCTTGTAAATTTTTTTAAATCTTCTGGATTATAATATTCATTTTTCATTTTAAATTATTTAATCTTAACATTAAGTTAACCATTTATTTTAAGTGTTTATTGATGTCTAATAAATTTTCTTTTAGATAAATCTTTAAAAAAGAATTATCAATGAACCGTGTTCCAAGTAAAGACGAATCCTGAGTAATTTTAAATAGAAGGTTACGATCAATAAAACGCCTTAAAAATATTACAGATAATGGTTTATAACTGTAATGCCATGGCTCAAACTTGAACCCTTTTCTCTGAGGTGAATCGTCATATACTAAGTAAAAACCATATTTTCTAGAATTTTTTTTCATCCAATGGTAAAGTTGACTGTAAATACCATTTTCAGCATAATTTCTTTCGATTAGTAAATCCCCTTTTGGAATAAACCTTTTATCTATAATGTCTATGTCGGTACCCCAATGATGTCTAGATGTTCCTGGAAGCGTTGAATATTGAATGATTCTATTTATATTTTTAATACCAAAAATCCTTCTTTCAAAGTTTTTATTGTATTTATTGTTCCATATATTTTTTTGTTTTTCATAACTCCTATATCCTGAGACAATTTCAATTTCAATACCTTCTTTTTTTGCGTCATTTTGCATCTGTTTAAATTTTAGATAAGCTTCAGGCAACAGACCTGATCTAAGGGTTTCTTTTAAATCATTTTTTCCTAGCAGGAATAAATCCCCTTTTGTGTCGTTATTTTGTGAAAAAATAATTGATGTTATAAAAAAAAATAAAATTAAGTTTATGATGTAATGTTTAAGGTTGATCATACAAAATTATTAAAATTATGAATTATAAATTCAAGATACTTTCCGAAAAAAATATAAATGAAATTGTTTATTTGGTTGACAAACTTAATGAAAATAAAATACCAAAAAACGTTTTAACTAGAAGGCAAAAGGAAATGTTTTCCCAAAATTATGAATGCATTGGTGTACTTATAAAAGCTAAATTAATAGGCGTTGTCGGATTATGGTTTCAAACTAGATTGTATTCAGGTAGGTCGTGTGAGTTGGATCATGTTTATATTCTTCCTGAATACAGGAGGTTTGGTGTCGGGTCAAAACTTATTTCCTTTGTTGAAGAATATGTTTGTAATAAAGGCTTCGAGTGTGTGGAATTAAATACTTACTCACAAAATACTTTGTCCCACAAATTTTACTACAACTGTGGTTTTAAAATTCTTGGTTTTCATTTTATAAAACATATTGATATTTAGTATATTTAATGACAAGCGGAAGTAGCTCAGTTGGTAGAGCATCAGCCTTCCAAGCTGATTGTCGCCGGTTCGAACCCGGTCTTCCGCTCTACATTAATAATTAAATGAAAAATCGCTTTACAAAATGAAAAAAATTATAATATTCATCTTTTTAAGTTTTTCATTTGTAGCTTTTTCTCAAGAAAAAAGGGTCATATTAAGAGGAAAGTTAATGTATAGAAATAGTAATGTAATTGCTGCTAATGTTATTAATAACACCAATCAAAATAATACGATAACCGATACTAATGGTGAGTTTGAAATTTTAGCTGGAGTTGGAGATGAAATTATTTTTTCATCTGTAGAGTTTAAAATAAGAACGGTAAAAATAACAAAGGAGATAATGAAAAAAAACAGATTGGTAGTCGAGGTAAATGAGAGGGTTAATTTTCTAGACGAAGTAGTTATTAGTCCAGATAATACAGATAAGTTTCTTGATCTTAAAGAGGAGGAGTTTAAAAAAGTCGACTACATAGACGACAAGTCAACTGCAGTTGAAAATGAAATTATTCGACAAAACCAGCTATACAGAGGTATAAATATTGTGAATGTAGCGAAGCTTCTTGCAAAAGTTCTAAGAGATGGTAAAATGGAGGAGGAAATAAAACTTACTCCATCAAAAGCTTTACCTCTTGTTTTCGATATAAATTTTTTTGTGAGTGACTTAGGTTTAAAAAATTTTGAAATAATTGGTTTTCTTGAATTAATGGACAAAAAACAAGAGATTAAAAGTCTGCTCAAAAAAAACAAAGAGTTTGAATTAATTGAGTATTTGTTTAATGAGTCAAAAAAATTTAAAAATTCCTCCCGTTGAAAAAATATCAATTAGTAATTTTTTTTTTGGTCAATAATAGTTAGTGCCCAGAAATACAAACTGTTAACTGGATATGTTTTTGATTCTGAAATACCAATAGGCAATGTTCATGTAATTAACACATCTAGAGGAAATGCTGAGGTTACGGATATAAATGGATTATTTGAAATATCAGTTTCAATTGGAGAGAAATTAGTTTTTAGTTCTATTCAATATGAAAAATATGAATTGATTATTACAGAAAATATTTTTTCTTCTAAAGAAATAACCATTTATCTAAAAGGTTTTGTTAATGAGTTGGATGAAGTTATTGTAACAAATAATTCTCTAACAGGCAACTTAAAATATGATTTATTGGAATCAGGATTAGAAGAAAGGAAAAACTTTGATGATTTTGGTATTCCCGGATTTAAAGGTGAAAGGAAGGAGAAAATACAAAATGCTACACAATTACTTTTAGGTTTAGGTACCTCAATGCAAATTGATGTTGAGGCACTTTATAAACATATTTCAGGTTACTACAAAAAACTAAAAAAAAGGAGATCTTTAGATTCTAAATTTCTATCAATTTTTTCGATCATAAAATTTTATGGTTTAATTTTTTTTATTGAGAATTTTAATATTGATAATGATCAGGTATATGATTTTATTCTAGGATGTTCTGAAAATTCTGAAATTATCTATTATTTTAATCAAGATTTGCATCAAAAAGTGATTCAAGAACTTAATACTTACGCTAAAATTTACAACAATGAGTCTAACTAATTTTATGATTTTTTTTATTCTTCAATTTGGTGCAAACGAATATCCAAGCCATGATTTTTACGTAAGCACAACAAGTGTTAATTTTGTCTTAGATAAAAATGAAATTCAAATCACATCACAATTTTTTGTGGATGATGTAGAAAATCTAATAAGATTTCAAACCTCAAATACCGCCTTAATTTTTGAAAAAAAATATAATGATGACATTAACTTGGTCATTGAGGACTTCATTCACAAAAATTTTAAAATATCAATTAATAAAAAAAAGCAGGAATTAAAATATTTGGGATATGAATTGAAAGATGACTTATTGGTTGTTTATTACGAGGCAAAATTTTCCAATTCTAAAAATTTTAAAATTGAAGTATACAACAGCTTTTTAGTCAATTTTATTGAAAGCCAAAAAAACATAGTTCATGTAAAATTTAAAAATTTAAAGAAAAGTTTCCTCTTAACTTCCTTAAATAAAACTTTTCAATATTCATTTGAGAAATGAAATTGATATATTTACGGTCAAAATATATTAAATGATAAAAAGAATTAAATTTTTAAGTTTTTTTTTAATTTTCACATCACCTTTTCTAACATCACAAGAAGTTAAAGCGCCAAGTGGACACAAAAACAATAATAAGTTCAAGCAACTTTACGAAGAGTTTTCAACACCCAACAGATATAGAACGGCATCAGGTTCTCCCGGGAAAGATTATTATCAGCAGAAAGTTGATTATACAATGGATATTATTTTAGACGATAAAAATGAAAAACTTTATGGTAACGAAAGAATTAATTATAAAAATAATTCACCAGACGAATTATCTTATTTATGGATTCAATTAGACCAAAATATAAGAGGAGACTACAATATGGAAGATATGAAAGCTTCTTCCGGAATTCCAGAGATGTCCTCTATTGACTCTTTTGTTGAGGAATTTACATCAGAAAAATTTGTTGGAGGCTTTAATATTGATAAGGTAACTGATGAGAGTGGTAGACCTCTAAGATTTACAATTAATAAAACAATGATGAGAGTTGATTTGCCAAATCCAATAAAAAGTGGTCAAGTATTTAATTTCTCAATTAAATGGTGGTATAAAATTAACAACCATGTTCCTGCAAGAGATAGATCTGGTTATGAATATTTTAGTGAGGATGATAATAGAGCTTATGTTATAGCACAATTTTTTCCAAGGTTAGCTGTTTATAATGATGTTGAAGGTTGGCAAAATTATCAGTTTTGGGGCAACGGAGAGTTTGCTCTAAACTTTGGGGATTATGACGTAAAAATTACAGTTCCAGATGATCACATAATGGAAGCAACTGGTGAGCTACAAAACCCAAAAGATGTATTGTCAAAGTCCGAGTTACAGAGATACAAAAAGGCCACCAATTCATTCGACAAACCAGTTATAATTGTTTCAGAAGAGGAGGTTAGAGAGAAAGAAAAGAAAAAGTCTAATGGAAAAAGCACGTGGCATTTTGTTGCAAAAAATGTTAGAGATTTCGCTTTCGCTTCCTCAAGAAAATTTATTTGGGATATGATGGCTGTTAAAATTGGTGGTAAAAATATAATAGCTTCATCTTTGTATCCAAAAGAAGGTAATCCTTTGTGGGAGGAATATTCTACTAGGGTTGTAGCACATACCCTAAAAGTTTATTCAAAATATACATTTGATTATCCATATCCAAAAGCCGTTTCTGTACATTCAAAAAATCAGGGGATGGAATATCCAATGATCTGTTGGAATTATGGAAGACCAAATGAAGATGGATCTTACTCGGATAGAACTAAATATGCAATGATTAGTGTTATTATTCACGAGGTTGGACATAACTTTTTCCCAATGATAGTTAATTCAGATGAAAGGCAGTGGGGCTGGATGGATGAAGGATTAGATTCCTTTGTCCAATATTTAACTGAACAAGAATTTGAGGAAGATTATCCCTCAAGAAGAGGAGATCCCTCAAAAATTATAAGGTATATGTCAGGTGATCAAGACTTTTTGTCTCCGATCATGTCAAACCCAGAGAATGTTTTTCAACTAGGTCCTAATGCCTACTCAAAACCAGCTACGGCATTAAATATTCTAAGAGAAACAATTATGGGACGCGAGTTATTTGATTTTTCATTTAAAACCTACGCCAAAAGGTGGAAATTTAAACATCCTACTCCAGAGGATTTTTTTAGAACTATGGAGGATGCATCTGCTGTAGACTTGGATTGGTTTTGGAGAGGATGGTTTTATTCCACAGATGTTGTTGATATTGGTATTAAATCAGTGGATGATTATGTTATTTCTGAAAAACCATCAAAAGAAATTGATAGTATTTTATCTAAGTATGGTATGAAAGTTAGTGATTTAAATCCAACTGTTTTCATGCGAAAAAACACTAAAGAATCTGAAAAAAATTCTGAAATCGAATCAGATTTAACATCTGGTTTTGAAGCTTTAGATGCGGCTTTAGGTGATGATAAAAAATTACCTAAATACTTTTATGAAATACAATTTGAAAAACCTGGAGGGCTTGTTATGCCAATCATTGTTGATTACAGTTATGAAGATGGAACTAAAGAAAGGATTAAGTATCCTGTTCAGATTTGGAGAAAAAATGATTCTTTGGTAAAAAGACTTATAACCAGCGACAAAAAATTAATAGGTGTTGACTTAGATCCGGAAGCTGAAACTGCAGATATTAATTTAAATAATAATTCTTGGCCAGAAAAAAATAATACTTCAGATTTTGATAAATTTAAAGAAAAAATAAAAGGCTAATTTTAATATTTATTTTTATTATGTATTTATTTATAAGTGGAGCCGAAATATTTTTTATTTTCTTTATAATTCTTCTCGTTTTTGGAGCGGATAAAATACCCTCTTTTGCTCGTACACTTGCTAAAGGAATAGTACAAGTAAAACAGGCTACAAATGAAATTAAAAGTGAAATTCAGAAAACAACAAAAGATAATCCAGTTAGCGAAATTAAAGATCAGATTGAGTCAGAAATAGATGAAGCAAAAAGTGACTTCGAGGATTTAACTGATTCAGTAAAAAGGAAAAATTAAACTTTAATACTTATACTTATCCCGTCTCTAATTGGTAATAATACTGTCTCCAAGTCTTTATGATTGGATAATTTTTGGTTAAATTTTTTTAAAATTTGAGTTTCTAAATCCTCATTATCGTCTGCTTTAACAACCTTACCGCTCCACAATACATTGTCAGAAATAAGCACACCTTTTTTTTTAAGTAACGGAATTATAAAATTTAAATATTTTAAATAATTTCTCTTATCAGCATCTAAAAAAATAAGATCATATTTATCTTTCAACATGGGGAGAATATCTATTGCGTCACAAGTGAACTGTCTAATTTGGTTTTGCAGTCTGGAAAGATTAAAAAAGTAATTTTGAATTTTTTTCAATTCAAAATTATTGTCAATTGTGTCGATTGTTCCTTGTGTTTCTAGTCCTTCTGCCAAGCAAAGAGTTGAATATCCTGTAAAAGTGCCAATTTCTAGAATTTTTTTGGGTCTTATTATCTTGGAGACCATACTTAGAAATCTACCTTGATGCCTTCCACAAATCATTCTTGGATTAAGTGTTCTAATGTGAGTTTGTCTATTTAATTCTTTTAATATTTCAGATTCTTTACTGCTGTGAGATATACAATAATCAAGTAATTTTTTACTTATAAAGTCCATGAACAAGGATCTAAAATTAAATCAATAAATTTCATTCTTTGACCACAACATAAAGTACAAAAAATAAAGCAGCTAGGAGAACACATATATATAGAAGGTGTTTTGATAAATCTTCCCCCCTAAAAAATCCTTTAAGTACTATATTATCTATAAGACTTATTAATAATCCAAGGAAAATCAAAAGAACTAAACCTCTATATTTTTTGACAAATTGTTTCAACTATTATTTTTTACTATATATTTTGAAATTTATTTAAATATTTGATACCACGCAATAAATTCTTAAATATTAAATACTAATTGTAACATTTTAAATTTTGTATTTTTACAAAAATTAATATTTATGGAAATAATTCTTATTAAAATAAAATATATTCTAAATGTTAATTTGTTTCATGTTTAATTTTTTTTTTGGTTGATATGGTCAAGATGGAATATAAAGTAATTATTATAACTCTTATTATTCTCTTTTATGGATGTGTACCACCCCCATATGAGCCGGAGAAGAGTGAAATTTCTACAAACGAACATTGGGAAAACACTGGAAAAATCATTGCTTCATTTATTTCCTCATCCAGGACATTGGGTGTAAATACAAATACTGGTTCACCTTCTTTTAACGTTTCCTTCATCGCGTCTGCAAGTAATATTGATAGTTTGTCATGGAGTTTTCCTGGAGGAAAAACGAATGATTCTATAAGCGAAATCACAGAAACAGTTACTTACGAAAAATTTGGAAAATTTGATGTAGGGCTCGAAGTTTTTAATGTTGACGACACAGATAAAAGATACTTCAAGGACTTTATAGATATTTTTTATAAAGATGATTTAGATTTTAGAGGTCTAGAAGCCACCAGCTGGAATGTTACTGGGACAAGTTCTGTTAGTTCAGATTTTCAGTATCCTAATGATTCCTCTGGAAACACCTATGAGTCATGGATTACTATTCCGTACACTTCTGAACATACAGTTTCTGCGGATAAAAATTTTGAAAACTTTCCATCTAATAGTCTAACACTAGAATTTGAATACAAAATTGAGAAAGTACCTGTAATCTATATAACTGAGTCTTCAATTACAGGTACTTCAATTAGTTCGCCCTCAGATGCTGTTTACATTGATCCTCAATCAGCATCCTCTTCGGATACAAAAATAAATATTTCAAGTATTTATCCTGGTACCAGAAGGTTTTTGATAAAATATAATGGAATTACAATGTGGGTTGCTTCTAGCATGACAAATAATGTATTTAAAAGAGCCAGCATTGATTTACCTTCACTGTCTTCATTTAATTTAAATATTGAAAGAAAAGAACTTGAAAAAGAAATTAAAGAAATTCCATATCCAACAGATCCGTCAGCCTTAAATACACAAATGCCTGTGTCAACTGTGACGTCTTCTCCTACCGAAGACACAGACGGTGATGGAGTTGCTAATTTAATAGATGCGTTTCCACTAGATCCAGCAGAACAAATTGATACAGATGGTGACGGTATAGGCAATAATGCTGATAACGATGATGACGGAGACAAATATTTAGATGTTACCGAAACTACGGCAGGTTCGGATCCACTGGACAAATTAAGTATTCCAAATTATTATGTAAGGCACTCTAGATATCCTTATATATTGAGTATAAGGAATATGACTATAAAATTAAACTCTAAAAATTAATCTGGAATTACTCTACCAGGATTTAATATGTTTTTTGGATCAAAAATTTTTTTTAGAGTCTTCATCAAGTTGATTTCTTCCGTTGACCTCGAGGTATACAGATATTTTTTTTTATCGAGTCCAATACCATGTTCTGCAGAAACAGAACCTCCATTCTCTTTAAGATTAGAATAGATTATATGATTAATCTTTTCTGTATTTTTTAAGGAGTTATCATTTTTTCCAATAATGAAATGAATATTGCCGTCTGCAACATGACCAAAAGTAAAAACATATTCAACAAATGATAGTTGTTTAAGTTTTTTTGTAGCGATTTGAACTTCCCTGTCAATTATAGGGATCGGTAAGCTAATGTCAAAATGTTGGTCAAACCTAGATTTTTTTGCTAACACAGAAACGTCTTCGCGCATATCCCAAATAATTTTTTGTTCTCTTTCATTTTGTGCAAGTAATGCATCTTCAATCAAGTTTTGTTCAGCCGCTCCAGAGATAAGTTCAGATAATTTGTCAAAATCACTACTTAAGTTAGAACCCAATGATTCAATAAATACATAAAATGGGTATGTGCCTGGTAGAAGAGATGAGTAGTTTTCAGAGGAATCTTGCATTGTTACATATGTCTCATTCCACATCAATTCAAAGCCCGTCAATGTTCCAGATAAACCTTTCTCGATAAATTTTAAAAGGTAGATAACTTTGTCATAACCTTTTAAGGCTACTAGTGCAGAACATCTTGATTCAGGTTTCTCTTCTAATTTAAGAATTACCTTAGTAACAATACCAAGGGTCCCTTCTGAACCTATGAAAAGTTGTTTTAGGTCATATCCAGAATTATCTTTTATTACTTTTTTCATTGATGAAATAACTTCTCCATTAGATAATACAGCTTCCAAGCCTAAAACTAATCCTCTTGTCATTCCATATTTCAATACTCTCAGTCCCCCAGCGTTAGTTGATACAACTCCTCCGATTTGAGCAGACCCTTTTGCTCCAAAATTTAGTGGTAAAAGAAGGTCCTTTTCATTAACAGCATTTATAGCATCCTCAACGATTACCCCAGACTGAAGAGTTATTGTTCTACTTTTTTCATCAATTTCTATAATTTTATTCATTCGGTCTAGGGAGACAATTATTTCATCCTTAAAGGTTTTAGTTGACCCTACTAAATTTGTTAATCCTCCTTGTACTAAAACCTTTTGATTGTTTTCAAAACATACCTTCATAATTGAGGAAAGTTCATTAGTGTCTTTTGGGAACACTACTGCTATAGCATTTGTAGGGATATCTGTTTTCCATATATGATCAAATCTTAATTTTTCGTTACCATCAGATAAAATACGATCTTCTCCTACTATTTTTTTTAGTTTGTCAACCACAAGCTTTGTTTAAAAATTATTTTCAAAGTACTTGTAACCAAAGGTCTCAGCTACAGCTTTGTATACAATTTTACCGTCATGCATATTAAGTCCCTTATTTAATGCTTGATTTTTTTTGCAAGCTTTTTCCCAACCTAAATCAGCTATTAATTGAATGTAGCTTAAAGTAGCATTATTTAGAGCGTTTGTTGAGGTCATAGGGACTGCACCTGGAATATTAGTTACACAATAATGAACTTTCCCGTCGATTAAATAAACGGGTTCTTGATGTGTTGTTTCTCTGCAAGTTTCAAAACATCCACCTTGATCAACTGCTACATCTACAAGCACAGTACCTGATTCCATTTTATCAAGCATATTCTTTGTGATTATTTTTGGGGCTTTTGCGCCAGGTACTAGAACTGAACCAATAATCACGTCACAAGTTGATAAGTGATTTATAATTGCTTCTCTTGAAGAATATAAAGGAATTACATTTTTAGGAAGTACTTCACTTAAATATCTTAGTCTTTCTAGATTTATGTCAAATAAAATCACTTGTGCTCCTAGGCCTGCAGCCATTTTTGCTGCCTCGGTTCCAACAATTCCAGCTCCAATAATTATTACCTTAGCTGGGGCTACACCTGGAACCCCACCAATCAATTTTCCTTTTCCCAACTGAGGTTTCTCTAAGTATTTTGCACCCTGTTGAACAGCCATTCTACCTGCCACCTCAGACATTGGTGTTAAAAGAGGTAACTTCTTATCACTTGTTTCAACTGTTTCATATGCAATGCAAGTTGCCTTGGACTTGATCATTGCTTCAGTTAGACTTTTTGAGGATGAAAAATGAAAGTATGTAAATAAAGTTTGATTCTTTTGGATTAAACTAAATTCTTCTTTTTGAGGCTCCTTAACTTTTACTATGAGTTCGGATTTAGAATAAATTTCTTTTGCTGTAGATAAAATTTCTGCTCCCGCTTTTTTATAATCGTTGTCAGAAAAACCACTCTTAATACCAGCATTTTTTTCAATATAAACTTTATGGCCGTTATCAACTAAAGACCCAACACTCGCGGTATTTAAACCAACTCGAGATTCGTGGTTTTTGATTTCCTTAGGAGTTCCTATAATCATGACAACTTTTTTGACAAATCTAATTAAATAAACATTATAATTTGTAAAAATTAATTCTATCTAATTATCAAATTTAATTTTTATTGAATCAATAGATTAAAGATTTGTATATTATGCCTTATTTGGGTCATTAACTCAGTTGGTTCAGAGTGTTACCTTGACAGGGTAGAAGTCATTGGTTCGAATCCAATATGACCCACAACACTTAAGAGAGGTTTCGACCTCTTTTTTTTTATGCCAATGCGAACTATATGCGAACTTTTATGCTTCTGCACGTGTTGGAATTGGCACAAGTTCACTTTTCCAATCATCAGTTTCTTTATCTCTGCTGATAATTTCAATCTCTGCATCTTCCAACCATAATGGCACATCTTGTTCTTCGTTTTTCACAACACTACTTCGCAATTTTGGTATAACATAATGCATTGATAATTGTAGAAATTTCAACTTCTGGTCAGTTGTCAATCTTTGATATCTATTATTAATTTTACTCACTTTACATAAACTTAATCCAATTTTAACTTATGGTAAATCTATTTTATATCATTATTTAATTACTTTAAATTCAAAATTATAAATTTGAGACAAGTCGAGCTTGTAGTTGTTTCAGATGTTCATTTAGGAACCTACGGATGTAATGCAAAAGAATTACTTATCTATTTGAAATCTATAGATCCTAAAATCGTTGTTTTAAATGGAGATATTATTGACATATGGCAGTTCAGTAAGAGATATTGGCCGAAATCTCACATGAAAATAATCAAACATGTACTCAAGTGGATTTCTGAAGGAAAGGAAATCTATTATGTTACTGGAAATCACGACGAAATGCTCCGGAAATTTAAAGGTTTCAAAATGGGAAAATTTGTCATTGTAAATAAGGTAATTTTAACCCTCGACGGTAAGAAAACTTGGTTTTTCCATGGAGATGTTTTTGATGTAACTATGCAATATTCTAAATGGATTGCCAAACTTGGCGGGGTTGGTTATGACCTTCTCATCTTAATAAATAGTTTTATCAATTTTATTTTTGAAAAAATAGGACGCAATAAAATGTCTTTTTCAAAAAAAATCAAAAACAGTGTAAAAGGTGCTATAAAATATATTAATCGATTTGAAAGTATTGTTGTTGAAATTGCTTCATCAAATAATTTTAAATATGTGGTATGTGGACACATCCACCATCCCAAAATCGAAAAATACAAAATAGGAAATAGTAAAGTCACGTATTTGAATTCAGGAGATTGGATAGAGAACTTAACAGCATTGGAGTATAACAATTCTAAATGGTCAATTTATTATCATGATTCATCAAAATTTAAAAAATTCGTATCAACAGATCAAGAAAAGTCATATAAAGAATTATATAATGAAATGATGAATGAATTTAATATGATAAAGAAATAATGAAGGTGCTTTACGCCATACAATCTACTGGTAATGGACATATTTCTAGAGCTAAGGAACTTATTCCATTTATGAGTCGTCGTTTTCAGTTTGACGTGATTATCAGTGGACCAAAACCTAAATTAGATTTGGGTTACCCAATTAAAAAAAACCTTAAAGGATTAACATTATTCTATAATAAAAAAGGAGGAATAGATTGGATAAAAACGCTTTTTAAGAATAATTTACTTTTATTTTTCAGGGATATTATCAATTTAAGAGTTAAAGATTACGACTTAGTAATCAATGATTTTGAACCTATCTCTGCGTGGTCTTGTAAATTAAAAAGAGTTCCCTGTTTCGGAATAAGTAACCAACTTTCTCTTTTGAAAAAAGGTATCCCAAAGCCCAAAAAAAAATTCAAATCTACAATTCGTTTTCTTAAATTTTTTGCACCGGTTAAAATAGGGTATGGGTTACATTATCAAAAATTCAGTAAAAAAATTTATCATCCTATCATTAGATCGAAAGTCAAAAAATTAATCACATCCGAAGGAAAGGGTATTGTAGTTTATTTACCAGCCTATAATGAGAAGTCCATTCTTGAGATTACAAATAAGCTTCCACACAGGCAATGGCATATTTTTTCACGAAACATATCACATAAAAAGTCAATTGGTTCTTCTCATTTATATCCAATTCATGAAGATGTTTTTTTAGAATTATTATCAGGTGCAGATGGAGTTATTGCGAGTGCTGGATTTACAACGACTGCTGAGTCATTGTTCTTGAACAAACCCCTACTAGTAATTCCAATGAAGGGTCATATTGAACAGATTTATAATGCAGTTTCCTTAGATAGTATGGGGGTTAAGGTTCTTAAAAGGTTTTCTTTAAAACAATTAGATGAAATTAAAAGTTGGTTAAATTATCCAAAAAGAATCAAGATTAATTTTGAAAATGATTGCGGAAAATTAATTGATCAAATTGCTATAGATTTTATTAAGATGAAACTCGATCAAGATTTAATAACTAAAACTATTTAAAGCAGATTTTTATTGTTGGTCACACCTAACGTCTCTTTTTTTTATTGAAAATTCTAAAAAGTTGGATAAATCATCTCTTATTCCTAATCGAAATATAAGTAATTGATAATGAACTACTTAAATAAGTTAGTAACTAATTTATTTTTTTAACTTTTTTGAATGTTGAAAGACCTCTTTTTTCAATAGATAAATTTAGAATTTCAGATCCATAGAATTTTGCATGTGATTCAATCAAATAAAAATAATTTTGAAGATTTTCTTCTCCTAATCTTAAGGGGTCTGGTGTTCCGTGGCCGTAAAAAGTATCAGGTTCGTCATTTTTTCCATTGAAAACCTTTTCTAATTTCTCTTTATTTGTAATGTATTTCCCATCCCATTTTTTAACTCTATTTGGATTATAATCATGGTCAAAACCTAACAGATAAATTTTTTTATAGCCTTTAGTAAAAGCCCAGTTCAAACAATCTAAAAAAATAGTTTTACCAATCAATGGTCTAAAAGGGAATTTTTTATACTTAGCAAAAGCCAATGTTTGATAGCGATATTCGTACTTCGAAATCCTTTTTTTAAATTTTGATTTGCTGGGGATTTCCTTCTGTGGAAAATCAGTAGCACACATATAATAATCGACAATTATGTCACCAAATGCCTTTATAGAATTATTCACAGTAAGGATATGAGTATTTCTTAAATCGTGATTTTTGTATTCTAAAGCTGATTTCCCACTACCAACAAGTAAAAGACTTTTATTACTTTGATAAACTTTTAGCCTTGTTTCTTTAAGTTTTTTAAATTTAAAAAAAGTATTTAGTCCAAATATATGTTCTTTAATCATTTTAATTAAATCTCGTATTGGATTGTATAAATGTTTTTTCAATTTTTAATAACTTTTTGAATAGATAAATACCATTAAAAAATAATTTTTAATTCTAAGATTATAATCAAATCTATTTTTTAAAAACCTTCCATATGTTAGTTATTTATCATTAAATAGTTTAATAATTTTGAATTGAATGTTACTAAAACATCATCATTTAAATAATCTTTCTAATAATAACTTTAGACAAGTAAATAAAACTTATTTAATTCCAAAAGAGATTAAAAATATTGAAGATTGCGCCGAATGTCAGAAGTAAACCCTATTTAAATCAAATGCTAGTAAGACAATAAATGTCCAGGTTTCGAGGTCAATTTATTTACAGGAGGCGCAAATTGGGTTAGTTTTATTCCTCTAACAGCAGTCTTGTATTCTTCAAAGGTTGGTGTCCTACCAAGTATAGCTGAAAGAACAACCACAGGAGTAGAGCTAAGCAAAGATTCTCCTTTTTTACGGTCTGAATCTTTAACCACTCTACCTTGAAACAATCTTGTAGATGTTGCCATAACTGTGTCACCTTTTTCAGCTTTTTCTTGATTACCCATACAAAGATTACAACCTGGGCGCTCAAGGTATAAAATATTTTCGTACTCTGTTCTGGCCGTATTTTTGGGAGCATCATCGTTAAATTCAAAACCAGAATACTTTTGAAGAATTTCCCAATCACCTTCCTCTTTTAATTCGTCAATAATATTATATGTAGGGGCTGTGACTACCAATGGTGCTTTAAATTTTACTTCCCCTTGAAATTCTTCTAGGTTTTTCAACATTTTAGAAACAATTTTAATATCTCCTTTATGTACCATACATGAACCAACAAATCCTAAATCAACAGGTTTTTTTCCTTGATAAAAAGAAAGTTCACGAATAGTGTCATGGGTATAACGCTTAGAGACATCTTCGTTGTGGACATCTGGATCGGCTATCATCGGTTCATCAATGATGTTTAAATCCACAACAAATTCTGCATAATAATTAGCATTTTCATCGGGAGTTAGAGCAGGTTTTTCACCAGATTTAATTTCTTCTATTCTCTTATTTGCATTGTCAACTAGCCCTTGAAGAACTTTTTTGCTGTTATCCATTCCTTTATCAATCATTGTTTGTATTCTAGCCTTAGCAATTTTCAAAGATTCAATTAAAGTATCGTCCTCGGATATACAAATGGATGCTTTAGCTTTCATTTCGGCCGTCCAGTCAGTAAATGTGAAAGCTTGGTCTGACGGTAAAGTACCTATGTGAACTTCTATTATTCTCCCTTGAAATACATTTTCTCCACCAAATTTTTTAAGCATTTGTGATTGTGTAGCGTGGACTACATCTCGAAAATCCATGTGTTCATGCATTTTACCTTTGAAAGTTACTTTTACTGACTCAGGAATTGGCATTGATGCCTCACCCGTTGCGAGAGCAAGTGCTACAGTTCCAGAATCAGCTCCAAAAGCAACGCCTTTTGACATTCTGGTATGTGAATCACCACCAATGATAATAGCCCAATCGTCAATAGTAATGTCATTTAATACTTTATGAATCACATCAGTTAAGGGATGATATTTGTTTTGTGGATCCCGCCCTGTTATAAGACCAAAGTCACTCATAAATTTCATCAACCTGGGTATGTTTTCTTGAGACTTTAAATCCCAAACGGATGCAGTATGGCATCCAGATTGATAACCTGCATCAAGGACAGGAGAAATTAGTGTTGCAGCCATCATTTCAAGTTCCTGGGATGTCATTAAACCAGTTGTATCTTGAGATCCAACAATGTTTACTTTTACTCGAACATACGATCCAGCATGAAGAATGTTTCTTGAAGTTCCAACAGAATTTTTATTAAAAATTTTTTCTACAGCAGTAAGTCCTACACCCTCATTAAATATTTCTTTTGATGGTGCATAAATATTATTAATATTTGAATTTAGAGTCTTTGCAGCAAATGTTTGAAGCTTTTTACCAAAAACTACTGCGTAGGAACCGCCGGCTCTCATGAACTCGATTTTTTGGGGAGTAAATGCAGAAGAAATATCCATTACTTCTTTACCCTCTTTGTATAATTTTTTAGTTTTTGTATTAATGGTAAGTAAAGTTCCAGTGTCGACAGAAAATGTTTGTTTTAATACAGGTTCATTATTATCGTCTAAAACAAGTTGCCCATTTTTATCATAAGTTTTTTCCCAATTTTTTAAGTCTAAACCTATTCCACCTGTGACACCAACCGTTGTTAAAAAAATTGGAGAAACCCCGTTGGTTCCTGCAATTACTGGAGCGATATTAATAAACGGTATGTAAGGACTAGCTTTTTTCCCTATCCACAGAGCTACATTGTTTACTCCTGACATTCTTGAAGAACCAACACCCATTGTCCCTTTCTCTGCAATAAGCATTACCCTATGATTTGGATATTTTTCTTTTAGTTCTAAAAGTGCTTTTTGTTGCTCTTTGTTATGATCAAACATACACTGTCCATGCAATTCTCTATCAGATCTTGAATGTGCATCACTACCAGGAGAAAGTAAATCTGTAGAGATATCACCAATTCCAGCCACAAATGTTACTAGCTCAATTTTTTCAGGAAGTTCTGGCATTTTAGTAAAAAATTCTGCTTTAGCATAACTTTCAAGTAATTCTAATGCAATTTTATTTCCTTTTTTATGAGCATTAACTAACCGTTCCATATCAGCTTCATAGAGAAAAACTTGTGTTTTTAATACTTCGCATGCCATTCTAGCGTTAGCATCAGTTGATTCAAGAGCAATATCAAGTAAAACCCTAATGGAAGGCCCTCCTTTCATATGGCCTAATAGTTCAAATGCAGATTTTGGCGAAATCTCCCCCACAATTTCCTGTCCCAGAATAATCTTCTTTAGAAAATCTGCTTTTACACCAGCAGCACCTGTTGTCCCAGGTAATACATTGTAAATAAAAAAATCTACTGAAGCAGTCCTATGTTTGTTTCCCTTGTCTTTTATATTAGCTATGATTTCATTGAGCAGAGAAGCATCATCAATCGGCTTGGGACTTAAACCTTGATTTTTTCTATTTTCAATTTCTTTTAAATAGTCAGTATATAGACTCATACGATTAGCACGTTGCCATTTAATTAAACACAAATTTAGAACATCAATACCTTATTTCAATATTTAAAGAATTAATTTTTAATAATTGAATATTAAATGCGTCATAATCAATAATTGCTAAATCTATCTTTGGATAATAAATTTTTCTTATAAAAATTTAGTTAAGTGGTTAAGGTTTTTTATTAAGTTTAGTAAAATTTTTTATGGATTTTCAATTATCAGGTTGGAACTTTTCTAAGTTTATAGAGGAAGAAGTAAGTCCTTTTGAAAAACTATTTAATATTTTCAAAGAGTTAATAGTCTATACATCTGGTGATTTTGATGAGGCTATTGAGTGGCTTAGAGAACTAGACAAAGAGTATAAACTCACAGATGAAAATTACACCATTGACGATTTTGTAAATGATCTTCTGTCAAAGGGATATGTTACTCAAGAAATAAATCCTAGTGGATCGAGCGAACTCTTAAAAATTTCCTCGAAAATGGAAAAGGTATTAAGAAAATACGCTATGGATAAAATTTTTGGTAAGATAAAAAAATCAAAATCTGGGAATCATAAAACAAATCTTAGTGGAACAAAAAACCATGACATGACAGAACTTAGAGATTATAATTTTGGAGATTCAATTGAAGACATTGCAGTCACTGAAAGTTTGAAAAACATGTACTCAAGAACAGGAAGTTCTGAACTAAATTTGGTAGAAAATGATTTGGTCGTTTATGATGGGCAACTCAATTCACAAATGAGTACAGTTTTGATGATTGACATCAGTCATAGCATGATATTATATGGTGAGGACAGAATTACTCCTGCTAAAAATGTTGCAATGGCCCTTTCAGAGTTAATTACAACTAGGTATCCAAAAGACACTCTAGACATAATAGTTTTTGGTAATGATGCTAGACCAATACCCATTAAAGAACTCCCATATTTAAAAGTAGGTCCATACCACACAAATACGGTGGCCGGGTTGGAACTTGCCTTAGAAATTCTAAGAAGAAAAAAAAACAATAACAAACAAATTTTAATGATAACAGATGGAAAGCCGAGCTGTCTTTCCCTTAAAGACGGTTCATATTATAAAAATAGTGTTGGACTTGACCCAAAAATTGTCAATAAGTGTTATGTTATGGCCAAAATTGCTCATAGGTTAAAAGTACCAATAACTACATTTATGATTGCTCAAGACCCATATTTACAACACTTTGTAAAAGAATTCACTAAAATTAACGGAGGTAAAGCGCTTTATGCTGGCCTTGATAATCTTGGCGGAATGATTTTTGAAGATTATGAAACTAACAGAAAAAAAAGAATATAAATGAGTAAGCCTTCAATAAAGAAGTTATCGGAATTAAAAAAAACAGATTACAAAGCTGAATCTGTTAAAAAAGAACTTGCTAGGAATTTAGAAAATAAATTAAAGTCTGGGACCCCAACTTTTGAGTTTATACATGGATATGAAAACACAGTAATACCTGATTTAGAAAGAGCGATACTATCTGGCCACAATATTAATCTTCTTGGTCTTAGGGGCCAGGCAAAAACCAAATTAGCTCGTCAATTGATTTTTTTGCTTGATGAGTGGGTACCAATAATAAAAGGAAGTGAAATTAATGAAGATCCTTTAAACCCTATATCCCGTGAAGGTAAAAAAATAATAAGTGAAAAAGGGGGTGATACCCCAATTGAATGGATTCATAGGAGTGAAAGATTTTTCGAAAAACTTGCAACCCCTGATGTCACTGTATCTGACTTAATTGGAGACATTGACCCCATAAAGGCAGCAAATTTGAAGCTATCTTATTCTGATGAAAGGTCTATTCATTTCGGTATGATTCCAAGGGCTCATAGATCAATTTTTGTACTCAACGAATTACCAGACCTTCAAGCTAGAATTCAAGTTTCACTTTTTTCCATTTTAGAAGAAAAAGAAATACAGATCAGGGGATTCAAAATTAGATTACCCATTGATATTCAGTTTATTTTTACTGCTAATCCAGAGGATTATACTAATAGGGGAAGTATAGTAACACCTTTAAAAGATAGAATTGGATCCCAGATTCTTACCCACTATCCACTCAACATAAAAATAGCAAAGAGGATAACGCAGCAGGAATCCAACATAAAAGGAGATTCCTTAGAAAAAATATATGTTCCTGAAATAGCTAAGGATCTAGTTGAACAAATTGGTTTCGAAGCAAAAAAAAGTGAATTTGTTGACTTAAAGAGTGGAGTTAGTGCTAGGCTAGGTATTTCAGCATATGAAAATTTAATAAGTACCGCCAGAAGAAGACTAATTATTAACGGAGAAAAATCAACATCAGTTAGACTCACTGACTTTTTAGGAACAATTTCGTCAATTAATGGCAAGATAGAATTAGTTTATGAGGGAGAATTAGAGGGTGCAGATCAAATATCTTTCACTTTGATAAATAACGCTATTTTAAAAACTTTTAATGATGTTTTCCCAGAAATTAAAAAGTTACAAAAAGAGGAAGAATCAACACCGTATGACGAAATTTTATTATGGTTTAGTAAAAACGATATTTTTTTAGGAGATGACTTTACAGATAAGGAGTATAAAGACACTCTTGAATCGATAGAGCCTTTGAATAAATTAATCGAAAAGTATTGCTCAGACATTAATTTGGACGATTTTCCTTTCTATAAAGAAATTATTCTATGGGGTTTGTCAGCCAATAAAAAATTATCAAAAAATAGATCATTAGAGGGTATTGAATTTAAAGATTCCCTGGGTTCATTCTTAAATAATATTTAATTAGAGATTATAATTTATTCATCTCTTATTAAATTTATTTAATGATATATAATGATTTAAGGTTACATGAATATTCTGTACTAATATATAGGATATTTCTTGCCCACATAGCTTATGTTTTTTTAAGATTTTTATTTGTATTTTTTAATAACGACATAGTTCAAGTTTCAGACTTAGGAAATTTTTTATCTCTAAGTATGTTAGGATTAAGATTTGATAGCTCTGCAATAGCTTACTCGAATTTATTTTTCATTTTTTTTTCTGTCCTTCCCTTATCATTTTTAAGGTTCAAGAAGCACCAATTTTTTTCTACTTCGCTATACTTCATATCCAACAGTTTTTTTTTAATTCTAAACTTTATTGATTTTGCATATTATAGATTCAATTTAAATAGGATGATGGGAAATTTCTTAGAATCAATTTCTAAAGAAAACAACAAACTAAGATTAATTTTTCATTTTTTATTTCAGTACTTAAACCTAGTCTTACTTTTTTTTCTTTTTTTATTTATTTGGATTGGTTTATATAAATTGGTCAAAGTAAAGGAAGAAAAAATTGAAAACAATAAAATTTATTACCTCAGTTCAATTTTTGGGATTCTTATTTCATCTGCCTTAATCGTAATGATGGCTAGAGGAGGAGACTTTAGAAAAAGCACAAGACCAATTACACTTATAGATTCAATGGATAATTTATCAAAACCCGTTCACTCGGATGTGGTACTAAACACTTCATTTACAATTATTCGGACTTGGGGTAAAAACTCGTTTAAAAAGAGCAGTCGATTCAATGATTTTGAAGTAGCAAGTCAAGTAAAACCTATTAAAAATTATAATGAAAGAGAAGTAATCAAAAAACCCAACATAGTAATTTTTATAATTGAAAGTATGGGAAGAGAGTATTGGGGAGAGTTAAATAAAAATAGAAATATTAACAACTTTAAAAGTTTTACTCCATTTTTAGATTCGTTATCCAAGCATAGTT
The DNA here is from genome assembly GCA_902635965.1 of uncultured Bacteroidota bacterium. Classification (GTDB taxonomy): domain Bacteria; phylum Bacteroidota; class Bacteroidia; order Flavobacteriales; family Flavobacteriaceae; genus TMED96. The sequence goes on from CACPQA010000001.1 coordinate 187,175, forward strand.
TGATATTTCCAAATGCATTTGCGACAAGTAGAAAGTCAATTCACGCTATGCCGTCTGTTCTTGCAGGTGTTCCGTCATTTGAAATAGCATATACTTCTTCATATTATTCTAGACAGAAATTAGAGTCATTGGTAAGTATTTCCAATGCTTTAGGTTATGATACTTCATTTTTGCATGGAGCAAAAAATGGTTCGATGGGATTTCAGGGTTTTGCAAATACCTTAGGATATGGTAATTATTATGGACGAGATGAATTCAATAATGATGAAGAATACGATGGTTTTTGGGGAATTTGGGATGAACCTTTCCTCCAATTTTCAAAATCTATTTTAGATAATAAAAACGAACCCTTTTTGGCAACTATTTTCACCTTGTCTTCTCATGAGCCCTATATAATTCCGGATAAATTTAAGGGTATATTTGACAACGGATATCTTCCTATTCACAAATGTGTTGGATACACTGATTATTCAATAAGACAGTTTTTTAAAAGTATAGAAAAATCAAGTTGGTTTGAAAACACAGTTTTTATTTTTACTTCAGATCATACAAATCAGTCTTATTATAAGCATTATCAAACCACCGTAAACAGATTTGCTACTCCTTTACTTATTTACAAAAAAAATAGTGATTTTAAAGGGGTTGATAACAGCTTAGCCAGCCACCTTGATATATATCCGACTGTAGCTGAATTGGTAGGATATAAAAAGCCTTTTAGAAGCTGGGGAAGGAGTTTGTTGTCTGGTAAAAATGAACCTCCATTTACAATTAATTATTTTGGAGGAGGTGCATATTTATCGATGGATGAAAACTTCATTTGTATTTATGATGGTAATAAAGCAATTGGGTTTTACAATTTATCTGATTTGAATCTCGAGGAGAATCTAATTCAAAATAAAAATCAAAATATGCTGAGATTAGAAAAAAAAACAGGTTTATTTTTACAAGATTACTTTAATAGAATAATTGATAATAAGATGTATTATAATCCTAAGTAGATGAGATTAAAAATTCATTTTATTATCAAAATTTCAAACTCAAAAATTGCTAAGAGAATTAAAGAGCAAGTTAGAATCAAATTTGATGAAAACAAGTATCAGGTAAAAATTAGTGAGTCAAGTTTTAAAGGAGAAACGAAAACATTAGCAAGGCAAGCCGTTCTTAACAAAACAGATTTGATTGTCGCATGTGGTGGAGATGGTACTATAAACGAAATTATAAACGAGATTAAAGAGAAAGAATTTAAAATTGCAATAGTCCCAATAGGATCCGGGAACGGGATTGCAAGGCATTTTAATATTCCTTTAGATATTTCCAAATCACTAGATTTAATTTTAAGACATAATTATACCTACGTAGATATAGGTAAAGTAAATGAATCTGTTTTTTTAGGAAACGTTGCTTTTGGGATAGGTGCCGATTTTATTAAGAATTACCATAAAATTAAATATAAAGGATTAGTCGGTTATTTCTTAGCATTTATAAAAACAATTTTCAGCATAAAAGAAAAACAATTTATTATTGATATTGACGGTGAAAGAATCACTAGTTCTCCGTTAATTTTAATTGTGTCAAATACAAATCAACAAGGCTATAATTTCACAGTCACTCCAAAAGCAAAAACCGATGATGGTATGTTAGATATGTTTATTGTTGAAAATATCTCATATCTTAAAAATATTATAAACATATTCAAAATTATTCTTGGTTTAAATTTTTCTCCTGGAGAAAGTATTTATAAAAAAATTGAAAATTTAAATATAACTCTACAAAAGCCAATTAAAAATATTCAAATAGATGGTGAGAATTTGAATGTAAATCGTGGTGTTTATAAAATTAAATCGGTTAAAAACACACTCCAACTTATTACTCCTAATTAATTAACTTTAAAAATTAAAATCTAATTTTTTTGATTTTAAAATGTTAAACTAGCAGGAGAAAATGCTGAAAATGGTTGTGGATAAATTTAACTTGAGTACATATGATATGGCAATCATTGCTAATTAAGAAGGAATTTTAATCGCAGTAATCATTTATGAATTTATACTTTGTTTAAAGTATCGGAATGGCCTTTTCCAAATTAATTTTTCTTGATCCTTTAAGAAAGATGGTGTGACCTGTAACCAGTTTTTTTTTAAAATATTCAATTAGTTCATCAATTTCATTAAAAAAATGGATTCTACCAGAGTTAAATTTAAGTTGATTAAATATTTTTCCTACAAGAAAAATTTTCAAGTCTTTATTCTTCTTAACAGAATTTAATATTCTTTCATGTTCTTTTAAGGAAGTTTTGCCAATTTCGTGCATATCTCCAAGGATTAAGATTTTTTCAACCCCTTTAAATTTCATAAAGGATTGGATTGATAATTTCATACTGGTTGGATTAGCATTGTATGAATCAACAAAAAGTAGATTTTTTTTTGTTTTAATCATTTCTGAACGATTATTTTTCGGGATATAATTCTTAATTCCGGTCTCAATTTGTTCAAAACTTAGACCAAAATGAATACCTATAGCTATAGATGCGTTGATATTCTCAAAATTGTATTCTCCATGTAGATTTGACACAATCTTTTTATCATTCAACCTTGCCTCACATAAACCTTTATTGGATGTAGTATTATAAATTATACAATTTGATTTCTTGGATTTACCAAATGAAAAAGATTTAATTCCTCTTGATTTTTCTCTTTGAATTCTGTCTTCGTTGTTGACTAAAATAACCCCTTTGCTTTCTCTAATATACTCATACAACTCACTTTTGCCCTTTATAACACCCTCTATTCCTCCAAAACCTTCAAGGTGGGCTTTTCCAAAATTTGTTATATAGCCAATATTAGGATCTGCTATATTGCATAATAGATCAATTTCACCTAAGTGATTTGCACCCATTTCAATTATAGCTAAATCTGTTTTGCTATTTATTTCCATAATAGTTAAGGGAACACCAATGTGATTATTAAAATTATTTGAGGTGAATGTAATTTTAAATTTTTGTGAAAGAACGCTATTTATTAGCTCTTTTGATGTTGTTTTTCCATTTGAACCGGTTAAACCAATAACCGGGATATTAAATTTTGATCTGTGATGTTTAGCTAAAGCTTGTAAAGTTTCTAAAGCATTTCTTACTTTAAAAGCCTTTTGTGATTTATAATTAAGTTCTTTATCATCATAAATTACACCCGATGCTCCTAAGTCAAATGCTTGATCAATAAATAAATTTCCGTCAAATTTTTCTCCCTTTAAACAAAAAAATATATTGTTTTTTTTGATTGTTCTGGTATCGGTCGATATTCCTGAACTTTTCGAAAATAGAAAATGTATGTCATCTATTTTCATGATGTAAAAACGGTTTAAAATTTAAATTAACCTCTTCTTTTATGTCGAGCTGATTTCTTTTTTTTGCTTTTAGACCCTAGTCTAGTCATTGCACATCTAAATCCAATATAGTCAGTAGCTATATATTGAGGTAAATATCTTCTTTGCGCAGGGTCAAGCCAGTATGCACGATCCTTCCATGATCCACCTTTGTATACTCTTACTTCATCGGTTATCAGCGAAGTTCTTTTATTTGATCTATCTTTTGACCTAATAATATTTCCGTCTTGATCTTTTGACACTTTAGGGTGAGTTGGTGCATCATACATTTTAGTAGACTCTGGTCTTCCATCGCCTGTATCATCGTCAGATCCAAGTTGACCAGCAAATTGACGAGTTGATTCAATATCACCATCCCTAAAGTTTCTGTTATCACTTTCATTAAAATTTTGTCTCAAAAATGTTTCCTCTTCATCAATTGGTACCTGTTTAAGTTGGCCAGGTATTCTTTTCAGAAGAACTTTTCCATTAGGGAGTGTGTCGTAGACCAATTGATCTGGTTGAATTATTTCAGCTTTTCCGTCAGGACCAATAATTTCTTTTAAATAAACGTTACCTCTATAATAGTTAAAGTCATTTGCCTCGTCGTCAACAATGGGCCTATAAACATCAGAAACCCATTCTGCGACATTTCCTGCCATATCATATACTCCAAAATCGTTTGGTGGATACGCCTTAACTTGAATTGTAATGTCAGCACCATCATCTGACCAACCAGCAATTCCACCATAATCTCCTTCACCTAATTTAAAGTTCGCAAGTTGATCACCTTCAGTCCTTCTGTCACTAGACCTTGTATATTCTCCACTCCAAGGATACTTCTTTTTACCACGGTAAGCATTGTAAGCTCTATCTCCTACTAATGCCAATGCAGCATATTCCCATTCAGTCTCTGTGGGAAGTCTGTATGATGGTAGAAGTAAACCTTTATCTACACCTGCATATACGCTAATTGTGTCCTTTATTTTTCCTTTTTTACCCGCAATACTGTCAATTTTTCCGCCATAGGTAGCTGCTGGATTTTTTTGATATGCTCTAGTGTTGAATGTGCTGTTTGCGTCTACTTGGCCTCCTTCAACTTGATTGATGCCATACCGAACATCTTTTTCTATATAAGCTTCTCTTTCTAAAAGAAATTCATTTACTCTATCAGTTCTCCACTCAGCAAATTGAACCGCCTGCAACCAATTTACTCCTACGACAGGGTATTCTGCATAGGCGGGGTGTCTTAGATAATTAGTCGTTAACTCTTCTACGTATCCAAGTTGGTTTCTCCATACAAGAGTGTCTGGAAGGGCACCTTCATAAATTTGTTTGTATTGAGGGTTATCTTGAGGAAAAACCATTTTTAACCAATCTAGGTACTCCAAATACATTATATTAGTTACTTCAGTTTCATCTATATAGAATGACATAACATGCTGTCGTGTGGGAGTATTATTCCAATCATGCATAACGTCGTCTTGAACTTGGCCTTTAGTAAAAGTTCCACCTTCAATAAATACTAATCCAGGACCTGTTTCTTGATCCTCATAATCAATATTATACTGAAAACCACCTTTTTTGGAATTGATATCCCAACCAGTAGCTCTAGAGGCGTTATTTTTACCACATGAAATGACGAGTATGGAAATAATTAGAACTAAAAATTGAGCTTCTAATGATTTAGAATTAGATAATTTCTTCATTCTGAAATTTATATCTTTCGCAATATACAACTTATTCATGCAAAATTATTTAAGTTTTTTTTCCTTTTTGCAACTTATAACGAAAAAATATTGCAAATATTATTATTAAGAATGTTCATGTATTTATGATTAGTACAAGAAATTTCAATATCTGGCGTTATATATGAAATGAAATCAATTGTCCTATTATAGAAATTTTTTTTTAATTTTTATTTTATTTCAAATAAAAATTAGTCTTTATTCCCAAAATAATAGTAGAGTAATTACTACGGGAGTTCCTTTTTTGCTTATTTCACCAGATGCTAGGTCTGCAGGTATGGGCGAATTAGGGGTTGCTACCTCTCCAGATGTTTTTTCTCAACAATGGAATCCATCTAAATATGTCTTTGCGGATGAAGGAAAAAAAATTGGATTAAGTTATACACCTTATTTAAGTAAGCTAGTTAATGATATTTTTTTAGCAAATATTACATATTCTTTAAAGAAAAATGATAGAAGTGCTTGGGGTTTTAGTTTAAAGTATTTTAGTTTAGGTGATATCCAATTTAACGATTTAGTTGGAAATACCATAGTCCAACAAGGAATCGAAAGACCAAATGAATTAACTTTAGATGCATCTTTTGGTTTAAAACTTAATCAATCTTTTTCAATGGCAGTTGCAGCTAGATATATAAGATCAGATTTAAAACTCTCAAGTGATGCAGATCCCACTCCCGCAAATTCTATCGGAATTGATATTTCTGGTTTTTACAACGGCAAATCCTTTAAATTTAAGAAAAAAAATATTAGATTTCGACATGGATTTAATATATCAAACATTGGCCCAAGACTTAAATATGATGAAGGTGGTCAAAAAAACTTCATCCCAACAAATATTAAAGTAGGGTCTAGTTTAGACTTAATCATGGATGAATCTAGTGTTTTAAGTTTTAATTTAGAATTTAACAAACTCCTAGTTCCGTCACCAATAGCAACATATAAAGATGGAGTCTTTATAGGATACCAGCAACCTGATGTGAGTTTCATAAAAGGTATTTTCGAATCGTTTACGGATGCCCCTGGAGGATTTAGTGAAGAGTTGAAGGAAATAACATGGGCATTTGGATTAGAATATGTTTTTCAAAAATCCTTGGCTCTTAGGACAGGGTATTTTAATGAAAGCTTAGATAAGGGTTCAAGGAGATTTTTAACATTAGGGGCAGGATTTGGAATAGATTTTGCTAATATTGATATATCATACTTATTCTCAACATCAAAAATTCGAAACCCTCTGGAAAACACTTTACGTTTTTCTATCACATTTCCTCTAAGAGAACAAAATACTGAAATCGACCAGGATAACGGAGAATTCACTAATAACTAATAAGTTTTTACAATTGATTACTTGATAATTTTTGTTTAAAAAATGGTATTTTTGATTGCTGTTATAATGATAAATTATTTGATTTAAATGAAAAAGATAACAAAGGATACTTACATAAATTGGTTTGAAAACATGCTTTTTTGGAGAAAGTTTGAAGACAAATTAGCAGCTGTTTATATTCAGCAAAAAGTGAGGGGCTTCCTTCATCTTTATAACGGTCAAGAAGCAATTCTAGCAGGCGCACTCCATGTTATGGAAATTGGGAAAGACAGAATCATAACAGCATATCGAAACCATGTACAGCCAATTGGTATGGGTGTTGATCCTAAAAGAGTTATGGCTGAGCTTTATGGAAAAACAACTGGAACTTCCTCTGGCTTAGGAGGTTCCATGCATATTTTTTCAAAAGAGTTTCGATTTCATGGTGGTCATGGAATTGTGGGTGGTCAAATACCCCTTGGAGCAGGAATGGCATTTGGAGACAAATATCATGAAAGAGAGTGCGTGACTCTCTGTTTCATGGGAGATGGTGCAGTAAGACAGGGTTCTCTCCATGAAACATTGAATTTGGCAACTTTATGGAAATTGCCTGTCGTATTTGTTGTAGAAAATAATGGGTATGCAATGGGAACTTCTGTTGCTAGAACAGCTAATCATGAAGAAATTTGGAAATTAGGGTTAGGATATAATATGCCCTGTGAACCTGTTGATGGAATGAATCCTGTTACGGTTGCAAAGGCTTTAGATAAAGCAATTTCAGTTGCCCGCGGGGGTGATGGTCCCTCTTTTATTGAAATGAAAACTTATAGATACAGGGGCCATTCAATGTCAGATGCACAAAAATATAGGACAAAATCTGAAGTGGAGGAGTATAAGAAGATAGACCCAATTTCACAAGTTAAAAAAATAATTGTCGATAAAAAATACTTAAATACTAATGAAATCTCTTCTATTGAGGAAAGAGTAAAAAGTCAAATTTTGGAATGTGAAAAGTTTGCTGAAGAATCTCCTTATCCTGACGTATCTGTAATGTATGATGCTGTTTATGAGGAACCAAATTACCCTTTTTTAAATCATAAATTAAAATAGATTATGGCTGAAATTATTAACATGCCTAGGCTAAGCGATACTATGGAGGAAGGTACGGTTTCGTCATGGCTAAAAAAGGTAGGAGATCAAATTAATGAGGGCGATATTTTAGCAGAAATAGAAACAGATAAAGCCACAATGGAGTTTGAGTCTTTTCATTCAGGTGAGTTGCTTTACATTGGGGTAGAGGCTGGTAAAACTGTTCCTGTGGATTCAATGCTTGCTATAATTGGAAAAAAAAATGAAGATATTTCATCTTATCTAGACAAAAAAGACTCTAAACAAAAAAATAATATTACAAATTCTGATAATGAAAAATTAGAGCAAAAATCACAAACTGAAAATAAAGAGATATCCACAGAAAGAAAAACCCAAAACAACTTTGAAATAATTAAAATGCCTCGCCTTAGTGATACAATGGAAGAAGGAACTGTATCAACTTGGATCAAAAAAGTTGGTGATGAAGTTAAAGAGGGCGACATAATTGCGGAAATTGAAACTGACAAGGCAACGATGGAGTTTGAGTCTTTTTATAATGGAACTTTACTTTACATTGGTGTTGAAGAGGGAAAATCTACACCAGTTGATGAAGTTCTTGCTATAATTGGAGATAAAAGTACCGATGTTGAAGAAGCCATAAAGTCTATTGGCCAAAAAGATGTTGTTGAAGAAAAAGAAACCAAGCACGAAATACCAAAACAGGAAAATATTTCCTTAAATAATAGTGAAAGCGTAGTTGTTGATAATACCAAATATAAATCTAAAAATGAATTAGTTAAACCTCACGCTGATAGAATTTTTGCATCTCCCTTGGCAAAGAAAATGGCATCTGAAAAGGGAATTATACTAAATAATTTAGTTGGTACAGGCGATGGAGGAAGAATTATTAAAAGGGATATAGAGAATTATTCACCCATTCTAAACAATAATAAAAAGTTTGAAAAAGAATCCAGCATTCAAAAACAAAACTCTCAAATTAGAAAAACAATTGCCAAAAGATTATCAGATTCAAAATTTTCTGCTCCTCATTATTATTTAAATGTTGAATATAATGTTGATAATCTCATTTCATTTCGAGAGCAATACAACTCACAGCCTGAAACAAAAATATCATTCAATGATTTAATAATTAAAGCTACTGCACTCTCATTAAGTATGCATCCTGTAATTAATAGTCAATGGAGTGAAAATGAAATAACTCATCATAAACATGTGCATGTTGGGGTAGCGGTTGCGGTAGAAGATGGATTAGTTGTTCCCGTTTTAAAATTTGCCGACAATTTAAATTTAAATGAAATTGGTTTAAAAGTTAAGGATTTTGCAAGTAGAGCTCAAGAAAAAAAATTATTACAAAATGAAATTGAGGGAAGCACATTTACCATTTCTAATTTAGGAATGTTTGGTATCGAATCTTTCACTTCAATTATTAACCAACCCAACTCTGCCATTTTATCTGTTGGAAGTATTATTCAAAAACCAGTTGTTAAAAAAAATAAGATTGTTGTCTCGAACACGATGAAATTAACTTTGGCCTGTGATCACAGAACCATAGACGGTGCATCTGGTTCAAAATTCTTACAGACTTTAAAGGATTTTGTTGAAAACCCAATAAAAATACTTCTGTGAATTTAGTTTTTTTCACTTTAAATAAATTCTGAGTAATATGATTCTCATGAGTTTTATTCCAGCCAATGCCAAAGAAAATATTGGAGATCTTATAAATGAACATAAATTAAATTTAACTGTAGTTTCGGAGAGAAAAACTAAAAGAGGTGATTTTAGAGTATATGGTAATGGATCTAAAAAAATCACTTTGAATAAGGATTCGAACAAATTTAGATTTCTAATCACTTTGCTTCATGAAATTTCACATCAATTGGTTTTTCAATCATTCGGCAATAAAGTTAGGCCTCACGGTATTGAATGGAAAAAAATATTTAAAGAAATATCCAAACCATTTCTCTTAGAGTCAATTTTCCCCTTGTCTATACTTAATGCTTTTAAAGAGTATCTAAAAAATCCAAAATCGAGTACAGATTTAGATTTAGAACTATCAATCTCTCTGAGTAAATTTGATACTTTAAGTGATTACCTTTATATTGAAAAATTAGAGATGGGCCAATTTTTTTTGTATAAAAAAAAAGTCATATTCAAGAAAATTAGTAAAAAAAGAAAAAGGTATGTTTGCGAAAAAGTTTCAAATGGAAAACTATATCTCTTTCAACCAAATACTTTAGTATTAGATTATAATAATGAAAAAAGATAAAAATTTTTATGCTCTTATTCTGGCTGGGGGCTTGGGTTCACGTTTCTGGCCTGTAAGCAAAGAATCTCTTCCGAAACAATTTATTGATTTGACAGGATCAAGAAAAACACTCATCCAAGAGACATTTACTAGAATTCAAAAAATTATTCAGATTGAAAATATTTTTATTTCAACGAATGAAAAATACAAAGACTTGGTATTAAATCAAATTCCTAATATAAACTTAAATAATTTGATTTGTGAACCATTGAAAAGAAATACGGGTCCTTCAATTTTATATGCCTCTTTAAAAATTAACCAAATCAACAATAAGTCAAAGGTGATTGTGCTACCAAGTGACCATTATATTAAAAAATTAAATGAATTTTATAAAAATGTAGAACATGCATTTTCTGTTTCTAAAAGTGATCGACTAGTTACTTTTGGAATAAATCCACAATTTCCATCCACCAATTATGGATATATTGAAGTAAATGATACAAAAGAATCATTTCAAAAAGTAATAAGATTTACTGAAAAACCAGGCAAGGAGTTGGCTGAAAAGTTTTTACGATCTAACATGTATTTTTGGAACTCTGGAATATTTATTTGGTCCACGGAGTCAATTTTAAATGCATTTAAGATTTTTGAACCAGACTTAATTAAAATATTCAAGAAAAATTTGAGAAACTTCGATTCTGAAGAAGAGATTCATTTTTTTAAAATTATTTTCCCAAAGATTAAAAGCTCATCAATAGACTACTCCATTCTAGAGAAAGCTCAAAACACTTATGTTATAAAGTCAGATTTTGAATGGAGTGATCTTGGAACATGGGAATCATTATTCGAAACCTTATCTAAAAAAAATCTTAAAAAAAATATAAACATTGGATTTAAAGAAATTTATTTAAATTCTTCTGAAGGTAATATTATGTTTTCTGATCAAAAAAAAATAGTTGTATTAGATAGTTTGCATGATCATATAGTTGTCAACAATAAAGAAATGTTAATGATTATACCAAGAAAAAAAATTAAATCAATTCAAAATTTAAGAGAGATTTTAGTTAAAAGATTAGACAATGATTTCAATTAAATTTATTTATTTTCCTTAACATAAATTTTTCTAACTTTCTTAAACAGTTCAGAGGAGTAAACAAAATTAGATATAGATTTATTGTCAGTGTTAAAAATGTCTTTATTTGTCCCTTCCCATTTTTTTTCTCCACTTTCTAGGAAAATGATTTTTTCTCCTATTTCCATAACTGAATTCATATCATGAGTGTTAATTACGGTTGTTATTTGGTATTCTTTAGTAATTTCCTGAATTAAATTATCAATTAATATTGCGGTATTTGGATCTAAACCTGAGTTAGGTTCATCACAAAAAAGATAGTTAGGATACATAATTATAGCCCTCGCAATCGCAACTCTTTTCTTCATACCTCCAGAAATCTCTGATGGAAATTTTTTGTTTGCGTTGATTAGGTTTACTCTTTTGATCACAATATTTGCTCTATCACGAATTTCATCAATATGGTCGTTTGTAAACATTTTCATTGGAAACATGATGTTTTCTTCAACGGTCATAGAATCAAAAAGAGCACTACCTTGAAAAACCATACCCATGTCCTTTCGAAGCATTGTTCTTTCTTTTGAGCTCATTTTAGAAAGGGGAGTCTTATTGTATATTATTTCTCCACTCGCAGGGCTAAAAAGCCCTAAAATACACTTTAAAAAAACAGTTTTTCCAGATCCACTTTCGCCTATAATTAAATTAGTTTTTCCTTTTTCGAAATTTGTACTAACCTCTTTTAGAACATATGTGTCGTTAAATTTTTTACTAAGTTTAGTTACTTCTATCATTATGTCAGTAATAAATTTGTAACAAAAGAGTTCATTATGATTATAGCAACACTTGTCCATACAAAAGAAGTCGTACTTGCCTTACCAACTTCTAAAGCTCCGCCCTTCATAAAAAATCCGTGATAAGAAGGAATAGTAGCTAAAATCATTGCAAATAAAAATGTCTTTATAAAAGCATAATTAAGATGAAATGGTACAAAGTCGAGCTGTAAACCGTCAATAAAATCAGTATGAGTTGTAAATCCTCCAGTAACACAAGCAAAATAACCACCAAATATTCCAAGAAACATTGAAATTACAATTATAAATGGATAGATGGTCATTGCTATTATTTTAGGAAAGATTAAATAATTGTAAGTATTTACACCCATAACCTCAAGAGCGTCAATTTGTTCTGTAACCCTCATTGTACCAATAGAAGAGGTGATAAAGGACCCAACTTTTCCAGCCATAATGATAGAAATAAAAGTTGGAGCAAATTCTAAAATCATTGTTTGTCTTGTCGCAAAACCAACTAAATAGCGCGGAAGAAGAGGATTCTCCATATTGATAGCTGTTTGTATTGCCACAACTCCACCAACAAAAAAAGATATTAATGAAACAATACCCAAAGAGCTGATAATAAGATCATCAATTTCTCTTAGAATAAGTTTCCTTAGTACATCAAACTTAGTGAACTTTTCTAACATCTTTTGGAGCATTATAAAATATCTGCCGATGTGTTCAATGAATTTAATCATCAAAAAAATTATTTTAGTAAAGTTATATATTTATATCTTGTAAATAACTGAATTTACATTCATACCTGCACCAACGCTAGCAAAAATTATGGTATCATTTTTATATAATTTGTGGTCAACAATTTCATTCCTCAAAACCTGATCGAATAGAGTTGGAATTGTAGCTACTGAACTATTGCCTAAAGACTGGATATTCATTGGTAAAATATTTTCTGGAAACTCTTTATTATATAATTTGAATAATCTTTTAACTATTGCTTCGTCCATTTTCATGTTAGCTTGATGTATAAAAACTTTTTTTATTTCTTCTATGTCTAAATTTGCTTCGTCAATGCAGCTTTTTATTGCATCTGGAACTTTTTTTAAAGCGAATTCATAAACTTTTCTCCCTTTCATTTTAATATATTTATGATCGTCGGTTGGGTTATATGAACTATCAAAATTTAAAATGTCCACCTCATTGTTATCAGTATATGTAGCAGATTTGTATGCAATTACTCCGTTTTTAGAATTGGTTTTCTCGATTATAACCGCACCCGCTCCGTCAGAAAAAATCATTGAATCTCTGTCAAAATTGTCAACTACTCTTGACAATGTTTCAGCACCGATGACTAAACACTTTTTAGCTGCCCCTGCTATAATAAAGTTATAGGCCTGTATAATTCCCTCTAGCCACCCTGGACACCCGAAAATTAAATCATAAGCGACACAATTTGGGTTTTTTATATTTAAATTGGCCTTGACTTTAGACGCAAGACTAGGCATTAAACCTGATTGTTTTGATCCAAAATCTGTATCACCAAAATTATGAGCAAAAATTATGTAGTCTATAGATTCCTTTTCCTTCTCGTTAGATTCTAAGGCCTTAATTGCAGCCATGGTTGCTAAATCAGAAGTGTTATGATTTGTATCTGCGTATCTTCTCTCTTTAATACCAGTTATAGAAGAAAACTTCTCAATAATTTCTTGATTTTTTTTTAAGAATGGGTTGCCTTTCTCATCTAAAAAAGAGGTTTGCAAAAATTTCTCATTTTTTACGGCAAGATCTGGAACATAACATCCAGTTTTTGTAATTATAACTCCCATTCAATTTTAAATTTCAAATTTAGAATTCTTATTACAAATCACTTTTCTTACAATAAAAATTTGAACGATTTTCAAGCACAAAGATTTTGAGAAAAAAAAAATCTTATTTGTTGTTTTCCATTGATTTACTTGCTTTTGAGTATTCATTAACACTTGGGCAACTACATACTAAGTTACGATCTCCAAAAGCTTCATCGACTCTCCTTACAGTGGGCCAAAATTTATTCCTTGAAATATATTTTAAAGGGTACAATGCCTTTTTTCTACTATATTTAAAAGGCCACCTGTCTGCTGTTGCCATCAATTCCGTGTGAGGTGCGTTCTTTAAAACACTATGTTCGTCATGGTAATCCATTTCAGAAATCTCCGCGGCGATTGAAATCATAGCATCACAAAATCTATCTATTTCTTCCAAATTTTCACTTTCGGTAGGTTCAATCATCATTGTACCTGGCACTGGAAAAGAGACAGTGGGCGCGTGAAAGCCATAATCCATAAGTCTTTTAGCTATATCAACCACTTCTATATTTTTCTCTTTAAACCCCCGTAAGTCAATAATTAATTCATGTGCTGAACGTCCTTTATCACCCACATATAATATTGGAAAAGCACCATCAAGTCTTTCTTTGATGTAATTAGCACTTAATATTGCTGTTTCAGTAGACTTCTTTAAACCAGAGGGACCCAATAGTTTTATATATCCGTAAGAAATTATACATGCCATAGCTGATCCCCAAGGAGCCGATGAAATTGAATCAATTGCTTTATTTCCGCCAGTTTTCACAATCGGATTTGATGGTAAAAAGTCCTCAAGATGTTCAGCTACTGAGATAGGTCCTACACCTGGGCCACCTCCTCCGTGAGGTATGGCGAATGTTTTGTGTAAATTTAAGTGACAGACATCCGCACCTATTTCTTTCGGACTAGTTAAACCAACCTGTGCGTTCATGTTAGCTCCATCCATATATACTTGTCCCCCATTTTCATGAATTAATTGTGTAATACTTTTTATGTTCGATTCAAAAACACCATAGGTGGAAGGATATGTTATCATCAAAGCAGCTAAATTGTCAGCATGCTCAATAACGTGTTTTTTGAGCTCTTCAAAATCAATATTTCCATTATTATCAGTTCCTGTAACAACCACCTTCATTCCTGCCATAACTGCCGAAGCTGGATTAGTTCCGTGAGCGGAAGAAGGTATTATACAAATATTTCTATGGTTATCACCATTGGATATATGATAAGCTCTTATAACCATTAAACCAGAAAATTCTCCTTGTGCTCCAGAATTTGGTTGCAATGAGGTGGATGAAAAACCAGTGATTTCGTTAAGCATTTTCATTAAGGAATTCAAAACTTCCTTATACCCTTCGGCTTGATTTGTAGGTGAGAAAGGGTGAATATTTCCCCATTCAGGAAAACTTAGTGGTATCATTAGGTTTGCACTATTTAACTTCATAGTACAGGACCCAAGAGATATCATGGAATGGTTGAGTGCCAAGTCCTTCCTTTCTAAGGACTTAATGTATCTCATCATTGATGTTTCAGATTGGTAGGAGTTAAAAATTTTATTTGTTAAAAAACCGCTTTCTCTCTTAATTTCTGGAGATATTACATTTTTTGTGGTAATCTGATTTGAATTGACTTTAACTCCAGTATAAATTTCAAACACATTAGTAATATCTTTTAAATCCTTTTCGGTTGTCGTTTCATTTATTGAAATAGAAACGTGATAATTGTCAGGATAGTTAAAATTAATTTCGTTTTTTTCAGCAATTGTTTTGAGTTTTTTCGCATTAATTTTAAGATGTAATGTGTCAAAAAAATACTCATTTAATTGCTTTAAATTTAAAGTTTTTAAAAGTTGTTCGAGTTTTTTCGCTTTGTTGTGAATATCAAGTGCAATTTTTTTTAATCCATTCGGACCATGATAAACAGCATACATCCCAGCCATCACTGCTAATAAAACTTGTGCTGTGCAAATATTCGAAGTAGCTCTTCCTCTTTTAATATGTTGCTCACGGGTTTGCAAAGCCATTCTAAGAGCTGTATTACCGTCTATATCGATAGTTTGGCCAATAATTCTGCCTGGAATATTTCTTTTATAAATCTCCTTTGTAGCAAAAAATGCTGCATGTGGGCCACCGTAACCTAATGGAATTCCAAATCTTTGTGAAGTACC
The DNA here is from genome assembly GCA_902635965.1 of uncultured Bacteroidota bacterium. Taxonomy (GTDB): domain Bacteria; phylum Bacteroidota; class Bacteroidia; order Flavobacteriales; family Flavobacteriaceae; genus TMED96. Next base: position 202,812 of record CACPQA010000001.1, read on the forward strand.
AACAACTACGTCAACGTTAAACTTTCCCGGAGCCTCAAGCAAAGTGAGAGCCAATAAATCTGTTCCAATTACAACTGGAATTTCGGTTTTAGATAAAGCTTTTGATATCTCCGAAATATTTAAAATATTTCCTGAAGTTCCTTGGTATTGAAAAAAAGCTCCAAAAAAGTTTTTTCCTCCTTTAAAATCGTTTGGATCACCAATAAGTAAATTAATTCCCAAGGGTTTGGCTCTTGTTTTCATTACCGAAATTGTTTGCGAGAAAGTATTTTTATCAACAAAAAAATCAATACAATTTCTTTTAATTTTTTCTGAATTTCGAGTTGAAAAAAGCATACCCATGGCTTCAGCTGCTGCGGTACCCTCATCAAGTAATGATGCATTTGAAATTTTCATTCCTGTAAGGTCGCATATGAGTGACTGATAATTAAATAAAGCTTCAAGACGTCCTTGAGCAATTTCAGCTTGGTAAGGCGTGTATGCAGTATACCACCCAGGGTTTTCTAAAATATTTCTTTGAATTACGGCAGGCATTATTGATGGGTGATAACCCAAGCCAATGTAGTTCTTGAAAAGCTTATTTTTTTTCGATAAATTTCTTATTGAAATATTGAATTCGTCCTCTGAAATTGCTTTATCAAGTTTTAATTCATTTTTTAAAAGAATATTGTTCGGAATAGTTTCATAAATTAGCTCTTTTATGGAGTTAACTCCCAATGTGTTGAGCATTTTTTTAATTTCTCTTTTATTGGGACCAATATGTCTGTCTGTAAATACCATATGTAAAATTAAATTAAATGTTAACTTTTCTGAAACGTATTTTGAAAAATAGATGAGAAGTTTTCAACCTAAATCAATTTTTTATGAACATTATTAAAATAAGAGTCATTTGAAAAGTGTTCGAGAACTAATTTCGACTTATGTGAATGAAAATTTTCATGTTTCATTAATGTTGGTTTTCTATTTCGAATTGACAAATATGTATGTTGGAAGAAAAAAGAATCTTGCAGAATATATATTTGTATTCTTCCTTACATTTCTAGCTTACAATTATTTAAGAAAAAACAAATTTCGAATAAACAAACAATTAAATTCTTTCTTATTCCCTATTTATTTTATTGGAATTGTATATACCAGTATTTACTTTTATTATCTTGACTTATTGAATAAGTCTTTAATTGTATTTTTAACTTGTTTGACTTTTTTTTATAAAAATCAATATATATCACACAAGTCTTTAAGATCAAATCCAATAACAAAAATTTTGACGATTTCACTTAGTTGGGCATTGTTAACCTGCATTTTTCTAAATCCAAATATTCCAAAAATTTCAAAGTTTGAAATTTTTCATTTCTTTGAAAGGTTATTTTTACTAATCTCGGTTTGTTTAGTGTTTGAAATAAAAGATTATAATGAAGATTACTCATTCCAAATGTCTTTGCCAAATAAATACGGGATTGGAGTAACAAGAATTGTAGCTGTTTTTTTTACATATGTTACTCTTTTTTTTCTTTTTCAGAGTTTTAAACATTTTTCACTTTATGTAATTTCAATTTTAACAGCATTGCTGTTAACTCAAATTTTGATTTTAATAGTCAAACCAAAGTCTGATTTTTATTTTACAAGGTTTTGGACAGAAGCAATACCAGTAGTGGCTTTTATAATTTTAAAAATTAATTTATAACTGATTTTATTTAAAAAGGAGTAAGTTTATTTCCAGTGTTTTTTAGAAGACATAATTACCTTTTTTTCATTTAATTTTTTGTACCGGATAACTTTAACTTGGATTTTTTTGTCAAAGGATCCTATTATTTGTGCTGCTAGTATAGCGGCATTCTTTGCTCCATTCAAAGCTACCGTTGCAACAGGAACCCCCCCTGGCATTTGCAAAATAGATAAAATCGAGTCCCAACCATCAATTGAGTTTTTTGACTTGATAGGTACCCCAATTACAGGAATAGGTGTAAGTGATGCAACCATGCCAGGTAAATGGGCTGCACCACCAGCTCCGGCAATTATCACATTTATTCCATTTTTAACTGCATTTTCTGCATAAGCGAACATTTTTTTTGGAGTTCTATGTGCCGAGATAATGTCAATATCGTAATTCAATTTTATTTCATCTAAAAACTTTGATGCTTCATTCATTACTGGTAAGTCAGATTCACTTCCCATAATTATTCCAATTTTTTTCATTTTGTAGAGATTATTTTTATTTTATTTTTTAAAATTCTTGCTTTTGAAATAGCCTCATCTAATTTCTCATCCGTAATAGTTATGTGTCCCATTTTCCTGTAAGGTTTTGTTATTTTTTTTCCATAAATATGGGGAAAAACCCCTTCTATGTCAAAAGCTTTATAAATGTTATGATAAGAGGCTTTACCATTATGGTTAATTTCTCCAACTAAATTTACCATTACACCTGGTAAAATTTGAGTGACACTTCCTAAAGGCAGATCACAAATCGCTCGTATATGCTGTTCGAATTGACATGTAACACATGACTCGATTGTTAAGTGTCCGCTATTATGTACCCTTGGTGCAATTTCATTAACAACTACATCACCATCACGGGTACAAAACAATTCAATAGCTATTAGCCCTACGTGATTGAGAGATTTTGACACTAAATCTGCAATTTCCAAAGACTTAAGTTTAATTTTTTCGGGAATTCTTGATGGAAGAATAACATATTCTACCTGATTTGATTTCTGATTAAATTCCATTTCCAAAACAGGAAAAGATTTACTTTTACCAGACTTGTTTCGAGCAACTAAAACAGCCAACTCATGCTTTATGTCAACAAATTCCTCCATCACACAGCTACTTTCATTAATTTCATCTAAGTCAGAGAAAGATTGGACCAGTTTAACACCTTTACCATCGTAACCCATTGTCTCAGATTTCCATATAAAAGGGTATTTAGATTTAGTTTTAAAAATATATTTAGACAAGCTTTTTTTGTTACCAAATCTTTTGTAATCAGATGTTGGAATTTTATTTTTTTTGAAAAAATCTTTTTGGATGCCTTTATTTTGTATTAGCTCTATATTTGATGGGCTTGGAAAAACCTCAATTCCTTCTTTTTCTAGTCTGTAAAGTGCTTCAACATTGACATGCTCAATTTCAATTGTAATGATGTCTACTTTTTTTCCAAAATTATAAACGTCCTGATAATTGTTAAAATCTCCTTTGAAATATAAGTCACAGCACTTTGAACACGGACAATCAGGATTGGGATCTAAAATATATGTTTCTATGCTCCATTTCCTAGTAATATTTATTAACATTTTACCAAGTTGGCCTCCTCCTAGTATACCAAGTTTTTTTCTTAGAAAAGAAGTTTTCATATTCACTTACAAAAATAGGGATATAGACTTATCATTTAACAAAAACTAAGTTCAATTTTGGGTATATTTATAATATAAAAGAAAGGATGAATGATTAACATTGTTATTTTTGGTAAGCCAGGCGCAGGCAAAGGAACTCAAGCAGAATTTTTAAAATCCAAATATAATTTAATTCATATTTCCACTGGAGATTTGTTTAGGCATCATATATCAAACAAAACCTCAATGGGATTAAAAGTGACTTCGATTATAAAGAATGGAGACTTAGTTCCAGACAAATTAACAATAGATATTTTAGAAAATGAGGTAAAAAAATACAATAATACAAATGGTTTTATTTTCGATGGTTTTCCTAGAACAATTAATCAAGCAAAAAAATTAGATGATTTTTTAAAGTCATTATCAATGCAAATAAGTTTCACTATCGCTCTTGAGGCAGATGACGAAATTTTACTTCATAGGCTTTTAAAAAGGGGTGAAACTAGTGGAAGAAGTGATGATATTAACAAAGTGAAAATTTTGAATAGATTTCAAGAGTACAATGAAAAGACTTTACCATTAAAGGAATTTTATTCAAAACAAAATAAATTTTTTACGATTAATGGAGTTGGAGATATTAAAGTCATTTCTGAGAGACTTATTTCAATAATTGAAAATAGTTAACATGACTGAAGATAATTTCGTCGATTATGTGAGTTTAAATGTCAGGTCAGGTAGCGGTGGGAGAGGTTCTTCTCATTTAAGAAGAGAAAAATTTGTAGCTAAAGGAGGTCCAGATGGAGGTGATGGAGGAAAAGGCGGAGATATTATTTTTATAGGAGATTCAAACATATGGACTTTATACTCATTTAAGTTCAAAAAACATTTCAAAGCTGGACATGGTGGAGACGGAGGAAGAAATAAAAGAGCTGGTAAGAAGGGAGAGGATGTCGTAATTAAAGTTCCATTAGGAACCACAATTATAGAAAAAAAATCGAAACAGCTTTTAGCTGAAATCACCGAGAAAAATAAAAAAATTATTTTGCTTCGAGGGGGACTTGGAGGAAGAGGTAATTGTCATTTTAAGTCGGCTACCAATAGAACTCCACGTTATTCTCAAAAAGGCATATCAGGTGAGGAATTAATAATAACTTTAGAATTAAAAATATTAGCTGATGTTGGATTAGTTGGTTTTCCAAATGCAGGAAAATCAACCCTACTTGCTTCAATCACATCAGCAAAACCAAAGGTTGGTAACTATGAGTTTACCACTTTAAAACCAAACTTGGGTATTGTTGATTATAAAGATTTTAAAACATTTATTGTTGCAGATATACCAGGAATTATTGAAGGAGCATCCTCTGGAAAAGGCTTGGGGCACTATTTTTTAAGGCATGTAGAAAGAAACTCAATTCTACTTTTTTTGATCTCTGCAGAGCATGATATTCATAAGAGATTTTTAATTCTTAGAGAAGAAATGTTAAAGTTTAATCCAGAATTATTGGACAAAAAGTTTATTGTTGCAATATCAAAAATTGACCTTATTGAAGCATCAAAAAGAGACCTTTTTTTAGACAAAGTAAAAAAAGATTTTAAGTCAATTTCTGTTTTAGTTTTGTCTTCATTAATCAACTTGGGATTAAATTCACTTAAAGATGAATTATGGAGCGCTTTAAATTCTAAGCAGATTGAATAATTATTTACTCTTTTTTCTAATTTTTTTAAACTTATACAGTCAAAAAGAACATCCTTTTGAAAACCTAAATTTTATAAATATCACATCTGATACCGATAATGAAATTTTTGAACAAGAATTCCTAAAATTGAAAAATGACGAATTATCCGAAATAGAAATGATCGAAAAAGAGATTTTGGTAGCCTCAAAATTGAGAGACTTAAAAAAAGTTATATTATTGCTTAATCGCCAGATTAAAATTGAGGGTGAAAGTCCAGATTTACTTTACCAACTGGGAGGAACTAACGGAATCCTTGCTTTCAAAAAAAAGAATCTTTTTTCAATTACTTACTTAAATGAAATGCTTGAATGTTTTTCCAAAGCCTTGGATTTAGATCCGACTCATGTTCCAACCCTTGAAGCTTATATTGATGTACTTTATAGTTTACCTAAAATTCTTGGTGGTGATAAAAAGAAAGCATCTAGACTTGCTGAAAAACTAACTCAAATAAGTAAAATAAACGGCTATCTGTCCATGGCAACAATTTATTTTAAAAATGAAAACAATAAAATGTCGAAATTTTATCTAAATGCTTTTTTTCAAGAATTGTCAAGACTTTCCATTTGTAAAAGTGAGGAATTAAAAAAATTTTATTCAAAACAATCAAATAATTTTCCAATTAAAATTTCTCAGATAACTTCTTTTTTTGGGAAAGAAGTTGATTCAGGTTTGTGTGCTTTAAATTTTTATTTGGACAGCCCTAACTTTAAAAAAAACCTTTATTCTTTGGAATGGATTTATTTTCTAAAATCTAAACTAACTTTTTTGAATGGTAATCGTGAGGATTCTTTTAGGTTTTTAAAATTGTCTCTGGATTTAAATCCTGATTTTGAATTAAGTCAAACTTTTTTAAAAAATAATTTTTAACTAGTTAAGTATGATTTTAATTTACTGCACAAAAACTTCACCTAGAATAGAATATGTTTTTGATCATATTTTAAAATTAATCTTACATCAAAAATTCTGTATTACAAATTCAAAGCCAGAATTTATTGATTTTAAAGGATACAAATTTAGCTATGCAAGTGTTCCAGTTTCTGACGAATTATTTTTCCAATCATATGGATTACTTGAAGAAACGGGACTGGATAATCTCATAATTAAAACCTTTGAATGGGAAAATATAAAATGCTTCTTTAAAGTTGGTAAAAAATCTGCAATACCTTTTGATATTTTTTCTGCAATTTTCTTCTTGTTGTCAAGGTATGAAGAATACATGCCTCACTCAAGCGGTAATCATAGTCATTTTAGGTACCAAGAAAGCTTTGCCTATAAAGAAAACTTTTTAGAAACACCTATAATTGATATTTGGATAGAAAAACTTGTGTCTGTTTTAAAAAATAAAATGAATTTAAAATGTAAAATTGATCCAAATAATCAAAAAGCATCAATCATAATTAGTTCATTACATACTTATAAATACATCAACAAGTATCCATTCGAGTCATATATGATTTGGTTTAAAAATTTGATAAATTTAAATTTATGGGAAGTTATTGAACAATTTTTTGTTTTTTTAAAAATCATACCTGACCCATGGGAGATGGATAATCACGTAACAAATCTGTTAATTTCTTTAAAAACTAAAGTTCTATTTTTTTTCCCTTTTTCTTCTAATTCATTTTTTAACAATGAGTCTCCAAAAACAAATGAATATTTCAAAAATCACATTAAGGATTCTTTTGATATTTTTAAAATAGGCCTTTTACCTTCCAATAATGCAATTAAAAAGCTCAAAACTTTTGAATTAGAAAACTCCAATATTTCTAATTTGGTTCACACAAAAATTAATGAAATTTTACTTAAGGAGGGTCTAAATAAGATAAGTGAGGATTATAAGAATCTTATATCTATGGACGAAGCTACAGACTTTTCCATGGGATATATAGATGCATTTGGTTATCGAGCTAGCACTTGTGCATCTTTCTTCTTTTATGATCTTTCAAACGAAACTAAAACTAGTCTTACTGTAACGCCATTTTGTGCTCACCATAGATTGATAGAAAGCACAAATCTAAATAAAGTGATTAATAAAATTCAAAATTTTAATGAAATATCGAAAATATATTCTGGCAGTTTTTCAATCATATTGAATAATGAAATCTTTGAAAAATCAGTAAAAAATAGTAAGCTTAGATCACATTTTATATCTGTAATAGAAGCTTTAAGTAATTTAATTTGAAAAACAAATTGATTTCTACGTATTTATTAAGTTTATAAAAAGAAATATATTTAAGCTTTAAAATTAAAATGGACATTAAAAAATCACAAAAAAAGGTTGATGATTGGATAAAAAAATACGGGGTTAGATATTTTGATATTATGACAAATATGGCAATTTTAACTGAAGAGGTTGGCGAAGTTGCAAGAATAATAAGTCGGAAATATGGTGAGCAAAGCACAAGAAAAGAAGATAAATCTCTAAATTTATCTGAAGAGTTATCAGATGTTCTGTTTGTAGTTTTTTGCATAGCAAATCAAACAAATATTGATTTGCAATCTGAATTTGACAAAAAATTAATTAAAAAGTCATTAAGAGATTCGGTGAGGCACAAACAAAACAAAAAATTATTTTGAAATGTATGATCTCAGTTTCACATCCAAATAAAATTGTAAAAGCGTGTTTGTTGTTAACCGGTTCAAAAAGTATTACAAATAGGTTACTTATTTTAAAGAGTATTTATCCGTTACTAAAAATTAAAAATAAATCTGAATCCCAGGACTCAATTCTCTTAGAGAGAGCTCTGAATTCCTCTTCAAAAATTAAAAACATTGGTCATGCAGGCACAGCAATGCGTTTTCTTATCTCTTATTACTCAACATTAGAAAACCAAGAGGTTATTTTAAAGGGCTCAAAAAGAATGCATGAGAGACCGATTCATCCCTTAATTGATTGTTTGAAACTAGTTGGTGCTGAAATTGTTTATCTCGAGAAAGATGGTTTTCCACCAATAAAAATTAAGGGGAAAAAACTAAATTTCAAAAATGTAAAAATTTCTTCTAACATTAGCAGTCAATTTATTTCATCCATCTTGCTGATTTCACCAAAACTAGCTGGGGGATTAGTCATGGAATTAAAAGGAGAATTAATTTCTAAACCATACATACAAATGACATTATCTTTATTGAATAATTTGGGAATTAAAACAAGCTTCCGAAAAAATATAATTAAAGTTGAAAACTTAGATAAAATTGAAGAAAAAAAAATTATGGTTGAGTCAGATTGGAGTTCCGCTTCTTACTGGTATAGTGTGGTCGCTCTCTCTCAAAAAGCTGAGATCATACTTAACAATCTCTACAAAAATAGTATTCAAGGTGACTCAATTTTAATTAAAATATTCCAAGCTCTTGGTGTTACGACAAAGTTTAAAGAAAACAAAATTATTTTAAAAAAAACTAGAGATTTTGTGCTCCCCAAAAAATTAAGTCTTAATTTAATAAATAGTCCTGACCTTGCTCAAACTATAGCTGTTACTTGTTTTGGGCTAGGAATTAAATGCTCCTTAAATGGATTACAAACTTTAAATATCAAAGAAACAAACAGACTATCCGCATTGAAAAATGAGCTGACAAAACTTGGAGCAAACTTAAATGTCACAAAAAGCACTTTAATACTCTATGGTTCAAAGAAATTAAAAAAAAATATTAAAATAAATACATATCAAGATCACAGAATGGCAATGTCTTTTGCACCTTTAGCATTAAAGATTCCAATCTTTATTCAAAATCCCAATGTAGTAGTAAAATCATATCCGGAGTTTTGGGATGATCTTGAGAGTGCTGGATTTATAATCAAGACAATTTAAAATATAACTAAAATACCTTGACAAGCTGATGTTTCAAAATGTATATTTGCCAAAAAACAAATTAAATGAAACTATCAGATTTTAATTACGATTTACCCAAGAAGCTTCTTGCTGAGTTTCCTTCAGAAAATAGGGATGAATCAAGATTAATGGTAATTAATAGAAAAGACCAGACAATTAATCATAATCAGTTTAAAGATTTGGTCAATTATTTTGAAGAAGACGATGTTTTAATTTTAAATAACACAAAAGTTTTTCCAGCCAGGTTATATGGAAACAAAGAAAAGACAGGTGCTAGAATTGAGGTATTTTTGTTACGTGAGCTAAACAAGGATCAAAGATTATGGGATGTTTTAGTCGATCCAGCTCGAAAAATAAGAATTGGAAATAAACTTTACTTTGGAGATGACGACAACCTTGTTGCCGAAGTTATTGATAATACTACATCAAGAGGGAGAACACTTAGGTTTTTATTTGACGGAACTTATGAGCAATTTCGATTGAAACTTAACGGACTCGGGGAGACGCCACTACCTAAATATATAAAAAGAGAACCTGTACCTGAAGATAAGGAAAGGTATCAAACTATATATGCAAAGAATGAAGGGGCAGTAGCTGCTCCAACTGCTGGTCTTCATTTTTCAAAACACTTACTTAAAAAAATGGAAATTAAAGGCGTAAATATTGCTGAAATTACTCTCCATGTTGGACTGGGAACATTTAATCCAGTTGAGGTAGAAGATTTATCAAAGCATAAAATGGATTCAGAAGAGTTAATTATTGGTCAACATGCAGTAGACATTGTTAATCAATCAATTCAAAAAAAGAAGAGGATTTGTGCCGTTGGTACTACCGTGATGAGGGGATTGGAAAGTTCTGTTTCTTCAATGAATACCCTAAATATATATAGAGGATGGACTCATAAATTTATTTTTCCTCCTTATGATTTTTCGATTGCAAACTCAATGGTTACTAATTTTCACACTCCAAAGTCAACATTATTAATGATGGTTTCTGCTTTTGCTGGTAGCGATCTAATTAAGGAGGCATACAATGAAGCTATTAAGGAGAAATACAAATTTTATTCATACGGAGATGCAATGTTAATTCTCTAATTGGATGGAAAATAAAGATGATATAAGATTATTAAGTCCAGAACAACTTAAAGATTTTTTTATTGAAAAAAATCAAAGTAAATATAGAGTTGATCAAATTTCAGACTGGTTATGGAAGAAAGGTGTGAGTAATTTCTCGCAAATGTCAAATTTATCTGATAGCTTAAGAAAGTCTCTTGGTGAAAAGTTCTGTTTAAACAAACCAACTAAAATAGAAGTTAAAAAAAGTATAGATGGAACTATGAAGTACTCAATTCAACTTCATGATAAAAATTCTGTTGAAGCAGTACTAATTCCATCAAAAAAAAGGATAACAGCCTGTATATCGTCACAAGTTGGTTGTAGTCTAGATTGTAAGTTTTGCGCAACTTCTAGATTAATTAGGAAACGAAATTTATTTTTTTATGAAATTTTTGACCAACTATTTTATTTAAATGAGCAGAGCAATGCACATTTTAAAAGGAAAGTATCAAATATTGTTTTTATGGGGATGGGGGAGCCTTTGCTGAATTATAAAAATGTTGTAAAAGCTATAAACAAAATGAAGCTACCTGGCGGACTTAATTTTTCAGCAAAAAGGATTACAATATCAACTTCTGGAATACCAAAGGGTATAAAAAATCTAGCAAATGAAAATTTAAATTGTAATCTAGCGGTATCTCTTCATTCTGCCTTACAAGAAACTCGAGAGAAGATTATGCCATTTTCAAAAAATTTTCCTCTTGAAGAATTAATGGAGTCACTAAAATATTGGTATAGCGTCACTAAAAAAAAAATATTATATGAATACATTATTTTTGATGGTATTAATGATGATATCAAGCATGTAAAAGCCTTGGCTAAAATTTGTGAAGTTTTACCCTGTAAAGTAAATTTTATAGAATACAATCCAATAGGAGACAAAATATTTAGACCATCTAAAGTTGAAAAACTTCAACTATATCAAAAATATTTGACAGATAAGGGCATTGTCAATACCTTCAGGATTTCAAGGGGTAGAGATATTAATGCTGCTTGTGGCCAACTGGTTAATTTGAATGGATTTAATTTATGAAGGCAGTAGAGAAAATAAAAAAACCAATTTATCGTGAAATGGAAATTTTTGAAGAAAAATTTGCTTTGTCTATGTTTTCAAAGGTACCCTTGATTAACAGAATAACACATTTCATAGTTAATAGGAAGGGAAAACAAATGAGACCTATGTTGATTTTTCTAACGGCAAAGTTAATTAACGAAGGAGAGATTAATGAACGTACATACAGGGGAGCCTCTGTCGTTGAATTAATTCACACAGCTACTTTAGTACACGATGATATAGTTGATGATTCCAATTTTAGGAGAGGTTTTTTTTCAATAAATGCTTTATGGAAAAATAAAATTGCGGTTTTAGTAGGGGATTTTCTTCTATCTAAAGGAATGTTAATATGTATTGAAAACAAAGATTTTGATTTATTGGAATTTATATCTGTTGCAGTTAGAGAAATGAGTGAAGGGGAATTACTACAAGCACAAAAAGCAAGGAGTTTTGATATAAATGAAGATTTATATTTAAAAATAATAAGAAAAAAAACTGCGACTCTTATGGCAATATGTTGCGCAATTGGTGCAAAATCTGTAAATGCAGACAAAAAAATGGTTGACAAACTTTATTTATTTGGGGAACTAATTGGAATAACATTTCAAATTAGAGACGATTTATTTGATTACAGCGAAAACAAAATCGGAAAACCTATTGGAATTGATATTAAAGATAAAAAAATGACTTTACCTCTAATTCATGTGATTAACAAGGCAAGTTTAAATGATAGAAATTGGATTTTGAATACTATAAAAAAGCATAATAAAAATAAAGCTAGGGTAAAGGAGTTAATAAAATTTGTGAAAGAAAAAGGTGGTGTAGAGTATGCAAAAAAAGTTATGATAGAATATAAGTCTAGAGCTCTTAAAATGATACTAGATTTTCCTAAAAATGATTTTCGTAAATCTCTTGAATTTATGCTAGATTATGTAATCGATCGAAAGTATTAAAACACTTTTTTTCACTATGTTTGATAAAATTTATTCGATTGATTTCAAAAACTTCAATTAACAACATTTACGAGGCTGCTAGAGTAGAGGAGGTAATTAGTGACTTTATAAATTTGAAAAAGGCTGGTAGCAATTTTAAAGGGCTAAGTCCATTTTCACAAGAAAAAACACCAAGTTTTATGGTATCTCCTGCCAAGCAAATTTGGAAAGATTTTAGCAGTGGGAAAGGTGGTAACGCAGTCGCTTTTTTGATGGAACATGAGGGATTCTCTTATCCTGAAGCACTAAGATACTTGGGTAAAAAATATAATATTGAAATTGAGGAGTTTACAAATACTCCAGAGGAGCAAATAAAATTTGATTTAAGAGAGAGTATTTATATAGTTTTAAATTTTTCTTATGAATTTTACAATAATAATTTAACAAAAACAGATAAAGGAAAATCAGTAGGAATTTCTTATTTAAATAGTCGCGGTTTTAATGAAGAATCAATAAAAAAATTTGGTCTAGGAATATCATTTAACGACAGAAAGGGTTTTACTGACCAAGCACTAAAAAAAGGATTTAAAACAACAAATCTTGAGAAAAGCGGTTTAATTATAAAAAAGGATGATGAGTGTTTTGACCGTTTCAAAAACAGAATAATGTTCCCGATTAAAAGTATATCAGGTAGGGTTCTTGGATATGGAGCTAGAATTATTTCAAATTCAAGTAACGTGGCTAAATATATAAATTCCCCTGAGACTGAAGTATACCAAAAAAGTAAAATTTTGTATGGTTTGTTTGAATCAAAATCATTTATAATTAAAGAGGATAATTGTTATTTAGTAGAGGGTTATACAGATGTAATTCAGTTGCACCAAAAAGGAATTAAAAATGTAGTTTCATCTTCTGGTACTGCTCTTAGTTCTGACCAAATAATGCTTGTAAAAAGGCTAACTGAAAACATCACTATAATTTTTGATAGGGATCAAGCAGGAATAACTGCCGCCATAAAAGGTGTAGACTTAATATTAGATCATGGAATGAATGTAAGAGTTTGTCAACTTCAAGAAGGTGAAGATCCTGACTCTTTAGCAAGAAATAATTCCTCAGATTTTATTAAAAGCTATATAAAAAGTAATAGTCTTGATTTTATAAATTTTAAAGCATCTCTTTTAGCAATAGAGTATGAAAATGAACCCATAAGAAAAGCAGAAGTAATAAATAACATTGTAAAAAGCATAAGTCTTGTTAAGAACATAATTAAAAGGGAACTCTATGTCCAAACCTGTTCAAAAATAATGAAAATCTCTGAAGACTCAATTTTCAAAACTTTATTTCAAATTGAAAAAAGTAAGGAAAATAATTTTCGAAATCAAAATTCCAAATCCTTTGAAATCGTCAAAAACAAAAGATTTGAGCCTGATTCAATAGATGAGTTGTACGAATTAGAAAAAAAGATAATATCAATTTTAATTCTTTACGGGCAAAAAACTGAGACCTTCAACGAATCGATTTTATTTTTTTCTGAAGAACATGACGAATTAATTGAAAAAAACAAACAACTAAAATCAAAGGTGTATGAAAAAATCTTCTTGGATCTTCAGCAGGATGAAATAGAGTTAGCAAATAAAGAGTTTAAAGATTTGTTTCATATACTAATGACAGAATATCAAGTGAGTGGAAAAATTTCAATAGAAAAAATTATCCCAACTTTATCTAAGGAATTAAGTGAAATAGTAAGCTCTATTATACTTCAAGAAGAAAAACACCTTTTACATAAGTGGGATAAAAAGAGCATATATGTAAAACTACCATCTGAAAACGTTAGTGTAATGGTTACAGAAACTATTTTAAGTTTGAGAAAATTATTAGTCAGTAAAAAAATCGAATCTCTTCAAGAAAATATTAAATCGAAGGATAACAAAAGCATCCTTGAAGATGTAATGGGATATTACCAACTAAGGAAAATTGTCTCATCAAAACTTAATAGAGTTCTTTAAGTATTTTGGAACTTTACAAACCGGTATTGGATCCATTTTGTGCTTATTTTTTCTATTCAAAATTTTATAAAGTTGTAAAACCTCTTTTTGTCTGGTTGTAAATTTTTGATTTGAGTTTTCCCCAAAGTTTTTCATTACATACTCAATTTCATCATAAGAAGCACCTATTTGATCTTCATCGGTTCTGTCATCATCCCATAACCCGTCTGTAGGCTTTGAATTTTGAATATCTTCAATAATATTTAAATATTTTGCTAAAACAAAAACCTCTGATTTCATCAAATCAGCTATAGGGCTTAAATCTACTCCACCGTCACCATATTTAGTATAAAAACCTATGCCGAAATCTTCAACTTTATTTCCTGTGCCTGCAACCAAATAATTATTTATTGCTGAAAAATAATACAATGTTGTCATTCTTAATCTAGCTCTTGAATTTGCCAAAGCAAGTTTTTCTTTATTTATGTCTTTTGAATTAGGTAAGGTTAAACAGAACTCATCGAATAGTTTATTAAGAGATAAAAAATGATAAGATACATTATTATATTTTTTTTCTAACCAATGAATATGTTTTCTCGCTTTAGAAACTTGAGACTTGTTTTGATAGATACCCATTTCTAGGCACAAGGTCGGATACCCTGTCCTAGCACAAATTGTTGAAGTTACAGCTGAATCTATGCCACCTGAAACACCAACGACAAAGCCGTCCATTTGTGATTTCTTAATATATTTAATCAACCAATTTTCAATATAATGAGATAATTTTTGAATGCTTTTCATTAAATTCTTTTTTAATATACCTTTATAAAGAAAATGACAAAGAATATTTTAAACCAATTTAAGTTATTAATATTTCTTATGTTGGATATATTTTGTCTTATATTCATTTTTTCAGGATGCACAAATACTAGTAAAATTGATCCAGAAATAGAAAAAATTCAACTAGAAATTAATTTTGACAGATTTGATTTAAAGTTTGCATCTATACATGATAATGAGTTTTCAAATTTTAAAAAAAAATATAATTATTTATTTCCAAGTAAATTCCCAGACAGCGTATGGTTGAACAGAAAAAATGACACTATTCAGTCTATGCTTCAAAATGAAGTAAATAAAGTTTTTCCAAATTTGGACAAATTCGAAAAAGAGGCAGAGAGTATATATAAGCATCTGATATATAATTTTCCTTCAATCAAAATTCCTAAGTTTTTGACTTTAATAAATAATGTTGATTATCAAAGTAAATTAATTTTCGCAGACTCAATTATATTAATTTCTTTAGACACATTCTTGGGTTCAACAAATAAAATATACGACGGAATTCCAGATTATATCAAAAATGATATGGACAAATCTAGATTTGGCTCTATTTTAGTTGACAAAATTGCGAGCTCAATTGTTCACCCTCCTAAAAATAGATTTTTTTTAGACAGGATCATTTATAAAGGTAAAATTCTTCTATTGAAAGACTTTATAATCCCATTATCAAACGATGGGGTGAAAATTGGGTATTCGGAGAAACAATTAAACTGGGCAATGGATAATGAAGAATATATATGGAAATATTTTATAAGAAATGAATTACTTTTTAAAACTGATGATAATTTAATCGACAGATTTATAAGTCCTGCACCATTTTCAAAATTTTATTTAGAAATTGATAACGAAAGTCCAGGAAAAATTGGTCAGTGGATTGGGTGGCAAATTTTAAGGTCATTTAGAAAAAAAAATCCATCCCTAAGTATCACAGAAATCCTGAAACTATCTTCTGAAGAATTGTTCAAAGAAGCTAACTATAAACCTTAATTAATGATAAAAAAAAAGGAAGCAAAAATAAGTATTAAAGTCGAATTAGATGAAAACAAAATACCAGAAAGTTTAATTTGGTCTGCTCCTGATGGGGGTGTAAAAAATAAAATTTCTAGAGCAATTTTCTTGTCGATTTGGGATCATCAAAATAAAGAATCTTTATCGATAGATTTATGGACAAAGAAAATGCCTGTAGATGAAATGAACGAATTTTTCTATCAGTCGTTGTTAACTATGGGAGAAGCATTTTACAGAGCTACTGAAAATGTCAAAGTAAATGATGCTTTGAGAAAGTTTTCTGAATCTATAGAAAAAGATTTGGGTATAAACAAAAGCAGTAAAAAAAGATCATAAATTATTGTGATCATTTATATGAGTTAAAATCTCTTTAATACCTACTTTTTTTTTGGAAGAAGTGATAAAATATTTTGGAGTTTCGTTAAATTTTTTTTTAATTTTCGTGATGTAATTTTGAGCTTGAACTTCTTCATTTTTTAATTTATCGCATTTCGAAAAAATTAGTGTAAACCTTTTCCCATGACTAATAAGCCATGAAATAAAAGTTAAATCTATTTCAAGTGGATCATGTCTAATATCTATTATTAAAAAAATCAATCTAATTTGTTTCCTATATAAAAAGTAGTCTTCAATGATTATATCAATATTTTTTTTTAAAGTCTTGGAAACATTTGCATAGCCGTAACCGGGTAAATCTGTTAGGTACCAACTATTATTAATCTTAAAATGATTTATAAGTTTAGTTTTCCCTGGTTTTCTTGATGTTTTTGCTATATTTTTTTTTTGACAAATAGAATTAATCAATGAAGATTTTCCAACATTAGATCGCCCAATAAATGGATACTCTGGAATAAACTCAAACGGACAACTTTTTACATTTGGGCTACTTGAAATGAACTCAGATTTAAAAACATCCATTTAAAGTTTATCGTTTTTTTGATGAAGCCAATTAAACAAAATTCTGTTAAATACATTTGGATATTCCATCATTGGAGCATGACCACATTTTTTTATCCATTTAAGTTCTGAGTTAGGAAGTAAAGATTCAAACTCCCTAGCTACTTCTGGGGGAGTAACTAAATCGTTTTCTCCCCAAATTAGAAGTGTGGGAGTTTTAATATTTGGAAGTTCACCGGACATATTGTGTCTAATAGCACTTTTTGCTATAGCAAGAGTTCTTACAAGTTTATCTCTGTTATTAACGGTCTCAAAAACTTCATCTACAATTTCCTTAGTTGCAACCTCTGGGTTAAAAAAAACTTCTTCTGTTTTTCTTTTGATGTAATTATAATTTTCCCTTTTGGGATAACTTTCACCCATTGAATTCTCATATAGTCCAGAACTACCTGTTAAAATTAATGATTTCACAGAATTTGGATTTTTATTAGAATAAATAAGCCCTATATGCCCCCCCAGAGAATTGCCTAGTAAAATGACCTTACTAAGGTTTTTATACTTGATGAATTCTTCTAGAAAATCTGAAAAAGCAGTCACAGTTGTTTCTTTAAGGGGTAGACTATAAATTGGTAATTCAGGAATAATTACTTTGTAATTTTTGAGTGAAAAAAAATTTATCACATCTTTAAAATTACTTAATCCACCCATTAAGCCGTGCAAAAGTATAATTGCCTCCCCTTCTCCTTTTTCTATGTAATTATATTTTTTCAATTATCAATCGGTTATATATTTTGACCCATTCAAATATAACCAATTCAATGCATTCATTCTATTTTATTTTTAAAGTTTAAATTTTCATATGGTGGTAAAAGTTATTAACATTGTGGTAATAAGTGGCTAAATGTGGTAAATATCTTATATATTTATATAAAGATTTTCAAAATTGGACCATTTTATAGGTACTTACGAGTGTAGAATAGATGTTAAAGGGAGAATTTTAATTCCTTCAGCCATAAAAAAACAGATATCTATATCAACTAAAGATGGTTTTGTTATAAAAAGAGGCTTGTTTAATAATTGTATTGAATTGTATCCTTTTGATCAGTGGATTTTCGTAATGAATAAAATTGATCAACTAAATCGTTTTAATAAAAAAAATATTGACTTTATTCGTCGATTTAATGCCGGAGTTAAAAAAATAGAGATAGATTCAAACGGAAGGCTTTTAATTCCTAAAGATTTAATAAAACATGCAAAAATTAAAAAAGATATAGTTGTTAGTGCAGCTGTAAATATTCTTGAAATCTGGGATAAAAATCTTTATGAAGAGATAATTGACGAAGCTAAAATTGATTTTAGTTCTTTGGCTGAAGAAGTAATGGGAGATGGAGATGAATAACGTTATTTACCACACTCCAGTACTATTAAATAAATCTATATATGGACTTGTTACTGATCCACACGGAGTTTATGTTGATGCTACTTATGGGGGTGGAGGGCACTCAAAAGAGGTCCTCTACAGATTATCAAAAAAAGGAAAGCTATTTGCATTTGATCAAGATATTGACTCAAAGAAAAATCTAATTAGTGACACAAGACTTTTTTTTATCAATTCTAATTTTAAGCATCTAAAAAAGTATCTAAACTATTATCACATTTTTAAGATAAATGGAATAATAGCAGATTTTGGTGTTTCATCACATCAATTAGATACACCCTCTAGAGGTTTTTCTATAATGAAAGATGGACCATTGGATATGAGGATGAACAAGGCTTCAGATTTGACAGCTGAAATTGTTATTAATGATTATGAAGAAAAAAAACTTTATAAAATATTAAAAGAATATGGTCAAGTTCCTCAGGCAAGTGAAATTGTAAATAAAATTTCATCTCATAGAAAAAAAGTACCAATTAAATCAACAATAGACCTTGTAAAAGTTGTTGAAAATTCGATCAACAAATCTTCAAAGTACAAAGTTCTTGCCAAGATTTTCCAATCTATTCGAATAGAAGTTAATGACGAGTTGGAGGTAATTAAGCAGCTTCTTTTCCAAGCTTCGGAATTACTGAAAATTAAAGGTAGAATTATCTGTATTTCGTACCACTCTTTAGAAGACAGACTGATAAAAAATTTCTTCAGAAGTGGTTCATTTGATAATGATGACAATAGGGATTTTTATGGTAACGTCAAAAAGCCCTTTAAAAAAATTGGTGGTTTGATTATACCTGATTTAGATGAAATAAAAAAAAATAAAAGAGCAAGGAGTGCAAAAATGAGAATAGCAGAAAAAATATGAAAAAAATTTTATTCCTTCTAAATATTGATTTTTTGTTGAAAGAGGACTCAATGAAAAATTGGAGAATGATTTTTTTTGTGTCAGTCCTTGCAATGATATCAATTGCAAGTGGACACAGTGCAGATAAAAAAATTTACCAGATTGCAAGTTTGAATAATGATTTGAAACGTGTGAAAAGCAAATTTGTCGAAAATAAATCTCAATTAATGTTTTTAAAATTGGAAACTAGAGTTTCAAAGAGGTTACTTAAAATTGGAATTGGTCCCTCCAAAGAACAACCTATAAGATTAAAATTGCATAAATAATGAAACCAATCGAAAAAAAAATAATGTTTAGATACTATATATCTCTAACCTTTATTGTTTTTTTTGCGTTTGTTTTAATAGGCAAATTATTTTACATACAAATAATAGAAGGTGAATATTACAGAAAACTATCTGAAGATAATACAATCAAAAATTTTATTTTAGAACCCAGCAGGGGCAATATATATTCGGATGATAATAGTTTACTAGCAACGACTACACCGCGATATGAAATTAGATGGGATTCCAAAGTTCCATCAGATATAAATTTCCTAAGCAACAAAAAAGATCTTTCGATAGGACTTTCCAAAATTTTAGGTAAAACACCAAAGTATTACTTAAATGTTTTAAACAAAGCTAGGCATGAGGGGAATAGGTACCTATTGATATCTAGAAACTTAAGTTATTCTCAATACAAAAAAATTAAAGAACTACCCCTGTTTAATCTTTCTTCTCTAAAAGGTGGGCTGATCATTGAATCTAAAGAGGTGAGAGAAAACCCAATGGGTAAAATTTGTGAGAGAACAATTGGTTATGAAAAAAAAGATCCTTCTGGTCATTACATTCGGGTTGGCTTGGAAGGTGCTTTCAGTCACTTCTTAAAAGGTCAAAGTGGACAGCGATTAAAACAAAAAATAGCGAATGGACAGTGGAAACCTATTAACGACAATAACGAAAGAGAACCTACAGAGGGTTATGATATTTACTCAACCATCAATGTTAATATCCAAGATATAACACATCATGCACTATTGAGGCAGTTGGAAAAATACAAGGCTGACCACGGATGTGCCGTTGTAATGAAAACAAATACAGGAGAAATAAAATCCATTGTTAATCTTTCTAAAACTAAAAATGGTAAATATTATGAAAAATTCAATTACGCAGTAGCTGAGTCACAAGAACCAGGTTCAACATTCAAATTAATGTCAGTAATAGCAACATTAGAAAATGACAACACAATAAGTAGAAGACTGATCGACACAAAAAATGGAGAAATCAGCTTTTATGAAAAATACAAAGTTCGTGATTCAAAAAAAGGAGGTTATGGAAAAATTACTCCTGCCAGAGCATTTGAAGTCTCTTCAAACACTGGTATTGTAAAAATGGTTTATGATAATTATAAAAATAACCCAAAAAAATTTGTTGATAGACTTTATAATATGGGACTAAACAATGAGTTAGGCTTAAGTATTAAAGGAGAAGGTAAACCAATGATACCCTATCCAGATGATAAAAATTGGAGTGGTATTTCATTGCCATGGATGGCTTTTGGATATGGAATTAAATTGACACCCCTACAAATTCTTTCATTTTATAATGGTATTGCCAATGATGGAGAAATAGTCAAACCGCGCTTTATATATAAAATTAAAAACCCCGGATCATCTTCCATTAAAGAATATGAAAAAGAAATCTTAAATCCATCCATTTGTTCAGACACTACACTCATCAGAGTTCAAAAAATGATGTTCAATGTTATAGATAAAAAATGGGGAACTGCAAATAAAATTAAAAGTAGTAAGTTAAAAATGGCTGGTAAGACAGGTACTTCTCAAATAGACTACACTTTAGAGGAGACTCAGTATGTTTCAAGTTTTGTTGGTTATTTTCCGTATGAAAAACCAGAGTATTCATGTATTGTAGTTATAAATAGACCAGACAAAAAGATCGGCTATTATGGTGGCGAAGTTGCAGCTCCAGTTTTCAAAGAAATAGCCGAAAAATTATTTTCAAGGACTCCCAGAAATTTGATTGTTAATTCTTACGACTACAACCACAAACCTTTGAATAATCATAAACAGATCATGCTGAACATTAAAACTAAAAAATCTGTTATTCCTAACTTAGTTGGTATGCCAGCAATGGATGCTGTAGTTATATTAGAACAAATGGGTTTAAAGTTTGTTCTTAAAGGTGAAGGGAAAGTCATTAATCAATCAATTAAATCAGGATCTAAAGTAGACTATAGCCAAAGAATTATTCTTTATCTCTCATGAAAATTTTAAAAGACATAATCTACGGCGTTGATTTGGATTCTATTAAAGGAGATACAGGTGTAATAATTAAATCGATTGAATTTGACTCTAGAAAAGTTGTTGAGGGTTCACTGTTTGTTGCTATCAAAGGTTTGAACTCCGATGGCCATAATTTTATTGATAATGCAATTAAAAATGGAGCATCTGCTGTAATATATAATGACTATTTTTTAAATGAAGAAAAAATCACTTTTATTAAAACCACAAATACTAGGAAATCACTAGCTATAGTTGCATCGAACTTTTATGATAATCCATCAAAAAAAATAAAGTTAGTTGGAATTACTGGTACTAATGGTAAAACAACAGTTGCTACTACTCTTTTCAATTTATTCAATGAAGCAGGACTAAAATCAGGACTAATTTCAACCATTAATATACAATATGCTGGTGTTGAAATTAAAAATCATCATACTACTCCAGACCCAAAAAAAATAAATGAAATACTCAATAAAATGTCACAAAAAGAAATTGAGTTTTGTTTTATGGAAGTTTCTTCTCATGGGATAGATCAAGATAGAATTAATGGATTAAAATTCTATTGTGGTGTTTTTACAAATATTACCAGGGACCACCTGGACTATCACAAATCCTTCGCTTCTTATAGGGATATTAAAAAGAGGTTTTTTGATAATCTAGAATCTGACTCCTATGCGATTATAAATTCAGATGATAAAAATTCAAAATTCATGGTTCAAAATTGTTCATCAAAAGTCAAAACTTTTGGAATTAAAAACATTGCAGATAATATGGCAAAAGTTTTAGAAATTGATTTTTCTGGGATGCTTTTAAAAATTAATGATAAAGAATTCTGGACACCACTGATAGGTAAATTTAATGCTTCTAACATTCTAGCAGTTTTTTCTGTAGCCTGTATAGCTGGAATTAAGTCAATTGAAATTTTAAGAATTTTGAGTCAAACCAAGGTAATTAATGGAAGGTTCGAAATTTATAAAACACCAAATAACGCTTTTGTAATAATTGATTATGCTCACACGCCAAATAGTTTAGAAAATGTCATTGACACTATAAGCCAGATAAGAACAAAAAACGAATTATTCACAACCATAATAGGATGTGGAGGTAACAGAGACGTGGGCAAAAGATCCAAAATGGGCGAAATCGTTTTGAATGGATGTGATAGAGTTATTTTCACATCAGATAATCCGAGGTTTGAAAAACCTGAAAAGATAATTAATGACATGTTGTTGGATATAGATCCCAATAACATGAGAAAAATTTCAAAAATAATCAATAGAAGGAAAGCAATTGAAAGTGGTTGTTCAAAACTAAATTCTGGTGATATTCTCTTGGTTGTTGGTAAGGGACATGAAACATATCAAGAAATAAAGGGAGAGAAGATTCCGTTTAGCGATTTAAAAGTAGTCAAGGAATCATTTAGATAAAATTTATGCTTTATTATTTATTCAACTTTCTCGAACAAAAATACCAATTTCCAGGGGCAGGACTTTTTCAATATATTTCGTTTAGAGCCTCATTTGCACTTATTTTTTCATTAATTATTTCAATTTTTTTTGGAAATAAAATCATTAAAATTTTAACAAAAAATAAGATTGGTGAAAAAGTAAGAGTTCTTGGTTTAAGCGGCGAAAAAAATAAAAATGGTACCCCTACCATGGGTGGAATTATAATAATAATTGGAACAATAGTACCTGTACTTCTATTATCCAAATTTAAAGACATATACATTATTTTATTGATCTTCACGACTCTCTGGATGGGAACAATTGGTTTTATTGATGATTACATCAAAATCTTCAAAAATGACAAAAAAGGTTTGAAAGGTAGTTTTAAAATTGTGGGGCAGATTATGTTAGGAATATTTGTCAGTTTAACTATTTATTTCCATCCTGATATAACTATCAAACAAAGAATCCCTGAATTTTCTAAAACTTCAAAATTACAAGGGAAAGCTTTTTACAAAGAAGAGAAATCAACAAAAACGACAATTCCATTAGTCAAGGACAATGAATTTGATTACTATTACTTAGTTGAGTGGTCTTCAATTCCAAAATCAATGACATGGGTAATTTTTATTCCTATGGTGATTTTTATAATAACTGCTGTATCAAATGGAGCAAATCTAACTGACGGTATTGATGGCTTGGCAGCTGCAAGTTCTGCAATCATGGCGATAACACTTGGGATTTTTGCATGGGTTTCTGGGAATATATTTTTCTCAGATTATTTAAATATTATGTATATACCAAATGCAGGTGAAATTACGGTTTTTGTCGCGTCATTTACTGGTGGATTGATTGGTTTTTTATGGTTTAACACTTACCCAGCCGATGTGTTTATGGGTGATACTGGAAGTTTGACTGTCGGAGCAATAATTTCAGTTATTGCCATTATGGTTAGAAAAGAATTATTAATTCCAATCATTTGTGGAATTTATTTGATAGAAGTGTTATCTGTAATAATTCAAGTTTCATACTTCAAGTATACAAGAAAGAAAAATGGAGTGGGTGAAAGAATCTTTTTGATGTCTCCAATTCATCATCATTTTCAGAAAAAGGGAATTCATGAAAGTAAAATTGTAAATAGGTTTTTAATAATTGGGGTTTTATTAAGTGTACTAGCAATTTTAACATTAAAAATCAGATGAAAGGATTAATAGCAATTTTGGGTTCAGGAGAAAGCGGAAGAGGTGCTGCAGTTCTTGCAAAAAAATTAGGGTATACGGTTTTTGTTTCAGATTCAAATAAAATTGCAAAACAAACAAAGTCATTATTTAAAAAATTATCGATTGATTATGAAGAAAAATATCACTCGGTGGAAAAAATCATAAAAGCAGAGAAAATAATTAAAAGTCCTGGGATTAATCAAAAATCAGATCTAATAGTTGAGATTAAAAAAAGTGGAAAGAATATTATCTCAGAAATTGAGTTTGGATTTTCTCAAACCGATTCAAAAATCATAGGGGTGACTGGTAGTAATGGTAAAACTACAACAGCAAAAATGATTTATCACATTTTAAAAAAGGCGGGTATTTGTGTTGCTTTAGCTGGAAATATTGGTAAAAGTTTTTCAGAATCCATCGCAGAAAAAAACCATCAAGTTTATGTCTTGGAAATCAGTAGTTTTCAGTTAGATGACATAATGGATTTTAATGCTGACATTTCTGTTATTACAAGTATTTCACCAGACCATTTAGATAGATATAATTATAATTTCAATGAGTATATAAAAGCAAAGCTTAATATAACTCGGAACCAAAATCAAAATCAATTTTTAATCTTCAATTCTGATGACAAGGAGTTGAAAAAAGCTGTTAAAAAGTATGCTAAAAATGTAACCCAGTTTCCTTATGGTTTTAAAACTCCAAAAGGTGATTTAATTACAACATTTAAAAAAAAATCAATAATTGTAAAAGAAAAAAAAAATATTAATATGTATGATACTTTAAAATTTACCCTTAAGGGTAGACACAATTTACTAAATGCAATGGCTGCTGTCTCTGTAGCAAGGCTTTTAAATGTTTCAAATAAATTTATAAGAGATAGTTTAATAAGTTTTTCAAATGTAGAGCACAGGCTTGAAGAAGTTTTAAAAATTCAAAATATAACTTTTATAAATGATTCAAAGGCTACAAACGTAAATGCAACTTTTTATGCCTTAGAGAGCATGGAGGGACAGACAATATGGATTGTTGGGGGAATTGACAAAGGCAACAACTATCTAGAATTACTACCCTTGGTAAGGGAAAAGGTTAAATCTATTGTTTGTATTGGATTAGACAACGAAAAAATTATTGAATCTTTTTCTCCAGTTGTAGATGTTCTAGTAGAGACTCAATCTATGTCTGAAGCAGTAAAAATTGCTCATAAACTTGCTAATAAAAAAGACTATGTTTTATTATCACCTGCATGTGCAAGTTTTGACCTTTTCAAAAACTATGAGGATCGTGGAAACCAATTCAAAGAAGCAGTTAGGAACCTTTAATGATGAAAAAAAAAGTACTCCAGGGTGATAAAGTTTTATGGGCACTTTTAGCTTTGCTTGCTCTCTTTTCTTTTTTTCCTATTTTTAGTGCCAGTTCCAACCTAAGTTATGTCATAGGGACTGGTTCTCCTTGGCAGTATTTGCTCAAACATACATTTATTTTAATTACAGGCTTTCTTTTAATTTTAAGTGTTCACAAAATTCCTTTTTATTATTTTAAAGGGATATCAATTTTGCTTTTGCCGATTGTAATTTTAATGTTGCTTTATACAATATCCCAAGGGAACTTAATTGACGGTGTGAATGCAAATAGGTGGATTAGAATCCCATTAATAGGCATAAGTTTTCAGACATCTTCTTTAGCATCTTTGATTCTCATGATTTATATAGCATATTATCTCGATAAAGTAAAAGAAAAAAAAATAAATTTTAAAAAATCATTATTTCCTTTGTGGACTCCTGTTTTTTTGATTTTTATATTAATTTTTCCAACCAATTTGTCTACCGCATTAATTATTTTATTTACTGTTTTTTTAATTCTAATTTACGGTTGTTATCCAGTAAAATATTTATTGAATATTTTTTTAGTTCTTTTCTTTTTTTCTCTAACATTTATTTTTTACACAACCCAATATCCAGAAAAAGCACCAGACAGACTAAATACATGGATAAGTAGAATTGAAAATTTTTTTAACCCCTCACAAAGTAAGGATGGAAATTATCAAATTGAAAGAGCAAAAATTGCGATTGCCTCGGGAGGAATAACCGGTATGGGTGTCGGTAAAAGTATAATGAAAAACTTTTTACCTCAAAGCACCTCAGACTTCATATATGCTATTATTGTTGAAGAATATGGATTAATTGGGGGAATAATGGTAATATTGATTTTTTTACTAATACTCTTTAGAATAACAGTTATTCTTCATCACGAGAGCTCTGCTTATGGTAAACTATTAATTATTGGAGCTGGGTTACCAATTATTATTCAAGCATTTATAAATATAGGTGTCGCGCTTAATATTTTTCCAGTTACAGGACAAACACTTCCGTTACTTAGTAGTGGTGGATCCGCAGCGTGGGTAACATGTATAGCTTTTGGCATAATTCTAAGTGTTAGTCAAGAAAGATTCAATCAAGAGAAAATGAAGCACGAAAAATTTGCTTCAAATCCATTACTCATATTAGGTGAAGAAAAATAATATAATAATATCTGGAGGGGGTACTGGAGGACATATTTATCCAGGGATTGCTATTGGAAACCATTTAAAAAAAAGTAACCCTTTAAACCAAATATTGTTTGTTGGTGCATATGGAAACATGGAAATGAAGAAAGTTCCACAAGCAGGGTTTAAAATAAAAGGGTTATGGATTTCTGGTCTTAACAGAAAAAAATGGTTGAAAAATCTATTTCTACCGTTAAAAATATTTGTCAGTTTTTTTCAAGCTTTATTAATATGCATAAAATTTAGACCAAATCTTATGATTGGCACAGGAGGATATGCGAGTCTACCTATATTAGTTGTTGGCTCAATTTTCAAAATAAAGATTGTTATTCAAGAACAAAATTATTTACCAGGTATAAGCAATAAAATATTATCTCGTTTTGCAACAATTATTGCTGTTGCCTATGAGAACATGGAAGGATTTTTTCCACCAAAAAAAATTATATTAACGGGGAATCCAGTTAGAAAATCGTTACTTACGTGTTATTTAAAAATTAAAAAAAATAAAAAAGCCTCCTCCTTTAAAAAAAATAATTTAAACCTCCTCGTTTTAGGGGGTAGCTTGGGTTCTAAAAAAATAAACGAGGTTATTTCTGATAGTATATCTTTCTTTAGTAAAAATAAAATCAAGGTGATATGGCAATGCGGAACAAATTACTACGAACGATACAAGACTTTTGAAAACAAGTTTGTTAAAATCTTCCCTTTCCTAGAACAAATTGAGAAGTTTTATGAAGAATGCGATATAGTCATTTCAAGGGCTGGGGCTCTAACTATTTCTGAACTATGTATAGTCGGAAAGCCATCGATTTTAGTTCCATCGCCTAATGTATCTGAAAATCATCAATTTTATAATGCAAAATATCTTCTTGATAGAAAAGCAGCTATTATGATTGAAGAAGAAAAAATCAATGATGAGTTGTTATTATACCTTCAAAAACTTCTCGAATCTAAGGAAATTAGAACTCAGCTTTCAAACACTATTCGTAAACTCGCTAGACCTAACGCCGTTAAAGAAATAGTATCTCTAATAAATAAAATTATAGTAAATGGATAAAGGGGGTACATATTATTTTATTGGGATTGGAGGAATTGGGATGTCATCAATAGCTAAATATCTTATATCTAAAAATTTTAAAGTTGGAGGATATGATTTAACTAAAACAAGTATTACTGAAAATCTAGAAAAAAGTGGAGCCCAAGTTAATTATAATGATGAATTAAAAAACATACCTATACTATTTAAAACAGAAACTGTAATCATAATTTTTACTCCAGCAATTTCAAAAAAAAATAAACAACTAAATTTTTTTATAAATCAAGGTAATCCAATTTATAAAAGGGCAGAATTTTTAGGATTTTTAACTAAAAATTTTCAAACAATTGCAATTGCTGGTACACATGGGAAAACTACAACAGCTGCGATAGTCGCCCATCTTTTTTCTAAAACAAAACAATCATTTACAGCCTTTGTTGGAGGCATTTTAAATGAATTTAACTCAAATGTTATAATTGAAGGGGAAAGATATGCAATAGTAGAGGCAGATGAATATGACAGGTCATTTTTGAATTTATCCCCTAAAATAGGACTTATAACCTCAATAGATTCTGATCATTTGGATGTTTATGGAAATTTTGACGAAGTTAAGAAGTCTTTTGGAAAATTTATAAAAAAAATTGCTGGTAAAGTTGTAGTAAGTAAAGACACGGGAATTAAAGGAGTCACATACAGTTTAAATGACGAAGCCGATTACTCTGCACATAATATAAGCTTTTCAAACAAAGGATACTACTTTGATCTAAAAACACCATCAAATACGTATAAATCAGTTTTTTTTAGTCAGCTGGGGCTTCATAACTTGTTAAACGCTATAGGAGCTTTTGCTATTTCAAGTCAAGTTGGAATAAATGAAAAAAAATTATGTAAGGCTCTTTCAAGTTTTAAGGGTATAAAAAGAAGATTTCAACTTATTTTAAATTCAAAAAAAAATATAATAATTGATGATTATGCACATCATCCAAATGAAATAAAGGCCATTTGGAGTGCATTAAAAGATCTTTTCCCAAATGAGGAAAAATGCGTAATATTTCAACCACACCTTTATTCAAGGACCAAAGATTTTATGAATGAATTTGCTGAGGTTTTAAGCAAATTTGATCGTGTGATATTATTACCAATTTATCCTGCAAGAGAGTTACCGATTGATGGAATCAAGTCTTCAGTTTTGCTAAGAAAAATAAAATCAAATAATGTTGTTGAGTTAGTGAAAAGGGAGGAGTTATTATCAATTGTAAGTAATTTACCAGAGAAGGTAAAAGTTATTTTGGGTGCTGGCGACATTGGTCTTGAAGTTGAAAAAATTAAAAAAAGACTAAAATTATTATGAGATACAGTAAAGTTTATTTTTTCTCAATTTTAATATTTTTAGTATTAATAGTTATTTTCTCTCAAAAAAGAAATTCAAGAAAGGAAATCCTTAAAATAAACATAAACTTTAATGGTGAAAGTCCAAAGTTTATAGACTATGAAACGGTTAATAAATTGTTAATACAAAGGAAGGACACCACGTATTTTCTAAAAGAAGATATGGTAGATTTGAAAGAAGTTGAAGATTTACTTAAATCTAATCCAATGATAGCCAGCGCTGAAGTATTTAGAACACCACAAGGTTTTTTAAATATAAAATTAGATGAAAGAAAGCCTATCATCAGAATAATTAATAATGGTGAAGATTTTTATATTGACGATTTTGGATATAAAGTCCCTTTATCCACAAAATATTCACCTCGAGTACCTATATTTTACGGACAAGTAGATAAAATTTTAATGGATCTAGTGGATTTTACAAAAAAAATTAAAAATGATCCATTATCTAAATTGGAAATAATTGATTTGAAAAATTCAAATAATAAATATGTTCTCGGCCTTCGTTCATTTCCATTTAAAGTTATATGGGGGAAAAACCAAAAGCACGAACAAAAGCTTAAAAAACTTAAATATTTATACAGTTATTTAGAAAACAAAGATTTTTTTAAAATTGACAAAGTTAACTTAACATTTGATAAACAAATAGTTTTAGAATATGGAAAAAACTAAAAATAAACAATTTGCTGTTGGTTTAGATATTGGAACTACAAAAATTGTTGCGATGGTAGGTCAGAAAAATAAATTTAATAAGGTTGAAATTATTGGAATTGGAAGATCCAAGAGCTTAGGCGTTCATAGAGGGGTTGTTAATAATATAACCCAGACAATTCAATCAATTCAAGAGGCAGTAAATGAAGCTGAATTAAAATCTTCAACTGAAATTAAAAATGTTGTTGTTGGTATAGCAGGCCAGCACATAAGAAGTATTCAACATAGTGATTATATAACAAGAAAAAATCCTGAAGAAGTTATAAATGAAATTGATGTAGAAAAACTTATTAATCAAGTTTACAAACTTGTAATGCTTCCTGGTGAGGAAATAATACACGTTTTGCCCCAGGAATTTAAGGTTGACGGTCAGTCTGAAATTAAGGAACCCATTGGAATGTATGGAGGGCGTCTAGAGGCCAATTTTCACGTTGTGGTGGGTCAAGTTTCTTCAATAAAAAATATTGGTAGGTGCATAAAAAGTGCAGATTTAAAAATGGAAAAAATTACTTTGGAACCTATCGCATCATCGGATGCAGTTTTAAGTGAAGAAGAAAAAGAGGCAGGAGTTGCTTTAGTTGATATTGGAGGAGGGACCACAGATCTTGCAATTTTTAAAGATGGAATAATAAGACACACGTCAGTAATTCCGTTTGGAGGTAATGTAGTAACTGATGACATTAAAGAAGGATGTTCAATAATTCAAAAGCAAGCTGAACTTTTGAAGGTTAAATTTGGTTCAGCTTGGCCAGGAGAAAACAAAGAGACAGAAATTGTTTCAATTCCTGGATTAAGAGGTCATGAACCAAAAGAGATTTCACTGAAAACATTGTCTAAAATTATAAATGCTAGAATAGTTGAGATAATTGAACAGGTTTTTTTAGAAATTAAAAATTACGGTCATGATGAACAAAAGAAAAAATTAATTGCAGGCATAGTAATCACCGGTGGTGGAAGCCAACTTAAACATTTGAAACAATTAGTTGAGTATATAACAGGGATGGATACAAGAATAGGTTTTCCGAACGAACATCTCGCAGGTGATTCTGAAGATGATCAAACAAGTCCGGTGTTTTCTACAGCTGTTGGTCTTTTAATGACTGCTCTAAAAGAAAACTATGATACTAATGAACTTCATTCCGAAAATGATTCAAAGGATATTCAGGAATCACTTACAGAGAATTTATCTAACTCTGAAAATGTAAAAAGAAATTCAATTTTTGAAAGATGGACTGAAAAGTTTAAAGAATTTTTAGATAAAGCATAACCTTTAAAATATGAGTGAATTAAGAGAAAATATGGATGACAATTTCAACTTCGATTTACCTAAGAATAGGAGTAATGTAATAAAAGTTATTGGAGTTGGTGGAGGTGGAGGAAACGCAATTAATTACATGTTTAAACAAGGAATTGCAGGAGTAGATTTTGTTGTTTGTAACACCGATTCTCAGGCATTAGAAAAAAGTCCAGTACCCATTAAAATTCAATTAGGAGTGTCTTTAACTGAAGGCCTTGGTGCAGGAGCAAATCCAGAAATTGGTAGCCTTGCAGCTAAAGAAAGCGAGGAAGAATTAATTTCACTTTTAAGTAATCAAACAAAAATGGTTTTTATTACCGCAGGGATGGGAGGTGGAACGGGAACTGGCGCAGCTCCTATAATTGCTCAAATGTCAAAACAACTCGACATTTTGACAGTAGGTATCGTTACCATTCCTTTTCAATTTGAGGGAAAGATGAGATCTGAGCAGGCCCAAACTGGAATTGAGTTTCTAAGAGAAAATGTTGATTCTTTGATAGTTATCAATAACAACAAGTTGAGGGAGGTTTATGGTAACTTAGGTTTCAAATCTGGATTTGCTAAAGCTGACGAGGTGCTTGCAACTGCAGCTAGAGGCATAGCAGAGGTGATTACTCATCATTACAGACAAAATATTGATTTGAAAGATGCCAAAACAGTTTTAAGCAACAGTGGAACTGCGATTATGGGTTCTGCAGTTGCTGAGGGCCCCAATAGGGCTGAGGAATCGGTCATAAAAGCATTGGATTCACCATTACTCAATGACAATAAAATTGAAGGTTGTAAAAATGTTTTATTATTAATAGTATCTGGTGAAGATGAAATCACGATAGATGAAATTGGAGAAATCAATGATTTTATACAATCGCAGGCTGGAAATAACACAAATATAATTATGGGTATTGGTGAAGACAAAAATCTTAAACAAGAAATTTCAGTAACCATTATTGCAACCGGCTTTAATTCGGATCAACAACACGAAATAGTAAATACCGAGGCCAAGAAAATTATCCATACATTAGAAGAGGACCAATCATTTAGTCAAGATCTGACATATAACAATAAAGTAAATAAAGAAGAAAATTTAAATCCTGATAGAGAGCTCAATAATTTTTCATCTAGTAAAAATACAGATAAAAGTGAAAAATTAAATTTTCTGCAAACCTCAAAATTTGATGACAAAAATAATTTAATTAGAACAGATAATAATATCAAAAATATAGAAACAATATCTTCACAAGTTTTACCAAATACCAACGAAAATGATTTTAAAAATGAAGATTTTATTGATGAAAATGAACTATTAGAATCGGAGGAAATTATTGATTTTGGGGAAATAAATGAGCTTGACTCTTCACAAATAAAATTTGATTTTAACGAAAATTTAGATGATCCAAAAGAAACTGGAATAAATAAATCTAATATCGGAGATGAAATCGAGTTTAACAACTTCGAAAACAATGAGAGTGAAAATCTTAATGTCAATTCTCAAATAGAAAAAGATCATAATTCTGAAAAAGAAATTAAGGAAAATTTAATAGAAGATGATTTTAATTCACTAAAAGACAATAATGATAACAATTCTAAAATAGATAATCAAAGTGGAAATTTAGAATTGGGAAATACTGATGCCGACGATCTAAATATAAAAATTAAGAAAATTGAGAATGTTAATGATTTAAATGAGCAAAAAATTGAAGTTGATCTCAAAAGTGAAACACCTTTTGATAATACAATTGAGGAAACAATTAAAAAATCAAATAATTTTTCAAAGGAAGAACTAAAAAAATTTAATTATTCATTCCAAAATAATATAAAAAGAATAAATGAGATGGATAATCAACCAGCCTATAAAAGGCTCGGATATAATATTGATCCAAAAATCGAAAATGAAAAAAATTCTCCTCTAACACTTGATAAAGACAAAAATGACGAGGTTCAATTGAGATCAAATAATTCATTTCTTCATGATAACGTAGATTAAATAATACTAAGAAGTGTCACTAATTAAAAAAATTAATTTAGATCTAAAAAAAGCTATTTTATCCAAAAATAAGTTAAAATTAGAATCCCTAAGAGCAATTAAAGCATCATTAATTGTTCATCAAACATCTGTTCAATCACAAAATTTATTATCTGATGAAGATGAAATAAAAATTCTTCAAAAGCTTATCAAACAAAGAAGAGAAAGCAGTAAAATATACAACAAACAGAATCGTTTTGATTTGGCGAAACAAGAAGAAGAGCAGGCTGATATTATATCCATCTATTTACCAAAGCAGTTAACAAATGAAGAGATAGAAGCAATTGTTAAAAGAGTTATCATTGAATCAAATTCAAGTGGATTAAAAGATATGGGGAAAGTTATTAGAATTGTAGTAAATGAGATTAAGGGAAGAGCTGACGGTAAGAAAGTATCAGATATCGTAAAACAAAAACTATCAGGTTAAACTCAAACACATTATATTTTAATAATTTTATTAAATTGGCCCAGTAGTTCAACTGGATAGAATATCAGATTTCGGCTCTGAGGGTTGGGGGTTCGAATCCTCCCTGGGTCACTCATAAAAGAAAAACATCACATTTGTTTTTAATAAATTTTAATTAAAATCTGTATTATTTGAAGAGCAAACTGTCACCAAAATTCAATTAATACAAATGATTTTGAGAAATATTCCAAATATTGTATATTTACTACAGTTTCAGGTGAAATGCATGCTTGTCATATGAAACAAAGTTTGTTAACAAATTATAAAATATGAAATTATATAAAATACTCATTGCATCTTTGCTCCTATCTACTTCAGGAGTTGTTGCTCAAAATGCCTCTAATCCATGGAAAATAAGTGTTGGTTTGACTGTGCCATCTATTTCAGATGACATTGTTACAAGAGGCTCAACTGTATCTTCTAATGATTTATCTGGTTCAATTGGAGCCCCATCATTGATGCTATATAGAAGAATATTTGGAGGATTATCAATCGGTGGACAATTATCCCTTGGAAAGATTAAAAACGATGCCTCTGGAGGCAAAGATTTTGATTTTTATAGTACTCACGCCGGTTTAAAATATGGATTTTCAACAGATAATTCGTTTAGCCCATACTTGAAGGCTGGTGTTTATGGTACTACCTCTCTAAAAGATGGGACTGATAGTTTCTCAAAATATACAGATTACTCTAATTTTGGAGCTGTTGGTTTTGATTTGGCTTTAGGGGAAAACTTTGGTGCTTTTGCGGAATTCCAGTTTGCTAAAATTAATGAGAATCCAGAAGTTAGTTACAGTCTCATTTCTCTCGGTGTTAGTTACGGTTTTGGAAGTGGTGACAGTGACAAAGATGGAGTTAGTGACAAAAAAGACAAATGTCCTGATGTTCCTGGTCTTAAAGAATTTGAGGGTTGTCCTGATACTGATGGCGATGGTATTCAAGACGGAGAAGACGATTGTCCTGAAGAAGCTGGGTCTGTTGAAAATAATGGATGTCCTGATTCTGATGGAGATGGTGTTGTCGACAAAGATGACGAATGTCCTAATACTGCAGGTGTTGCAGAATTAAGTGGTTGTCCTGACTCTGACGGAGATGGAATTAAAGACAGTGATGACGAATGCCCAGATCAAGCTGGGACGGAAGCTACTAATGGATGTCCTGATTCAGATGGAGATGGTGTAGCAGATAAAGATGACGAATGTCCTAATGAAGCTGGAACCAACAATGGTTGCCCTGAGGTAAAGGAAGAAGTCCTTAATGCCTTAAATACTGCAGGAATCAATATACTTTTTCCAGCGGATGGTTATACACTTATGGGATCAAAAGTAATGAGTGCAGTGGAACAAGTAAAAGAAATTCTGATGGCTAATCCTAATGGAGTTGTATTAATTCAGGGACATGCTTCAGAAGACGGTGGTTCAGAATATAACATGTCTCTTTCTAGGAAAAGAGCTGAATCAGTAAAATCTAAATTGATTGAGTTGGGAATTGATTCTTCAAGACTTGAAGTTGAGGCTTACGGCGAAACACAACCAAAGGGAGATAATACAACCTCTGTTGGTCGCGCTAACAGTAGAAGAGTTGAATTTAAAGGTAAGAATTAATATATTTCTCACAATTATTTACGGGCTGGGGGTGTGTTTACATCCCTAGCCTTTTTTGATCGTATGAAGTTCGTATTTTAAATATTTAATCTTTTTAAGGTTTTGTTTCGATAATTGTAGTTTTGGTTTATGGAAGAAGAAAAAGTCATTTTGGTAGACAAGAACGATTTTCAATTAGGACTCATGCCTAAAATGGAAGCACATAAAAAGGGTGTTTTACATAGAGCATTCTCAGTTTTTATTTTCAATTCAACTAACTCACTTCTAATGCAAAAAAGATCAATGCTTAAATATCACTCCCCTGGTCTATGGACAAATACCTGTTGTAGTCATCAAAGAGACGGCGAAAGTACAATCGAAGCAGCTAACAGGCGTCTTATGGAGGAAATGGGATTAGCTGTTAAAATTAATGAGGTTTTTAGTTTTATATATCGAGCTTACCTAAATAACTCTTTAATTGAGCATGAGTATGATCATGTTTTAATTGGTTATAGTGATGTTGATCCCAAGGTTAATATTGATGAGGTAGAGGACTGGAAATGGATGGATCTAAAATTCTTAGAAGAAGACTTAAATAAAAATTCTAATATTTACACGGAATGGTTTAAAATTATTTTTAAGAAAGTTAAGAACTACATTCACTCCTCTAATTAAAACATTTGTTATTCTATTAATTCAAGCTTTCTAACTTTTTTTTTAGCTTATTTCCGTAAAATGAGTTTTTAATTTTGGTCTCCAATCTCGAATACAAACTATCTAAATATTTTTTTGAAACATTGTTTAACTCATATAGTCCTATATATGCAGAAATTTCCTTACCTGAATTGTTCATTGCAAAATTTAAAGAATAAAGTGTTTTTTTTCTATTAATTAAATTACTCTTACGTTCAAATAATTGATTTCGTTTGTCAGTATTAAATTCACCTTTTTTCTCCAAATATTTTTTTACAAGATCAATATTTTGGTTGTTAAACTTTCTAATAACAGTTAAATATTCCTCCCAAAGTATTTGGTTATCAGATCCCTCAATTCGAGCACTACTTAAAAATGTATTTAATCTTGTATTTATTTTAATTTCACCTCTCTCAGCAAAAAATGGAATTTTATTCATTGTAGTGTCTGTCTCATCTTTCTTTAGTGTTAGAAAATAAAATTGTGCTTGATCTAAACTATCATTGAATTCAAAATTTTCTACGCCGTCAATCTTCAGTGAATCAATATCAATTAATATTGAGTCATTTATATACTTTTGTAAATATAGTTTACCTTTTCTTAACCCTTTGATACTCCCAGAAATATTCAAATTTTTGTCTAAATCGTTCGAACATTTAAAAAAGCACAATAACAAAAAATATTTTAAAAATCTTTTCATAATCAAATATTTAACCAATAAGTTAGTTTAAAAGTTAGACTTCGTACTCTTGGAACTAAATTATTATAGGTGAAATAATTATCATTGTAAACTATGTAAAAATCTGAGAGTGGTGCAAACCGCCACTGCAATCTTGAATTTATTCCTAAATTATCAGATCTAGAACTGTATTGAATAAATGTATTCCAAAAAAGTTTTTTATTAAAAGTATATTCAAGTTTAGGTCCAATTAAAAATAATTTTCCATAGGTGTACTCTGATGGGAAGTATATGTCATCGTATCTGAGCTTTACACTACTACTAAACTTTGGCTGAATACGATAGGTAATTTCACTATTAAATGAAACTCTATTACCACTATAGAATTGGCCTAAAGTTGTCTTAAAATTAAAGTAATAATTTTTTGTATAATTAGAATTGAATTGCATCTCGAAATCATTGTAAAAAAAACCTTTATTAGCAGGAAGAGGAACAACATTTTCGCCACCAATAGGGTCAAAATCATCTAACAAAAAAGTATATCTTCTATTAAAGGTAATTTCAAATCTTGATTGATTGGTAAACGAAATAACACCTTGCGTTTCATAATTTCTATCTGTAATTAAATTTGACATATTTGGAGTGTCCACGAAATAAAGTTGTTGACTTAACTCAATGGACCTTATTTTTTTTGAATCGATCCATAGACGATGACCATATTTAATAAAATGTGATTTTATACCGGTTCTTCTTATAAAACCTAGATCAGAACTGAATTCATCACTTGTTTGTCTACTACTTATAAATAAGTTATTTTTTCTTGAGTTATAATTTAACCAAATACCATTCGAGAAATTATTTTTATAATTTCTTGATTCATATGACTTATGATACCAAATTTTTCCAACCCACTTACTGTCTTTTGATTGTAAATTATAGTCAATACCTAAAACACGATTGAAATCTGCTTGATCATTCTCAATTTTATCTACCTCTATTTTCTCACGATTAATAAAGAGTAGACCTAAAAAAGACCTTGAAAACATTTTTTGTTGTAATGCAAATACAGTGTTATTGTTAGAAGAGATTTTATTTTCAGGATCACTGTCGGTAATCATATTTAAAAATCCAAGCCTCAGATTTTTATTTAATTTACCACTTAATCTTGCACCGGCTATTATTCTATTCTGAATTGTATTCCCGTTGAGATCTTTAGCAACTCCGATTCTTCTGGAGAAAAAAGGCTGAGCTGAATAGCTATTACCAAAACTCGAAAAAAGGTCACTGTTTTGAAGAAAAAACTGTCTTTTCTCTGGAAGTCGAACTTCAAATCGGGTTAAATTAATAATTTGGTCATCGACCTCCACTTGCGAAAAGTCCGGATTATAAGTAAGGTCAAGAATCATTCCACTTCCTATACTTAGTTTCGCGTCTCCTCCAATATCAAAGGAGGAAATCTTTTTTTGATCTTCAAAGTTTTTTCCAATTAATCCACTGGTATAAGGGATTAAAAAAATTGGGGCTTTTGACTTTCCTAGTGGTTCTTCAAAAATTAGATCTCCCATGAAAGCCAGACTTGCTCTACTCAAATTCCTAGGTATTTTTGACCAACTAGATACTATATTTTTTCCGATGTCTGTTTTGTAAATATTTATTCTCCATTTAGATGCCTTGTCGTCATATCTTAGACTTGAAAGTGGAATCTTTAATTCAGTTACTAGAAAGTTTTTATTTATGGACACTTCACCTTCCCATTTCACATCCCACGAAAAACTAAAATCTCTACCTCTATTTGTACTATTTCCGCCGTTTGAAATAAGACCTTCCCGTCTTACACCCTCGGCTGATATGCCAAAAAGGAAAGCATTTGTTCCATCATTAAATGTATCAAGTACAAGAGTCATTGAATCATTGTTTCTAGAGCTCCAATCCCGCTTGAGAGATGACACAACATATTGGTCATCTTGAAAATCTGAAACTATGAGAACATATAAATTTTCGTTATTGTATAAAACTTTAAATTTGGTTTGATCTGGTGCCCTTATCGAATCAAGAGGGAAATATTGCCAAAAATTAGAATTAAAACTGGAGTTACCCCATTCAGATTCATTCGCTACACCGTCAACTTCTATATCAGTGTCAATAAAAACAGCATTGGCAGATTGTCCAAAAGCCACTTGTGATATATATGATAAAAACAGTAAGAAAAGTTTTTTAATTTCTTGGATTTTGGATGCAAATATAGTGATATTAGTTATTAAAAATTTATCTTTAAAATTACTACATATTAAGAGATACACAAATTCACGCTATGAATAACAGATTTTTCGAAAAATTGAAAAAATTTAAAAAATCAAATGGTATTCTTATAATATTTATTTTACTTTTTATTTTCATCATTTCATTCGGAATCTCTAAAACCAGATTTTTAACTAACGGTAGTGAATCAAATTATAATATATATCCAATTTCAATTCCAAACAAAGTTCTCTTTGCAGGAGAAGAAATAAATCTAGATCAGGATGATTTAATTGAAAGGATGGATAAAGAGTTTCTTGTTAATACCTATTGGCAGTCTAATACAATTCTACTTATTAAAAGAGCAAATAAGTTTTTTCCTCAAATAGAAAAAATTCTCATTGATGAAGATGTTCCTACAGATTTTAAGTATTTAGCATTAATCGAAAGTGGTTTGCAAAATGTAACCTCACCAAGAGGAGCAAAAGGTTTCTGGCAGATTATGAAAACAACAGGGAAAGAATATGGATTAGAGATAAATAGTAATGTTGACGAAAGATACAATTTAAATTTGTCTACTAGATTAGCTTGTAAATATTTAAAGAGAGCTAAGGATAAGTTTGGTTCTTGGACTCTTGCTGCAGCTGCTTATAATAGGGGGGTTAATGGAGTTCAAAATAAAATAATGAATCAAAATCAAACTAAATATGAAAATATTTTATTTGGAGACGAAACAAAAAGGTATGTATTTAGAATTATTGCTTTAAAAAATATTATTGAATCTCCTGAAAGTTTTGGTTTTCATATAAAAAAGGAACAGATGTATAAACCAGTTAAGTACAAAGAAATAAAAATTGATATTCCTATAAGTAACATAACTGACTTTTCGGAGGATTTAGGATTAAGTTATAAAAATTTTAAAATTCATAATCCATGGTTGCTAGAAAATCATCTAAATAATAGATCAAGAAAGGTTTATACAATATTAATTCCTTCCGAGTAAGTTAAATTTTTTTAATTTGATTTTTTAATAATTTTATTTGCTCTCCCAACATGTTGTGCTTGTCTGATTTTTTTGCCTCAGTGATCAAAATTGTAGCCTCCCTTTTTCTTCTTTTTTGAATTAAAATTCCTGCAAGACTTAGTTTTGCCATGGCGAGATCTGTACTCATTGATAATCCATAAGATAAAGCTTTCCTAAAAGATTTTTCAGCTTGAGTTAGATTTTTTTGAGATTCTATAATTCCATATAGGTAATGATAATAGCCTATTTGCTTTTTGACAAGTATTTTTTCAGGATTCTTAATTCTGTCTAACCATTTTTTAGTTCCAATAAAATCCTGCTTTCTTAATTTTAGAAATGAAAAAAAAATATATTCGTTTTTAAAATAAAGGAGAATTAAGAAAAAGGACAGAAATAAATAAAAAATTCCATTTCCAATAAAATCCTCATAAAATTGATAAAAACTTAAAACGATTAGAACTATAGAGAGTAATATTTTAATATTTTTTGGTATCATTTTTATTTTAAATTTAGTAAAAGAATTTTAATTAATTTAATGCTATTGCTCATACTAAAACTTATCGTATATTTGGAAAATTTTAATTCTGTTAAGTTTTACATTTAAATGAAGAGAACCTTTCAGCCATCGAAAAGAAAACGAAAAAATAAACACGGTTTTAGAGAAAGGATGTCAACCGCAAACGGTAGGGCTATTATCTCCAATCGAAGAGCAAAAGGAAGAAAAAAAGTATCTGTCTCATCGGAACCTAGGCATAAAAAGTGAATAAATTTAATTTAAATTGTAGAGGTGTTTCTTTGAATAAGGTTGCACCTTTTTTATTTTTATAAATATTTATGCCAAGAAGAAAAGATTTAAAAAAAATTCTAATCATAGGTTCTGGACCTATAATAATTGGACAAGCTTGTGAGTTTGATTATTCAGGAAGCCAGGCTTTACGATCACTTCGAGAAGACGGAATAGAAACCTTTCTAATTAATTCAAATCCTGCCACTATTATGACTGACCCTACCATGGCAGATCATATCTTCTTAAAACCATTAAATACTAAATCAATAATTGATATTTTGTCAGAAAACAAGATAGATGCTGTCCTACCGACTATGGGTGGTCAAACTGCCTTAAATTTGTGTATAGAGGCAGATGAAAAGGGTATCTGGGATGACTTTGGAGTTGAAATAATTGGAGTTGATATTGAAGCAATTAACATTACAGAAGACAGACAAAGATTTAAAGAACTATTAAAAAAAATTAATATTCCTGTAGCACCAGCCGAAACAGCAAATTCTTTTTTAAAAGGAAAAGAAATTGCTCAGAACTTTGGATTTCCGTTAGTTATTAGACCCTCATTTACTCTTGGAGGAACAGGTGCATCTTTTGTTCATAATTCGGAAAATTTTGATGAATTACTAACAAGAGGATTAGAAGCATCTCCAATTCATGAGGTTTTAATCGACAAAGCTTTGCTTGGATGGAAAGAGTACGAATTAGAATTATTAAGAGATCAAAATGACAATGTTGTAATAATATGCTCTATAGAAAATATGGATCCAATGGGAATTCACACTGGTGATTCTATTACTGTTGCACCAACTATGACTTTATCAGATAGCACATTTCAAAGAATGAGAGATATGGCAATAAAAATGATGAGAAATATTGGTGACTTTAGTGGTGGTTGCAATGTTCAATTTGCGGTTAGTCCAGATGCAAAAGAAGAAATTATCGCAATTGAGATAAATCCAAGAGTTTCTAGATCCTCAGCACTAGCATCAAAAGCGTCTGGATATCCAATTGCCAAAATAGCTGCGAAACTTGCCATAGGCTACACATTAGACGAAGTTGATAATCAAATCACAAAATCTACGTCTGCTTTGTTTGAACCATCCGTTGATTATGTGATTGTAAAAATACCGCGTTGGAATTTTGACAAATTTGAAGGATCAGATAGAATCCTTGGGTTGCAAATGAAATCTGTAGGAGAAGTTATGGGCATTGGACGCTCTTTTCAGGAGGCTCTTCATAAGGCAACTCAATCTCTAGAAATAAAAAGAAACGGTCTCGGAGCAGATGGAAAGGGATATAAAGATTATAGTACGATAGTAGATAAACTCACTAATGCAAGCTGGGACAGAGTTTTTGTTATTTATGACGCTATACAGCTAGGAATCTCTTTATCAAAAATTCATGATATAACAAAAATTGATATGTGGTTCTTAAAACAATTTGAAGAATTAAATGATTTAGAACAAAAAATATCAACTTATAATGTCAAAAATCTTACTAAGGATTTACTTCTTGAAGCAAAGCAAAAAGGTTTTGCTGATAGACAAATTGCTTACATGCTTGATTGTGTTGAAAGTGAAGTTTATAACTTAAGGGAAAAGTTTAATATTAATAGAGTTTACAAATTGGTGGATACTTGTGCCGCTGAATTTCAGGCTAAAACGCCTTATTACTACTCTACTTTTGAAGCAGAAATGAAAACAAGCGAAAAAATTCCTTTTGTTGACAATGAAAGCAAGGCGTCAAACAAAAAGAAAATTATTGTTCTAGGCTCAGGCCCAAACAGAATCGGTCAGGGCATTGAATTTGACTACTGTTGTGTCCACGGAGTTATGGCTGCATCTGAGTGTGGTTATGAAACAATTATGATAAATTGTAACCCAGAGACAGTATCTACGGATTTTGATATTGCGGATAAATTATATTTCGAACCTGTCTTTTGGGAACACATTTACGATATAATTCAGCACGAAAAACCTGAGGGTGTGATTGTCCAATTAGGAGGACAAACAGCACTTAAACTTGCAGAAAAACTCGACAGGTATGGAATTAAAATTATAGGAACCAGTTTTAAATCTTTAGATTTAGCAGAAGACAGAGGGAGTTTTTCAAATCTATTAAAAAATAATAAGATACCGTATCCGGACTTTGGTGTAGCTGAAAATGCTGAACAAGCGATTGAACTTTCTAAAAAATTAAATTTTCCAATTCTTGTAAGACCTTCATATGTCCTTGGTGGACAAGGAATGAAGATCGTTATTAATAAAGATGAGCTAGAAGCACATGTAGTAGATCTTCTGAGAAAGATACCAAACAATAAATTGCTACTCGATCATTACTTAGATGGGGCAATTGAAGCAGAAGCAGATGCTATTTCAGATGGTGACTCTGTGCATATAATTGGTATCATGGAGCATATCGAACCGTGTGGTATTCATTCTGGTGACTCGAATGCTACCCTTCCTGTTTTTAACATTGGTGAATATGTTCTCCAACAAATAAAAGATCATACATTAAAAATTGCAAAAGCCTTAAAAACAGTGGGTTTAATAAACATCCAATTTGCAATTAAAAATGAGAAAGTGTATGTCATTGAAGCCAATCCAAGAGCTTCGCGTACAGTTCCATTTATTGCTAAAGCTTATAATGAACCATATGTTAATTACGCTACTAAAGTAATGTTAAGAAAAAATAAAATAAAAGACTTTAAATTTGATCCCAAATTAGAGGGATACGCTATTAAACAACCTGTTTTTTCATTTAATAAATTCCCAAGCGTAAATAAACAACTTGGTCCTGAAATGAAAAGTACTGGAGAAAGTATTCTTTTTATAAAAAATCTAAAAGACGACGATTTTTACAACTTGTATTCCAGAAGAAAAATGTACTTAACCAAATAATTAAAACTTGATAAAAGAAAAAAATAGAAATATTGTAATAGCAGGTGTCATTATTTTGGCAATTCTGTCTAGACTAGTCCCTCACCCCCCAAATTTTGCACCAATAACAGGTATTGCTCTTTTTTCTTCAAAAAAAATAAACAACAGATTACTTGGTGTTTTCCTCCCAATCATTCCCCTGTTTATTTCAGATCTTTTTATTGGAATAAGTTTTATAAATATTTTCGTCTATATATGTTTTGTTATAATATACTTTATTGGATCTGTATCCAAGAAAATAGACGTAAAAACAGTTTTTTTGTCATCGGTTGTTTTTTTTGTAATATCCAATCTTGGAGTTTGGTATCTAGCTTACCCAAAAAATATTGAAGGATTAATCACATGTTTTACCCTAGCTGTACCCTTTTTTATAAATACCATTTTAGGTGATTTATTTTACTCTTTCATTCTTTTTAGATTCTATAAAGTTGCAGAGAAATTTAAATTCATAACCGCGTAATTAATTCAAATTTTTAATTAAATTTATGAATTGGTTTTTCTAATATTTAGAGGATTAAAAGGGAAATTGGATTTAAAGACAATGCTGTTCCCGCAACTGTATGCTAATACCGATTTAGGTTTTTTCTATAAACTCAATGCCACTGATTTTTTTGGGAAGGCGAATAGAAAAATGCAAGCCAGGAGACCTGCCAATATAGACTGTATGATTTTTTCGGGATAAAAAAATCTACGCGCTAGTTTAGTACTCATATGAAAGCAAAAGTAAAAATCTTACTCTTGTGCATCTTTTATATTAGCAATAATTTAAAAGCTCAGGATTTGGATATTAAAAAAGATTCATTAGACGCAAAAACGTTTTATTTAGATGAAATAACATTAATTGAAAGCCAAATACCAATTAGTAGAAAAGAATCAGGAAGGAGTATTATTAAAATTGATAGTGTAGATTTAAAAAAGTTCGGTGGAAGAAATATTTCTGAACTTTTGTCAACCAAGGCTGGAATAATCACTTTAGGAAATGCATCAATTACTGGTCAAAACTTAAGATATGCGATTAGAGGTAGCAATAACAACCAGGTTCTTATTTTAATTGATGGAGTAAGAATTTCAGACCCTTCCCGAATTGATAATGATTTTGATATAAATTTTTTGAATATAAATCAAATTGAGTCCATCGAGATTTTAAAAGGCGCTTCAAGTTCATTATATGGGAGCTCTGCATCAGCAGGTGTAATTAACATTACAACAAAAAAAAGTAGCAAAAGCAAGTTGTTTAGTATTGATTTAAT
Organism: uncultured Bacteroidota bacterium; assembly: GCA_902635965.1. Classification (GTDB taxonomy): domain Bacteria; phylum Bacteroidota; class Bacteroidia; order Flavobacteriales; family Flavobacteriaceae; genus TMED96. The sequence continues at coordinate 247,477 of CACPQA010000001.1, forward strand.
CACTGGGACAGAAAATGATGCCAAAAGAAAATTAGATAATCTGACTTATTTTTCCTCAAATTTGGGATTTGATAAGGATTTCACTTTTTTAAAGTTGGGATTTAATTTGTCAACTCTAAATACAAATGGTATGAGTGCTATATCAAGTGGTTCAGAGATTGATAATTTTTCTAAATATAATTTTAATCTCAATTTATCTAATAAAGATGGGCCTTTCGAATGGTATTTCATTTTAAACAAATCTCAAATAAAAAATGGTTATGACAATTCCTTCCCAATTGAAGATGCAAAGTTTATTGGACTTAGCTTTTTGGAGTCACTCAGTTCAAGATTTAAATATGAATACAGTAAAGGTGAAATATCTATTACGGCTGGCTTTCAAAATACCAGCCGAGAATACAGAGATAATTATCCGTTGACTTTCAATTCAACAAATAAAAGCGCAGAAATTCTTAACAAATTCAAAATTTCAGATAAAATTTATTCAGTTCAGGGCTTACTTTTTCAAGATTCTGGTTACGATGGTGTTCCAAATGTTAGTCAAGTAGGGTTATATTCAAATCTAGTTTATTTGAGCGGGAAAAATTTAAATTTCAGTTTAGGAGGAAGAATTAATAATCACCAGACTTATGGTAAATTTTTCACATACAGTTTAAATCCCTCCTACAATATTGACTTTAAAGAATCAGAAAACATCAAAATATTTGCAACTTTAAATTCAGCATTTATTGCACCAAGTTTGTATCAACTTTATGATCCATATTCAGGAAATAAAGAATTACTTCCAGAGGAAAGTGTATCAAAGGAAATTGGTATTGAAATTAACAATCAAAAACGAAATTTATCAATAGTTTTCTTTGAAAGAGAAGAGAATCCGAAGATTATTTATGAATATGACTTTTCAACTTTTACAGGAGGATATATTAATTCTCCGTCGGATTTAACCTTTAGAGGTGTTGAAGTTGATTATTCGAAAAAATTTTTTAATAAAATGGATTTCAATTTTAATTATACCTTCAATGAACTTAAAAGTGGAACTCTACAAAGACTACCAAAACACTCTTTCAACGAATCAATTACATATTATCTTAAAAGCAATAAACAATTATCTTTTATCTATAGGTATAGAGGTAAAAGAGAAGCTCTAGGAGGTACAGAAATATTAAATTCATATGGTTTAATGGACTTGAGGTACTCATTTTCTAAAGATAAAATGAAATTTAATTTTTGGATTAATAATATATTCAACAAAGAGTATGTTGAAATTTTAAATTATTCTAGTAAAGGAAGGAATCTTCGATTCGGAATTAGTTATGAATTTTAAAATCTTCCAATAACTTAAGATTTAATCTATCAATATACATTTGCTGAGTTTTATCAATCCCAGGTTCAAATAGGGGGATTAAAGATTCTTTAACTTCAACTTTCTTTTTACTACTACCAGATATATGATCTAGTGCTAAAGATAATAGAGGTTCAGTTTTATCACCTATGGCGCCCAAGTTTGAAGCCTTTTCCCTATACTCTATATCAGGTTCTAAACCATAATTATAATCTGCAAAATTTTCACTATTAGCAATTTTTAAAACGATTGGTTGCATCGCATATTTATGCTTTGGATTTTTAATTTGCTGATCATTATCTGTATAGTCATATAATGTAATTGATCCGACATTTTTTCCAACTGTTTTGATTCCAACTTGTATTATATCTATATGAGGTGTCAATCCATTAATAAGAAGTTCACTGGAGGAGGCAGTTCTATTTGATGTTAAAACATATAATCTACTTAGACCAAGGCTTGGAAGTGGATTACCGTCAGGTCTAGAGTCAGTAAAATAATTGTCGAAATTCAAATCGTCTGATGGGTCATCATTAGAGTTTCTATCTTCAATAAACGCCATTATTTTTTCATTCCATATTTGTTTGGCAAAAATGGTTCCTGTGAACTGACCAGTTATTAAACTAGCTAAGTAGGTACATGTGTTTACCGAACCTCCTCCGTTGTATCTCAAATCCAAGACAAGCTCATTCAAATTTTGACTCTTTAAATAAACAAACAAATCAATCAATTCCTCATTGAAATCTCTATCTACTTCCCCGTCACCGTTACTATCTACGGTCCCTAAAAATTTATTATACATTACATATCCTATCCTTTTTGAACCTTCTTCAAATATAGAAATATGGTGAACAGGGACTTCTTGAAAGTTTTCTTCTTTATTTAGTGTCACACTTATATCTCTTGAAGTAACTAAATCTTTTTCAGGATCATAATTTACAAGTTGAACGCTGTAAGTTGTTTGTTGTCCATACAATAGAGACATGTAATTGTCAAAAGTCAACTCGTTACCATTTATACTATTAAAAATATCTCCACGTTCTATACCTTTGTTAAAAGCATCCGACTCAGGTAATACGTATGTTACAGCTCCAATTATGCTCTGTCCATCATCTCTCACATAAAGTTGAAACTTCATACCATTTGAGGCACTTGTTCCTGAAAGTTGATTTTCCAAGACTTCGTAGTCTTCTTCTATCCAACTAAATCTGTCATCTTGGTGCAGCAAACCTTCAAAAAATTCTTTACTGTCTTGTTGAGAATTTAGAAGTGCAATGTATTCACTCTCCATTGTTGCTTTTGAGTCTGCTAGATTAGCAACATCAGATTGCCAATAATAATATTGATTTAACCCTTTCCAAATAAAATCGTTAATTTCTGTTGAAAGAGTTATTTCTGACGGAGAATCTGTAGATTCAGAATCGATATTAGAAACAACATTTACTTCATTGTCATCAATGTCATTTTTAGAACATTTTATTGACAGAAAAAAAAATAACAATATGTAGATTGTATTTTTCAATACAGTATCAAATTTTTTTAAAATTATAAATTTTCATAATATATTGTTGTATGTCAAAAAAGATGCCAAGTTAAATTCCAACATAATTAAAAGGTGTAATTTTTTTCATATCATTTTTAACTTTTGAACTAATATCGAGTGAGTTTATAAATTCGTGTATTATGGATTGATTTATTTTTTCATTTTTCCTAGTAAGATCCTTAAGCTCTTCATAAGCTCCTTCGTACCCTTCTCTCCTTAAAATAGTCTGTATCCCTTCAGCAACAACTGACCAATTATCTTCTAGGTCTTTTGATATTTCTTTTTTATTAATCAACAATTTTGACAATCCTTTATTTAATGATTTTAACGCTATGATTGTATGAGCAAAAGGGACTCCGATATTTCTAAGTGTAGTACTATCAGTCAAATCTCTTTGGAGTCTTGAAATTGGTAATTTCTGTGAAAGGTGAATAAATAACGAGTTAGCAATACCTAAATTTCCTTCAGCATTTTCAAAATCTATAGGATTAATTTTATGTGGCATAGCGGAGGAACCCACTTCATTTTCGAATATTTTTTGCTTGAAATAGTCCATTGAAATATATTGCCAAATATCTCTGCACATATCGATTAAAATATTATTTATCCTTCTTAGTGAATCACATTGAGATGAAAAATAATCGTAATGCTCAATTTGAGTTGTAGGGAATGAATGTTTAAGGCCAAATTTAGTCTTTAAAAAAGAAGCACTAAATTTCTTCCAATTAATTTGCGGATAACTCACAACATGAGCGTTATAGTTTCCTGTTGCACCTCCAAATTTAGCGACATTTGGTATTGAACTCAAAACTTTAACTTGATTTTTTAGCCTTTCAATAAAAACTAGTATTTCTTTTCCCAGTTTTGTAGGTGAGGCAGGTTGTCCGTGTGTCCTAGCAAGCATGGGTATATTTTTTGATTCATTTGACAGCTTATTTAAATTTGACAAAACTTCATTAAGATTTGGTAAATACTCCTCTTTTAAAGCATTTTTAATTGATAGTGGTATACTTGTATTGTTAATATCCTGCGAAGTTAGACCGAAATGGATAAACTCTTTGTAGTTAGATATTGCATTTTTATCGAATTCATTTTTTAAAAAATATTCTATCGCTTTGACATCATGATTAGTTTTTTTTTCAATTTTTTTTACTGCTAATGCACTTTCATCTGTAAAATTTGTATATAATTTTTTTAAACTATTTATTTTCTGTTTAGGGAAGTTTCTAAGTTGTGGTAATGGAATTTCAACCAGCGAAATAAAATATTCTATTTCAACAATTAATCTATAGCGAATCAAAGCTTTTTCCGAAAAATATTTTGAGAGTTTTTCGATTTGATTTCGGTACCTACCATCTATTGGCGAGATTGAATTTAGTGATTTAACTAGTGTTTCCTTCATTAATGCAAAGATAAAGCTTAATCACAAAATCATAAGTTTAATATTTAATTTTATTTAATTTGCAAAATCACAAAAAATCTATAGTTGTAAAATTTTGTATTCTTCATAGCATCCGCTTATTGCTTCTAAAATTTGAAGATCATTAGCTTCACTAATAAATGCATTAGAATAATTACAGTTCCTTAAAATTTCCTCAAGATTCACTCTATTTACACCTAAAAGTTGAACAAGAACTTCCCTGTCAAATTTGGTTGCGAGCAAGTTTTTAATTTCATCGTCTTCTCTCATTTTTTTTAACTTTCTCATCTGTTTTGGATTTTTTCCAAAAAGGTTATACAAAAAGTCAGCAGGATTAAATAATGATCCAATAGCTTTAGAAATTGAAGATTTATTTCTATTTCCAGCTTCATAACCTGACTGGGGTAGACCAGGAATAGCAAATCTTCCTGCAGGATTTAAAGGAACTTTTTTTACGTCTATGTCCAAATAGCCTGTTAGGGAATAGGGTCTAACTATCACCTCCTCTAGTGCAAATGATAGTTGAGTGAGTCTAAAAATTGGTATACCTAATTTTACCATATCATTACTTACGGGAACTTTCAAAGGTTTAAATCCTAAATACGAAAAATAAAGAGTATCTTTTGCTTTTACAGCAATTTCAAAATTACCGTTAAAATCAGTAATCACGCCCTCTATAGAATTCAAATTAAGAACATGAACACTGGACATATATTCGTCAGTACTATCGTTTTTAACTTTCCCTTTCAATATAGAAGTTTGTTCTTGAGCGTTAACAAGGCCAAAAACCATTAATGAAAAGAAAAATATGTGTAGTATTTTAATTTTTAATTCCAAATCGAATCTTTAACTCAAATTACAGATATTTTTCTTATCTAAAAAAATAATTAATTTTT
>CACPQA010000002.1 GCA_902635965.1 uncultured Bacteroidota bacterium
ATGAAATTAAAATTTAAATGAATCCTTTTGTCTAATTAAAAATTTCAATTTTAATATATTTGGGAATGAACACAAAATCAAAATCAAAAATGAAAAATTTAAAATATATAATTTTTTTATTGCTTATTCTTCCTCTTATAACTACAAGTTGTCAAACTACAGGGGGTGTTTGGCTTAAAGAAGGTGAAAGAAAAGGTACAGCATATAAATTTGGTGGACAAAAAATGACTGATAACATTTTAGGGCTAGCAAAAGCTTATTCTGACAGAGATACAGAAAAACTTTTTCCATATTACTCTGAAGAATATATGACTGAAGAAATGAAAGCGTCTTACAATAAAAGCCTAGACACCATGAAGTCTGTAAGTATGGTTCCATATAAAATTATTCCTCTAGTTGGAGAAGATGGTAAATATAAACAGGTCCTTGCTTGGTCTGACGAAGAAAGAGTTTATAAAAACGGTTCTTATGAAAAACTCAATCTTATGGAATTATTTTTACTTGACGATCAAGGTAAGGTAACGGACTTCAAACAGTGGAAAGCAATAGATTCTGTAAATTTTGGAATGCCTTATGGAGGCAAGTTCTTTGGTAGAGAAAAAAACGAAAATTCGGGGAGGCCATTTGTTTTTTCTAATAGAGGTGAAACCTCAATTTTGGAAAAACTCGTAGAAGATTATAATAAAATGAATTCTGAGGGATTTAAAAGTGCATTTGCTGAAGAGTTTACTCTAAACACTTACGATGGTAAAACAATGAAACTTAAGAAAAGTGATCTTGGCAATTTATTTAAACCCTATAAGTCTGTAGATTGGAGTCCAATTGCTATGGTACCAATTAAGATTAGAAACACGGACGCAGCTTCAGGGGTAATTGTATATTCCTCAGAAAAAAGAGTTTTTAAAAATGGAAGAAAATGGAAAAAGGATCTTATGGAGATTTTTTACTTTGATTTAGAAGGTAAAATATCTTCCATGGTTCAATTCGCGAGATGAACCTCTTTGTAAAGTATTAGACCCTCTCCTCTTTGAGAGGGTTTTTTAATTTAAAATAAAAGGTAAATGTCCTTTTTATATATTTACAAATAATAATCTTTCAAATGGGTTACTTTCTATCGAATTTCATCGTATATGCTTTTATTTTTTTTCTTATTGTTTTAGCCTACTACGCTGTAAGAAAATTAAAAAACAAGAAATGAAAAAAGCAGGTTCAATGTTACTCTACATGATTATTTTTCTATTCCTAGCTGGAATGATAACCAAACTAATCCTAAATCTATTTTCGGTTTTTAATTTGAGATAAATAATATTTACTTTAATGTACAACTCCCACCAAAAGCTTCGAAAAGTGCTTTTGAAACCTCAAGCAATTCTATAGTAATAGTCTCCCCAGAATCCGGATCCGTCATTCCTTCACAAAGCTGATCAAAAGATTCACCAATAATTTCACAGTTTAAACAAACCTTATCATCATCGTCTTTACTGCAACTAGAAACAGTTAACGCTGAAATGAATGCTATTGCGGTTATAATTTTTTTCATAATTTGTTTTAATGTTTATAACTTAAATATAGTTGATTTGATGTTTAATTTTATGTAATGAATAAAAATTCTGAAAAAATTGAGAGTGCAATTTTTGGAGCTACTGGTCTGATCGGTCAGAAATTAGTTAAGTTTTTAAAACAATCCTCTAAAATTAAAAAAATTAATTTGGTGGTTCGTTCAGCAATAAACTTAGAGGATGAAAAAGTAAAAATTCATAAAATTGATCTTTTTAAAAAGTCAGAAATTTTTAATTCTCTAAGGTCCAGCCAATTGGTTTTTTTAACAATTGGAACGACAATGTCTAGAGTAAAAGGTGACAAAGAAAAGTATAAAAGAATTGATTTGGGCATTACAAAAGACGTGGCCGATAGTTGCATAGAGTTAGGAATTGAAAAATTAATTTTGGTATCATCATCTGGAGCAGATTTAAAAAGTAAAAGTTTTTACTTAAATCTAAAAGGAAAGATCGAAAAATATGTAACAGATATAAATTTAAAATCTGTTCACATTCTAAGGCCCTCGTTATTGCTGGGAAAAAGAAGTGAGAAACGATTTGGAGAAAGAATAGCTCAGATGATAATGCCAAAAATTTCTTTTTTAATGCCATCAAAATATAGACCAATAAGCGCAGAAGATGTAGCAAAAGCAATGGTTCAATTATCGGTTACTGATGGAAAAGCTGTGAAAACTTATCATTACAGAGAAATAATTGATTTGAGCAATGAGTTTGAATCGGAAAATTCAATTATTTAATAAAAAAATTATAGTATCGGTACAAAGCTTTGGGACTAAATTTCAAATAATGCAGTAAATGGATTACCCCGAAATGAATTAGAAGTTTTAAGGTTCCATTCTTTGAAAATCTTCTAGAATCCGTTATAATATAAGCATCCATTATTTTAAATTTTCCCTTCATATAAATTTTATTTATAAGATTAATATCTTCACACACGTTGTAATTTTCGTCGAATCCTCCACACAAAAAAAACAGATTTTTATGAATAAGTAGGGATTGATCTCCCCCTCTACAAAAGATATTATTGTATTTGGTTGCTCTTGCTGATAGTGACAGAAAAAAGTTTGTGGGTTTAAATCTAAGTTTAAAACAACTTGCTTGATTTTTATCAATCATTGATTTATAAATAATTTCTTTGAAATTTTTTGGTGGGATACAATCAGAATGTAAAAAATATAACCAATTATATTTGGCCATTTTTGATCCCTTGTTTAGCTGTTTTGCTCTACCCTTATCGTTGTTGAATATTTTAACTTCTTTGTATTTTTTAAAATTCTTTCTTATTTGTGTATCATTTCCCCCCTCAACAACAATTATTTCATACTTTTCTAGATGAATATTTTTTATATAGTCTATTAATTTGATAAGATTATCTTCCTCATTTAATGATGGTATAATTATTGAAAGTCCTCGTATATTTTGCATATTAAATGAAGAAAGTATATTTGAAATTAATACAGTATTTTTGAATAAGATAAATCTGAATTATGAAATTTGACCTTTCCGCTTTTATTTTCAAAAAATTAGGGTTAAGTGAAAATGCATCCATCGCACTTGAGGCTATAATTTATTCAGTTCTTTTACTGTTTTTTTTAATCATTATATGGATAATCGCGAGAAAAGTTTTAACTGTATTGTTCGTTAAGGTGTCTAAATTAACCAAAACCAAATTTGATGACCTTTTAATAAAAAATAAAATTCCGTCTACATTAGCTTACTTTCCACCAATTCTTTTGTCAATACGTTTATTCCCAATTATTTTAAATGACATAAAAGTTGTTGGTGGTCCTATTGTTTTGATAATGGATTTATTACTCACCTTTTTGGTTATATCTTTAATTAGAAGGGTGCTTAAGACACTAAAAGATTTCCTTAAAACAATACCTAATTTTCGAGACAAACCAATTGACAGCTACATCCAGGTGGTTATGATCTTTGTTTGGTTTGTTGCTATAATGATTATTTTTTCTATCATATCCGGAAAAGACATTAGTGCTTTTTTAGCAACTCTTGGTGCTCTATCTGCAATTATTCTGCTAATCTTTAGAGATACTATATTGGGGTTTGTTGCGAGTATCCAAGTTACTATAAATGATATGGTACGAATTGGTGACTGGATAACAATGAAAAGTTACAATGCTGACGGAGATGTAATTGAAATAAATCTTTCAACTGTAAAAGTTCAGAATTTTGACAAAACAATTACAACTATACCTACGTATAGATTAGTTTCAGATTCATTTGTCAATTGGAGAGGAATGAATGAATCTGGGGGAAGAAGAATAAAAAGGTCTATCTTAATTAAGGTTTCAAGCATCAAGTTTTTAGAAGATGAAAAACTTTCTGAATTAAAAAATATTGAGAGAATTTCAAATTATATAAACGAGAGAAAAAAAGAAATAGAAAAAGAAAATAAAACCAAAAACGTTAACAAATCTTTACTTTTAAATGGTAGAAATATTACTAACATAGGTCTATTTAGAAGATATGCCCTAGCCTATCTCAATAGTCATCCCGAAGTAAATAAAGATTTAACATTAATGGTAAGACAACTAGCCCCTACAGCCCAGGGAGTTCCAATTGAAATTTATGCCTTTACTGCAGATAAGAAGTGGGAAAACTATGAACAAATAATGTCCGACATTTTCGATCATCTTCTTGCATCTATATCATATTTCGATTTAGAGTGCTTTGAATATTCCTATCCAAGGCCCTAGGTTTAAATTTTGTCTTTTTTTTATACCTTGTATTTTATAAATAAACGATAAAATGAAAAATATAATATTAATTACCTTAATAGGAGTTACAATTTTAAGTTGTGAACCAAAACAAAACCAAGAATGCATCGATCTTAGCAATGCAAACTCAAAAGTTAAGAGCAATCTTGAATTGTATTCAATGGTTTGGGACAAAGCAATAAATGGAAGAAATATTCAAATTATTAATCTAGATTATTTTGATGAAAATATAAAAGCAATCACTGCAGACGGAGACATAGTGGGGATTGATGCTTTCAAAGCCTATTACAATAATTATTTAACTGGATTTTCCGATGCAGAATTTAATATAGTCGATGTTTTCGGACAAGGAGATAAAATTGTAAAACATTGGAATTTTAAAGGAACTCATGATGGTGATTTTTTTGGAATTCCGCCAACTGGTAAAAAAATTGACTTAATTGGTACTACTCTTGTCTTGATGAAAGATGGAAAAATTCTTCAAGAACAAGACTTTTTTGATAATTATTCATTGCTTTCCCAGTTAGGTCTTCTACCAACTGAATGATGTTCGACAATTCCAATAAGTATTTGCAATTTATAGGAGGTTTCCTTGCTCTTGGATTTACTTTGTTACAAGGGATTGATTGGGTATTTAGAAAATTTGAGATTGATAGTTTTTATTTTAATTTAATACTAATAATATTATTTGTCTTTCTCTTAGCAGGCATAATTTCCTTTTTAATAAAAGCTAATAAGGAAAAGTTATCTAGTCAGGGCCCTAAGAAAAGATCCATTGTTAAATTGACATTAAACATATCACTTACAATAATTTTAATCTTTGTATTTCTTTTTTTCTTCAGGAAAATAAATTCGACTCAAAAGCTTCTTGATGATGAACTTCCAAAAATTATTGAATTATATGATAAAGGCGAAATATTTGATGTTTATGTTTTAACGGAGAGGCTTCATAAGCTTAATCCTAGCAATGAAATAATAAATAATTATTTCAAAAAATCAAGAAGATATGTAAAGCTCAATACCAATGTAGATAGTGTAAGGGTAAGTATCAAAATAATAGGAGATTCTTTATTCAGACAAATTGGTATGACTCCAATTGACTCATTTGCCGTACCAAAAGTTAGAGATTCTTACTTAATAAAATTAGAACACAATGGAGTCAATTATATCGAAAAGGCAACCTTAAACCACAAATATAATTTACCTTTAAAAAAATTTAAATTACCACAAGATCATAAGGCCTTTCTCGGTAAAAGTTTTAATAGAATGTGGTTACAAGGCGTTCAATTTAACAATATTAAAATTGATCCGTTCACTATATCAAAGTTTGAAGTCTCTAATAAAGAATATCAAGAATTTGTAGATAGTGGAGGATACACAAATCCAAAATTTTGGGACTTCCCAATAACGATTGACAATAGATCCTATGATTTTAAGTCAAGCATGAAGTTTTTTACTGGTAAATACGGAAAACCAGGTCCAGCTAATTGGTCGTATGGAAAGTTCCCTAGTGGTCTTGAAAATCACCCTGTAACTGGAGTAAGTTGGTTTGAAGCAAAAGCTTATGCTAAATTCAGAAATCAAGATATCCCAAACGTTTTTCAATGGCTTTACGCTTCAGGTACTGGTTTTTCTGGAATTTACGATTCTAAGATGATTGACAATAGTAATTTCAACTCAAATCAAATGCGTGAGGTAACAGATACTAGGGGTAATGCTAATGGTGTCAACAATATTGCTGGAAATGTAAAAGAATGGTTACATAATCCATTTGGGGATAAAAAAGACGAGTATTCAATATTAGGGGGATCATACCAAGAGCCTTCATATTATGTTAAAAACTATGCTAGTTTGCCTCCTTTAGACAGGAGTATAGGTAATGGAATCAGACTCGTAAAAAATTTAAATAATGATCAAAAAGATCAAAACAAAACTTTGGTTGTTCCCGACTTTTACAGGGATATAACAAGTGAACCCGACGTAAGTGACGAGGTTTTTGAACTTTTTAAATCACAATTTGATTACAAAAAAACAGAACTTAAAGTTTCAACACAAATAGCTGACGATTTTCAATCTGGATATACTCTAGAAACCTTCAATTTAGATACAACTTATGATAGTAATGAAAAATTATTCGGATATATAATCTATTCAAATAGTTATAAGGACAGATATAGCCCCGTTATAGTTGTACCTTCAGCTAGGGCAATTTTAAATAAAACCGTGGATGAACTACCTGAAACTATTTTGTCTCAATTTAAATATTTAATTGATGAGGGTTATGCCATATTCCATCCGATATATTTTAATACTTACTCTAGGGAAAGAGTAATTAATACTTGGCTGCCAAATGAAAGTGAAGAGTATAAAGAAATGATTGTAAAATGGGGGCAAGACTATAAAAGATCATTGGACTATTTACAAACTAGGAAAGACTTTAAATTCAAGAATTTATCTTATTATGGATACAGCTTAGGTTCTAGATATGCAAATATTTTATTAGCTATAGATAACAGAGTGAAGTCTGCATTTATTGTTGTGGGTGGATTAAGAATGCAAAGAGCTAAGAAAGAAATTGATGAACATTTTTATTTAAGAAGAGTGAAAACACCCATTTTTCATATTGTTGGAAAACTAGATGCAACTCTTGGTTATGAAGATGTTTATCTACCTTGGAAAAAACTCGTTGGAACCAATTTAGAGGACTTAAAAACACTTGAACTCGAAGATTTTGGACATGGAATACCAAAAGATACAATTGTAAAATATCACAAATCTTGGATTGAAAAATATTCATTAGAATAGAATCGTTACAGGTGATTTGATCTTATAGATTTTTGTAAATTTATATACTAACTATAAATCAATTTAAAAATGAAAAAATTATTATACTTATTTATACTTTTAATTTCAGCTTGCATTTCTGCTCAAAATGCATTCTCAGCCATTGAAATCCAAGTTGAGCGTGGCCAGGAAGTTGCTGTTGCAAAACTTGTAGACGACTATATGAAAGATGCAAAATTTAAAGAAGGAAGTGGCTTCAATTTAGAAAGACTAAGGCAAGGTAGTGGAGATTACACCCATCGATTTGTTTTTTATGGTCCAATTGGAAATAGAGGGAGAGTCAATTCTGATGTAAATAAATTTGAAAGGGATGCCTTCTGGACAAAAGTAAGGCAGTACATTAAAAAATCAAGAGGTTATAGCGGGCGAGTTATAGACTGGAAACAAGGAAATGATAAACAAGATAACTTTTTAGTTTACTTTGTTAAAGTTAAAGATCCAACCAGCTATGCAAAAGCTCACAAAACTATTTTAAAAAAACTCGGAAACTCTGAATTTAAAAATAGAACGGTAGCATTTGGCACCTTTGATGTAGGGCGACCAGATAATGCTACTCACTGGATAGGATTGTCTGGGGAGGGAACAGACGATCTGTTAATGATGCACAAAAATCTTCAAGAAAAATACGTGAAAGAATTAACCGAATATTTTACAAATAGAGGAGAAGTAATCGACCTTAAAGATATGAGAATTGAAGGTGTTGCTCAATACAATTAATTAGAAGAATTAAAAAACCCTTCAATATGAAGGGTTTTTTTTTAAACTCACAATTGTGTTTTTAATTCCTTGGGGAACTAAGTTCAGGTAATCTTTGGTGATGCCGTGTGCTATTTTCAATGACTGACATCTGTAATTTTAGTTGGTCGTCTTCATAAGAGTCTTCACCATACATCTCATTGTATTTCTCAACTACTTTAGAAAAATTTGAATAATCAGATACTTCACCTGTAAAATTTTTATGGTGGTATCTAACCTGAACCACGTCCCCATCACATCCAGACCTACAGCTTAAAGTTGATACTCTTTGGGGCCATTCTGCGGCCTTGAGAGCCATAACAAGTCTTGTTCTATATCTCCAAAAATCTTTCCCCATACCAGGTTTAATTTTATAATATAATATTCTCCTATGATTAACTCTGGAAATATCATCAGGAGTGTAACTAGCATCTGCATTTCGAGACCACATTCTATTACCAACTGATTCATGCAAACTACCTGTTGTTTTTTGCCAGTATGCATTACCTACTTTATCTATTTTGTCAAAATCTTCAACTTTTTGAGCATATTGCATTCTGACAAAATTCTGAGCTTCAGGACCAGTAAGAATCTGGAATGTGATGTATCTGGGCTGTCCTTCTTTACTATTATAAAGTTTTGTTTTGTTTGCTACAGCAGACATAAATTTTTCCATATTTTTTTGTTCTACTTTTAATAATCGGCTCTGTAAAAATTGAGCTGTTGATATCAAAGAGAATAAAAAAGTGACGAGTGTAAGTATTTTTTTCATTTTAATTTAATTTATGGTTAATTATATAAATATATGAAAACATTAATTCCTTTCATCTAACAAATTTTATTCATAATTTAATATGTAAATAATTTATTTAGAAAATGAAAAAAATCATTATACTGTTGTTTTTTACTTTTAGTTTATTTGTAAATGGACAAGTCTTTAGAGGTCTTGACAAGAGTCCTTTAGATATGGTTAATTTCCCAGCTAGTTCACAGGTTCAAGACAAAGTTCTTCGTATCTTATATAGCCGACCTCAACTTAAAAGTAGAAACCTAAAAACCTTGATCCCTAATGGTAAGTTATGGAGAACAGGAGCTAACGAAAGTACAGAGATAACGTTTTTTAAAGATGTTAAAATCGATTCAAAAACAGTTCCTAGTGGAAGATATACTCTTTATACAATTCCTGATGAGACTGCATGGACAATAATTATTAACAAGAAGGTAAATACTTGGGGTGCGTATGCATACGACTCAAGCCAAGATTTGCTGAGGGTAAAGGTTCCGGTTGAATACTCAGATGAAAACTTGGAGGCATTTTCAATTACCATTAAAGGAAAGGGTTCGATTGCTTTTCTTCACTTGGGATGGGGTGATCTAAGAGTAAAACTACCAATGAGTTTTTGAAGTTTAGAAAGATTTAATATGTATTTATGTAAATGAAATGGGGAGTTTTTTTTTGTTATGAATAGATCAACATTTATAAAAAAAGCAAGTTTAATTTCAACTCTCCCTTTTATTTCTAGAGCTAACTCCTTACCAAATTTTGATAAGTACAAAATTGGACTTCAGCTATTTTCAGTTAGGGATGCTATGGAAAAAGATCCTTTAAATACTCTTAAAAACCTCAAAAAGATGGGATACCAAGATTTTGAATCTTATGGATACGATGTAGAAAGAAAAAAATACTATGGGTTTTCCCCTCTTGATTTTAAATCAATTCTAAATGATTTGGGATTAACAACATCAAGTGGGCATTATGGAATTAACGGTTTAATGGAATCATCAGATTACGAATTATTTAGATATTTAGACAATTGCATAAATGCATCTTTAACACTAGGGAGCAAATACATTGTATATCCTGTGTTAAGCAACAAATTCCATAGTTATGAAGGATATAAGTTATTGATTAAAAAATTAAACCAAATGGGGGAGAAAATAACAGAATCTGGTTTAGGATTTGCGTACCATAATTTTGGCTATGATTTTAATCTTTACGATAGAAAAATGGGGTTAGAATGGATTATTGAGGAAACAAATCCAGATTGGGTAAAATTGCAAGTTGACTTTTATTGGGTTATGAGAGCAAATAAAATTACCCCCAAAGATTTAATTAATTTGGCACAAAGTAGGTTTAACCTTTGGCACATAAAAGATATGCACCCAATTACAAAAGACTATACTGAGCTGGGTTACGGATCTATAGACTATACAAAAGTTTTACCAAACCCTAATATTTCAGGACTGGAATATTACTATTTAGAGCAAGGTGGAAATTATAAAATAAATTCAATGGATAGCGCCAAAAAAAGCATTGATTTTTTTAAAAATAATATTCAAAAATTGATATAAAAAATCTAATCCTTTTCTTGAATGCAGCAATTTTCATCCTTGCACCCACAAAATTTTAAATTGTAAATGTGTATCCCTGCAAGGTTTATAGCAGAAATATAAGATAATGCTTCTGGTAATTCTATAAACTTTACTTCCTCATTAAAAAGAACAAAAAAGAGGAAACACCAAGAAAACCAAAAAATCGGTTTTATGACTTTATTTGTGGTTTTTTTTGTTGACCTATTTACAGCTACAAGCGAAAAAACAATAAAAATCAGGTTAATACTTTTCCATGAAAAGGACAAAAGTTCATTTTGACTAAATAAACTTGCGAAGGAAATGTAAATAAAAGGAGTAACTAAACAATGAATTAAACATAGTATGCTTGATAGAACCCCTAGGTTATCGGAATTTTTAAGTGTTATTTTCATTTGCATTGAAACGCAAATATATGTATTTTAAAATTATTGAAATTTATATAAAAAGGAACAAATTGAATATAATTTTATTCTAAGTAGTCGTATACAACAAAATCCTCAACATTACCCTTCCAATATTTTTTAGCAAAGAAAAGATGTTTTGGATGTGGTAAGTAAATTGAATCTCTATCATATTCTGAATTGAACTTCATTACAAAAGCGTGAGTAAAACCTTTGCTTTTACCCTCTAGAGATATGTTTTTTGAAAATATAAACTCCTTAACGACCTTTATAGACGACAGATATTTGTAAGATTCTTTTTCTATCAAATCGATATCAACCTTATCGTTAAATTTTAATAATACAACATGTACTATTTTTTTTTCTTTTTTTTCTATATCCTGTGAAAATAAAAAAATCGGAATAACCAATATAAATAAGCAAATTCCTTTCATTTTATAAGTGTTGTAGTTCTAACTTAAGTTTTTTTAGCATTTCAATTGATGTCATTATTTTAATTTTATGAACTGAATCGAAATATTTCTTTTTTGATATTTTATTCTCAAATATTGAAATAACTTCTTCTATTGTATATTTTTTTTTCATTAAATTAATTATTTAGAAAGACAATTTCAAACATTCTAACTGACTAAAAAATGACTTTTTCAGTTTCGTTGGATATGCAGTTTCTTTCATTAATTATTTTGTAATTACCAAAAATCTACTCCATATATCCTGGGAATACACCCTCTTTATTTATAACGGTTCCTACTGATCCTACTATCGCACTTTTTGAGTCTAAACCCATATATTCCCTTATTGAATAGGTTGAATTAATTCCAGTACAGTGTGCACCTACAAAAACTTTTACTCCAGATTCCAACATTTTTTTTGCAGTCCATTCTAACTTTTTGTCATTTAGTTTGAGTAAATGAAACCCTCCAATAACCTTGTGGATAGGTCTGTTGGGAATAATTTTTTTTATATGTTGAATTGTATTTACTATTCCTGCATGTCCGCAACCACTTATCATCACAATTCCATCTTCTGTGTCAAAAAAAAGAGATTGATCCTCAGGGATAGTATCCTCTTCAATTTCACCTGAGGAATTAATTATTTTACCAAGCCTGCTCCAGTTTTTTTCATCGTATTTTCTAGGTACTTGACCAGTGGTCCAAACCCCGGGGAAAATCTGTTTTGCATTTTTATGTGTAAAGAAATTGACACCAAGATCTGTGATTTTCAATTTGTTAGAAAGAATGTAGTTTTTGTCTCCTTTATTGGATGGCCTAGAATAAAATATACCTTCTCCAACATGGGCTACTGAAAAAGAGTTTGGAAAGTTTTTTTTTAGATTCATTAGACCACCTGTGTGATCTTTATGATTGTGGCTTAAATAAACATTTTCAATTCCGTTTAAGTCTATATTTAATTCTTTGGCATTATTTAAAACGGTATTTTCTCGCGAACCAGTGTCAAACAATATTTTTTTACCATCTAACTCAATTAAAGCACAAAAGCCCCATTCACCTATATAAAAATCTGAGAGCATAGTTGAAAGAATCGTGACCTTGTAATCATTAATCTTTAAATTCTGTCCTGATAATAATATTGGAAAAATTAAAAAAGAAATTAAAAAATTTTTCATTTAAAAAATTATACTTCTAAATTAAGTTTTTTTGGAATTCAAATTATAGTTATAGTTCCAATTTATATAAAAATTCAGATTATCAAAGGACAAATACTTTAAAAGTCGTGTGTCGTAAACTTATATTTACTACTTTGACTATAAAGATTACAAAACCTCATTGAAGTATCTTAACCAGTTCAATCCCAGTATTTTTTCTATGTCATTTAATTTGTACCCTCTTTTTTCTAATCCTGAAGCTACGTTTAAATATCGTTTAGGAACATCCAATTCTGGAATCCAAGGAGGCCATTGAACTTTGTAAGAAGGTTTAAAATTTTTTAATCTAGGTAAGTACCAATTCTCTTTAGTTGCTCCGCTTGCTTTAATCCCTTGTATTGAAAAATCTGCAGCAACACCCACATGATCAATACCTGCTACATTAACTGCATGTTCGATGTGGTCTAAATATGTTTGAAAAGTTGTTTCAAACCCCAATTTAGGCCCTATCATATACCCTAAACAAATTATTCCAATCACTCCGCCTTTTTCAGACATAGATTTTAGTTGTTTGTCTGTTTTAGCACGTGGATGATTTTTATACAATTCTTCACACATTGAATGATTAATTGATACTCCTTTTTCACTGAATTTTATTGCATCATCTGTAGTTTTTCTTCCACAATGCGATACGTCTACCATTATGCCAATATTATTCATTTCTTTTACAGCCTCTATTCCAAAATCAGATAATCCGGCGTTAGTTCTTTCCGTACACCCGTCACCCAACAAGTTTCTTTGATTGTAAGTTAATTGGATCCATCTAGTACCAGCATCGTATAGGCGCTCTATATGTTCAATTGAATTTCCTATCATTGTTGCATTTTGAAAACCCAAAAGAACTGCTGTCTTACCTTTTTTTTTGGCGCTGTAAAAATCTTTTGAAGATTCAGCTAATATCAATTTGTCGGAATTTGATTTTATTTTTTTTCTCCATTTGATTAGAGATGACATTGCTATCTTAAAGTTTTTTGTAGGTAAAGATGCACTGAAACCAGTATATCCTGAATTATCTAGTGCTTTAAACGAATCTTCATTCCAGCCCCTTGGAATTATTAACCCATCTATGACCATTGCCTTTTTATAAAACTCATTTAGCCTAGTAGGTTTAGGATTTGAAAATGATGACGGTTCAATATTTGTCAAAGGGAACAGAGTACTTAGTGATAAGGATTTTAAAAATTTTCTTCTTTTAATTGTCATTTTTCAATTAATAAAATTTTCTCATATATTAATTATATAAAACAATTTCTAGGTATTTTGATTTAAAAAATAATACTTAAAAGTTAATCTAAATCCTTTACTAAAATGGAAAAAATAAATATTCTTTCAAAATTTAAAAAATTCAATTCTCATTGGAGCCCTCACTCAATAGCTGAACTTAATGGGCAGCAGGTAATAATAGCTAAAATTAAAGGAAGTTTTGTTTGGCACTCTCACAAACAAGAAGACGAACTTTTTTACGTTATAAAAGGTAGGTTAAAAATGGAATTTCGTGATAAAACTAGAGAGATTCTTCAAGGAGAAATGATTATAGTCCCTAAAGGCGTTGAACACAGACCCAGTGCAGACCAAGAAACTTGGATTCTTCTTTTTGAGCCCGTGAACACAAAACACACTGGGGACAATATTTCAAGCATTACTAAAACCGTTTATCCAAAAATTTAGATAACACTTTTTTTATTTTTTGTATTACGAATAAATTCAATTCACTATTTACTCTTTTATTATTTAAATTATTGAATTAAATTAATATCATAGAAGTTTAATTAATATTATACTATTTGTATATTGATTAAATAATAATTATAAATCATTTTAAAATGCAACAAAAGGACATTATTAAAATAAGAGTACACGACGGAATTGTAGGTTTAATTTATCTGGGTTCAGTTGCTTCCGCAGACCAATTTGGGATTAGCTTTATTTGGATAGCTGTGGCGACTGCAATTCTTCAAATATTATCTCCGGTTACTAAGTTTTGCCCAGTATACACAATACTTAACAGAATAATGCCAGATAGTACTCCTATACAAAATGGAAGTAAAGATAAATATTGATCTTTTTTTATTTTACTTTTTATTCTACATGGTTATTGTAATTCAATTGTAAACTAAGGAAACAATAACAGTAAAAGGGCCTAGTTTTTCTAATCTTAAGCTGGATAGAATTGAAAATAAAAATATCAGAAAATAAAATTTGTAAATTTTATATACGTTTTTACAGTGACAATTATTTGCCTAACTATATTTTTTAAGATTAGTATGTTTTTATTATGAAGCGAATCTTTTCAAGTCTAATAATTTTTTACATTTTAAAATTTAACTTGATTTATTCCCAACCACTTAATAAGATAGCCAGTGGTTTTTTGGGAATACTTGGTGATAATTTAAAAGAAAAAACACTTTTTAATTTTGATAGTAGTGAAAAGACAAACATGCAGTTTGTCCCATACAAAAGAAAAGGCTCTTCTTTTAATGATTTTAATGAAGTACAAAAAAGATCAGCTTTAAAATTACTAAGGGCTTCATTGAGCAAGGAAGGATTTGAAAAGGTTGAAGAAATTATTCTCTTAGAAAACGTCCTTTTAAAGATAGAACAACCACCGATAGTTTTTAGAGGAGAAATTGTCATACGTGATCCGTTAGATTATCATTTTTGGATTTTTGGTGATCCTGAATTGAATGATACTTGGGGATGGAAGTTTGAAGGCCACCACATTTCTCTAAATTTCACATCAAATAACAATAAAATTGTATCATCTACTCCTTCGTTTATGGGGTCTAATCCAGCAATTGTTAACATCAAGGGATTTAAGAAAAAACAAGTTCTAAAAAAAGAGATGTTGTATGGAATGGAGTTTGCAAAGTCTCTTAATGAGAATCAAAAAAAAATAGCACAATTTTCAAAAAAGGCACCTAAGGACATATTTACAAATAATTCACTTAAGATTTCAAAACTTGATCCACTAGGGCTGTCATTTAATGCTTTAAATGTAATGCAAAAGAAAATATTTTTAAAATTACTTAATGTATATATAGATAACTATCAATTTGGATTTGCAAAAGATTTTAGAAAAAAGATACAAAAAGCTGGTATAGAAAATCTCCACTTTGCTTATGCTGGAAATTTTAATAATAGTGAGGGGTATTACTACAGAATACAAGGGCCAATGCTAATAATAGAATACGATAACATCCAAAATAATGCAAATCATGTTCATTCTGTAGTAAGGGATTTGACAAACGATTGGGGAGAAGAAATATTAAAAAGCCATTACTTGAAAGACCATATCAAATAGATACCAAAAATTTAACCAAGTATACTTAATTACTAATTTATCTATCGCAAGTAATACTTTAACTACTACACTATGCAACCCCAAAACTTACAAGACAAGAAAAACAAGGTGTTGAAGAACAACCAGACCTACCACTATTTTTAAAAGATTATTATATTTGAAGTAAAAAAATGAGAAAACTTCTAATGAAGAAACTTCTATTTATAGCAGCCCTTATTATATTCTCTTGTTCTAAAGATGATAGTTCAAGTAATAATGATGATTTTTTCAAAAATCATGGAAACAAAATATGGGGAGACCTTGATGGGTTTTTTACATTTAAAAATAATGCATTTATGGGTGGGGCTTTTGATGAATTTGGTGAGTTTTATTGTCAAAAATCATTTATAGGAACTATTAATAATTATATCGACGAAGAATTAGACCACATTTTTGGGGAAGGAGCAGAACTAGATATTACAAACGAAATAATTGTGAATACTGCTAATGAACTGCTGTTTGAATCTACAATGTTGAAACCAGCAACAAGTGTCGATGAGGATATAATTCATATAATTACTTTAACTTTCAAAGTAGATGGTGAAAACCTTTATTACAAATACAACGAAGGGGGAAACATTTTTTATGATAACTATGAGTACACATTTCCAATTTATAATGGCAACTTAGATTTAAACTTCAATAGTTGTCAAACAGCATATTCGTGGTATAATTAAATCTATTTGATTTTTACTTTTTCCTGCTTATTAATACGAAATATGAAATATCTAATTAAAAACAATTATGGTGTTTTTTTTATTGGCTTATTCATTGCATTAGGGGATTCTATTTTTGGGGATTATGAATTGATAGCTTCTATTACAGGATTTTCACTAATGTTATTTTCATTCTATTTGATGTACTTAAACTCCAAACAGAAGAAATAAATTTTATACCCACTTTTAGTTAGTGCTAAATAAGTGCCAAGAATTTGACTAACTTTATGAAGTGACTACTCTACGTATTGCAAGTATTACCATAAGAAATAGTGGAGAAGAAGGGACTCGAACCCTCGACCTCTTGACTGCCAGTCAAGCGCTCTAGCCAGCTGAGCTACATCCCCAAATTATAACTAATTGATTTTTAATAATTTATAAAAATCAAATTGTTTTTACAGTGGTTTACAGTTGATACAAATCTATTAAAATTGGACTATTTAGTTGAATTTTGACAGCTATTTTACAGCAAATTTTGCTTTATTTATAATTACAATATCTTGATTCCAAGCCATTAAAAATGAAAAATCAATTCGATTCTATATTGGAGCTTATAGTATATGTGTTTAAAAATGAGCTTTTTAAACTTAGTATAGAGCCTTGTTATGGTGAATTTGATAAATCTTACCATTGGGAAAATGAAAAATTAAAGAGAATTATTTACTCTGATCCTAATCTCATGGATATATTTGATAATATAGCCGATTTTTTATTGAATGAAAATCTTATTGAACTTTTCCCAAAGTCAATTCTACACCCAAAATTGATAGAGGGATCTATAGGTTTCTACGTGGAATCCTTTTACGCTGAAATGCATTGGGATGGGGAGGATGAACATGTAGGAAGATCTGGGGAAGCAGATATTAAAGAGGTATTTAACGAATCTCTTATTGGTAGGCTACAAAAATTTGATATTTTAAAAGATATTAACTCTAATAATATTGATAAATTTTTGAAATTCGAATACAATACTGAGGAGTATTTCATTGAAATTTTTGATCAAAATAAAAATCAATTTGAGAATTTTGAATCAACCGAGAAAGGAAGCGAAATTGCAGAACTTATTTCGAGTGAGATAATAAATAGTAAATACAGTGATGAGGATCGTTATGTCATTACAGAGAATTCAATTAAATTTTCTACTTATGAAGATTTTATTTTTTGTGAGCCATATTCACGTCAAATAGGTTTTGGAATAGATAATGAGAATATTGATTTACTCGATAAACCACATAAGATATTGTTTGAACACGAGCCAATTGAAAACTATAGAAATTACATTAGTGACAATCCGGATTGGGAATTAGAAATATAAATCTGTATTGTTTCTCTATGAATAGAAAAATAAAAAGGGGGGTCTGGCTTTAATATTTCGTTTTTCCACAGGGGTTGAGAAGTTTCAATGTATTTATAACCTAGTGAAAAATGACAGTTAAAAAGGTATTTATATTTTTAACAATGTTGGTACAATTAATAATCTTGTTATTGCCTTTTAATTAGGGGATTAGATATATGAAATTTGAGAAGATTCCTAGTAAAAGAAAAATTCACAACAGATGTAGTCTTAAACCTCAAAGGTTTTAAAATTATAGAACAGATTTGTCTCCCTATTTTCTAACCAATCATCCATCTGATTGCTTTCAATAATCATTGGCATTCTCATCTTTGAGTTATGTATTTCTCTCATTATACCTTTTGCCTCAGTAGTTATTATACTGCAGCTATTTATTATCTCTCCTGTCTGTTTATCTATCCACTGATCATACAATCCAGCAAAAGAGAATAATTCTGAGTTCGGAAGTTCAATTAAGTACTTTTGTTTCTTTTTACCCTGCTTATCAAGCCATTTCCACTCATAGAATCCATCTGCAAAAATTAAACATCGTTTTGCATTTTTAAAAGAAGGTTTTGTTTTTAAGGTTTCATGCCTTGCATTGAGAGTGTACTTTTTAATATTGTCGTCTTTTGCCCATGAGGGAATTAATCCCCACTTAAAGTGCTGTAGGTATTTTGGACTTTCCTGGGTAACTACATTTACATTTGGATGACTGAATCCATTATATAGTCCATTGACGGGATGTCCTTCTAAGCCTTTTGCCTTGAAGGCTTCTTTAGGTTTTGATTGCTTGAAATGAAAGCACATTTTTTAGATTATGATATTCAAATAATATATCCTTAAATACATTTTATAAATTTAGATTCAATTAAATAAAATAAATGACAAATTCTTCATCATTCGAACAAAAACTTTTTAAAGCAGCTGATAAGCTAAGAAAAAATATAGATGCTGCAGAGTACAAGTATGTTGTGCTTGGACTAATATTTATAAAGTATATCTCTGAAACCTTCCGTGAACTATATGATAAGCTCGAAGCAGATCAGTATTCAGATCCAGAAGATAGAGATGAGTACTTAGCAGAGAATGTATTCTTTGTTCCCTCAAATGCAAGGTGGTCTCATCTTCATGATAATGCTAAACTACCTTCAATAGGAGAAATTATAGACGAGGCTATGGAGGCAATTGAAAAGGAAAACAAAGAACTTAAAAATGTACTTCCTAAGGTGTATGGAAAAGCTAATCTTGACAAAGCATCATTGGGACAACTCATTGACCTCATCTCTAATACTGAGCTACAAGCGGAGAACGAAAAGTCTAAAGATCTATTCGGTAGAGTATATGAATATTTCTTAGGGGAGTTTGCCAATGCAGAAGGTAAAAAAGGAGGACAGTTTTATACGCCTAAGGCTATCGTAAAGCTAATGGTTGAAATGATAGAACCCTACAAGGGAAGGGTGTATGATCCAGCTTGTGGCTCAGGTGGTATGTTCGTGATGAGTGAGAAGTTTGTTACTGAGCATCAAGGAAATATTAGCGACATAACTGTCTATGGACAAGAAAGTAACCAGACTACCTGGAAGCTTTCAAAGATGAACCTAGCCATTAGAAACATAAACTCTCAGTTTGTGTCATGGAACACAGAAGGGTCATTTCTAAATGATGCTCATCCAGATTTAAAGGCAGATTTTATACTAGCTAATCCACCATTTAATCAGAAAGAATGGGGAATAGATATACTTCAAGATGATGCAAGGTGGAAGCATGGAATGCCTCCAAGTGGAAATGCCAATTTCGGGTGGATGATGCATATGTTATATCACTTAGCTCCTGGTGGAGTGTTATCAACTGTTCTTGCCAATGGATCGCTTAGTTCTAATACCTCAGGAGAGGGAGAGATAAGACAAAGATTGGTCGAGGAGGATTTAGTTGAGTGTATTGTTGCACTTCCAAAGCAGTTGTTCTACAACACAGGTATACCAGCATGTCTTTGGTTCTTGAGAAGAGAAAAGGCAAATCACAGTAAAGAAGTACTATTTATTGATGCTTCTGAGATGGGTTTTATGAAAGACCGAGTCCATAGAGATTTAGCTGATAAGGATATAGACACTATTACAGACACTTATCATAACTGGAGAAAGGGAAACGGTTATGAGGATATAAAAGGTTACTGTAAAAGTGCAACTATTGAGGAGATTCAAAAGCATAAGCATGTGCTTACTCCTGGAAGGTATGTAGGTATTCCTGATGAAGAGGACGATGGGATTCCTTTTGAAGAAAAGATGGCTGATTTGTCAGCGACCTTAAAAGAGCAAATTGATAAGGAAGCTCAGCTAAACCAAGAAATTAAAGATCAACTTTTAAATATTGGAGTGAATCTGTAAGTATGGGAGTTGAAAACAACATACCTGTTGGATGGAGCGAAACGTCTCTTGATGAAATATGTAGTAAAGTTACTGATGGTTCACATCAAAGCCCTAAATCCCTTAAAGGGGGGTTGCCAATGCTTTCTGTTAAAGACATGGGAGATCTTGGGTTTGATATTAAAAACTCAAAAAAAATTTCCAGGTCAGATTTTAACAATTTAGTAAGACAAGGTTGTAAACCTGAAATTAATGACGTTTTAATAGCAAAAGATGGTTCTGTACTGAAGCATATATTTGCAGTAAAAAAAGAAATAAACGCTGTATTGTTATCGTCGATAGCTATAGTGAGACCAATTCCTCAAAAAATTGTACCTGAGTTTTTAGTCTATACATTAGTTAATCCAAGATTTAAAAAATATATTTTAAATAATTTCCTATCAGGCTCTGGCGTTCCTAGAATAGT
Organism: uncultured Bacteroidota bacterium; assembly: GCA_902635965.1. Lineage (GTDB taxonomy): Bacteria > Bacteroidota > Bacteroidia > Flavobacteriales > Flavobacteriaceae > TMED96. The sequence continues at coordinate 20,538 of CACPQA010000002.1, forward strand.
CTTGAAGGATTTTAAAAAGATCGAATTCATTATCCCACCCCTCCCAGAACAAAAAGCCATTGCCAAAGTCCTAACTGCTTTTGATGACAAAATAGAGTTACTACAAGCTCAAAACAAGACCTTAGAAACCATGGCTCAAACCATTTTTAAAGAGTGGTTTGGGAAATATCAGATTGGGGACGATCTGCCTGAGGGTTGGAGAGTTGGAGAGTTTGGTGAACTTTTTGATTTAACGATGGGGTTATCCCCAAAAGGGGATTCATACAATCATGATATGATAGGAGTTCCACTATTAAACGGTGCAGGTGATTATTCAGGTGAAAAATTAGATCCTAAAAGATATACCTCAAAACCAACGAGAATTAATAAGGTCGGAGATTTAGTTTTTTGTATTAGAGGAACAATAGGGAAGATTGTATTTGCAAATAAAGAGTATTGTTTAGGACGAGGTGTAGCAGCATTATCTCCAATAGTATCTAACGATAAATACTTTAATTATATCAAGCTAAATAGAATCATTAATGAACTTACAAGAAATGCAACAGGAAGTGTAATATTAGGATTGAGCAAAGATGATATTTCAAAAGCTGAGTTAATCTTACCAGCCAGAGAAAGACTTGATGAGTTTAGTGAAGTTGTAAGACCTCTTTTTAACAAACTAGAAATAAATCAAAATCAAATCCAATCACTCACCAATACAAGAGACACCTTACTTCCAAAACTAATGAGTGGTCAAGTTAGAGTTAAGAATATAAAACATACTGCTGATGCTTAACGAAGACCTCATAGAGATGGCATTTATTGATCAGCTAACTGGTCAAGGATTTGAGTTTCATCATGGTCCTGACATAGCACCTGATTCAGATAATCCTCAGCGGAAGAATTTTGATAGTGTTGTTTTAGAAAACGAGCTTTTAAAAGCTATTGAGAAACTTAATCCAGGAGTACCGTCATCTGCAATTACAGAGGCACATCAAAAAGTACTAAACTTAGGAACAGATAATATCATGGAAAACAATGAGCGTTTCCACACCTATCTTACAAATGGAGTGCCAGTCGAGTATACTAAAGATGGTTCAGCTAAGGGTGTAAATGTAGACTTGTTAGATATAGAAAATCCAAAAAACAATTCCTTTTGGGCAGTCAATCAGCTTGTAATTATTGAAAATAACCTCAACAGAAGACTTGATGTAGTAATATATATTAATGGTCTTCCACTTGTTGTAGTAGAACTAAAAAACGCCACCAGTGAAAAGGCTACGATTCGAAATGCCTTCACTCAAATACAAAACTATAAAAAGGATGTACCAACTATCTTTTTCTACAATGCCCTTTGTATTATTTCAGATGGTATAGATGCCAAAGTTTCCAGCCTGTCTGCACCCTTTACTCGATATTTAAGCTGGAAGGCTAAAGAGGATGCTGGAGTTCAAACAGATCTTCAGGTAATGACAAGGCATATGTTTGATAATAGGGTTTTGCTTAACCTTATCAGATACTGCACTGTCTTTGAGGCAGAGGAAAAGAAGGATGAAAAAACAGGTCTTGTATCTATATCAAAGATTAAAAAGGTAGCAGCGTATCATCAGTATTATGCAGTTCAAAAAGCAGTTGATCAAACTATAAGAGCAACTGATGCTGAGGATGGAGACAGAAAGGTTGGGGTGTTATGGCATACTCAAGGAAGCGGAAAGTCACTATCAATGGTGTTCTACAGTGGACAGATTATTACACATCCAAAAATGAAGAATCCAACCATTGTGATCCTAACTGATAGAAATGATTTGGATGATCAATTATTTGGAACATTTGGCAACTGTGTTGGACTCTTAAGACAAACTCCAGTCCAAGCCAAAAATAGAGACCATATCAAGGAGCTTCTAAAAGTATCTGGAGGTGGAGTAATTTTTACAACAATCCAAAAGTTTAGCCCTGAAGAAGGGAGTGTTTATGATACACTTTCTGAAAGAACCAATATTGTTGTTGTAGCTGACGAGGCACACAGGAGTCAGTATGGATTTAAAGGGCGTTTGGTTGAGGTAGAGGAAGGTTCAGAGATACGTTACGGAAACGCCAAGTACATGCGAGATGCTCTGCCTAACGCCTCTTACATTGGGTTTACTGGGACACCTATAGAGAAGGAAGATAAGTCTACTCCTGCAGTCTTTGGAGACTATATAGATGTCTATGATATAAAGCAAGCTGTTGATGACGGAGCTACTGTTCCAATTAGTTATGAAGCACGCTTGGTAAAGATAAAATTAGAAGCTAAAGCAACTACTGAAATTGATGAATTGGTAGGGGAAATATCTGATATTCCTGAAGACCAGTTAGAGAAATCTAAAAAGAAGAATGCAACAATCAATGCTATAGTTGGTCACCCAGAAAGACTTAAAGATGTTGCTTCAGATATAGTATCTCACTTTGAAGCGAGACAAAAAGCATTCGAAGGGAAAGCCATGATTGTGGGTATGACAAGACAGATTTGTGTTGATTTATATGCTCAGATCATAAAGCTTCGTCCTGATTGGCACAGTGATGATTTGGAGAAGGGTAGCATCAAGCTGATCATGACAAGTTCATCGGATGATCCTGAGAGTTTTCAGCCTCACAGAACTACAAAACAACAGCGTAAAGAATTAGCTATTCGAATGAAAGAACCCAGTGACGAATTAAAGCTGGTGATTGTTAGAGACATGTGGCTCACAGGTTTTGATGCTCCAAGTATGCACACTATGTATGTAGATAAGAAGATGCAGGGGGCTAATCTAATGCAGGCTATAGCAAGGGTAAACAGAGTATATAAGGATAAGCCAGGAGGACTGATAGTCGACTACATTGGTATTGGACAGGAGCTAAGAAGTGCAATGGGAACCTATCTTCAAAGTGGGGGTGGTGGAAAAACATTTGTAGATATTAAGGAAGCAATCGCTCTTATGAAAGAGAAGTTTGAGATCGTGGAGCAGATGTTTTATGGATATGACTATAAATCTTACTTCAAAGCTAAGACCAATATCAAACTTCAAATACTGCTTGGTGCACAGAACTTTATATTAGCATCTCAAGAATTAAAGGACCGCTTTTTAAAAGAGATTATGTTACTCTCTAAAGCTTTTGCTATGTCTACTCCAAGCTTTGAAGCAGATATCATTAAAGATGAGGTAGCATTTTTCCAGGCGGTTAAGTCAAGGATTAATAAGTTCACACCTTCAGGAGGTAGATCAGATTTTGAGATTGACACAGCTATCAAGCAAATAGTAGATGAGGCACTGAGTAGTGACGGGGTTGTTGATGTATTTGAGGCTGCTGGAATGAAATCTCCTGACATAAGTATTCTTTCTGATGAATTTTTACTTGAAGTTCAAAATATGGAGCAGAAAAATGTTGCATATGAGTTGTTAAAGAAACTTTTAAATGATGAGGTAAGGGTAAGAAAGAGAAAAAACATCTCTCAGGCTAAAAAGTTTTCTGAAATGATAGAAACGGTTGTAAATCTTTACCATAATAATCAAATTGATTCTGCACAGGTAATAAAAGAGCTAATTGCCATTGCAAAAAAAATGAGGCTTGAGGACAAAAGAGCTGATGAGATAGGATTGACTGATGAGGAATATGCATTCTATAGTGTTTTAAGCCAGAACGAATCTACTAAAATGCTTGAGGACAAAAAAATGAAAGAATTAGTTCACCATATTGTAAATATTATTAGAAAAAATGCCACTGTTGATTGGAGTAAGAGAAGTGATGTTAGAGCAAAATTAAGGCTCACTGTTCGTAAATTGCTTATGAAATATGGATATCCCCCCGAACTTGCAAGAATGGAGGCTGACAAAGTTATTGAGCAAAGTGAGATGCTAGCCCATACGTTTAGTAGAAAATAATTAATACAATTTAAGGTGGCGGGTTTTAGGTTCATTTTAATGTACACTATATATATAAAACACTTAAATGAGCCTTTTTTCCGCCACCTTAGTAATTGCCTTGAATTAATGGTTTTTCCTTGCCAATAGTTGGCATATCTTGCTCACTCAACTGAGGTACTTCTAATCCCCTTAAATAAGTTAAACTAACATTTACTGATGAGTGTCCCATTGCCTTTTGAAGTTTAGTGATACTTTCTGTTCTAGAAAATAATTCTATAGCAGCAGAATGCCTAAAAGAATATAATGTTATGTTGTTTTCAATGGAATGATTTTTTTTAAATCGACTCCAAAGTTTTTTAAAGTAATCTTTATTGTACGGCAAAGAAGAATTAGAAAATATATTATAATTAGGATTTGAAGGATTAATATTTTCTACTATAATTTTTGGCACAGGCACTACTCTATTTTTCTTTGATTTTACTCTTGAACCATCAATGGATACAAATCTAAAATCACTTGTGAAATCTCCCCATTTGAGCAATCTAACCTCTCTATGAGGTCTTAGTAAACAGCAGTAAGTAAAAAGACAGCACAGATATAGATTATAATTAAATTCCTTTACAGATTGTATCAACTCAGGCATATTTTTAATTGGTTTATGTAGTTTTTCTTCTTGTTTTATAGATTCTGGGAACTGTAAATTTTCTTTTGGCATTTTTAATTTAATTGCTTGGTTAATTATTACTATTAGATGTTTTCTAATGGTATTGTAGGAAGTGCCAGAATAACTTTTTAAAAGAGTTTGCAGGTGATCATTTTTTAATTGATCTTCCTGTTTTACAATTTCTATTAGTTTATTGGCAACAAATTTTAAAGTGGATTTATAGGAATCCGATAGCTCTGATTTTAGTTTAATCTCTAAGGCATTTTGAATAAACCACCTAGCATTGTTTTGTTTTACAAAAAAAGTAGGCTTTAGAAGTTTATTTCCATTGTAGATATATTTATATGTTTCTGCTGCAAGAATTTTTGCTTTTGCCTTTCTTTGAGAATAAGGGAAACTATTTGGTTTTAAATCAATACCAATTTTATCTCCACTGTAGAGTCTAAATCTTTTATGATTTAGATAGAAAGTAATAAAGTAGTTTCCTTTATAATCAAGGCAAACTTTTGGATAGTTCATCTGACAGTTAATTTACAGTAGACAACTAAGTCTTACTGTAAATCACTGTAATTATTGGGACTCGAACCCACGACCTCTTGACTGCCAGTCAAGCGCTCTAGCCAGCTGAGCTACATCCCCAAATTATAACTAATTGATTTTAATTAATTTATAAAAATCAAATTGTTTCTACAGTAGTTTACAATTGATACAAATCTATAAAAATTGGTCTATTTGGTTGAATTTTGACAGTTAATTTACAGTAAAATAGTGGGGGTATAGTTTTAATATTTCCTTTTTCTAAAAGAGTTCAAATAAAAATCCCTCCATAAAGGAGGGATTGAGAATTATATTAATGTATTCTTAATTTGACATTTCTGACATAGCAGTAGCTTCTTTAATTTGGAATGTTGGATCATAATATACTTGAAATCTTACCACTTTTCCATTCTCCCATTTCAAGTCAGTGTGGGCTCTGGTACTGGTTGATTCTTTAGTAAAGTTACCAACAAAGGTGAGTGAAAACCAGTGGTTGGTCCATATTTGTCCATTCTTAAAATAGTTTGTATGGGCATAGTCATCGGTAACTTCTATAGACTTAAAAAGTGTATGATCTTGACTTATTCCAGCAATAACAGATTTTTTGTCAAGAGTAATATTATTGAATAATACCTCACAATCATCAGAAAGTAATTCTTCCCACAGGGTAAAGTCGTTTTCAACATACACTTTGAGTAGCTTCTGAACATTAAGAGTCAATTCGTCATCTGATTTCACAACAGCTGTACTTTGCTGTTGGTTAGAACAGGAAAATGTCATTACCGACAATAAAAGGATGTATAATGTTTTTTTCATTTTTAATTGATTTATAGTTAATAAAGAACAATATACTCATAATTGATAAGGTAAGGTATGCGGTGATTTGATTTTTAAATCATTTGTAAAGTGTTGCGTTATAACAGCTTGAAATCTTTGTATATTTGTAAATAATCATAAATCAATTAAAAATGAAAAAACTCATAATTTTAATCCTATCAGTTGGTCTTTTCAGTTGTGCTGAAAGCAAAATAAGTTCGGTTTCTACAATAAAAGTAAAAGACGAGAAAGCTCAAAAAATCTCTGACATGATGAAAGGCTATGTCGATAATAACTTTGATTCAAGTATCATTGCTGATGATGCTAAAATTAAATTTAATCAGTTAGAGATGACTAAAGCTGACTTTGTTGATCTTGTAAAAACTCACCATGCAATGTTTAGTGAAATTAGTTTCCCCGATGGATGGATGGAGACAACAAACTATTCCGGTGCTGATGTGAAAAATGCTGGCGGTAGATATTTAGATGGATATGGCACCACATGGACAAGTCAGTGGAGCGACTGGAGTGCAGTATCTAAAATTTCCGGTGATACATTATCAAATGCCTGTTTTTTTGGATATAAATGGGAAAGCGATAAAATTGTAGAAGTACAAGCTATTTTTCCAGACGAGGCGTTCAATAAAGAATTTGCAATGTTCATGGCGGCAAATCAGAAATAGATCTTGTTTTAAAATTTAAATTTCAAATGTGAAAATTGTCATAGTGTCTTGGATTAGCAGAGGAATTCACGACGCTTTGTATTAATTATTTAGAAACTTCAAATGAAAAAAATTTTGAGTCTGAGAATTGCTTAGATCAAAATACAAGAATATCAAAATTTTAATAACCTAAACTTAGGTAACAATGAGATTAATTTTAAAATATATCCTTTTGTCAATTATTTTGTTTTCTTGCTCAAAAGATGAAGATTCTTCAATAGATACAGACTTCTCAAGCACGGATGATTCTAATCCACCGGTGACATACGATGTTTCTATTAGTTCAACTGAGGGTGGAAGTGTAAATACACAGTCGGGGACGTTTAATGCTGGAACTGTTTTAACAATTACGGCTACTCCAAATGATGGTTATGAATTTATTGGTTGGACTGGAAGTAATGAAATTTCAATGGAGATAACAATAACAGTAAATTCTAATGTCCAACTTACAGCAAATTTTCAACTAATTCCAATCAGTACAAGCTCAGTTACAAACAACCCTGAAGAATTTAATTATGACATCAACAAAGATTATGGCGGAAAGATTGTTGAATTCTATCCTAATGCATTTTATACCTCTGACCTATCTCAAAAAGTTATAGAAGGTGTAAATCTCGCCTTAAAAACGGGTGCTGATGAATGGGGTAAATATGGACCTGTAGAATACTGGGTCTTTGGTACAGATAAAAACGCAGCTTTAGAGTTGATTGATCAATTTTGCTCAAGAAGATCCACACTTGGTCAATGGGACTTTAATGAGTGTATTGCAAGAGAAACAAACGAGACTCTTGATCATTCGATGATCGCGTATCAAAAAATTGGAGCTGAAGTGGTTGCTACAAACCAACCAAGAGGAAGTGCTGGACATAATGGAGGATTTGAGTGGGGAATTCATAAGTTGTCAAGCTCATACCCTTTTAGTTTTGACAATCTCTTCAGTGACATTCCTCCGCAGGATGATTTTAAAACCGTTCTTCATGAATATTTTCATGTAGTACAGTTAGCCCATGTTTATAATTTAAGTAGAAACGAGAGAGATAGTCGTGTAATACCGAATGGTGCAATATGGATGCAAGAGGGTGGTGCAGAATACATGGCAAATTTCACATTGTTTAAACTAATAAATAATGGTACTTTAAATTTCGAACAATCTTATGGAACTCTTTTAGAAAAAATGCAAAATAAAATGTATAACGCTAAGAGATCTCTTGATAACGATTGTTCGGGAAAAAAACTACAGGATTTTAAATATGGTGACGATTGCAGTAACGTAGGTTATGATTTAGGTAGTTGGGCAGTCGCTTATCTAATAAATAAAATTAATAACCCAAATATATTGATAGAAACTTTTTACCCTAGTTTGACCGAAATGGATTTTGAAAGTGCATTTAATCTATCTTTTGGTTACTCAACAGCGGACTTTTATTCTGAATTTGAAATTTTTCTTGAACTTTCAATAGAAGATCAATTGAAAATAATTCCTACTCCGTAATTTTTTCTCATAAATCAACTTTATTATAAGTTGATAACTAAATAATTTCTATAATTTAGTTTTAATCCAAAGGGGGGTCTTAAATTAAAATCAATTTCGTAAAAAAGGTTGTTTACTTCAAATTTGTGACTTTCTATTCCATGAGTGTTTATCCAATAAAAAAGTTAATTGAATAATTCAGTTTTTAAGAAACGAAATAATTTTTTTTACTACTTTATCGTTCCTTAAAAGCCGGCTATGACCCAATCCTTTTGTAAAGTAAAAGGTCCCATTTACTATATTTTTTTTTATTCTCTTTGAATCCAAAATTGACAATTGTTTATCACTTTGATCATGAATCAAAAGAACTTTTGAATTGATTTGTTTAACTAATTTCTCAGAAGCTAATTCAGTATTAATTTTTATTCCTGTTTTTTCAAAAAAATAGTTAATCATTAGCTCCCTAGTTTTTACCTTTAAACGTGCATAATTAAAAAAAGTTTCAAATAATTGGTAAATACTATTTACTGGACATAATAGAACTATTTTGTCTAATTTTATTTTTTTAGCAGCACAATAGACACTAGCAAAACCTCCAAGAGAGTGCCCTACAAGTGCATAAATCGGATTCAACTTCAAAGCAAGGGATTCAATACATGTTATAAACTCGGGTAAGTTAGTATTGCTCCCATTCGATTTTCCATGAGCAGGTGCATCAAAAGCATAAACATCAAAATTATTTTGTTTAAGTTTTTGAATGATCTTGAACATATTAGAAGCCCTTCCACTCCAACCGTGAACCAATAGGATTTTTGGTCCTTCTCCTCTCCAGTGATAACAATTTATTGTTTTATTAATAGGCTTTACTTTCAATAAAAAAGACTCACTAGACAACAAAAGTTCTTCTTCTAGTTTGAGAGATTTTAATTTTGAGGGTTTAGTCCAAAGGTACACAGCAAATCTCATACACAAGTACGGACTTATTAAATCTAAAAAAGTTAAGAGTTTAATTATTGCTTTTGGTATCACTAAAAAAGATTGAATTTGAAATCAAAAATATATTTATCTTCAACAAATAAGCATATAAAAATTAAATTAGTGCCTATGAATTTTAAATTAATTAAATTAAGAGGTGGTTTTTAGTTTTAAATTAACAACAAAATGCGAAAGAGGTTTCTTTTTACATTATATTTTCTAACGTTTGGAATTTTAAATTCTCAAAATATTAAACCTGAAGACACTGAGATTTGGGACCCTGAACCTAAGATTGTATCTCCAGGAGCTTCTTTTAGAGATGCTCCCTCAGATGCAATTGTTCTATTTAGTGGATTGAATTTAAATAAATGGGTACACAAAAATGGCGAGCCTGCTAGATGGGATGTAAAAGATGGTTATTTTACTGTTAAGCCTGGGTCAGGAAGTATTTTAAGTAAAGATTTTTTTGGTAGTTGTCAATTGCATGTTGAGTTTATGTCTCCAATTGATATTGAAGGAGATGGTCAAAATAGAGGGAATAGTGGTATTTATCTCATGGATAACATAGAACCAGGAGATGGATATGAGGTTCAGGTTTTGGACTCTTATAATAATAGAACATATTCAAATGGACAAGCAGGAAGTATATATAAACAGCACATCCCATTAGTTAATGCATCAAAAAAACCAGGTAAGTGGCAGACATACGACATAATATTTAAAGCTCCAGTTTTTAATGAAAATGGAGAAGTTAAATCACCTGCATACATCACAGTATTTCACAATGGTGTTTTGATTCAAAATAATTCAGAAATACAAGGATATATCGAACACATTGGCTATCCTAAATATGAGGCACATCCCCCTAAATTACCTATTAAATTACAGGACCACGGTAATCTCGTTAGTTATAGAAATATCTGGGTTAGAGAGCTTTAAACTAACGTCACTATTTTAAGTAAGTACAAAAAGTATACCCTCTTTATTAGAATCTTGAAATCAAACTTTGGATTAAAATATTTGTATATTTATTTTGTATGAATCGAATGAACTTCATAAAAAAAACAGCTCTTATGACGAGCGCTGGACTTTTGACACCCTCTGCCATTACATTTGGTAATTCATCTAAAATTATTGGTTCAAATGAAAAAATAAAATTTGGTACTATTGGATTAAATAATATGGGATGGCACGACTCAATGAGACTTTTAAGGGTTCCCAATGTAGAATTGGTTGCCATATGCGATGTAGACAAAACTGTTCTTGAAAAAAGAAAATACGAACTGAGTAAGTCGGGAATAAAAGTCAAAGTGTTTTCAGATTACAGAAATTTGCTCGAGGACCGTGATATAGATGCAGTTTTAATAGGAACCCCTGACCATTGGCATCCCATGATGATGATACATGCTTCTGAAACAGGTAAGCACGTTTATTGTGAAAAACCAATAGGCAATTCAATTGGAGAGTGCAACGCTATGGTAAAAGCCCAGGAGAGATATGGTAATATAGTCCAAGTGGGACAGTGGCAGAGAAGTATGCAACACTTCAAAGATGCAGTGAACTTTATTTCTACTGGTGTTCTTGGTAACATCAGAACAGTTAAAACTTGGTGTTATACTTCTTTTCTTCCTCTTCGAATTGTTCCTGACAGCTCTCCTCCAATAGGTGTAGACTATAAAAGTTGGTTAGGTCCAGCACCTTTGAGACCTTTTAACGCGAGTCGTTTCCATGGTCATTTTCGTTGGTTTTGGGACTACGCTGGTGGGCTTATGACCGACTGGGGCGTCCATCTTTTAGATTATGCTCTGCTGGGTATGAATTGCTCTTATCCAAAATCAGTTATTGCCAGCGGAGGCAAATTTGCATCTCCTGATTTGGCAGAAGAAACCCCCGATACCCTTTTCGCCATATACGAGTTTGATGATTTCAACTTGATTTGGGATTCTGCACAAGGGATAAAGAATGGTCCTTATGGGCTAAATCATGGCATTGCATTTATAGGAGATCATGGGACTTTAGTTTTGAATCGAAGAGGATGGAAAGTAATGGAGGAAAAAAACAATAAAAATAAAATCGCTAAGCCTTTTGTGAAAAAAAATGACAATGGATTAGATAATCACTTACTAAACTTTATAGAATCAATTAGAGCAAATGACCCCAAAAAAGTAAACTGTTCAATAAGTGATGGTGCTCTAATCGCCAAGATCGCACATATGGGTAATATATCATATAGGGCAGGTGAGAAGTTGTTTTGGGATTCTACGTCAGATATTTTTACAAATAATACGGTCAATGAAAATTATATTACTAACAAATATCACAATGGCCATAATTTACCATTGTATTGATTAATAATTTATGATGAATGTATCGAATCAGAACTTCTTCTTAATAGATTTTATAAAAATTGTTCCTCTAATCAGATATATCCTTTTAGTTACTGTTCTCATTACTTTTAGTTGTCAAAATCCAACTAAAAAGGTTCAAAATCAATCCCAAAACCCAAATGTCATAATTATATATATGGATGATTTAGGGTATGGAGATGTTAGTTCATATGGGAAAGGAAAACTAAAAACTCCTAATATTGACAAATTAGCAAATGAAGGCTTGAAATTCCTAAAAGGATACTCATCTTCTGCAACATGTACACCAAGCAGATATGGGTTGTTAACCGGAACATATCCCTGGAGAAATCCAAGAGCCAAGATAATTACTGGGGGCTCTCTTATAATAGATACTGGTCAAATGACTCTCCCAAAATTACTTAAAATTAATGGTTACAAAACTGGGATTGTAGGTAAATGGCATCTAGGCTTAGGAAAAGATAAAATAAACTACAATAAAATTATTTCGCCCGGGGCAAATGAAATCGGGTTTGATTATTCATACATTTTAGCTGATACTCAAGATAGAGTTCCTAGTGTTTATATAGAGAATGGTAGGATTGAAAACTTAGATGTTAATGACCCAATAAGTGTAAACTTTGATAAAAATGATTATGGTTTACCAACGGGATTGAAAAATCCAGAATTAACAACCATGAAATGGCATCACGGTCATAATGGATCTATTGTTAATGGGATTCCAAGAATTGGTTTTATGAAAGGGGGAAATAAAGCTAGGTGGATTGATGAAGATATGGCTGATAACTTTCTCAATAAAGCAGAAGAATATATAAATGAGAATAAAAATAGCCCTTTCTTCCTTTTTTATTCTTTACAACAGCCTCATGTCCCACGAACACCTAACCCAAGATTTGTGGGAAAATCACAAATGGGTCCTAGAGGAGATGCAATTATTGAGGCTGATTGGTGCATCGGAGAATTGTATAAAACTTTAGAGGAGAATAAACTGTTGGAAAATACTTTAATAATTTTTTCTAGTGATAATGGTCCCGTATTAAACGATGGTTATTTTGATGATGCAGTTGAAATGCTTGGTGAACACACACCATCTGGTGGACTAAGAGGAGGCAAATATAGCCTGTTTGAGGCAGGAACAAGAGTTCCATTTATTACTTATTGGAAAGGCAGAATTAAGGCTGGTGTGTCGGATCAAATAATTTCTCAGATAGACTTATTCAACTCTATTTCTAAAATGATTGAGTCTGATTTTAGAACTAAAGATGGTAAAGATCTTTCAAATCTAATATTAAACCATACCGGAGAGGGGCGTAATGAACTTGTAATAGAGGCCATGGGAAGAACTGCTTACAGAAATAAAGAATGGGTGATGATTCCACCTTACAAAGGGAGAAAAATTGCAAAAAATGTTCAAATAGAACTTGGTAATTCTAGTGAATATATGCTATTTGATTTGGAAAGAGATCCATATCAAAAAGATAATTTAGCAAAGAAAAATCCTGAAAAATTAAAATTTATGATTTCAAATTTTGATAAAATCAAAAAATATTAGGTTTTTCTATGGATGACTTTCAATTACTAACTTTATAAACTCTCCAACTTTACTTGGTTCTATCCATCTAGTAACTACGACCATATTTCTATCTGGAATCACAACTATATAATTTCCTCCAAATCCAGCAGCATAATAAACATTTTCAGGAACTCCCTCCCAGTATCTCGAGGTTCCTTTTTTGTTAAGCCACCACATATAACCATAACTTATGTTAGCAGGTGAAGAACTGGTAGCCTTTTTAATCCATGATTCACTGATTAGTTTTTTCCCTTTCCATATCCCATTATTTAAAAAAAGTAATCCAAAACGTGCATGATCTTCTGTACTAATAAAAACTCCACCACCTGAGTGCCCACCTCCAGAAACAGACTGAACTCGGTTCCCGTCTATTTCCACCCATGAATTTTTGTAACCATACCATCTCCAGGTAGTTGAGGCTCCTATCGGATCCATTATGTATCTTTTAATGATTTTGGGTAAGGGTTCTCTCCATACGTGAAGTAAAGAATAGGCTAAAAGATTTACTCTCACATCATTATATTCATACTTTGTACCAGGGGTCATGTATAATCTATTTTTCCAATCATCAATCTCGCCCTGATCCGGTGGCCTGTCAGCCCAATCATGTAAACCCCATAATGTTCCTGACCAATCAGATGATTGATTTAATAAATGTTCCCAGGTTATCTGACTATTATGCTTTCCATCAAAAGAATTGTCCCAAACTAAATTTTTAACTATATCAGTTGGTTTAAATAATCCACGATCTACCGCAAGACCTGCGACAGTTGAAAGGTAGCTTTTGGTCACACTAAATGTCATATCTACTCTTTTTGTGTCACCCCAAGATGCAATTTGGTAGCCATTTTTTAAGATTATTCCAGAAGGAGCTCCTCTTTTCTTTGTTGGACCGAGAATTTGATGATATGGCTCCTTGGAAAAGCCCTTAAGTATGGCAATTCTCAAATCTTTTTCTCCAGAATATTCATTTGATTCAGCAAATGAAACAGCTTTTGATAATTTTTTTAAACTAATATCATATTCTTTAGGATCTTTATTTTGCCATTTAGAGTTAGCAGTTGGAAAATAAATTTGTCCTACACTGAAGTAACATGAAAAAATTGAAAATACAATGTAAACTTTATGTGATGAGAGGTTTTTCATTAGGCTTTAAATTTAATAATATTTAGGGTTTTTAACAGTTTATTCGTAATATATAGTAGTATCAAATAAAATGAACACTCAATTTCGTTACTTATCAATTATATTGTTTTCACTGTTTATTTTGTTACAGGGCTGTATAAAAGACAAAGAGCAAAAAAAGAAACCTAATGTTATTCTAATTTTAGCAGATGATATTGGTTTTGAGGGTTTGAGTATCAACGGAAGTTTATCTTACAAAACTCCTTTTTTGGACAAATTAGCATCAAATGGCGTAAATTTTACTAATGCTATTTCACAACCACTTTGTACTCCCTCAAGAGTGAAAATAATGACTGGAAAGTACAACTACAAAAACTATGATTATTTCACTCATCTAAATATAAATGAAAAAACTTTCGGACATTTATTTAAAGAAAATGGTTACAAAACTGCTGTTGTTGGAAAATGGCAATTAAACGGATTAAAGGTCAAAGAAGTGGATCAAAACGTAAAAGAAGATAATACCAGACCATACGCATTTGGGTTTGACGAATATTGTTTGTGGCAGCTTACAAAAACCAAAAATTTAGGAGAAAGGTTTGCAGATCCACTTATTGAACAAAATGGAGAGTTTTTGCCAAGAGATAAAGATGCTTATGGTCCAGATGTTGTTTCCAATTATGCAATCGACTTTATTAAAAGAAATAAAGACAACCCTTTTTTTATTTATTATCCTATGCTCTTAGTACATGACCCTTTTGTCCCTACTCCTGACTCTGAAGAGTGGTCATCTCAAGATTTAAGATATAAAAAGGATAACCGTTTTTTTATAGACATGGTTGAATATATGGACAAGATTGTAGGTAAAATTGTAAATGAGTTGAAGGTGAATGGAATAGATGAAAATACTCTTATCATGTTTATTGGGGATAACGGAACGAATGTCAAATTGGTTACTAAAACCGTTGACGGTGAAATTCAAGGTGGTAAAGGTAACACTATTACCCATGGAGTTCATGTGCCGATGGTGGCAAGTTGGCCATCGATGATAAAAAAGCCTCTTAGCTACAACGGATTAATCGATTTAACCGATTTTTATGCAACATTTTCAGACATATTAGATGTTCCAAACGATAGTGACGGGAAAAGCATGATAAATATTTTTAAAGGAGAAAATGTATCTAAAAGGGATATGGTAAGCATTTATTATGATCCAAGATGGAGTAAAAATGTATCCCAACATAGAAATGTTTTTTCCCAAGATTATAGATATAAGTTATATAAAGATGGAGAGTTTTATGACATGGAAAAAGACGTTTTAGAGAACAATCCATTAGACGACAAAATGCTAACTAATGAAGAGAAAAAAATAAAACAAAAGCTAGCTAAAAAACTTGCCACTTTTCCCGCTCTTAAGTAGATGAAATATTAATGAATTTATCAAAAATTAAAATCCTAACATTAATAATTATATGTTTTTCATGTAATAAGACACTAAATAATAAAAACCCAAATATAATTCTTATCATGGCAGATGATCTTGGTTGGACGGATTTGTCATTTATGGGTTCTAATTATTATCAAACACCAAATATTGATAGACTTGCAAAAAGCGGAATCACTTTTTATAATGCTTATGCTTCAGCTACAAATTGCTCACCAAGTAGAGCTTCAATGCTTTCAGGAAAATATACAACCGAACATGGAATCTTTACAGTTGGAGACTCGGAAAGAGGAAATAAAAAAACAAGAAAACTTATTCCAATTGAAAACAAGGAAGAAATAGGACAAGATTTTTTTTTAATCCCTGAGATGCTTAAAACTTTAGGTTATACAAATGGCCATTTCGGAAAATGGCATTTGGGAAAAGAGGGTCATTATCCTGAACAAAATGGTTTTGATGTAAACTTTGGGGGATTCGAAAATGGGGGCCCAGGTAAAGGGGGATATACCTCACCTTACAACAACCCAAAAATAGAAGATGGTCCAAAGGGAGAATATTTGACAGATCGTATTGGAAACGAAGTTGTAAATTTTATTGATGAAAATCAAAATAAAACATTTTTTGCCTACGTGCCTTTCTATTCGGTTCACACTCCCATTGAACCAAAACTAGAATATGAAAAAAAATACCAAAAAATCAAGGGAAATCAATATCACAACAGAGCAGATTTTGCTGGAATGATTCAGTCCTTAGACGAAAATGTTGGAAAGATATTAGATAAAATCCAAGAGCTTAACCTAATTGAAAAAACACTTATAATCTTTACATCAGACAATGGTGGAATACGTTCTATTTCAAATCAATTCCCATTAAGAGCTGGTAAAGGTTCATATTATGAGGGTGGCATAAAAGTTCCATTAATTTTTTCTTGGAATAAAAAAATTACAGCCAATACCAAATCCTACAAAAGAGTATCAAATATTGACTTTTTCCCAACTATTAAAAATATTGTGGGCTACAAAGAACGGTTAGAATTGGAAGGTGTCGACCTCAGCCCTGTTTTTAATGACAAGAAGCTCCAAGAAAGGTCACTTTTTTTTCATTTTCCAATTTACCTCGAACCATATGATGTCTATAAAGACAACGGTACAGACCCTCTTTTTAGAACTAAACCGGGGTCTGTGATTATAAAGAATGACTGGAAACTACACCACTATTTTGAAAACAATTCCATAGAGTTATATAATTTAAAAGAGGATGTATCTGAGTCCAAAAACCTTAGCGAAGAAAACAAAGAGAAAACAAATGAGCTATTTGAAGAATTAAATAAATGGAGAAAATTAAAAAATGCTCCTATTCCTTATAAAATCAATCCCGATTATGATCCAATATTTGTTGACAGTTTGTTAAATTTAATTGAAAACAGAAAAATTAAAAAAAGAATATATTCCAACTTAGATTTATCAAAGTTTTATTAATGAAAGGAAAATTAATTTTAATATCGATATCCTTTTTGTGGCTTTTCTCATGTGAAAAGAAAACGAATTCAAATGATTTGCCCAATATCATTTATATAATGGCAGATGACCTTGGATACGGGGAAGTTGGAGTTTTTGGACAAAAAATTATTGAAACACCTAATATAGATAAGCTTGCATCAAACGGGATGATTTTAACCAATCACTACAGTGGAGCTCCAGTATGTGCTCCAGCGCGCGCTGTATTAATGACTGGAATCCACACAGGCAAAAACCCTGTAAGAGGAAATGATGAATGGAGGGAAAGGGGGAATGTATGGAGTTTTGAAGCTATGTTCAAAGACCCCTCATTAGAGGGTCAACGACCACTTCCGGATACAATTCAAACCGTTGCGAGTTATTTGAAGTCCAATGGTTATAAAACCGGTATGGTTGGTAAATGGGGACTTGGCGCTCCCAACACGAATAGTATTCCAACCTTGAAAGGTTTCGATTTTTTCTATGGATATAATTGTCAAAGACAAGCCCACACTTTGTATCCGTCACACCTGTGGAGAAACACAGATAGACATATACTAAACAATAAAATAGTAGACAAGGGGCCATTAAGTAATGATGCGAATCCAAATGATTCTAAAAGCTATAATAATTATAATCAAGTTGATTATGCCCCTACTTTAATGCACAAGGAATCATTAAAATTTATAGAACGAAACAAAGAGAATTCATTTTTTCTTTACTATGCAAGCCCTCTTCCTCACCTTCCGCTTCAAGCACCCGAAAAATGGGTTAATTACTACAGAAAAAAAATTGGAGACGAAGAACCTTATCTGGGAGACAAAGGTTATTATCCAAATCAATATCCAAAAGCAACATATGCGGCTATGATTTCTTACCTAGATGAGCAAGTTGGAGAACTAATAGCAAAACTAAAAGAAATAGGTAAATACGAAAATACCCTTGTTATTTTCACAAGTGATAATGGACCTACCCATGTGAAACAAGTAGATATTGAATTTTTCAATAGTGCTGGTATTTTTGTCAATTCTAAAAAGACAGTGAAAGGTAGTGTAAACGAAGGGGGGTTAAGAGTCCCTACTATTGCTACTTGGCCAAGTAAAATTAAAGCTGGGTCAAAATCTGATCATCCAAGTGTTTTTTATGACTTTTTTGCTACTATGGCAGATATTGTGGATAGTTCTTTACCTTACCCAACAGATGGGATTAGTTATTTACCAACATTGATTGGGGAAAAACAAGTAAAACACGACTACTTATATTGGGAATTCCCTGAGAAACAATATGGAGGTCAACAGGCAATAAGAAAAGATAATTGGAAAGGTATTAAGAAAAATTTACTAAAAGGTAAATCTAAACTCCAGTTATTTAATTTGGAAGATGACCCAAAAGAAATGAATGATTTGGCTGAAAATTATCCTGAGATTGTAGACAAATTAGAAAATCTAATGAAGAAAGCTCATACAAAAGCTGCACTTGAAAAATTCAATATCCCCATTTTAGACTAATTAAATAACTAAGATTTATGTTAAATCAAATTTTGAATTAAAATGAAAAAACTAAAGATTTATTTAATGTCTTTTTCCTTAATGCTTTTCACGTTTATCTCGTGTAATCCTATTTCCAAGAAGAAAAAAGAAAGACCAAATTTTATAATATTTATTGCCGATGATATAAGTTGGGATGATTTTGGGTGTTATGGTAATAAACAAGTAAAAACTCCTAATATTGACAAACTTTCTATAGAGGGAATGCTTTTTAAAAATATGTATTTAACTACCAGCTCCTGTAGTCCAAGTAGAAATTCTATAATAACTGGAAGATATCCACATAATACTGGGGCTCCAGAGTTACACACAGAGCCTCCATTGGAAATGATTAGCGCTGCAGAAGAATTGAAAAATAATGGATATTACACAGTGTCATCTGGTAAATTCCATATGGGCGAATATGTTAGAAGAGGCTTTGATTTAATTCATGAGGATAGAAAAATTACTGGTTTGGGAGGGGAAAAACAATGGGTTAATATCATCGAAAACAGACCCAAAAATCAACCATTTTTTTTATGGTATGCAGCTCACGACGCGCACAGAGATTGGGGTGAAAATAAATTTTCTGGTACCCACCCCGTTGACGAAATATCCCCACCTGATTATCTTATAGATGATCAGCCAACAAGGTTGGATTTGGCTAATTATTATGACGAAATTAAGAGGTTTGACTATTCTATAGGCAATGTGGTCGAAACCCTTAAAAAGGAAAAAATTTACGATAACACTTTTATAATAATTATGGCAGACAATGGCAGACCCTTTCCACACAGTAAGACAAGACTAAATGATCAAGGAGTTAAAACGCCATTTATCTTATTATATAAAAATGGAAATGTATCCGGTGTAACTAAAAGTTTGGTTAGCGTAATAGACATTGCACCTACTATTTTAGAATTTGCTGGTATTAAAATAGGAGAAAATTATCAAGGTAAAAGTTTTAAAAATTTACTACAATCCCCGGATGCTCCATTTAGAAATTTCGTGTTTGCTGAACACAATTGGCATGATTATGAGTCACACCAGCGGATGGTGAGAAATAAAGATTTTATGTATATCGAAAATAATAGAAATCAGTACGCTCAACTAGGGCCACTGGATGCACTCAATAGCCTTTCGTTTGCTAGTTTATTTGAGAAAAATGAAACTGGAGAAATAAATGAAATTCAAGGTGAAATTTTTATATCTCCAAGATCAAAAGAAGAATTCTATGATATGCAAAATGATTTATTTCAAAGAAAAAATTTAATGCTTGATAAAGATTTTCAAGATGAAATAAATAACCTTAGGAATATTCTAAATCAATGGAAAGAAGAGACTGGAGACTCTGAGCCTGAGTCAATAACTAAACATTGGTATAAAAGAACTCCTGGTTCAATTGAAGCAAGAAACAGTTTAAGTAAATCTATAGAATCGCTAAAAACAGAATTTCACGGAATCAGGGGGGAATTTCCTGGTGCATCAAATAACGCAACAAAAATAAATAAAAAAGGTCCTTTTTAAGAACATAAAATATGAGATATTTCAGATACTTATTAATGTTAACAATTGGCTTGGTTTTGATGGGCTCGAAGTCAGAGCCCAAAAAACTAAACTTGAATGTTTTATTTATTATCGCAGACGATCTTAATTGTGATATTGGAGCTTATGGTAACCCAACAATTAAAACTCCCAATATTGATCGGCTAGCAAGAAATGGAGTCTTATTTGGAAACGCTCACGTTCAGTATCCTTGGTGTGGTCCCTCTAGAGCATCATTTATGACTGGATTGTACCCTGATCAAACTAAAGTCAAACAATTAAGAATTAATATTAGGGAGGCTATCCCTGAAGTTGTTACAATAGGTCAAAAATATAGAGAAGAAAGATATCACTCAGTTAGGATAGGTAAAATATTTCATTATCATAATCCAGGGCATATTGGAACATCAGGAAATGATGACAATTATACTTGGGATCAAACAGTTAATCCATATGGAAGAGATAAACTAGAAGAATACAAGATTAATACTCTTAAACCGCAACGTTATGGAGGGACACTTAGTTGGCTTTCTGCAGAAGGTACAGATGATGAACAAACAGATGGAATTGGCGCAAATGAAACCATTGAGTTTTTAGATAAGTTCGCTAAAAGTCGAGAAAACTTTTTTTTAGCATTTGGACTTTACAGACCACACACGCCATATGTTGCCCCAAAAAAGTATTATGACATGTATGATTCAAATGATATGGAAATACCTGAGATTTCAGATCGGTATTTAATGAGTATCCCAGAGCCTGCAGCTCGGAGCGTCAGACCCCCATCAAAAATTGAGCAACATGATCTGGATAAGGACCTGGCCAAAACGATAAAGAAAGCATATTATGCAACAACAAGTTTTGTAGATGCACAAGTTGGAAGAGTGCTTGATAAATTGAAAGAAACAGGGTTAGATAAAAATACTATTGTTGTCTTTACATCCGATCACGGGTATCACTTAGGTGAACATGGACATTGGATGAAAAGAACACTTTTCGATAATGGTACGCGCATTCCTTTAATTGTTTCAGGTCCAGGTATCAATAAGAATGAAAAAATAATGGATGCACCAGTAGAAATGATTGATATTTACCCAACTCTAATGGATTTAACAGGCAAAAAAACTCCGTCTTTTGTTTCTGGAAAAAGTTTTGCATCACTTTTAAAAGACTCTTCAAAAAGGGTCAGAAAAAGTGCTCTCACAGAATTAATAATAGGATCAAAAGATGAGATGGTCCAAGGTTATTCTATAAAAACCGACCGTTACAGGCTTACTCAGTGGGGGGAAAACGGAATCCATGGTTATGAACTGTATGATCATAAATTTGATAAACCAGAACTCAATAACCTCGCAAATGTCGAGGATTACAGAGCACTAAAAGACTCTTTAAAGAAAGTAATAAGAGATCGGATTGCCGATGCAAGAAAAATACCAGATGGAATAAGTCAACAAAATATTCCTAAAGAAACGGGAGAACCAGAACCTATTTACTCTCAGCCTAAAAGCAAATTTTAATTTTTTTCTCATTCAATGAAATACTTTTCATTAGTTTTTATCATTTTTTTGAACTTAGCATGTAATGATAAATCATCTGAGAATAAGCCTAATATTATTTTGATTATGACCGATGACCAAGGCTGGGGACAAACAGGATATTATAATCATCCCCTTTTAAAAACTCCAAATTTAGATTCTATGGCTACAAATGGCCTACGTCTTGACCGTTTTTATGCAGGTTCACCTCTATGTTCACCTACAAGGGCAACTGTTTTGACTGGAAGGTCTAATGATAGAACAGGTGTTTTTTCTCATGGATATGCTCTTCGTTTGCAAGAAAAGACTCTAGCGGAGGCCTTAAAAAAGAAAGGTTACAAAACAGCACATTTTGGGAAATGGCATTTGAATGGTTTAAAGGGTCCTGGTGTTCCAATTTTAAAAGATGACGACCATAGTCCTGAAAGTTTTGGATTTGATTATTGGATATCAACAACAAATTTTTTTGATTTAAATCCTATGATGAGTCAAATGGGAGAATTTATTGATTTTAAAGGCAGCTCATCTGAGATAATAGTAAACGAGTCTTTAAAGTTTATTGAAAAGATTCATTCATCTAAATCGCCTTTTTTCATCATAATTTGGGATGGCTCCCCGCATGATCCATTTTTAGCCTCTGAAGAAGATAAAAAACAATTCAAAAGTTTAGATGAAGAGAGTCAAAATCACTATGGAGAACTAGTTGCCTTTGATAGAAGTATTGGTGTTTTAAGAAAAAGAATTAGAGATTTGGGTATATCTGAAAATACATTAATATGGTTTTGTAGTGATAACGGAGGTTTGGACAGTGGAATTTCTCCGTCGACAGTTGGAGGCTTGAAAGGTTTTAAAAGTTCAATGTGGGAAGGGGGCCTAAGGGTACCAAGTATTATTGAGTGGCCTTCAATGATTAAACCCAAAAAAACCAATTACCCGGCTTCTACAATGGATATTTTCCCAACGATTGCAGAAATTGTTGGATTACCCGAATCTGGAATGCTTAAACCTATTGATGGCGTTAGTATTGTGCCTGTTTTTAATTCTAAAATTAAAAAAAGAGAAAATAAAATACCATTTCGTCTTGAAGACAAAGGAGCCTTAATTGATAATAATATCAAGTTTGTAGCGCATAGTATAAAAAGTGAAAAATTTGAATTATACGATTTAAAAAATGATCCAAAGGAATCTATCGATATTTCAAAAACTCATCCGGAGATTTTCGAAGAAATGAAAAAAGAGTATTTGGTATGGAATAATTCTGTAGATGCTAGTCTTAAAGGTAAAGACTATCCCGAGGGAAAGGTCCTCAGTCAACCTAAAACACGTTTTTGGATGGGTGATGAAAATTATAAAATTTATTTAGAGGAATTTATTTTACGCCCTGAATATGAAAAACGTATAAGAAAATTTTATAAATAGGTATTTTACATTGCATCAACAACCGTTCTAAAACCGGCATGAATAGAACTTGTATCGGGAGATGATTTCATTCTCATCGAATTTCTATAGCCTGTACAATAAGATTTATTACACAAAAAACTCCCCCCACGCATTATTTTTTTTGGAAGGTAGGGCTCATTCGGGTCATAACTTGTAGGAGGTCCAATAGGATTGTTCGCAACTTCATATTGGAAGAGTTTGTAATAATCAAAAGTATACCAGTCATAACACCATTCCCATACATTTCCAGATATATCGTATAATCCGAATTTGTTTGGAGGATAACTTCTAACGGGAGCCAAAAATTCAAATTTATCCTCCATTGTATTTTTGAAAGGAAACGTACCATTCCAAGTATTTGCATAAGAGGGGATATATGGATCGTCCCCCCACGAAAATATTGAGTTTTCAACACCTCCTCTTGAGGCATATTCCCATTCTGCTTCAGTGGGGAGCCTCTTCCCAGCCCATTTACAATAAGCTTGTGCATCAATCCAACTAACGTGTACAACAGGGTAATTATCTTTACCTTCAATTGAACTTCCAGGGCCCCAAGGTTTTTTCCAATTAGCACCTTTTGATAATTTCCACCACTGAGAGTAGTTGTCTAACCTGACAGGTGAAGACGTATAATTAAAACATAATGATGATGGAGACAAAAGACTATCGTGGGGTTTAGGAGTATTTGGGGGTAAATCCTTTTTCATTTCATCCCAATCAATTGTTTTTTCTGCTGTAGTTACATAACCTGTTTCATCAACAAATTTTTTGAATTGGGCATTGGTTACTTCAGTTTCATCAATCCAAAATGAATTAATTTTTACCCTATGCTTAGGGTATTCATCTTTAAACCCCTGATTATTATCCGCACCCATATTAAAAGTGCCTGATGGAATGAGAACCATTCCTCTTACTAGTAAGGAATCTTTCTTTGATTTAACTTTTGAAACAATTTTAGTTTTCTTTTTTTCAATTTGGTTTTTATATTTTGTTTGATTATTTGAACATCCTGAAAATATATTGAAGATTATTGAACAACTAGTTATAATTAAAAAAAGGGGGAATTTCATGGTAGATAATTGTAAATTAATCCGATTCTCTGTATTGAAGTAAGTCATCTGGGGGATCCAGATTTCTTTTATGTTCATCAACAATTGTTTTTATCCGCCTTAAAATATCAGGATTTTCGTCTGCGATATTATATCTCTCTGATGGATCAACATCTAAATTATACAGTAATGGCTCTTTTAAAATTATTTTTTTATTACTCCCAGGAGGGTAATTGTAAACACCTTGGGTTATAAAATGTGCCTTATATTGCTTATATCGAACCGCATAAATTTCCCTTGATCTATAATAGAAAATCATTTCTCTTTTACTGGGTTTACCATGATAAAGAGTATTTTTTAGACTCACTCCATCCATAATCCTATCCTTTATATTTTCAACCCCCAACATTTCTAGGATGGTTGGGAATATATCCAATGTTGAGCCTAATTCGTCAACCATGCCTTTTTTTATTGGTCCGCCCCAAAAAATTCCAGGAACTCTGTGCCCACCTTCCCAAGAGGTTCCTTTTCCGTTTCTTAAAAGTCCGGCAGATCCTGAATGTTGTTCAAAAGGTAGCCATGGGCCATTGTCGGAAGTGAATACTACTATAGTATTTTTTTCGAGGCTATTTTTTTTGAGTTCTTCCATGATTAATCCAACGCCATGGTCAATTTCTTCAACGACATCCCCATATAGGCCTCTTTTACTTCTTCCTCTATATTCGTCTGAGGCATATAAAGGAGTATGAGGAAGGTTATGGGCTAGATAAATAAAAAATTTTTCATCTTTATTTTTTCTAATAAAATCAACTGCTTTATCTGTATATCTTTTTGTTATTGTTGTCTGATCAGCAGGTCTTTCAATAATTTCATTATTTTCTAAAAGTGGGACTTTGTAATTATCTGAAACTGGTTTTTCGCTATCATAAATTTTCCAGTAGTGGTCCTTTACAGGAATAGCCCCTCCATTGATATTTTCCATGTCGTTTGAATATGGAATTCCATAATAATAATCAAATCCATGTTGAAGAGGGAGATACTGCTTTTTGTGTCCCAAATGCCATTTCCCAATAGCAGCTGTTTTATATCCATTTTCTTTTAACTTTTCTGCAATAGTTATTTCAGATGTGGGGATACCATACTGAGAATCAGGGAAAAATACTCTTACCTGACTTCCCATCAACCCGTTTCTAATAGGAAGACGCCCTGTTAAAAGAGCGGCGCGACTAGGAGTGCATACGCTAGCTGCTGAATAAAATTGTGTCCACTTTTGACCCTCGGCTGCCATTTGATCTAAAATTGGTGTTTTTATGGTGGGATGTCCATAAACTCCCAAATCACCATAACCCATATCGTCAACAAAAACAATAATGAAATTTAGTTTAGGTTCCGTTTTTTGTTTGTCACACGATAGAACAAAAAACAAAGAAAAGAATAGTAATACCAATGGTAAGCTTTTCATTTTAAATCTCTATTTTTAATACTATAATTTAAGAATTTTATATCAGAAAATTAGTCTTATTTCTTTATTCTCTCCTCTATGCTTTTTCAATCTTTAGTTGTAAAAAAGAAAAAGAAAATAGACCAAATGTTGTTTGGCTTGTTGCAGAAGATCAGTCACAATATTTCTTCCCTTTCTACGGAGATAAAACAGTAGATCTTCCTAATGTTGGTCAACTACTTGAAAATGGTATTTTGTACTATGAGATGCATTCTCCATACCCAGTTTGCGCTCCTGCGAGGAGTGCAATAATAACCGGCATGTATCCAAGTTCGATAGGCACCGGTAATCAAAGGGCTTATCATCAAAAGAGAAAAGTAAGACCTGATTCCGAGTCACAACTTGACTTTCCCTATTACTCATCAAAATTAGCTGAGGCCATCAAACCATTCACACAAATTTTAAGAGAAAACGGTTACTATTGTACAAATAATTCAAAAACAGACTATAATTTTAAATTAACAGATGAGGCATGGGATGAGTCAAGTAACCATGCGTCTTGGGAAAACAGAAAAAAAGACCAACCTTTTTTTGCAGTATTTAATTTTGGTGTAACACATGAGTCGTCAATATGGAATAGGGACAAAAAGAAATTAAAGGTAGATCCAAATATTTTAAAAGTTCCTCCCGTTTTCCCAGATGATTCAATTACGCGTCATGCTCTTGCTGTTAACTATTCTAATTTGATTGAGATGGATATCCAAACGGGCAAAATTATAGATAGATTAAAAAAGCAAAACCTATATGATAAAACCTATATATTTTTTTACAGCGACCATGGGGGACCTTTCCCAAGACACAAAAGAGCTATTTATGAAACAGGAACAAAAGTTCCATTTATTGTAAAATTCCCTAAAGGATTTAAAACAGATGATAAAAGAAATAATGATATGCTAAGTTTTATTGACTTTGCCCCTACAATACTGTCTATAGCTGGTATTGATATCCCTAAGATATATCAGGGCAAAGCTTTCTTAGGTGCTAAAAAGTCTTTAAAAAAGAGAAAATATTTATTTACGGCAAGTGATAGATTTGATGAATTAACAGACAGAATACGAGCTGTAAAAAGTAAAAGATTTAAGTACGTTAGAAACTATAATATTGAAAAGCCTCATGCCCTTAATGTGGTCTATAGGACTCAAATGAACTTGATGAAACATCTTAATGAGTTAAATAAATCTAATTCTCTTTCTGATAAACAGAAGCTTTGGTTTCAAGTTCCCAAAAGACCAGAAGAATTTTATGACTTAGAGAATGATCCATTTGAATTAAATAATTTAATAGAGGATCAGAAATTCGCACCACACATCAATGAATTAAAATTACAACTTGACTCTTGGCTCAAGAATATAAATGACTTGGGTGGAATTCCAGAAAAAGAGCTTGCTAGGATTTTAGTAAAAGGATAAATTAAAATAAAAAAAGGTCGGCAAAAGCCAACCTTTTTCTAAATTAATCAAACTAAATAAATACCAGAGATTATTTATTATCTGTATCCATTGTTCGTTGGGTCTGAATCCAACAACACTGGATTTGTAAGTACTTCATTCAAAGGGATTGGATACTTTACATGTTTGGGTTGAATATTAATTGCTGCACCTTCTGCATGTTTGGTAACCTTTGTATTTCTAACTGTTTCCAGAAGTATTCCCCATCTAATTAAATCTTGCTTTCTATGTCCTTCTGCAAAGAGTTCGTACTTTCTCTCATCATACATTTTCACTCTAAATTCTGCTTGAGAAAGACCACCCCATGGGCTGTCTGGTTCAAACGCTCTTTCACGAACTTTATTTACATATTGATACGCATTGTCGGGTCCATTAAGTTCATTTTCGCTCTCTGCAGCCATTAGATAAATATCCGCTAGCCTTATAAGAACAATATTTTCAGACTTAGCATTTCTTGGTTTGTCAATGTTTAAGTTCATTAATTTACCTATATAAACAAATTTTAATTGAATCCCTTCATAATACTCCATAAAAGTTACGTCGTATCTTAGGTCACCCGCCTCCCAATTACTACGTTTCCCGATATCAGGACAAGCTATACCTGCTCCAAATCCGGTAAAGGACTGGTTATTTGCAGCAAGAGCAGCATTCAATGCATTTTTATCTCCTTTATTTTTAGGATTATCTTTAGCACGAGGATTGTACTCCTCAATCCAAAGATTGGTTTGTAAATTCCCACTGTTAATTTCACCGGTAGTATTTAAATGATTTGTTCCAAGGGCAGCGTCCCCTGCAAAGTCAACCCAAAGAATATGTTCGTTCTTTACCTCATTATCAAGGGTTGTTTTATCATACGCATAAACATCTGCAAAATCATCCATTAATGTGTGTGGTGAGTTATTAATTATATCCACACACTCAGCTAGACAAGAAGACCACTCTTTATCAAATAAATGAAATTTGGCTTTCAATGCAGATGCCGCCCACTTTGTCATTCTACCGAGGTCACCACCAGAATATGCATCTGGTAAATAACTTTTAGCAAGAGCTAAATCTTCCTTCATTCGTGTTCTTATCTCGCTCATTGGAGTTCGTGGAAGAACAGAAAGTTCATCCGTCCCCAATTCATCTGTGAAAAATGGAACATCTCCATAGAAACGGGTTAAATCATAGTAAGCCATTGCTCTTAACACATATAATTCTCCTAGGAGCTGATTTTTCTCCTCTACAGTTAGTGCTTCTGCAGTTGAAATATTAGCAATAGCAGAATTTGCATTTCTTATAAGTAAATAAAACTCTTTCCAAGCCGCATGCAAATCTCCATTCCCCTCCGTGTAAAGGTAATTATAGGGAGTTTGAATAACTTTTCTTTGAGGACAAACCTCGTCACTCCCGTACTGAACCGCACCCCTGTAATTTCTGTTTCGGTATAGGTTTTGGTTATTTAATGTAGCATAAACACCATTTACTGCCATTTGAGCTTCATTAAGATTGTTATAGAAACCAGTTGGTGACAATCCACTTCTTAAATCTTCTTCTAAGAAATCTTTTTCACAACTAGATAAGACGATTAATAAAACTAGAACCATCCAATTTATTGTGTATGTTTTATAATTTTTCATTGCTTTATTTTTTCTATTTTTCATAATGATATTTTTTATAAGGTTAGATTAAATCCAAGTGCAAATGAGGAGTTGTAAGGGTATCCTCCGTTAGCCACACCTTGTGCCAAACCGTCACCATAATTACTTTGCTCAGGATCCCCATGGGTAAATTTGGTGAAGAGCAATAAGTTATTACCTGTTAAATAAATACTGGCTCTTTTCATCCCTGGGATATCTAAATCATATGTTAGGGTTACGTTTTTTAATCTTAAGAAAGAGCCATCTTGATACGAGACATCACTTCGCTGCTGGTAGTTTCCGAAACTTGAACCAGCTCTAGGAATGTCTGAGTTTTGATTTGAAGTAGTCCACCTATCCTTTACAATTGGCAACAAATTACTTCTTGGGTCTCTTCCAAAATACCCTAGATGATAAGCCGCATTTAAAATCTCATTCCCATAAGATCCATGGAAAAAGAAATCAAGTGTAAAATCTTTATAGGTTAGTGTATTTCTTAAACCTCCGTAAAAATCTGGATTTGGATCTCCATGTACAACAAAATCAAGTTGATTAATTGCACCATTACCGTCTAAATCAACGTATCTAGGTCCTCCTAAAACACTACCTACAACACCATCGGCATCAATTTCAGCAGTGGTTCTATAGGTTCCAAGATACGTAGCACCCAGATAAGCAGGTGCAGGATATCCTGGAATTATTCTAATACTTGGCCCTGTTGCTTGACCTGGAGAAGCTAAATCAATCCATTCTGCCCCGTCACCGATTGAAATTACTTTGTTCTTATTTGCAGAAATAGTCAAATTTGTACTCCAAGTGAAATCAGGTTTGTCAATATTTAATGAATTAATTGTAAACTCAAACCCTTTATTTTCTATCTCACCAACATTTTCTAACCTAGTTTCTCCAGCTGTTCCTGGTATGGGTCTGTTGAGTAATAAATCTTTAGTCCTTTTATTGTAATAATCTAGTTCCAAAGAGTATCTATTATTTAAAAACCCAATCTCTAATCCAATATCAGTTTGGGTTGTTGTTTCCCAATCTAAATTTGAGCTGGCTAAGTTTTCTAACAATACTGCATTGGAAACTTGATTATTTAAAAAAGTTACATATGGGGTAAATCTTGACAGAGAGTTGTATGCCGGTACACCTTGTTCACCAACAATTCCGTAACTTACTCTTAATTTTAGATTGCTTATGTAATCTACACTTTGCATAAAACTTTCCTGACCAATTCGCCAAGCCGCGCCAACAGATGGGAAAAAAGCATATTTATTGCCTTCTTCAAAAACCGAGGAACCATCTCTTCTTCCAACAAGGGTAAGTAAGTATTTGTCTTTGTAAGAGTAATTTATTCTTCCCAAAATGGATTCAAATGTTCTTTTTTCATAGTTACTTGACACTGCATTTTGATTTGGATCAGAACCTAGAGCAAGATTGTTAAATGTAACTACATCATTAACAAAACCGTAAGCCCCGGATCTAGAAGACTCAAACGTGGTTATTTGAGATGTATATCCAGCAAGGACTTTCAAAGAGTGTTCGTTAAACTCCTTGACATAAGTAATCGTATTTTCATTTAATATATCTCTACTATTTCTTGAAATGATATTGGCCTCGCCATCTTGACCTTTTGCAACTCTATCTGGCAAGATTGTCGAAAAGTATTGGTTTCTTTTACTAAAATCAAGTCCTAACCCAATTGTAGATCTTAATGTTAGTCCAGGAATAATATCATATTCCAAAAATGCATTGGTCAATAGATTTGTAGTTAATGTATGATCAATCCTTTCATTCACATCTGCTAACGGATTTCGAAAAGGTGTATTTGCCACTGGATTTACACCATTATAAGTGCCATCGCTGTTGTAAACTTCTAGAAAAGGAGGCATTGCGTTTTGAACCTCCTGCCAGTTGACTTTGTTGTTTTCAATTTTCCTATCAGATAAGTTAAGTCTAAACCCAGTTCTAATTTTTTCATTAACATTAAAATCCATATTAGCTCTAAGAGTATATCTATTAAGACCTGATGATTCAATTATAGATTGTTCAGACCATCTATTTATAGACACATAATAATTGGATTTTTCAGAATTACCACTCAGTGTTATGTCGGTATTATTAACCTGACCGTTTCTTGTTACCAAGTCTACCCAATTTGTATTAGGAATAGTAGCTAAGTCAAAAAGTGGATCTATGGATGGATCATTTTCTCCGTAACCACTAGCTCCATAAACCAAAGTTTCTGCCTCATTCCAGTAATTTGCAAAATCAGTAGAATTTAAATACTGAGGAGGGTTTGCTATACTACTAAAACTTGTGTAATGATTTATTGACACATCAACATCTCCAGATTTTGCCGACTTCCCATTTTTAGTTTGAATTAAAATGACACCAGCAGCTCCTCTAGTTCCGTAAAGGGCTAGAGAACTCGCATCTTTTAAAACCTCGATGGATCGAATATCATTAACGTTGATATTTTGTAGATTAAAGTCGGTCCCGGCAATAAAACCATCAATTACAAAAAGTGGGTTATTATTACCTTGAATTGAACTTAATCCCCTAATACGAATTGTAGGGGCAGATGATGGATCCCCGTCAGGAGCAGTGACTTGAAGGCCTGCTGCTCTACCTTGAAGAAGATTGCTGACACTTGAAGCAGGCTGGTTTGACAAAGCATCTCCAGATACTTTTGCAATAGATGAAACCAGATCTTTCTTTCTGGTGGTCCCGTAACCCGTTATAATAATTTCTTCAAGTGATCCTTCCTCAGGTGAAAGAGATACATTAAAACTATCCCCATTAGATACATCAATTGACTGGTCACCATAACCAACAAATGAGATGGTTAAAATGGCATCATCATTTTCTAATTGAATAGAAAAATTACCGTCAAAGTCAGTTGTTGTTCCGTTATCAGTTCCTTGTTCTATAATAGTTGCTCCTGGGAGGGGAACTCCTTCAGAGTCAACTACCACACCGGTTACACTTCTTTGAATATTTTCAATCAAATCTTCCACCTTTTTAGCAACTGGATTTGAAACAACTTTTTTAAGAAAAACTAAATTTTCACTTATTTGGTATTCAATTAAATTATTAAACAGTGCCTTGATTGTTTCCTCGATATTCTTTTTTTCAAGTGATATTGATACCTTTTGATTGAAATTGTAAATACTACTATCGAAAATAAATCTCAGTTTCGTGGTAGCTTCTATCTCATCCAATACATCAATGATTGAGGTGTCCTCAACACTAATTGTAATTTCTGTTTGAGAATAAACATTGTTGCTTGCGAAAGAATTAAATATAAAAGTAATTCCTAGAATTAATGAAAAAATAATATTCCTTGCTCGCAATCTTTTTTTCTGTTCGCGTTGAACGCTATTGCTATTTAAATTCATAAATTTTTCATGTTTGGTTATTAATAGTTGTTTGTTTGGTTTATTTAATTATAATTTTATTGTTGAACTTTTGATATTTAATGTTATAAACTTCTTTTAAATATCCCATAACTTCATCGATTGATTCTTCTTCAACCACAATTGTGGCGTTAAAAAAATTATCTGACAGCTTTTTGTTGTCGTTCGTAATAATTACGTTATACAACCTTTCAAGCTTTAAAATCATAGAGTCTATATTTTCATCTCTAAAAATAACTCTACCATCTATCCAAGAGGTATAAATTTTGGTATTTACTTTCGAAATTTCTATTTTCTCATTGGACTGATTTACGTTAGCTCTAAACCCAGGTTTTAAGCTAACGATTTTTTGATTGTCTGAAAGCCCCTTCACTCCAAGACTTCCATCTACAAGTATTATTTCTGAAAAACTATCTTCTTTATAACTTTTGACATTAAATTGTGTCCCATAAACCTCTGTAATGGCATCATTAGAGACTACTTTGAAAATGTCTTTATTATTTTCAGAGATATTAAAAAAAGCTTCTCCATCTAAATAAACTTTTCTCTCCATCCCATTTATAAATTGAACAGGGAATTTTAAGGAGGATCCTGAATTTAGATATACAATTGAGCCATCTGATAATTCAACATCAAATCTTTTTCCATAAGGTACAGTCAAGGTATTATATGAGAGCTTTTTAATCCCTTTTTTTTGATCAAAAACTATTTTTTTTGATTCTTTTTTTATTAAAATTTCGTCATCTATTTCAATTAGTATATCATCTAAATTCTCTAAAACAATTTGATTACCACTAGAGGTCTGTAGAGTGACTTTGTTAGGATCGAGCACGACCTTTTTTTCATCTATTACTCCCTTGCGCATTTGATTATAGTAACCTACCGCAACAGAAATGGAGATTATGGCTGCATATTTAAAGATATTTTTAAAACTAAAATTCAGCTCTCTCTTTGTCTGCTTAGAATTTATTCTATCTTTAATTTCTTTAATTATTTTTTCTTGGTTGGCTCTACTCATAGCTAAATTTGAGAAATGATTTACAGATACATAATCTTTAAAGACTCTTAAATTATTTTTTTTTTCAATCCATTTAAGAAGAAAATTTAGCTCTTCAATACTTGATTCGCAGTTAAGAAAATTGATAATCTTCCTCTCAATTAATGGTGACATATACTCATTACGATTTTAAAAATCATAACCCTAGTAGAATTAATTATATAGAACAAAAATTTTGAATCATTAATTTTTATATATAGTTTAACGATTTATGTCTGATTATAAACTTTCAAGAGATCTTAAAAATGGTGATGAAAAAGCATACATTAAAGCAGTAAGTTTATACAGTGACAAGTTGTTTGCTTACGCATTAAGTTTGTCTGGTGATCACGCTACAGCAGACGATTTAGTGCAGGAGGTTTTTATAAAATTATATGAATACAGAAAAAAAATTAATCCAAATTACTCACTCCAGTCATTTCTATATAAGTCCCTTTATCATAAATTCATTGATCTCTACTATAAAAATAAATCAAGATCTAAATTACATGATTCTTATTTGAAACTATTGGATCAAATTGTAAACGATACCCCTATAGAAGAATTTGAAATAAAGCTTAAAAAAATCATTGCAAATATTGAAAAGTTACCTTCAAAAACAAAAGAGATTTTTAAACTTAGTAAGCAAAGTGGTTTAACAAACAAGGAAATATCAAAATTTTTGGATATTTCAGTTAAAACTGTTGAGTTTCATATAACAAAATCTTACAAGTTTTTAAAAACCCAAATTTGATATGAAATATCTCTACTTCACTATTTCTATTCTATCCTTTATTATTGGCTGTAACAAAAAAAAAGAACAGAGGGTCAAACCAAACATTTTATTTATAATGTCTGATGATCATGCCTATCAGGCTATTAGTGCTTACAATAATTCTCTTACCCAAACCCCTAACATTGACAGAATTGCCAATGAGGGAATGATATTTAGTAATGCTTGTGTTACAAATTCTATATGTGCCCCGTCAAGAGCTGTAATCTTAACAGGAAAGCATAGCCATTTAAATGGGAAGATTGATAATCATGCAAAATTTGATGACACACAGTTAACTTTCCCTCAGCTTTTTCAAGAAAATGGTTACCAAACAGCGATGTTTGGGAAACTACATTTTGGAAACAATCCTAAAGGAGTTGACGATTTTTTAATTCTTCCAGGTCAAGGGGACTACATAAATCCAAGATTTATTGGTAAAGAAAGGGACACTATAATTACAGGATATGTGACGGATATTATCACTGACTTGACTTTAAATTGGTTTAAAAATAAAAGAGATAAAAGTAAACCATTTTTGATGATGTATTTGCATAAAGCACCGCACAGAGCATGGTGGCCTAGTCCAGAGAAGTTTGCTGAGTTTTATGAAAAAAGATTCCCAGAACCTAAAACTTTATTTGACAATTATAAAGGAAGAGGGACTGCAGCAAAAAGTGCTGAAATGAATATTTTCAAGCATATGCAATACATGCACGACAGTAAAGTAAGGCCATCAACTATTGAAGAGATGGATAAAGTTGAGCCAGAAATTCAATATGTGACTGGTAAAGGCGACATAGTTAAGCCTACCGCTGAAAGATTCTATGGACCCTTTAATAGAGCTAATGATGAACAAAAAAGAAAATATAATGTCACCTTAGATAAGATTAGTAAAGACTTCAAAGAAAATTGGCCAAAAATGAATGATAAAGAAAAAATGAAATGGAAATATCAAAGATATATGCAAGATTATTTGGCTACCATTTCTTCCGTTGATGACAATGTGGGTAGGGTTTTGGATTACCTAAAAGATAATGGTTTAGAAGACAATACAATTGTGGTTTATACATCTGACCAAGGGTTTTATCTTGGAGAACACGGATGGTTTGATAAAAGGTTTATCTATGATGAATCTTTTAAAACTCCCTTGATAATAAAATGGCCTAATGTTATTAAGCCTGGAACTAGAAGCGAGGAAATGGTTCAGAACTTAGATTTTGCTCAAACTTTTCTAGAGGCAGCTATGATTGACCAACCTAGTGACATGCAGGGGGAAAGTCTTGTTCCATTGCTAAAAGGGGAATCTGATCAGTGGAATAGAAACGCTGTTTATTATCATTATTACGAATATCCGTCTGTTCACATGGTAAAAAGACATTACGGGATAGTGAGTAAAGAATTCAAACTAGTACATTTTTACAATGATATAGATGAATGGGAATTATACGATCGTTTGAAGGATCCCAACGAAATGAAAAATGTTTACAATAACCCACAATATAAAAAAATTATAGAAAAGCTCACAGAAGATTTAAAGCAAATGAGAATACAGTATGGAGATTCTGATTTACTGGATAAAAGTTTTATTTACTAACCGAAGAAAAACAGTGAGTGTCCCAAAAGTGTTAAAACTTTGTTGTCACTTGATTTGAATTTAAGTTTAGCCCATTGATGTTACAAAATTAAGGGTTTAGAGAAATAAAACAGTATACTACATAAACAATTATTCCATTTTAATGGTGAAAAAAATTTTTACATATTTATTATTATTCCTCTTGGGTTTTTTTGGTTACAAAGGTTTATCTATTGCTTACAATAGTTTTTTTAACAAGGCCTCCAATCAAATTAAGGAAGATTTAAGTGTTAATTTAAAGGGTAATAAAAAAAATCTTTCTGGACTTGTATACTCAGCTGTAGGTGCTTTTGAGCATACTGACGCAATTAAAGCATTTAAAGTTGAAGTTAGAAAGTTGGGGATTGTCAATAATTGGAATCTTCGATTTAGTAATGATCCTAATTTATTTAATGATAAAGATTTAAAAAAATTTGATGTTATAATTTGGAATAATTCTACCGGAAATACTTTAAATAAAACCCAAATGAATTCTTTTGAAAATTACATTGAAAATGGTGGTGGATATGTTGGAATTCACGGTGCAGGTGATGATTCAAAAGACTGGAAATGGTATTATGAGGTTCTTCTAAAAGCAAAATTCACTCATCACCCAAACATGGAATATCAATTTCAAAATGGGACTTTAGAAAAAAAGTGTACCACTAGTTTTACAAATTGCCAAAATCTACCCTCTAGGTGGGAGAGAGAAGATGAGTGGTATGTGTTTGAAGAAAGTCCAAGAAAAAAAGGCTCCAATGTAATTTATAATTTGATTGAAAAGAACTTGGTGATGACAAGACTAAAAGATAATGTAATTACTGATTCTACTATGGATGAAGATCACCCAATTGTATGGACAAATTGTGTTGGAAAGGGAAAAGCATTTTATTCTGCAATGGGACACAAAGGAAAATACTTTTTGGAACCACTACATATGGATTTAATTAAGTCAGGTATCATTTGGGCTTCAGATAAGTCCACCAAGTGCAATTGATTTATACTAAAGGAGAAATATTCTTGAATTAATATTTGGTTCAATAATTCAAAGGAGAGAAGGAATTTATTATTGATTTTAGCTGCTTTGGATTTCCAGTCATTTCCCAACAACCCAAAGATACTGGTATATTCCCTATACTATTTATAGAATCAAAAAACTTTTTGATTGTAAAGTTAACCTCATCATTTTTTGCTTCTTCCATCATCATTTCTTCTATTAAATATTTCCCAGTTATGTAGCTTGTTCCATAACCGGGCTGTCTTAAATAAAGTTGCTGTTCAAAAAGCAAAAGTTCTTTTTCTGTTTTCATCCATCCCCTGGGAGTATACTCAGAGTGTATCTTACCAGCTTCTTCCATAGTCAACATATTGGCATGTGCATATAAAGATCCTAAACCTCTTGCAGCTCTCTGGGCGATCAAAATATAAACGATTTCTCTTGCTCTCGGATTTTGGTCGTATAACCCAGCGTGCATGAAAAACTCCTCCACAGCAGTAGCCAATCCTTCGTTTCTAGAGTCAAAAATGTTGTAAAGAAGTGATTTTTCTCTGATCGGATTTGTATGAGGCTCTACCTCCATTCTTTCAAGTTCGAACCAATGATAAAAGTGAGAAAAAAGTGGTTTTGGATCTAAGTGGGCAGTGATCCAAAAAAAGTTTCTTTTCTCATCTGGAATATACTCTCCTAGATGCGGTTGCAATGATTTTAAAAAGTATTCTTTTACTGTGACTATTTGATTTTGATCCAAAAAATCTATCAACTCTTTTGCAGCATTTACAGCTAGTTTTCTATAGCTAGACGGTGAGTTAGCAGGTTTAAGTTCTGGCAATTTTCTATTTCGATGCTCTTCTAGTTTCAGCGACGACCAAGCCCTTGCCAACTCCCTTTTAAGTAAAAAAACTTCATCTTCCCAAGTCATAGGTACAAGATGGACGTTTTGCTGATACCATGTGTAATTTTCTTTACCAATTCCAGACGGCCCGTTTTTTTTTAAAGCCTCCGTTTTAAGCCATTTTACAAAGTCATCTGTTGAGCTTTTTGCATTTTTAATTTCTATAACAAGCTCTTTATCTTTGGATACTCCAGACTTAAAATTTAAGCCCTCTAAAATTTTTGATTGCTTTTCGATATCTCTGATCCCTGCGATCCACAAATCTCTTGCATTGCCTGTAAGATTTATTTGGGCTTCTTCATTAAACTTTGGAATCAACTTCAAAGAAGAGAGTAATTTAATTCTATCCTTTTCATTTAATGGAAAGTTATATTGCCAAAGTTCAATTGTGAAATGAGGAGTGGGTCCTTCATGTGCAGGGACATCGCTTTTGTAAGTCCAAATTGATTTGTAAAATGCTGGGTCTCTTTGCCATGGTTTCAAGACTTTATAATTGAATAAATATCCGTTCATTTCGGCCCACAATAAATACCAATCTACTTGCATATGAACTGGCCACAAATCAATTGAAAAAGACTCGAGTTGATTTCTTAGTTTTTTGTAATCTTTATAACGAACATCGAATGTGCTTTTGGAATAGTCAGGCACACCCTCTTTTAATGGAGGTATTTCAAAACTCCTCCACTCATTAAATAGTTCTACAAGCTTTAGATTTGCTTTATCTTTACCCTCTTGGGCATTTGCAAAGAATAAAAACATAAAACAAAACAATGCTCTTGAAATTTTTGTTTTTAGATTTGAAATAATCATTTTTTCCTAGATCATAAAATCTAAATTATCAAATTTCAACTACATTGTAGTCGGCCCAGTTTTAAATTATGTATAATTACTTATTTTTAAGTATGTAAGATGAACAAAAACTTTGTTTTGGAATTATTTAGAATATTACTTTTGCTACTGTCTTTTTGTTCATGCAAAAGTAATTTGGACCAAGAGGAACCCATTCTGGAAACCAGAAAAGGATTACACAGTCAAGGTCTTGTCTACCAAAATCAAGTAAGAGAATATTTGCTCTATATCCCAGAATCCTATAATGAAAGTGTTTCCATGCCCGTAATGCTAAACTTCCACGGATTTGGGGGAACAGCAGAAAGACATTTACGAAATGCTGACATGAGATCACTTTCTGAATCCAAAGGATTTATTTTAATATATCCTCAAGGGACTCTACTTGGAAATTATCCTCATTGGAATCCAAGCCCAGTTGGAGAGGGTAATAAAAGTAGTACCGACGATTTGGGGTTCATAGATAAACTTTTAACTACTCTTCCAGAAAAAATAAATATTGATAGTTCAAGGATTTATGCTTGCGGCTATTCAAACGGAGGTTTCTTATCTTATTCGCTAGCGTGTAATTTAACTAATCAAATTGCAGCGATAGGCTCTGTTGCCGGGACGATGCTGACTGATACTTACGAAAACTGCAATGCATACGTCCCAAAGCCAATGATAAATATTCACGGAGCTAAAGATCCTATTGTCCCATACCAAGGTAGTACAGGTTTAGTTTCAATTGACAATGTTTTAGATTTTTGGTCAGAATTAAATTTTGCAAAAAAATTGGAGACCGATTTTTTTGAAGGGGTTGAGAATTATATATATAAAGACTCTTTGGGAACTCCTTTAGTTTCTCATTTTAAGATAATTAATGGTTCACATACTTGGGATTATAACTCTTTATTATCAAATAATACCAGTACTAATGAACTGATATGGGAATTTGTTTCAAAATTTGATATAAATGGATATATTAAGTAGATTAAATAAATTTATTTCACTTATAACATCGAATATGAAAAGATACATTTTTCTTCTTTTAATTGCCCTTTTGTTGAATTCTTCTTGTACAAATAAAAAAATAATATACCCAGAAACAGATATTATTCCTGTGACTGATAGTTACTATGGTGAAGATATTTTTGATAATTATAGGTGGCTTGAAGATGATATGAGTGAAAAGACAAAAGACTGGGTGGAAAGACAAAATAAAACCACCTTCACATATCTTGGTCAAATAAAGTTTAGAGAAGATTTAAAGGAAAAATTTGAAAAAATATGGAACTATGAGAAACTTTCTTCTCCTTTTTTTGAGGGTGATTATGTATACTATTATAGAAATAACGGTCTTCAAAATCAATATGTTTTGTACAGAAAAAAAAATGATGTTGAAGAGGTTTTCTTAGATCCTAATCAATTCTCTGATGATGGTACCATATCCCTTTCCGGACTGAGTTTTTCAAAAGATGGCAGCAAAGTTTGTTATTCAATAAGTGACGGGGGGAGTGATTGGAGAAAGCTGATTGTAATGGATACCAAGTCAAAAGAAATTATTGAAGACACCCTTGTAGATATAAAGTTTAGTGGTATTAACTGGAAAGCAAATGAGGGTTTCTTCTATTCAAGTTATGATAGACCAAAAAAAAGTGAATTAAGTGATAAAACTGATCAGCATAAACTTTATTATCATAAACTAGGAACAAAACAAAAAGATGATAAAGTTTTTTTTGGTGGAAAGGATAATGAAAAACACCGATACGTGGGTGCCTCTGTTACAGAGGACGACAAGTATTTGATTATAGATGCTTCGAAATTTACCAAAGGAAATATAAGTTTTTTAAAATCCTTAAAAGATGACTCTTCACCTTTGATACCCATTGATGAAGACTATAGTACAGACAGCTATCTTGTACACAGTGAAAAGGATAGATTGTTTTTTGTTACAAACAAGAATGCTCCAAATAATAAGGTTGTATCAGCAAGTGCTAATAGCCCAAACGAAAAATTTTGGAATGATTTTATTCCTGAAGGTGAAAGCGTATTAAGTATATCATATTCTGCAGGTTATTTTTTTGCTAAATATATAGTTGATGTGAAGTCTAAAATTTTAAAGTTTGATTTGGATGGCAAAAACTTGGGTGAAATTGAACTTCCAAGTATTGGGACTGCTAGGGGGTTTAGCGGTAAAAAAGATGATAAAGAGGTATACTTTACCTTTACCAACTACAATTCTCCAAGTATAATTTATTCACTTAACCCTAAAAATAATCAAACTCAAATATATTGGAAACCAGATATAAATTTTGATCCAGAAAAGTATATTTCAAAACAGATTTTTTATAAATCGAAAGATGGAACAAAAATACCTATGACAATAACTCACAAAAAAGACATTGAGTATAATGGTAAAAACCCTACCATTCTTTACGCATATGGTGGATTCAATATCAGTATATTACCATCATTTAGCATTTCCAATGCCATATGGATGGAATTAGGCGGGGTTTACGCTGTCCCGAATCTCAGAGGTGGTGGAGAGTATGGGAAAAATTGGCATCTACAGGGTGTAAAAATGAATAAACAAAATGTATTTGATGATTTTATTGCTGCTGCTGAATATTTAATTTCAAAAAAAATTACAACCTCAGATTATTTAGCAATTCGAGGTGGTTCAAATGGTGGTTTGTTAGTTGGTGCTACCATGACTCAGCGTCCTGAGTTAATGAAAGTGGCTATTCCAGCTGTAGGGGTATTAGATATGTTAAGATACCATAAATTTACAGCTGGAGCAGGATGGGCATATGATTACGGGACATCTGAAGAGTCTGAGGAAATGTACAGATATTTGAAAAAATATTCACCCGTTCACAATGTAAAAGATAACTCCAATTACCCAGCTACGTTAGTTACAACTGCTGACCATGACGACAGGGTTGTCCCTGCTCATTCCTATAAATTTATATCTGAACTCCAAAAAAAACATATTGGTGATTCACCAGTTTTAATCAGAATTGAGAATAGAGCTGGTCATGGAGCAGGTACACCGGTTAGTAAGCGAATTGAACAGTATGCTGATATTTACGGATTTATTTTATACAACATGGGATACAAAGCCCTCCCCTAGTTTTGCATGAATAATATAGAAACTGCTAAACAAATAATTAAGCAAGAATTAAATTCCAACATAAAAGAATTATCCCAATTGGGAGGAGGTAGTATAAATTCTGTGTTCTTAGTTGAACTGGAAAAATCCAAAATTGTGCTCAAAATTAATGATTCGCTTAGATTCCCAGGAATGTTTGAAAATGAAAAAAAAGGGTTATTAAAATTAAATGCATCTGGAGTTCAAACACCACAGGTAATTTTCGAAAGATCAAAGGACAACCTGGCTTTTTTAGCTTTAGAATATATCCCAAATGGAAACTTTGGGAATTGGGAACTCTTTGGAGAAAGACTAGCTGCTCTTCACACTAATAAAAACAAGTTTTTTGGTCTTGATTATGACAATTATATTGGTTCTTTGAGACAAGTAAATAAGAAGGAGAATAATTGGAAAGGTTTCTATTCGAATCAAAGACTTTTAAATCTTACAAAATTTGCATTTGATAAAGAATTGCTAAGTAAAACCGATTCAAAAAAAATGGAGGAACTTTGCAATAAATTGGACACGTATTTACCTTTTGCAAAACCATCTCTAATTCACGGAGATCTGTGGTCGGGAAATTTAATTTTTGACGGGCAAGGAAAACCAGTATTTATCGATCCTGCTATTTATTATGGGCATCCAGAAATGGACTGGGCTATGCTTTCTTTATTTGGGAGTTACCCAGAGACAGCGATAAAAAGTTACTGCAATATTATTCCTTTAGAAAATAATTATTTTGAAAGAGAAAAGATATATCAATTATACCCTCTTTTAGTTCATCTTATTTTATTTGGTAGAAGCTATTACAGAGATATTTCTGAAATCTTGAATTTTTATAGTTGATTTAATATTTAAATTAAAATTGTCAAAAATTTTAAGATTATATTTATAGTAAGCAAAGAATAATGGGCAAGCAGATAATTTTAATTGGATTTTTTTTAATTATTGTGGGTGGAATTTACTTGATTATTGAAAAAAATGGAATCAATTACAATAATCCGTTAGATTTTAAATTCGAAAAAGGAAATACTAGGTTTTATTTCCCACTTGGATCATCCATTTTAATAAGTATAGTTCTTTCTCTAATTTTTTATCTTTTTAGGAAAATGTGATGAAATATTTTGTTAGAAATTTTGGTTTTTTCATTATTGGATTGGGTATTACTCTGAGCATTTTTGAATTTTTGTTAGAAAATAGTGGGATTGTTTTTATTTTTGGATTAATCACATTAATTGCATCCTACTTTATTAAAAATTAGTTCGTGTTTTCGAAAAAAATTATTCTTATAATTTTATTTATCTGGAGTTTACCAAGTTTCTACTTTAGAAGCAAATTCAGAAAAATTGTATATCGAACAGATGATTGGAAAATTAACTTCAAGCCTCTTTTTATAAAAGAGTTAAAAGGATTGTTTTTTAAACTATACCCAAATGACGAAGCGTATTTAAAAATTAGAAGAAATTACATCATCTATTTAGTTATTTATTTTGGGTTATTTATTTTGTATATAAAATCATAACTTTAAAATATTATGAATAAAAGAGAATTTATTCAAAAATTTGGTTTGGTGGGTTTAGCGACTTACTCTTTACAGGGTGATATTATTTATGATAAGAATAAATTTAATTTACCGCCCTTTAAGACTGAAGATGACTTGTGGAAGATCGTGAGAGGTCATTACTCCCTAAAACCAGATTATATAAATTTAGAAAACGGATATTATAATATTATCCCCAATCCAACTCTATATAAATACATTGAACATGTTAAAACTATAAATTTTGAAGGTTCCTATTATATGAGAAACAGTCTTGAAGATGATAATCTAAAACTTAGAAAAAGGATTTCAAATTGGTTGTCGTGTGATAAAAAAAATATTATTATTACCCGAAATACGACTGAATCATTAGACCTAATAATTGGAGGTTACCCGTGGGAAAAAGGGGACGAGGCAATTTATGCAGAACAGGACTATGGTTCCATGAAATTAATGTTTGAGCAGGTCTCTAAAAGATATAATATCAAGACCAAAGTGATTTCAATTCCTAATCATCCATCTTCTGACGAAGAAATAGTACGTCTTTATGAGAATCAAATAACCAAAAAAACGAAATTACTAATGGTCTGTCATATGATCAATATAACTGGTCAAGTACTTCCTGTGAAAAAGATTTGTGATATGGCACACAGCTATGGGGTGGAAGTTATGGTAGATGGTGCACACTGTGTTGGGCATTTTGATTTTTCTATTGAGAATTTAAACTGTGATTACTATGGATCTAGTCTTCATAAATGGTTGTCTGCCCCTCTAGGTGCTGGATTATTATATATTAAAGAGAAACATATTTCAAAAATTTGGCCATTGCTGGCCGGACATTCAATTAATTTAAATGGAATAAAAA
Source organism: uncultured Bacteroidota bacterium (assembly GCA_902635965.1). Taxonomy (GTDB): domain Bacteria; phylum Bacteroidota; class Bacteroidia; order Flavobacteriales; family Flavobacteriaceae; genus TMED96. The sequence goes on from CACPQA010000002.1 coordinate 64,371, forward strand.
GATTGAATCATTTAGGAACCAATCCAGTACATATACTTTTAGCTATAAACAACGCTCTTGATTATGTAGATTGGGTAGGAATCAAAAGAAAGGAAAAAAGACTCAAAGAACTTCAAAATCATTGGATGCAAAATTTGAAAAATATCCCAAATGTAGAAATAAACACCCCTTTACCTTTTACAAAAAGTTTTGGTATTGGCAACGTGGGTATTAAGAATATACCTCCTAAAATTATGGCCGAAAAACTCCTAAACGAATTTAAAATCTTCACCGTTGCGATTGACTATGCAAATGTAAAAGGATGCCGGATTACCCCAAATATTTATAGTTCAATCGATGAGATCGAAGTTTTTATTGATGCAATAAAAAAGCTGGCTTCTTGAGTCTTATTTTTAATTTTTATAATCACTTTATAAATTTTATCTGTTTGGTCGTGCTTTTATCTGCAAGTTTTTTTTACGCCCAAGATGGAGATCTATTAATTCAACAATACGACAAAAATTCTATTGATCTAGAGTTTTATAGAAAATTAAATTTTGAGGTTTTTTTAGAACCAAATTATACTAATACTGTTGACAGAGAGACTACAGGAAAAATAAATTTGAATTTTGGAACCAACATTCACTATCGTTTTACAAGAACCTTTGGTTTTTCAACAGGTGTTTATATAAATAAAATTAGTTATCAGAATAGTTTAGAAACAAATAAAAGTATTGATAATTTAAAATTTGTCACAATCCCTTTTATTGTAAAGCTTTATCCGTTGAGAAAAATTAATTTTTTCCTTGGGGGAACATACAATTTTTACCAAAATGGGTTTAATCGAATAAATAAAGAAGCAGAAAAAGTTGAGATTTCAGAAGGGGTTTTTGCTAACTCTTTGGGCGTTTTTACAGGAATAGAATATATAATTAAAAAAAGGTTGTCAATTTCTGGAAGCTATAAAATTCAAAAGAGAAATTATAGAAACTATCAGACAGAAACTCAAAACTTAAAAGGTTTTTATATAAGCTTAAATTTTAAAATATTAAATCCGGAAAAAGCCAAAAATAGATTTAATGGTATTACTAACTAAATTAATTTAAAAAGTTATTAAAAAAAATAAGTAACAGAGAGTTTGTTGTAATGGTGCTGTTTTTTTGGTTGTATAAAATTATCCGGGGTACGATTTTTATAAATAAAAATGAACTTCCAGTTTTTGAATCTGTAACTAACTCCAAAGTCTAAGGTTAGCCTTAAGATTCTTGACTTAGCAGTAAAAAGTGCCTCATCTTTTTGAAACCCGATCCCAGATAACATAAAATCATGAAAAATAAGTGACGGGTTTAGTCCGAAATATATTCCTATACCATTAGAATTTAAAAGTAGAGGGTTTGATATTTTATCATTTACATTTATCCCATAATTTAGCCCTAAATTTGTTTCAAAACCCACTCTTTGAGTACCTAATATCCCTTTGTATTTTCTATAAAAAAGTATTTTTGGAAATATTAAGGTTTGAAAATAATAAGAAGTGAAAATATTCAAATGTAGTGCATTAGGAATCTGCGCAGCCCAAGTTGATATATCCGCATTAATTTTTTTATGGTAAACATTTTGTATTTTGTCTGCTAGTGACCACTCCCCAGTGAAACCAAATTGAAATCCATATTCAAAAAAATGGTTGTTTTTTTTCTTTGTTTGTATAGTATGTTTTAAAAATGACCACCCTCCAAAGGGATAATCGTAATTCTGAAAATCTTTCGAATCAGTATCTGAAGGTGTAAATATTTCCTGACCTAATTCCCAAATTTTAAATTTTATAACTGAGTCTTTTTCAACTACTTTACCTGTTTCAATAAATATACCACTAGAATAGTATTGATCTGTGAGAAAATATAAATCATTCTCAACATCTAAATTTAAATAATTTGACTGGGCAACAGTTAAACTACTTACTAGAAAAACGCATATGCATTTTAGAGGGTGGATTATTGATTTGTTAAAACCCCAGATCTTCAAGATCTTCATCAGCTCCAATTATATTTAGCTTATTTGAGTCAAATTTGTCACAATCCGTAGGTATTGATACTTTTTTAGGTTCCTCAAAATCTTCCTGAGAAATACCTAAATTTTGATTTTTATAAACGTCCCTCATATATAAAGCCCAAATAGGCAGAGCCATAGAAGCTCCTTGACCAAAAGCAATATCTTCAAAGTGAATTGATCTATCTTCTCCTCCAACCCATACCCCAGTAACTAAATTTGGTACAATACCCATAAACCATCCATCTGATTGGTTTTGAGTCGTACCTGTTTTACCCGCAATAGGGTTTGTGAATTGATAAGGATAGCCCGTCACTATTGTTTTATATGCATAGTTGTTTTCGTCAGCTCCACTGTGTCTTAACCTTTGACCTGAACCACTTTCTGTGACTCCCTTCATTAAATTAAGAGTAACGTAAGCTGTTTCTTCACTTAATACATCTTTTGTTTTAGGAACTACTTCGTAAACAACTGTTCCATTTTTATCTTCAATACTTGTTACCATGATAGGTTCTACATAGATTCCTTTGTTTGCGAATGTCCCATAGGCTCCAACCATCTCAAACAAACTAATATCTGGTGACCCCAATGCAATGGATGGAACCTTTGGCAAATACGATTTTATACCCATTTTTCTGGCTAGCGCGACAACAGGTTGAGGACCTACTTTGTCCATTAATCTGGCACTAATTGTATTAACTGAATTAGCCAAAGCGTTTTTTAATGTTCTCATTTTCCCATATTTGTCTCCAGAGTTTTTAGGACACCAAGCTTCTACATTTCCATGTTTAAATGGTTCAATACAGAATAGGGCGTCGGGGAGGATTTCGCATGGTGATAAGCGCAATTGATCAATAGCTGTGGCATACAAAAAGGGTTTGAAAGTCGATCCAATTTGTCTTTTTCCTTGCTTAACTTGGTCATATTGAAAATGCTTGTAATTAAAACCTCCAACCCAAACTTTTACATGACCGGTAGAAGGCTCCATAGACATCATTGAGGCCCTTAAAAAATGTTTGTAGTATTTTATGGAGTCTAAAGGGGACATTATGGTATCTCTTTCTCCTTTCCAATCAAAGACAGTCATAGGTGTGGGGTTCTTAAATGACTCTTCGATTTCTTTTTCTGATTTTCCGTTTAATTTCATCATCCTCCATCTTTCTGATCTTTTTGCAGATAGATTAATCAAAGTATCTATTTGACCCTCTCTTAGGTCTAAGAAAGGTGCTGTGGGATTTAGGTCACTTGTGTTTTGCTTGAAAAATTCTTCTTGTAGATTACTCATATGACTGTTGACTGCCTTTTCAGCAATTCCTTGAAGTCTTGAATCTATTGTTGTGTATATTTTGAGTCCGTCCCTGTAAATATCGTACTTTTGGCCATTTTGCTTTGGATTTTCTTGAACCCATTTTTGCATAAAATTTTGTATGTAAGCCCTAAAGTAAGTGGCTAGTCCTTCCCTATGAGAATCTGGTGTAAATTTTATGGATAATGGTAATTTTGTTAATGAATCTAAATTATTTTTTGACAAAAGTCCATTTCTAAACATTTGATTAAAAACAATATTTCTTCTGTTGGTAGTTAATTTTGGTCTTCGTCTTGGATTATAAAGTGATGAGTTTTTGAGCATCCCAACTAAAGTTGCAGATTCTTCTAGCAATAAATCTGATGGTTTTTTATTGAAATAAATCTTTGCTGCTGACTCAATTCCGTCAGCTTGATATCCAAAGTCGTAAATATTCAGATACATAGCAATTATTTCATTTTTTGTAAATCTTCTTTCCAGCTTTACGGCTAGCACCCATTCTTTTACCTTTTGTGTGATAGCTTCAATTTTATTTCTTGAACGGATACCTACAAATAATTGACGTGCCAACTGTTGAGTTATTGTACTAGCCCCCCCTTTCTTACCTAAATAAAAAATCGCCCTTAAGGTTCCTTTAAAGTCGATTCCTGAGTGGCTGTAGAATCTCTCGTCTTCAGTAGCGATTAAGGCGTCGATGATATTTTTGGGAAGTTGTGAGAAATTAATTGGAGTTCTATTGTCATTTAAATAAAATTTACCTAAGACAATCCCGTCAGATGAATAAATAGTGGTTGCTAAATTAGTTTTAGGATTTTCTAATTGTTCAATTGATGGCATTTCGCCCAATTTGCCAGTTGCAGCAGACATGAAAACAATTACTACGAATGATAATGGAATTAAATATAAACCCCACAATATAGCTACATATGATTTGTACTTATTTTTGCTCTTCAACTTACTCTTCATTAGATATTTTCTCAATTGATAAACCAAGGGATAAAATCCCAAATAAATTTTTGTCTCCTTTAATTTGACCAATTTTTCTATTTGCTTGCTTTACCTCAAAAATATAAGGAGGTGAAAAATTTGGCTTCCAATTTCTCTTCCATGTCAGTTTGCTCTCCTTAATCACAGAGAAACCTTTGCCTAGCCAATCCCCATTAATATCTGCCATCATATATTCTAATGTGTCCACTTCAAAAACTTTTTTATTTGATTTAATCCTTGAAATGAGAAAAATATTTGAAAAAGGATAGTCATTATTGTTTCTAATGTAAAAGAAAATATCAGAGGGAAAATCAATAGTGTCATTTATTTCAAAAGTAATTGATTCCTCTAAACCCCATCCATTTAAAATGTCATGATCAATTCTTATTGAGTTGTTTTCAAAACAACTTGTCATATTAATGAACAGTAAAGTCAACATAACTAAATTCTTTGATATCATAATATTTACAGAGCTTTAGATTTTTTTATAAATCCTTTTACTGGCTTTTTTCCCACTCCTTAGATTTTTTTGTTTCTCTAAACTAAGACTATTTATTTTTTGACACTCAATAGAGCAACATCCATTATACAAGTTTTTACAATGTTCGCACTGAATAAATAAAATATTACAAGCAACATTGGAACAGTTTGAATGTTGGTCAGATTTTGTTCCACATTGGTGGCAATTTGAGATTATATCATCTGTTATTTTTTCTGACAAACGGTTGTCAAAAACAAAATTTTTACCAATAAATTTATTATTACCAGTTTTTTTTATTTGACGGGCATAATTAATTATCCCTCCGTCTAACTGAAAAACTTTTTTAAACCCTTTATTTTTCAAAAATGCTGAAGCCTTTTCACATCGAATTCCACCGGTACAGTAAAGAAGTATTTTCTTGTTTTTATTTTCATTTTTAAAATTTTTACCTAAAAATTTTAATGATTCTTTAAATGAATCAACATTTGGAGTGACAGCTCCAATGAAGTAGCCAATCTCACTTTCATAGTGATTCCTCATATCAACACAAATAGACTCTTTTTCAGACAAGATTTTATTGAAGTCTTGAGCGTTTACATGTATCCCAACGTTTGTTGAATCAAAGTTTTTATCTTGAATTCCGTCAGCAACTATTTTACTTCTGACTTTAATCTTAAGTTTTAGAAAAGATTTTATACTGTTTTTTAAAGCAAAATTTAATCTTATACCTTTTAAGGGGTAAATTTGATCTAATTCGTACACAAAATGATCTAATTGCCTCTTGGGTAAAGACAACTGCGCATTAATCCCCTCATTAGCAACATAAATTCTACCTAAGACACCTATTTTTGACCAGGATGAAAATAAATAATTTCTAAAAATGATTAAATTTTCAATTTTAAAATATTTATAAAAAGACAGAGTAACTCTGTCTTCTCTTGATTTTTTAAGAAGTTCTAAACTTTCTGTGTTGCTCAGTCTGTTATAAAAATCCATTTTTTAAACTTATTGCAAATTTAAATTAAATTGATGATTTTTAAAAAGTAACACACATTGTTAATAATACATTGATTTAGTGGGTTAGGGGAAGAAGATAAATTGGTACTTTTAAAAAAAAAAATATGAGCTCTGAAAAGTCTGCTAAACTAAAGTCTCTTCAATTGACCCTTGATAAATTAGATAAAACTTATGGTAAGGGTGCAGTTATGAAATTAGGTGATGAAGTTATTGAAAAAGTGGAAGCAATTTCTTCTGGTTCTATAGGTTTAGATATTGCTTTGGGAATTGGTGGTTATCCAAGAGGTAGGGTCATAGAAATTTATGGTCCTGAATCATCTGGCAAAACCACTTTGACTTTGCATGCAATAGCTGAATGCCAAAAAAGTGGTGGTATTGCTGCATTTATTGATGCTGAACATGCTTTTGACAGGTTCTATGCTGAAAAATTGGGTGTTGATATAAGCGAGTTAATTATTTCGCAACCTGACCATGGAGAACAAGCACTCGAAATAGCTGACAATTTAATTCGTTCAGGAGCTATTGACATAATTGTCATAGACTCAGTTGCTGCACTAACTCCTAAAAGTGAGATTGAAGGTGAAATGGGGGATTCAAAAATGGGCCTTCATGCAAGACTGATGTCACAAGCATTGAGAAAGCTTACAGGTTCGATAGCCAAAACAAATTGTACGGTTTTCTTTATAAACCAGCTACGAGAAAAGATTGGTATTATGTTCGGTAATCCAGAAACAACCACAGGAGGAAACGCGTTAAAGTTTTATGCTTCCGTCCGTTTGGATATAAGAAGGTCCACACAAATAAAAAGTACAGAAGCTGAGGTTCTAGGAAACAGAACGAGAGTAAAAGTGGTTAAAAATAAAGTTGCTCCTCCATTTAAAACAGCTGAATTTGATATTTTATATGGCACGGGTATTTCTAAAATAGGTGAAATAATAGATATATGTGTTGAAACTGATGTAATTAAAAAATCTGGTTCTTGGTTTAGTTACGGTGAAACAAAACTGGGTCAAGGTAAAGAAGCAGTAAAAAAACTGCTGGAGGACAATCCTGAGTTATTAGAAGAACTTGAGAGTAAGATTCTCAACTCAATTAATTAGTTTTTTGTTTTTCTTCTTTTTCTACGGCGCTCTTATGGGTTTTTTGTGGATCTTGGTTAAGCCCATCAAAAATGATTTTCCAAACTTCATGTTTAAAATCATTTAATTTATCAATGTTTTTAGGTGGATATATTTTCTTAAAAGTTTTAACTCGTAATTCCCCGGGATATCCAAACCGAGGATACCACGGGAACTTTCGCTTGCAATCTAAAAAGCACATAGGAATTATGGGGATTTGGTGATCAATAGCGATTTTAAATGCCCCTCTTTTGAACTCATTTAAAAAGACGGTATCGTCTGTATATTTTACTTCAGGGAATATACATATGCTATAACCCAGGGATAGTTGTTTATCAACCCTTCCATAAACTCCCCATCTACTTTTTTTAGAACCTCTGTCTACCATTACAGCCGCTCTTTTGTATATGTATCCGAAGATTGGGATTTTTACAAGTTCTTTTTTGCCAACGAAAACAAATGGATTTTTCGAAACTTGAAACATAACAAACGGATCTATGTAACTTGTATGGTTAGCAACCAAGATAAATGATTCCCCTACAGGAAGTTTTTCCCTATAATGAACCTTGGTGTAAAAACCAGATAGGTATAGAACAAAAGGAGACCATATATATCTAGCACACCAAAAAATAAAATTATATCCTTTGGGGTGAACTGCAGAAATTGCCAAAAATGGAAATAAAAGAATTACAGGGATAGATGCCAGCATATAAAACCACATACGCCAAATAAGTAGAATTAATAAACGCATTTGGTCAAAATAAAAAAATTTATTTAAAAAAATTAACTTTGTCAAAAACAAATTAAATGGCCAGAATATTGACGGGTATACAAAGTACTGGTGTTCCTCACTTGGGGAACATTTTAGGGGCTATCATTCCAGCTATAAAAAGATCAAAGATGAAAGGTAATGAATCATTTTTATTTATTGCTGACTTTCATTCATTAACACAAATTAAAAATGCTGAAAGTTTAAAAAAGAATACTCTGTATACTGCATCAGCTTGGCTTTCTTTCGGTTTAGATACAAAAAAAAGCGTTTTTTATAAGCAGAGTGACATTCCGCAAGTTACAGAACTTTCATGGTATTTAAGCTGTTTTTACCCTTATCAACGTTTGACATTATCTCACTCTTTTAAAGACAAATCCGATAATTTAAAAGACGTAAACTCAGGTTTATTTAATTATCCAGTACTTATGGCCGCAGATATTTTACTTTATGATGCAAATTTGGTCCCAGTTGGAAAAGATCAACTTCAACATTTAGAAATAACTAGAGATATAGCTTCCCGATTTAACAATCAATTTGGTGAAACTTTTGTAACTCCAAAAGCTGAGCTTGAACGAGACTCTAACTTTGTGATAGGAACAGATGGGAATAAAATGAGTAAATCTAAAAATAACCTAATAGATATTTTTCAAGACGACAATTTACTTGAAAAACAAATTATGAAAATCAAAACTAAGTCAATACCAGTTGATGAAGCTAAAAATCCAAAAAATTGTAATATTTTCAAGATTTTTTCTTTGATAGCTGAAAAGAAAGACGTCGATATAATGAGAAAAAGGTATCTATCTGGTAACATTGGATTCGGTGAAGCAAAAAAAGTTCTTTTGAATGAAATTAAAACTAAGTTTAAAATTGAAAGAGATAAATTCAATTTTTTAATCAATAATCCAGAAATCGTTGAACAGGAACTTGAAAATGGATCTAAAAAAGCTAAAATATTTGCAAACGAGGTGTTAAAAAGGGTTAGATTAAAATTAGGATATAATAAATAATCCTATAAATCGACAATATAATTTATTATATTTAAGTGTGAAATTAGTTAAAGAGATAGAAGAACTATTGTACTTTCACGAGTGCTTAACAGTTCCCAATTTTGGGTCATTTTTGGTTAACAAAACGGGGGCAAAAGTTAATATTAAAAGGGGTGCGTTTATATCACCGAAAAGGAAGGTGTCATTTAATATTTTAATCCAGCAGAATGATGGAATTTTGGCTAAATATGTTTCATCCAGAAAAAATATTAGTTATGATGAAGCCCTCAAGGAAATTGATAACACCGTAAAGATTTGGTTAAAAAAAATAAAGATTGACACATTGATTTTCAAAAACATAGGCGAGTTTTATCTTAACGTAGAAAATAAGATTTGCTTTCAAGCGTACAATACAATAAATTTTTCACATAGCTTTTTCGGACTTGAAGATTTTGATAGATTACCATTAAGCGGTAGAGAGCTAAAAATTAGCACAAATAAAGAGACAAACACTAAAAATATTATTATGGACAATGATAAAAAAGAAAACTTGGCATTTGAACCTGAATCAAAAAGTTCAGCGAAAAAAAGTAGATTCAAAATAGTAGCAATAATAACATCCTTGATTGTTTTGTCAATTTGCGGATACTATTTTGGGGATGAATATATTCAGAACGAAAGAATCCGTTCAACCGAAATTGCACAAAAGAAGATAAAAAATGATGTTCAAAAAGCCACATATGACATCGGTTCAATTTCGTCATTAGAACTAAGTTTGAAGGCAGATATAGAAACAATTGAGAACAATGAAGTTTTTATTGAAAGTGGTGATTTCTACAGTGTTATAGCTGGAAGTTTCAGAGATGAAAAAAATGCTGAAAAACTTCTAAATAAACTTAAATTAGAAGGCTTCAAAGCTTCTTTTGCGAAAAATAGTCCTTCAGGTCTATTCAGAGTGGCGTATGGAAGATTGAAAACAAAAAGAGAAGCATATCAATTATTAAATTTTGTCAAATTCACGTTAGAACTTGATGCTTGGTACCTTGTAGAATAAAATTATAGTCTATAAATCCACCCCTCTGGATTTAATGGCGTACTTGACTGAAAGATGCTAAATTTGAGTTCTGTTTTCCCAGTGTTAGGATTAGTAAATACCCTACCAATCTTTTCCTTTGGTCCTAGAGATTGTCCTTTCTTAACATAAACACTTTCTAAGTTTGTGTAAGCTGTTATATAATTCCCATGTTGAACTAATACTGTAGGGTTACTTCCTTTGTAACTTAAGACCGTCATTACAATTCCTTTAAATATAACTCGTGCGTCAGCAGTTTTAGTTGTCGCTATTATAATTCCGTTGCTCTTTATTTTTGTTGTTCTAACAACAGGATGAACTTGTGTGCCAAATTTTTGAATTACTACTCCTTTTTCTACTGGCCAAGGGAGTTTGCCTTTATTAGCATAAAAACTTCTTCCAACAAGTTTTGCTTCTGGAGTGATACTATATTTTAAGTTGCTTGGGGTCAATGTTTTTTTGTTAGCATTCTCAATAGCAACCCTAATTAAACGTTCGATTTCTTTATCAAAAGCTGAGATTTTTTGTTCCTTAATTCTAATACTATACTCTAAGTCTTTTTGTTTTTTAATTAGGCTCTGAATCATTAACTTCTGCTTTTCTATTTCTTTTTGATAAATTAATTGGGAAACTTTATTTTCCTTTATTAAATTTTCTTTATTGACTTTTTTTGAAAGCAATTCTATATTTAACTTATTAAGCAGATTTGTTTTTTCAATTATTATACGACCTTGTTTTTTTCTGTGTTTTGCGTATTGGTCAAGATATTTAAATCTATTATATGCTTGATAAAATGATTCTGACGAAAACAAAAACATTAATCTACTTTGGCGACTTTTACTGTAGTATGACTTTCTAATCATATTTGCATAATCCTCCTTTAATTTCATAGTTTCCAATCTCAAAATTTCTATCTCTCTTTGGTTGATATTTATCTGCTTAGAAATGAAATTGATTTCTTGATTTGTGACCTTTATTAGTTTGTCCCGAACTTTAATTTTAACATCCAAATCTTGTACTTCGTCAATGGCTGATTTTTTTGAATTACTATTTGAAAACAAAATGGAATTAATCTGTTTGATTTCTCTAACTAGTTTTGCCTTTTCTTTTTCTAGCTTTTTTTGTGCCTCTTGTTGGGATAGGCAAAAGGTTAAATTTAAAATCTGTAAAAAAAATAAAAAGAAATATTTCTTCATAATTTTATCTTACTATATCCTTCTGGAATTTTGAATGGTATTGTAAGCTCTTTTGGGTAGTCTACCCTTGTAAATTCTAAAGTTATTGAAGTAAAATCCCCATCAATAAATGAAGTGATTTGTATTTTCTTTGGGACTGTTTTACCATTTATTTTTTGATATAAGGGATATTTTATGGTTAATATGCTATTTTCATTTCCCAATAAAAGAAGTCTTTGCTCTCTAATTCTGAAGTTCTCTGTATCAAAGAAAAAAGTAGACCTATACTTCTCAGAACTAGTATTGATTAAAACATAATACTTTGGATTATCAATTCTTTTTAATTTTACTTTTTTAATGTTATCAATAGGATTCCCTATAAATATATTTTGAACATCTTGAAGACTAAAGCTGGTTCCTATTACAGAATTTAAAAATTTATAATCTCCTTCATAATATTTTTTTTGAAACTTTTCATAAAAAAAAACTTTTTCCTTTGTCATCAAAAGTTTCGCTATTGGGACAAGCATGTTGGCACTCATCCATAAGAATTTGTCTTCTTTAATTCTAAGATTAATGTTTAATGACTGATTTATTTTCTTATTCACGAATGTTGCCTTAATTCGAGCTCTAAATGAACTTATTTCACCTTTTGATTTTTCTAGGTTATCTATGAGTCTTTTGATTTTTAGCGACTCGATTGGTTTTTTGCTTGGTAAAACATTAAGAGATTTACAGCCGCTTAAAATAAACAAAATCATTAGACATTGAATATATTTAGTCATGCCACTCAAATTGATCCTGAACTTCCAAATCCCGATTTTCCTCTTTCGCTATTACCTAAATCCTCAACTAATCTCCAGTTAATCTTTGAAAAATTTGAGACAACCAATTGGGCGACTCTTTGTCCCGGCATTACTTTATATTGTTCATTTGATAAGTTAATTAAAATTACTCCCAATTCGCCTCTATAATCTGAATCAATTGTCCCAGGTGAATTTAGAACAGTTACACCGTGGTTTATCGCGAGTCCAGATCTTGGGCGTATTTGCCCCTCAAAATTTTCTGGTAAAGAAATTTTCAAACCAGTTGGGATAAGAATTCTTTGAAGAGGGTTTATGTGTAGTGGTTTGTTTATGTTAGCTCTTAAATCTAGTCCCGCCGAGCTTTCCGTTGCGTAACTGGGGAGATTATACGGGGACGTATTTATAACAGGTAAATCAATCATTTTTTATTTAAAAATAAAACTTAATTGTTAAAACTTACGAGATTTTTTTTTTAATGTGAGTTTTCTGATCCTTAATTACTTTTTGAGGGCTTCTGCGCCACCGACTATTTCTAATATTTCGTTAGTAATTGATGCTTGGCGAGCTTTATTATAAGTTAATTTTAATTGCTCTGCGAGCTCGGCAGCATTATCTGTAGCCTTATGCATTGCTGTCATCCTCGCACCATGTTCACTAGCAAAAGATTCTCTCAAAGCCTTGTAAAACAGTATTTTTATTCCTCGCGGAATAATTTCTTGAAGTATTTTAGATTTATCAGGCTCATATATATAATCATTTAAAATTCCTGTTTTTTCTGAATGACTAATTTTGTAAGGCAATAAAGTATCAATTGTAATAATTTGAGTCGCTGCATTTTTAAATTTATTATACAATAAGTCTATTTTGTCATACTCTCCAGATATGAACTTTGTAATATATTTATCAGCAATTTTAGTCGTTGATTCATAATCAAGATTTTCAAACAAACTACTGTGGTCACTTACAATCTTGTTTGTTTTGGAAAGAACATCGTTTCCTTTTTTTCCAACAGTAACTAAATCAATATCTAGACTTTTATTTTCGTGTAAATAGTTTTTAGTTGCTTTTATTATGTTTGAGTTAAATCCTCCGCAGAGACCACGGTTTGATGTAACTGAAATTAAAAGTCGTTTCGGGTGGTGAATTTTCTCGCCGACCAAAGAACTTGTATATCCTGGCATTGACTTTAAAATGTCAGTAATAATACTAAATAGATTTTCTGTGTATGGTCGCATAGAAACAATAGTAGTTTGTGCTTTTTTAAGCTTTGCTGCGGACACCATTTTCATGGCTTGGGTAATTTGCATCGTAGATGAAACTGATGAAATTCGACTCCTTATTTCTTTTAAATTTGCCAAGACGCTATTTGAATTGATTTGATATCTTTAAACATATGTCCTCGAGTGTTTTTAAAACGGCGTCACTTAAAATACCATCTTTAAGAGAATCTAAAACTTTTCTATGACTTTTATTAAGCTCTTTGATATAAGCTGTCTCAAAATCCTTAACCCTATCGACAGGGACTTCTTTTAATAAATTTTTGGTTCCCGCATAAATTATGGCTATTTGATCTTCTACTTTGAATGGATCATTTTGAGATTGTTTTAAAATTTCAACATTTCTTCTACCTTTCTCTATAACATTCAATGTAGCCGAATCCAAATCTGAACCAAATTTTGCAAAAGCTTCTAGCTCTCTAAACTGGGCTTGATCTAACTTCAAAGTTCCCGCAATTTTTTTCATAGATTTAATCTGAGCTGAGCCGCCAACTCTAGAAACTGATATTCCAACGTTTATAGCAGGTCTAACACCTGAGTTAAAAAGGTCTGATTCTAAAAATATTTGTCCGTCTGTAATTGAGATTACGTTAGTGGGAATATAGGCTGACACGTCTCCTGCTTGTGTTTCAATAATCGGGAGTGCTGTTAAGGAACCACCTCCTTTAACTCTAGATTTTAACATCTGTGGTAGGTCATTCATCTGCTGGGCGATTTTATCATCACCAATAATTTTTGCAGCTCTTTCCAAAAGTCTAGAATGCAGATAGAAAACATCACCTGGGAATGCTTCCCTCCCCGGTGGTCTTCTCAATAAAAGAGAGACTTCTCTATAAGCAACTGCTTGTTTTGATAAATCATCAAAAATAATCAACGCTGGTCTCCCAGTATCTCTAAAAAATTCGCCAATTGCAGCTCCGGCCATAGGAGCATAAACTTGCATAGGTGAAGGATCTGAAGCATTAGCTGCAACAATTGTAGTATATTCCAAAGCGCCCTTGTCTTCCAGGACTTTTGAGATAGCCGCAACAGTAGACGCCTTTTGCCCAATAGCAACATAGATACAATAAACTGGAGCCCCTGCATCGAAAAACTCTTTTTGATTAAGTATCGTGTCTATGCATACAGTAGTTTTCCCCGTTTGTCTGTCGCCGATGACGAGTTCTCTTTGCCCTCTTCCAACAGGGATCATGGCATCGATAGATTTTATACCAGTTTGAAGAGGCTCGTTAACTGGTTGCCTATATATCACACCTGGCGCCTTTCTTTCAAGTGGCATATCGATTAAATCTCCTTTTATCGGTCCTTTACCGTCTATAGGGTTCCCTAGAGTGTCAACAACCCTTCCAATGATTTTTTCTCCTACTTTTATTGAAGCAATTTTTTTTGTTCTTTTTAAACTATCTCCTTCTTTGACTTTTTCTGAAGAGCCGAACAAAACAACCCCAACATTGTCCTCTTCTAAATTTAATACCATCCCTTCGAGGCCAGAATCAAAGCTTACAAGCTCGCCGTACTGAGCGTTTGTCAAGCCGTAAACTCGTGCTATTCCGTCCCCTACTTCCAATACAGTGCCTGTTTCTTCAAGGACTCCAGAAAAATTTGCGTTAGAAAGTTCTTCTTTAATAATTGATGATATTTCTGATGGTTTAATTGATGCCATATTTTGATATTAGATAAATGTATTTTCTTTTTTTAAGCTTGTCTTTAATTTATTAAGACTTGTATTTACAGAATTGTCAAACTGGATATCTCCAATTTTTATAATAAACCCTCCAATTAGATTTTTATCGATAATATTGACAATCTTAATTTTATTTTTTGTTATTTTTCTAATAATAGGTTTTAAATTCTCTTCAATTTTATTAGGTATTCTTTCCGCTGATACTAAATAACATGTCTCTATTCCACTGCTAATCTTATAGAGCTCAATAAATTGATTTAGTATTTCATCAAAAAGATACAGTCTGTTTTTTCTGACCAATATTTCAACAAGATTTTTTAAATTCTCACTTACATTAATGCATGTTTTTAACAAAATACTTTTTTTCTTTTGGTTGGGCACAATTTTATTTTTTAAAGTATTGTATAGGTTGGCATTGTTTGATATAATTTCTATTATCTTTTCACTTTCATTAACAATTTCCCTTAAATTGTTTGTTTTTTGGCAATGTGCGAAGTAAGCTTTTGCATATCGAATAGCTGCGACTTTTTTAATCATTTTAATTCAATTTCATCGATCAATTTTTGAACATAATCGTCCTGTTTTTGCTTTTCACTTAGCTCCTTTTTAAGAATTTTTGATGCAATTTCAACCGATAAGTCAATTACTTGAAATTTTAAGTCTTTCAATATTAAATCTTTTTCCTTTGTAATTGATTCTCTTGCATTTTCAATTATCTTTTCTGACTCTATCTTTGCGACGTTTTTTGCATCCTCAACTATTTCTCTACCAGTTTTTTTTGCATCTGAAATTAAAAAGTCCCTCTCCTTTTTCGCATCGTTAAGTATCTTTTCATTGTCAGACTTAATTTTTGAAAACTCATCCTTTGCCCTTTGAGCAGATTCTAAAGACTCCTTAATCGAATTTTCCCTTTCATTAAGTGCGTCAAGAATGGGTTTCCATGCAAACTTTTTGAGAATCAAGATAAGGCCAACAAAAATTAGAAGTTGCCAAAAGAATAAGCCAAAAGAAAATTCATTTATTAATTTTTCCATTTAGTTCAAAGTTTATAAGTTTTAAAAATGCCTACAATACAAACATTGCTGCAAAACCGATTCCTTCAACCAGAGCAGCTCCAATTAGCATTGCAGTTTGAATTTTTCCATAAGCATCTGGTTGCCTACCAATTGCTTCCATAGCACCTCTGCCGATGCCTCCTATTCCGATTCCTACTCCAATAACTATTAAACCTCCTCCTACTATTGCTGGGATTTCCATAATTTATAATAATTTAATTAAACATTCTTTTTAAATATAACCTAGTGGTCATGTTCTTCAACAGCAAAACCAAAATATAATGCTGATAAAATTGTAAATATATATGCCTGCAAAAGTGCAACTAAAATTTCAATTATTGAAATAAAAAAAGCTAATAAAAATGATAATCCCGACCCAATAAAATTCCTAAAAAGAAAAATCATTGAAATCAAAGTCATCATAACTATGTGACCAGCTAAAATATTCGCGTACAACCTGATCATTAGTGTGAAAGGTTTGATAAATACGCCTAGTAATTCAATAGGGGCCATTATGATTTTCATTGGCAAAGGCATTCCAGGCATCCAAAAAATATGCATCCAATAGTCTTTAGTTCCACTTATTGTAGTAATTATAAAAGTCAGCAGCGCCAAACAAAATGTTATTGCTATATTTCCTGTTACATTCACCCCAAGGGGTGTTAGTCCCAAAATATTGCAAAACCAAACAAAAAAGAAAATGGTTAAAAGAAAGCTCATAAATCTTTTATAGTGTTTTAATCCTATGTTGGGAATTGCAATATCATCTCTTATATAAACTATTAAAGGCTCAAAAAACCTTCCAACTCCGGAAGATATTAGTCCATTTTTATTATAAGATTGAGCCAAATTTCTGAAGAGTAAATACATTAATATTGATACAAATATTATACTTATAACACTCTTGGTTATTGAGAAATCTAAGGGTTTTATATTTTGAGGATTACCATTTTTCCCATAACTGATAGTTCCATTTGAATCACTTTTATAAATTTTATCATGGTGAAGTACGTAATAAGAATCATCTATTTTTGCGACTTGCCTTCCATGGTCAAATTTTGAAGACATAAAAAATTTGAATCCTTTATCATAAATGATTATTGGCAGTGGAATCCCAATATATACCTTTCTATTAGTCTTCTTGTCTTTGTATGATAGTAAACCGAAATCATGGGAGTCTTGAACATGATGAAGAATGTAGTCGGTAATTTCTTGTTTGAGGTTTTTGTAACCATTTTCATCATCTTTATATGAGGTTGAATATGACACCATTGATGCAGCCAAAATATAAAGTAATGAGATCGTTGATTTTATCAAAATCTAAGTAGTATTTATGGTTTGTAAAATTAAATTTTTTAATTTAAATTATGTTGTTTTGTTTCTATTTTTTAAAAAATTAACTTGATTTTACCAAAAGCCTATTAAGGCAGTAGATTATAAATCCTGCAGAGAAACTGTATGGAACCAAAAAAACACTTATCCCGAATTTATCAATGAAACTTTCTTGTAATAATGTAGGACGGAATATTAAAAAAAAAATGATAAGTTTTATTGCACTTCCAATAAAAAAAACAATTGATAATTGTGATTTTTTTTTTGTCTTTAAATAGATTAATATGAAAAATATCAGTGAGAAAAAATAAAAGAAAATATAAGACTTAAAAATCAAGTTGGAATTGACGCATCTAATTTCAAGATAATGATTATGTATTTGAAATATTAAAAATAAAATTAATGAATAGCAAACGATAAATCTATTCAGTGTCAATTTTATAAAAATTTTGACTGTTTAATTATAGAATATATAATAATCGACATCCCAATTATAGATGATATTAAAATGGGTGTGTCTGAAATAATATTAAATTTTAATTTAACTTCTTTACCTAAAAGGAAGGATATGTACATAATAAACGCTATTTGAAAAAATAGGCCTGAGAAAATCAACCACCTGTTAGGCTGTTTTTTCATGGTTATCAACTATAGACTTTACCTCTGAGACATTTTTCATAGAGCATTTGGCGTTAAAACTTGCTCCAGCTTCAACAATAAGTTTACTGATTTTTACCTCACCTTCAATTATTGCCGAAGATTTTAGATTTAAAATCTCTGTTACATGTATTTTCCCTTTAAACGTTCCTTCAATATCTGCATTTAAGCACTGGATATTGCCCTCAATAGTCCCCTCTTTGCCTATAACCACTTTACCTGAAGTTATGATTGTTCCATTCAAGTATCCATCGATTCTAAAATCAGCATTTGACTTTACTTCTCCATTTATTCTTGTTGAGGCTTCTATCTTATTTGGTTGGCCATTAATTTCGCTTGATTTCATGTTTTTAAGAACTGTTTGTGTTTGGTTTCCAAGTTTTTTGTTTTTGAATTTGAATATATTCGGATGACAAAACTACAAAATTATCTAAATTGTTTTGAAAACTTAACAAATCCGACCATATTTTTAATAGAAAATTTATTTCAGGATATTCATTTTCAGTGTGTACTACAATAAAACTGTAATCTTCGCTGTAAAAATCTACAGAAATATTTTTTGCCCCTTCTGACCTCTTGCTTAATTCTAAGAGCATATTCTTCCTTAATTTATTAAAATCTATTCCGCTGGTATTCGAAAATACGATTACCCATTTGAAGTTTTTTCTTAAGCTATTTGATTCTATGGGTTTTGATTTAATATTAATTAATATTTTTTTTACCTCTAATGATTCCTTGGAATTTGGAAACTTATCTAAAAACATCTCCAATTCTTTTTCCCATTCAGTTATACCTCTTAACCTTCCGATTGAATTAATTATTATCATTTCAAATTTTAATTCAAGTCCACTCCCAATTAACTTTTTTCTGTACTCATTTTTATTTACAATTATATCAAGAAACTCCTGCGCCATAAATTTTTGGTACAAATAATTATAAATTTCTGTTGAGGTTTTATTTGTTGGAAAGCTTTGATTTTCTTTCAAATTAGAAGTATAGACGGAATTTGGATATTTGTTAATGAGTTTATCTTTGAACTTTGAAGCATAAATACTATCATTTGATTGGTGAATTTTATATAGATTATAAAGAGCAAGAATTTCTTGATTTTCATTGGGCTTTAATTCAAGTAGTTTTGATAATCTTTTTATTGATAAATCATTATTTAAAAATTTTTCTTTATACAGTAAACCTGCGTCCAAGTATGCTTGTTTACTAGATTTTTTCAAGCTGTCTATTGTTTCTGTTTTCTTGGGTAAAAGATTAATGTAATAGGCGGCTGTTAGGGCTTTGGGGTTTTTGATTTTAGCAATATTATTTTTTTTAAATTTTTCGTTTATAGGATTTGATATCACTGGTGATAAAGTATTCCAATTGTCTGTGTTCGGCTGGTTACCCCACAATGATTTAAAAAATTCTTGACCCCGATTTATTTCATTTTCGTTATAAAAATAGAATTTAAGCTGAGAATTTTTTTGCCTTCTGAAAATACCCCTCCTTGAACTGAGACTGTTTTTTTTCAAGGAATCAGTTCTTGTTATTTTTTCAATATATCCCTTAAAATAATTTAATTTTTCATTTTCATTCATAGATACAATAGATAAAATACTATCATTATTTCTAATTGTTTTCTCTAAGTTTATAATCCTGTCTAGCCCCTTTCTTTTTTTTATCGTCATTTTTGTGGTGAATGAATTTTTATCCATCAACCGAATTAAACTATCCAAATATACTCCTGCACTTATAAAATTTCCTTTTTTTAAAAAATAGTCTGATAACTCTCTGTAATTAGATTTTTTTGTGATTATATCAGAATTCCCTGACCGAAGTGATTTATTATAAGACAATATACCTAAGCTGTCTGCACCTTTATCAATATAATATCGCCCCTCGAATTGTTCTATTAGATGTAAATAAGGAAAATTTTCGTAGTTTCTTTTAAGCTTTTTGGTTATTGTAATTGGATTTATTCCCATTTGGACAGATTGAATTTTTAAGGCATTTATCTTTGAATGAATCCAAAAAAGTCTTGGGGCTTTTCTCCCTAGACTCAATACTGAATTATAAACTTTGAGGGCACTATCTGACAAATTAATTTTTTCTAAAAGCTGACCATGAATGAATAAATATCTTGCTTTTTTATCATTGTTTTTAGAAGAAGCACCTGCCTTTGAGATAAAGAATCTCGCTGAATCCTCTTTTTTATTATTTAAATATGCTTGTGCTAATGATGCGTTTATTTCTGAGTAAATCTTTTGAAATTTGACTGCTTGAGGTAGTAATAATTTTAGATTTTTAATTGCAGCTTGATTGTTATCGAGTCTAATGTTTGTTTTTTCTCTCCATAGTTTTGCTTTTAAGAACATTTCTTTATCATCATAAATTTTCAAGACATATTCAAAAGCTTCTAATGCAGGTGAAAATCTTAAATCTAAATATCTTGCCTTACCTAAAATAAAGTATGCTTTTTGTATCTGATTGTTCTTTTGCAAACCGTTAAAATTCATTGAATGTTTTTGGATTGCCTTAGTAACTTTTTCTTCAGCTAACGAAAAGCTTGGAATTCTTTGAGACCTTTCTTGATTTTCATCAAATAAACCGAGAGGTTCTGGGGAAACAATTTTACCAAAATCTTCTTCTATATTTTGTTTAACTAATAATTCCCCAAAATTTAATGCTTGTTCTGCATTAAAAATCACATTGTATTTTGAATTTAGTTCGTGATATTCTTTATTTAAAAATTTGTCTTTTGAGGTAGAACAGCTTACAAAAAATGCTATTATAGATAATTGGAAAAAATAAAACCTAATGTACACCAATTTAACTGTATTTATTGTTATATAACTTTAAAAGTTAAGTTTTAGTGTTTATTCAACTATAAACTATTTGTAATTTTAAAGTTATTATTAATATTAAATAAATTTAGAAAATATAATTACTACATGGATAATCAATCAATCCCAAAAAAAGGAAATGGACTAAAGGTAAACTTAGATTTTGAGGTCTATAGGGTTAGTATAAACAAGAATAAGACAATATTAGAAACATTGTTAGATGAAAATATTGATGCCCCACACTCATGTTTGGGCGGGATTTGCTCAACATGTATTGCTAGAGTTAAAAGTGGTAAGACTGAAATGAATGAAAATCAAATTCTTACCGAAGAGGAAATTGAAGAGGGATTAATTTTGACCTGTCAAGCTTACCCGAAATCTTCATCTATTGAAATTGATTATGACGATGTTTGACTCATTGTTTTTCTAACAGTTTCTATAATTTTTTCTGGAGGTATCGTTCTCATGCAGTTTTCATAACCTTTTGGGCAGATATTCCCGTACACAGATGTTGGTATCAGTGGGTAAAGACTTCTGTCTGATAGAATACTTCTTTCGTTAGTTTGGTTCCAAGGAGAAAAACCTGCATATGGATGGGTCACCCCCCAAATTGTAATAACAGGGATATCGTAATTTGTTGCAATGTGGCCATTAGCCGAGTCCATTGATACCATTATATCTAAATTCGAAATTATTTTTAATTGATCAGAAAAAGAATATTTCCCTGCTAATGAATGGACATTAGAGTAAGCTTTCTCCCAAACCTGTAATTTTTTTTCCTCATCTCCATCTGATCCTAAAAGAAAAACTTGATTTTCTTTCTGTAAAAAGGAAATAACTTTTTGGGTCAAATCTAAGGGGTAAATTTTTCCTACATGTTTTGCAAATGGTGCTATTCCTATCCATTTTAATTTGGAATTGAAAAAGGAGTTATTGAACTTTTTAGGCAGTATGAATTTCAGAGGATATTCATGATCAGATAAATCTACAGGAAAACCTATTTTCCTTAAAACTTCTCCATATCTGTGTGTGACGTGTATTAAAGGCACTAAAACTTTATTACTTTTTCTTGTAAGTAATTTTTTTTCAATTCTCCCTTTGTAGATTTTTTTATAACGAATTGATGAAAAAAAGAAAAGAAATCTTAAAATATTAGTTCTCAAAGATCCATGCAAGTCTACTATACCAATTGGATTCAATTCTTTTATTTCTGAATAAAGGTTTAATAATCCTTTTAATCCTTTATGCCTACCTTTAGAGTCAAGTTCTAAAATTTCTAAGTTTTTGAATTCTTGCAATAATGGTACATAAAAATTTTTTGTTACAAATGTTATGCTTATGTCAGGGTATTTTGACAAAAAGCATCTTATTAATGGGATAGTGATGGCAACATCTCCCAGAGAGGAAAATCTTAAAAAAACCAACTTCTTTGAAGTTTTCAATCTTTATTTTTTTTGTAAAGAATTGGGTTTAAATCTTCGTCATTATACATTTTCATTTGTCTGTAGACCTTCATTACCTTTTTGCCGTCAACAATATCTCGAATAAGTTGATCTATAGCCAAACAAAGGTCTGATTTTTGATCATTTAAAATTGAAAGTTTTTCCAAACATTTTGTTCTATGATTTCTGGTTGCTGAGATTCTACTCGACTCCTCTGCCATATGATAAATTTTTAATGCCAAAATAGAAAGTCTATCTATTGCCCATGCAATGCTCTCAGTATTCATGGTAGCATTTTTTTGTGGATTTACCTCTTTGAACTCGTTCATAAAGTAATCATCAATAACTTCTACGAGATTTGTTCTTTTTTGGTTTGATTGGTCTATTTTTCTTTTTAAATCCAAAGCCTCTTTAGGTTTTATTTCATCATCTCTTATGATGTCCTCATAATGCCATTGAACCGTATCAATCCAACATTTTAAATATAGTATACCTTTAAAAGATTTTTTTTCAAAAGGATTGACAATTTCCTGATTAACATCATTTAATTTATGATAGTCAACTATACATCTGTCAAAGATCGATACTAAACTTTTTGCTTTCAACATTTTTAAATATACGAAATTACTTATATCATTCTAGATAATGGTTTCTCTTGTATAATTCAAAATAAATAAGTTATTTTTTTTAAATTGCAAAAAATTTAAAAAATGGTCAAAAACTTTTTCGAGGGGATCCAGTGGCTTTTTGAAAAAATTTTATTTCTTCCACACGAAATTTTGAGAGAAGTTGAACTTTCTTCATGGTGGATTGCTAATTGCGTTAATTTTTTCTTTCTATTCATAGGAATTATTGCACTTATATATTGGTCTAAAAAGCTTAAAGATTTTGATGATAAAGGAGAAGAGGATAAAGACGTAACAGCCCATTCTTTCCTTTAAAAATCAAACCCAATATCAGTTCTATAGGTTTTCCCTTCAAAATCAATTTTTGAAATACCTTTATAAGACTTTTTTAAAGCCCTCTTAAGTGACTTGTCCATTGAGGTTACCGCAATTACCCTACCACCTGAAGTTACTATCTTTTGATTTTCCTTTTTAGTACCGCAATGGAAAAAAAAGCAATCATTTTCTGAATCAAGACCAAAAATAATCTTTCCTTTTTCGTATTTTTCTGGATAACCTTTTGACACTGTCATTACTGTAGAAGAAAAAAGTTCGCTCACTTTTAGATCTGGGGTTTGCGCTAGAGAATTCTTTGATTGTAATAATATTTCTAAAAGATCACTTTCAATTCTGGGTAAAATAGCTTCAGTTTCAGGGTCACCCAATCTAACATTATATTCTATGACGAATGGTTCGTTTTCCACTATCATTAATCCAATAAATAAAAATCCTGAATAATCTATTTTATCTTTTTTTAGTCCATTAATAGTGGGTCGAATAACTAGATTCTCTATTTTTTGATATAATTTTTTGTCTACAAACGGAACGGGTGAGATTGCTCCCATACCTCCAGTATTTAAGCCAGTGTCGCCGACACCAATTCTTTTGTAATCTTTTGCTAATGGAAATATTTTATATGTTCTTCCGTCCGTTAATACAAAACTTGAAACTTCAATTCCATTTAAATACTCTTCTATAACTACCTTTTCAGATGCTTGTCCGAACTTTTTTTTAAGTATCATATCATCTAAACTTTTTTTTGCTTCATTTAGATTTTTTAATATTAAAACCCCTTTCCCAGCTGCAAGACCGTCTGCTTTCAAAACATACGGAGGGTTGAGAGATTCAAGAAAATTGCTAGCTTCGTGAATGTTTTTATTATTAAATGTTCGGTATTTTGCTGTGGGTATCTTGTGTCTTAACATGAACTCTTTTGCAAATTCTTTACTGCCCTCTAAAATTGCTCCGCTTTTTTTGGGTCCTATAACCATTAAATTGTCATTTTTTATTTCATTGATAAGAAAATCATGAATTCCGTTAACCAAAGGATCTTCTGGTCCGACAATAACTACAGAAATTTTTTTTGAAATTATTAAGTCTTTAATTTTAGTGAAATCTGAAACCGATATTTCAATGTTTTCGCCTAAAATAGATGTCCCTGCGTTTCCTGGGGCTATAAATAAATTATCGCAGAATTTGCTCTGCGCTATTTTCCATGCAAGTGCGTTTTCTCTACCACCCGAACCTATTATTAAAACATTGTGTGATTTCATTAAACAAATATAATAATCAATATAATTTGGGTATTAAGCATTTTGATTTATGATCTAAAAATAGATTTAAATCTGTGTTTTCTTATAAATTTGCCTTGCTTCTTTGTCACTATAAATTTTTTTTTTTTAAAATATCCATCTAGAAAGCCCTTGAAACTCCAAAACAGAAATGATAAAGACTTTTTGATTAAAAACCCTTTCAAACAAGCAAGAGTTCCGATTATTATACCATATCGCATTTTATAAAAAGCCTGCCCTTGAAGAAAAGAGCTATTTCTAGAGTAAACATTCCCCATTGGTCTTAAATGCTTTACTTTTAAATTGTTCAAAACCATAACCTCATAACCGAAATAATTTGCTAGAATTTCGTCTATAGTGTCCCATCCCATTTCGGGAATAAGACCTCCAATTTTTTTATAGCACTCTATACTATATGCTTTTAAAGCACCTCTAACGTGACTTTTCTTCATAGGGTGAGCATTTTCCCAAATACCCCTTTTAGAAAGCTCAATCAAAATACCACCTACAATACCAACCTTAGGATTTGAAAAGGCTTTACTTATTGCCTGAAAGTATTTAGATGGGAGCACTAAGTCTGCATCTAATTTTAGGATAAATTCATATGGCTTAGTTAATTTTGAGTAGCCATAGAGAAATGCATTTATTACTTTTGGCCCAGGCATGTGCTCACTAGAGGATTTGTAAGTGAACGCTTTGATGAAATCATTTTTATTTTGATAATCAGTCATTATTTTTTTTGTTCTATCATTTGAATTATCATCAATCAAGATCATTTCCTGGGGAAGTAAATTTTGTGAACAGACAGATTTTAAAAAAAATGGTAATAATTTCTCTTCATTATGCACCGGTACAATAATACTAAAAGATTTCATTTACAATTTTGAGTTTTTAAGCGCGCTGTATAATGGTCGTTTGACAGGGCCATACTTCGAATTTACGGGTATAATTTTGCTAGGATATTTATTTTCCATTACAATTTTATTTGCAAAATCATACCATGACATAACTTCTTCACCCGCACAATGATAAATGCCTTTTTTGGGCAAAGAAAGTATAATTTTAATTATAAAATCAGCAACTGTTTCTGTATTTGTTGGTGTCCCATATTGGTCTTTAACTACTTTTATTTCTTCCCCATTGGATGCTTTCCTTAGAATATTTCTGTAAAAGTTGTGACCATAATTTTCAGAATATAGCCACGAGGTCCTCACTATATATCCAAAATTCGCGTTTTCAACAACATGCTTTTCGCTCAAATACTTCGTCAATCCATACTTATTTAGTGGATTTGCTTTATCATTAACTAAATATGGACTTTTTTTTGTGCCGTCAAAGACATAGTCGGTTGAAATATGTATCATTATACAATTATTACTATTGCAGACCCGTGTTAGATTTTTAACGCCTTGAACATTAATTTTATGGGCTTTAGATGGTAGTTTTTCAGATTTTGTAACATCTGTAAACGCAGCACAATTAATACAAAATTTTGGATTATATTTTTTAAATGCCTTTTTGATTTCAACAACTTTGGTAATGTTTAGGTCTTCTTTAGGTAGGAATATCCAATCAAACTCTTTTTTCTTAAGGCTTTTTTTTTGAATCGTTTTACCCAATTGACCATTAGATCCTGTTACTAAAATCGTTTTATTGCTTTTCATCATATTTAAATACTGGCCAACTTAAATCTTTGTCGCTTAGGATAGAATCATGCTTTGAAAAAGGCCACTTAAGTTTAAAATGGGGATCAAAAGGAGATATTCCTCGTTCTAAATGGGGCATGTATGGCTTATTGGCTTTGTAAATTACCCTTGCAAATTCTGATGTGACGGCAAATCCGTGTGCAAATCCAGAAGGGATGAATAGTTGCTTCCTGTTTTCATGAGACAATTCAACACCAAACGAACTTAAGTAAGAGGGAGAGTCTGGTCTTAAGTCGATGACTATGTCCCATATCTTGCCAAACAAGACTCTAATTATTTTGCTTTGCGAATATGGATTTTCTTGGTAATGCATCCCCCGAATTACTTTTTTATATGAGAAAGATTCATTTTCCTGAACAAAATGGTCTAGATTAATTTTTTCTTTAATGAAATGATAATTGTATGTTTCTAAAAAAAAGCCTCTGCTATCTTCAATGACTTTTTCATTTAACAAATAACAACCTTGAAGTGGTGATTTTATGATTTCCATTTTATGAGTACAGTTTAAGAAATTCACCATATTTGCTTTCGGTCATGGACTCAACTAAAAGTGATAAAGTTTCTTTCGTTATCAAATTATTTTGAAATGCTGACAGTTCTGGTGAGCCAACTAGTATTCCCTTCCTTTGCTGTAACGTTTCCACAAATTGATTTGCGTTCATTAGTGAATCAACGGTTCCTGTGTCCAACCAAACAGTGTCCTCGTTTAATACTTTGACCTCAAGGCTAGTTTCATTGAGAAATGCTTTATTTATATCTGTAATTTCTAATTCGCCCCTATCTGAGAAATTTAAAGTTTTTGCCTTTGAAACTACAGTATGATCATAACAGTAAATACCAGGTACAACATATGATGATTTTGGATTTTTAGGTTTTTCTTCTATCCCAACAGCATTAAAATTTTCATCGAACTCAATTACTCCGTATCTTTTTGGTTTGCTAACTCTTAGCGCAAAAATAAATCCTCCTTTTAAATCTTTTCTCGATAAAATTTCTTTTTCAAAGTTGCCTCCATAAAAGAAATTATCACCTAGAATTAAGGTAACATTTGACTTTCCTATAAATTTATCCCCAATAATAAATGCATCAGCTAGTCCTTTAGGATAGTCTTGTGCCTCATATTGAAACTTACACCCCCATTGGGATCCGTCTCCCAAAAGCCTTTGAAATATTGACAGATCATCTGTAGTTGAGATTATTAATATTTCTCTGATGCCACATTTAATCAGGGTGCTTAATGGATAATATATCATGGGCTTATCGTAAATTGGCAAAAGTTGCTTACTGACAGATAGAGTCATTGGGTACAATCTAGAACCTGTCCCTCCTGCAAGAATAATTCCCTTCATTAGGTTTTCTATTTTTTTAGATTCAAAAAGTGAGCTATAGTAATTCTTAAATTCTCTTCAAAAGAAGATTTTTTAAATATACCGTGATCGTAAAAAATTTTACTTGTCTTTAAGGCATATCTGAAATCGTGTCCTTTTCTGTCTTTTACAAATTTGATTTTATC
This sequence comes from uncultured Bacteroidota bacterium, assembly GCA_902635965.1. Classification (GTDB taxonomy): domain Bacteria; phylum Bacteroidota; class Bacteroidia; order Flavobacteriales; family Flavobacteriaceae; genus TMED96. Next base: position 91,855 of record CACPQA010000002.1, read on the forward strand.
CATATATTTATTTTTGTTTTTGCACGGAATTAATTGATCTATATTCACCAATATTAATTTACAAATTTCTAAGTTAGACATTTCGTTTGATCCCCCAATACAATATTGTTTACCTGGTTTTCCTTTTTCCAAAATTAAATTAATCGCTTTACAGTGATCTTCAACATAAATCCAATCCCTAATGTTTGTTCCATCAGCATATATAGGTATGTCTTTATTTTTTTTAACACAAGAAATTATTTTTGGAATTAATTTTTCCTCATTTTGGTATGGGCCAAAATTATTTGATGAGTACGATATTATCGTAGGTAAATTGTAAGTTTTGTGGAATGCTTTTACAAAATGATCGGCACTTGCCTTTGATGCACTATACGGGCTGTTTGGTGAATACGGAGATCTTTCGTCAAACAAGTTGTGTGTTGATAAGGATCCGAAAACTTCGTCCGTAGAAATTTGAAAGAAAATAGATTTTTCAAATGTTTCTTTTAACAAACTGTTTTCATTTATCCATAGTTTTTTTGCCTCTATTAATAAATTTAAAGTTCCTTTAGTGTTAACTTCTAGAAAAAGTTCCGGTTTATTTATTGAACTATCTACATGCGACTCCGCGGCAAAGTTTATAACTATGTTAGGCTTGTGTTTTTTAAACACACGCTGGACATCATTTTTGTTTGCGATATCTCCTTTGACAAGCAAAATATTTTTGTTCTCAAATATGTTTTTTAGCCTTTTGTAATTGGATGCATAGGTCATTTTATCGAAGACAATTATTTTCTCAAAAGAATTATTGTCTTTAATTTTATTCAAAAAGTGACCGCCAATAAATCCAAGCCCTCCTGTGATAAGAATAATATTCATTGATTCATGATATATTTTTTGAGTTTACAAGCTATTCCCCTATCATTTGAAAGATGAGGGACCTTGTTTTGGCCACCAAGTTTTCCTATAGACTTCATGAAATGATTAAATCCACCTTTTTTAATTTTTGTAATTTTTAGGGGTGATAAAATTTTGCCTTGGATAAGATCTTTATAGTAAATATTTTGTTTTTGCATTATACTATCCATTTGGACTTCAATTGCTTCTAAATTATCATATATTTCGTCAAATTCAATGAACCATTCATGGAAAGGCAACCCAACTTTTGGATTAACTTGTGGAGCAACAGTAAATTCCCTAACTTTTAACTTCGATTTTAAAGATATTTCTCTTATAGTGGCCTCGACTTCCTTCCCAATTACATGTTCCCCAAAGGCAGAAATAAAATGCTTGATTCTTCCTGTAACAATTATTCTAAAAGGATTTATCTCTGTAAACTGAATTGTGTCGCCAATATTGTATCTCCATAATCCTGATGAAGTTGATATTATTAGGGCATAATTCTCTCCTAGCTTCACATCTGATAGAGATAAATAGTTGTTCTTTCCTTTTAAAAAGTCATTTATTTTAATAAACTCGTAATAAATACAATTATTTAGCAGCAAAAGCATAGAATCACTATCTAGTTGGTCTTGAAACGCAAAAAACCCCTCTGAGGCTGGGTAAAGTTCAATAGTGTTGACCTTTCTGCCAATTAATTCATCAAAAATTTTTTTATACGGTTTAAAGCTTACCCCTCCATATATAAACAAAGAAAAATTTTTAAAAACGTCACCAATTTTTTTCCCTGATTTTTGTTTAATTTTTTCAAAATACATTTGTACCCAAGGTGGAATACCACTAATTAAAGTCATATCTTGATTGTAGGTTTCTTCAACAATGGTGTCTATTTTTTGCTCCCAGTCTTCAATGCAATTAACATCCCAACTTGGCATTCTAGAAGACTTTAAGTAAAAGGGGACATGATGGGCAACGATACCTGACAATCTTCCAAACTTTACGCCATTTTTAGAGTTTAAAACTGGTGAGCCTTGGATAAATATTTGCTTCCCCTGAATAAAATTTGTATCACCTGTATTAATTATATACTGTAATATAGAATTTCTCGCTGAATTAATGTGAGTTTTAATTGCATTTTGGAATATGGGAATATACTTGATTCCTGAGGTAGTACCGCTTGTTTTGCATAAATAAATTGGTTTTCCAGGCCAAATAATGTCGGCTTCCCCAGAAACTATTCTATCTATATAAGTTTTAAATTTCTCATAATCTCTTACAGGAATAGCCTGATTAAATTCTTTGTATCCATTAATCTCTTGAAAGGAGTGCTGTTGACCAAATAGGGTCTTTTGTGCGCTCTGTACTAACCACCGTAATGTCTTTTCTTGTGATTTAATTGGATTTTTCATCCAAAATTGATTTTTAGAAATAACGTAATTAGCAAAGCTTTTGGCAAAATGGTGGTACATATAAAAACTAAAATAAAAAGTTAATAAAATCTTCTGGGTTTAAAGGGTAGCCATTGTTCCATAATTCGAAATGTAAATGATATCCTGTTGAATACTCTCCGGTGTTACCAACAGTTCCTATTATATCGCCTCCTTGGACTATATCTCCTTGAAAATTATTTAAAGATTCGTTATGCTTATAGACCGAAAGATAACCTTTGTTGTGCTCTAAAATTATTACATAACCTGTATCAATAGACCACTCAGAAAAAATTACAACTCCGTCTGCAACGGACCGGACAGGTTCATTCTCCTTTGCAACAATATCGACTGCGAAGTGTTTTATTAAAGGGTTAAACTTTTGTGAGATATGGCCTGATACCGGTGGAAAAAACAAAAAACTTTCATTGCTAGTTTCGTTAACATTAAGGCTGTATCTATCTTCTCGATCGACAATGTTTCTTAAAAGGGAGTCTTCTTTTATCTTCTTTGAATTTAATTTAACTTCAATATTTTCAGTATCAAGTTTAAACTCTCTTTCTTTAAATTCTTCAAACTTTATATCACCAGTTAAAACTCTCTTTATTGAGTTAAGTTGATTTAATGATTGGTTATACGATATTGTCAGAGAATCTAACTTGCTTGCATTTATGATTGCTTGTTTTCGCATTGAATCAGAGGCGTAACCAGGTATAAACTCTTTTAGAGATGTATACGACAAAATTAACAACGTGCTAGTTATTAAAAATGAAAGCACGAAAGTTGAAATGATTAGTAAATTAAGGATTGACAATCTAAAGAAAAACTGTTCCTCATAATTTTCCTCATTAAGTATAACCAGTCTATACCTGCTGAGTAGTTTTTTTGATAAACGCTTCCTGAAATTTAGTTTTTTTTTCATTATTTAAGTAAAGATACGTAATCCAAAAACATGCTTTCAAATATTAGAAAAGTCTAACTTTTAAAATGTAAAAATATGATTACATTTGTGTAAATAAAATATTATGAACCTATACAACGTGATTTTAGCTTTTAGCTTCCAAGAGATAGCTATTATATTACTTATAGTTCTTTTACTTTTTGGCGGAAGAAAAATTCCGGAACTTATGCGCGGCCTAGGTAGTGGAATCAAGGAATTTAAAAACGCCTCTAAGGAAGAGGAGTCAAATCAAAAGAAGACGAAGTAAACGATTTCAATTATTTATTGACATTGTAGACAATATTGAATTTAATTCAAACATGTATTCTCTTTTTGAAATCGAAGGGGCAAATGTAAACCCTTCCAAAACTATCCATTCATTCTTTTTTTTGTCTTTAAAAATACGATTAACAAAAGGGCCTCCCATAAAATCATTTTTAACCTCCCAAATTCCTTTTGTTTCAAAAATTACTTTTTCTTCCACTTTTAATTTATAAAAATATGGCTTATAATCTTTTTCTGTTATCATATATGTCCCTCTTAAACGTCCGGGAACATATATTTCCCCAATAGAATCTCTAATTCGTATAACCTCTTTTAGTTTTGGAGGATTGCTTAGTGCATTGCCCGGCAATCGGTATGAAATAATGTTTAATGTGCCTTTAATAATTTGCTTTTCTAACCAAACAAAGTTGGTTGTGTCTTTTACGTTTTTGTATATACTAGGATAAATCAAGTTGATACCAAGTCTATCACTTAGTGTGGTGGATTTCGAGGGTGACTTTTTAATTCTTCTTATTTTCTCTTTTCTTTCTCCATTTTTGATGGAATTGATAATTAGTTTTTTATTTTCTTGTATGTAATTTACTAGAACATTTTCGTCCTCTCCTTGAATTAAAAAAAATAATTGCGGCTTGGAATAAAGGTTTTCATATACGCTAAATTTGTTCAAAGTGTCCCTTTGAAAATAGATAACATTTCGTGAATGCCTGGTAAAACCCGTGAATTGTTTTGGTGAAACCTGAAAAAACTTAAAATTAGGCTCGTCAACCGGAAGCCCCTGATATATATCCCCAATAATCTGTTTTGTGCCTTCGCCTAGTGACGAATCCCAATCTTTTTTCTTCATAACCACTAATACATGGTTTATATTACCACTTGACTGTGCAAGATAAGGGGTGTTTTTATTTTTGCCACAAGACAAGAAAACAGCAAGTAGAAATATTAATTTTTTCAAGATTTTAATTAAGAATCGCTTTTATTCCGGGTAAGACTTTACCCTCTATACTTTCTAACATAGCGCCACCCCCTGTAGATATGTAACTGAATTTGTCATCCATTCTAAAAAGCTTTATTGCAGATATTGAGTCTCCTCCTCCAACTAAAGAGAATGCACCGCATTCAGTTGCCTTGGCAATTGCTGAGGCAATTTGTTTTGTCCCATTTTGAAAGTTTGGGATTTCAAAAACACCTACAGGGCCATTCCACAGTATTGTATTTGATCTAAGAATAATTTTAGAAAATTTATTTAATGTTTTTGGGCCTATATCTAATCCCTCCATATGTGTCGGGATATTGTATATACTGGCCACCTCAGTTGATGATGTTTTGGATATCTCCCTTGAAACAATTACATCTTCGGGAAAATGAAGATTAACATTTTTTCTATTTGCTAAAAAAAGAATGTCTTTAGCTTGCTTTAAAAATTCATCTTCACACAATGAATTCCCAATTTCTCCTCCCATTGATTTTATAAAAGTATAAGCCATCCCACCAGCGATTATGATATCGTCAACCACGTTAATTAGGTTATTCAAAATTTCAATTTTTGAAGAAACTTTGGCCCCTCCAATGATTGATAAAATCGGTTTTTGACCATTATTTAAAAATGTTTCAATGGCATCTACTTCTCTTGAAAGCAAAAACCCCATCGCTTTGCAGCCTTGAAAAAATGATGGTAGAATTCCGGTTGATGCGTGATTCCTGTGGGCTGTCCCAAAGGCATCATTTATATAAATATCCCCCAGCTCAGATAAAGATTTTGCAAATTCTAGATCTCCATCTTCTTCCCCAGAATAAAAGCGTAGATTTTCTAGAAGTAACACGTCTCCTTTTTTAGATTCCTTACATGCCCTTTTTGTGTTATCCCCAATACAATCATTTATAAATGTTATTTCCTTATTTAAGACTTTTCCTACCTCATTGACAATATTTTTTAGAGATTGCTTTTCATCATATCCTTTTGGCCTTCCCATATGTGAAATCAAAATACATGTTCCTCCGTTTTCTAAAATATATGAAATAGTCTTTTTTGAAGATTTTATTCGGGTATTGTCCGTTACACCAAGATTTTTATCTACTGGAACGTTGAAATCCACCCTAACTAATACTTTTTTATCGTTTAAGTCTAATTCTGTAATTAACATCTGGGTTTTTAATGCAAATTTAAATATAGTTTTTATATTACTTTTAATAAGAGGAATGAAATCTATATGATAAAAAAGTTATGGAACATGTTAAAATCAAAGGTAAACTAATACAAAGCATAAAAGAAAAAAAAATACCAAATTCCATATGCTTTGTGGATAAAGGAGGTAGAGGTGGGCTGCATTTAGCATGTGAGTTAGGATTATTTATAGTTGAATATAAAGCGAAACCCTCAACTAATTCTGACTATGTACATCCTGATCTGCACTATCTTTATCCAACAAAAATGCCAAAAAAAGAATCTGCATTTAAAAAAAGAATGTCTACCTTCTATCTTGACACATGGAGAAAGTTTATTTCCAGCAACATCTACGGATCTTTTGAAGAATGGTTGAACTTTTCCTCTTCAATTAACAGACCCGGAACAATAAGGGTAGGCCAAGTTGAAGAAACAATTTCGGTTTTAAATTTAAAACCGTTCAAAAGCGACAGAAAAGTTTGTGTGATTTGGGGTTTAGATTACTTAAGAAGCGATGTGGGTAACAAATTATTAAAAATAATAGAGGAACCTCCGAAAAAGACAAATTTTTTTCTAGTTGCAAAAGACGAGAAGAAAATTATGCAAACCATAAAGTCTAGAAGCCAGATAATTGTATTGCCCTCCTTAGGGAACGATACATTAAAAGGTACTTTGGTGGATACGCAGTTTGGTGAGTCTAGTTCATTAAAAAACTCAAAAAAGTCTAGTGACGTTTTGTTTAATAGGAATTTGAAAGTTGTCAATAGTGAACCAAACAAGAAAAGAGAGGCCCTTTTCATAGAGTGCCTAAGGAGTTGTTATAAGGCGGTTAAAAGAGGCGACTTTACTGAGGTTGTTGAAAACTCAATTGAGTTAGGGTCCTTGAGCAAAGCAGATTTAAAAGAGTTTTTTTTATTTGGGATTCACTTTATAAGACAATCTTTTTTTCAATCTCAAGGAGTAAAAGAACTTTATAAATACTCAAGTTTAAATGATTTCTCAATAGAGAAATTTGCACCCTTTGTGAGTAAAGAAAATTATGGGCAATTGATATCCTTATTTGAAAAGAACTTGTATTATATTGACAGAAACGCGAACTCTAAAATACTGACTTTCAGCTTTTTACTTAAATTCTCTAGCATTTTGTATTTAAAAAACTAAAGTTTCTTCAGCACAAAAAAGAAAGATGAGCTTTCCTTTGTAAAAAAGCTACTAAGAATAGACAAAAAGCCAACCATTAAACCTAAAAAAAGGGGAGCTATACTAGACTTATGCTTTTCTGACATGAAAGATACGTATAATGTGTCCAGGGGAAGCCACTTTTCTCTAACTACTTGTAATCTGGTTTCTGCAGCTAACTTAAAAATACTTTTTCGTGTGAAGTGCCATAAATGCCTAGGTACATCGTATCCGGCCCAATATTTTCCGTAATACTTTGAATCATAGGATTTAAAATTAGGAATTGCAATAAATATTTTTCCACCTTTTCGTAGGTTTGATTTCAGGCTCTCCATTAAATTAAATGGGTGGTAGGTGTGCTCCAGGACGTGCCATAGAACTATAATATCATACTTTTGCTTTTTCCATTTTTCTTTACCAATAAAATATTTAGAGGATTTGCCATCATTAGACTTAATATTGGGGTCATAGCCATAGGCTTTTACGGAATTCCCCCTCAAAAACTTTACGAATTCACCACTGCCACAACCATAGTCTAAAACTTTAGTGTTTGGATTTATATAGTTTTTCATCCACATTAATTTTTTTTTATGCATAAATATTCTGGAAATATGATAAAGGAAAGCTGATAGTTTTTTTTTGTTTAATGAATGGGGATAATAGTCTCTAGATTGGTAATATTTGTTCATTTCCAATCTTTTGGGGGCAGGGGCCGTTTTCCCTATAATACCATTTTTATCCAAATAAATTCTGAAGTTTTGTCCGCTAACCAAATAATCTTTGGTTTCACAGTGAAGATTCTTTTTGTTTTGTTCCACGTGAAACATCATCTTCCAATTTTTACCAGAATAGACGAAATGTCACTAGGGGATACACCTGAGATACGGGATGCTTGAGCAAGTGTGGTTGGGGATATTTGAATTAATTTTTCTTTTGCTTCATTAGAAATTGATTTGAGAGAATTAAAATCGAATCCACTTGGGATCCTAAGATTTTCGAGGCGGTTGATTTTTTCTACATTTTTCAATTCTTTCTCGATATACCCAGAATATTTAATCTGTATTTCTGCCTGTGAAATGACCTCTTTATCAAACTTTTCAAGATTAATGAAGTCAGATATTTTGGTTGCCTTTAATAAGTCTTTAAAAAAGATATTTGGTCTGGAATATAGTTTAGAGATTTTTTGTGATTGCTTTAGGTTAGGTGAGCCTTTTTCTTCTAAGAGTGATTTTGACTCTTTTGGAGAGATGCTTGTTTTTTTATAGAAACTCAAAAGTTTATCAATAGCCCGTTTTTTTGAAATTAATTTATTTATTCTTTTTGACCCAATTAAACCTAAGGAATGGGCTTTTTCTGACAACCTTAAGTCTGCATTATCTTGCCTTAGCAGCGTTCTAAATTCTGCCCTTGATGTGAACATCCTGTATGGCTCTTCCGTCCCCTTTGTCACAAGGTCATCTATCAAAACGCCTATATATGCATCGCTTCTCGATAGGACTATAGGTTCTTTGCAGTTGACATGCAGGTTAGCATTGATACCAGCCATTAAGCCTTGGGCAGCAGCTTCTTCGTACCCCGTTGTACCATTAATTTGTCCGGCGAAAAAAAGTCCAGGAACAATTTTTGTTTCCATAGATTTTTTTAGTTGTGTTGGTGGAAAGTAATCATATTCTACAGCGTAGCCAGGTCTAATAACTTTTGCATTTTTGAAACCTTTAATTTTTTTAAGCGCCTTTACTTGAATCTCTTCTGGTAAAGATGTTGAAAACCCATTTATATAATATTCAATCGAATCCCACCCTTCAGGCTCTACAAAAATTTGGTGTCTATCTTTTTCCGCAAACCTATTAATTTTATCCTCTATAGATGGGCAATACCTTGGCCCTATACTTTTTATTGAGCCATTAAACATTGGAGATCTGTCAAATCCTGACCTTAAGATGTCATGTGATATTTTATTTGTATAAGTTAGGAAACAGTCTAACTGTTTTTTTAAGGGGCGGGTGTCATCAGAAAAACTAAATTTTTCTGGATTTGTATCTCCAGGTTGTGGCTCCATAATGCTAAAATCCAAAGATCGACCATCAACCCTAGGTGGTGTTCCAGTTTTCATTCGGCCAGAGGAAAATCCTACCCTCTCTAAAGATTTAGTAATTCCAAAAGAAGCTTGTTCGCAGGTTCTGCCACCGCCATAGTTTTTTTCACCAATATGGATAAGGCCATTTAAAAACGTTCCGTTAGTTAAAATTACCGTCTTGGCGTAGAAATTTGTGCCTATTGAGGTTACAACACCTGAGATTTTATTATTGTCAATTAACAAGTCACTTACCATAGCTTGACAAAAGTCTAAGTTTTTTTGTTTTTCTAACTCTTTTCTCCAAACGGCACTGAATAGCATCCTATCAGATTGAGCCCTAGGGCTCCACATCGCTGGCCCTTTGGACCTATTTAACATTTTGAATTGTACTGCTGATAAGTCTGAAACAAAGGCACTTCTCCCACCCAAAGCGTCGATTTCTCTAATTATTTGGCCCTTTGCCACCCCCCCCATTGCTGGATTACAAGACATTTGGGCTATATTCTGGAGGTTCATTGTTATAAGCAAAGTTTTACCCCCCATTTTAGATGAGATATAGGCGGCCTCTGAGCCTGCATGACCACCACCTACTACAATTGTGTCATAGAGCTTTTTCACTACTTGCGTGTTTCACGTGGAACATTCTCATGAGGCTGTTTTCCTCTTTAGTCATTGTCTTTCTTAGCGCCTTTGTACTATCATTCAAGCCAAAATTGTGTAGAAGACCGTGTGATATGAGTCTAAGTATCTCATTCTCAATGGTTTCAGAGTGTTCTTTTGCGTTTTCGCGGGCCCTATCGATACAAATGAAAATCTCAGACTCAATTCTTGATTGATCATTATAACAAAATGTGAGTATATCTGTATGGGTATCATGCTTTAGATATTTCTGGTTGAGATTTAACATTTCATCTTCTGTTATAAAGTTAATAATAAGTCTTTTTATTTTGCCGCCTCTCTCCTCAACACATTCATAAACCCAGTCTGATAAAGCTTGTTGTGTTAGGTTTACAGCTGGGGTATTATTAAAAGATATTGTTTTTTTCACGATGCAAAGATAGAAATTCTTAGGCATTGAGAATGTTAAAGAAGGTGGTATATTTGTTTTATGGTTAGAGTAAGATTTGCGCCTAGCCCGACAGGGCCAATTCATATTGGCGGTGTTAGAACAGCGCTCTATAATTATTTATATAAATTAAACAAAGAAGGAGAGTTTGTGCTAAGAATAGAAGACACGGATTTCTCTAGAAAAGTTAGAGGGGCTGAAGAATACATTTACGATGTTTTAGACTATTATAAAATCAAAGTTGACGAAGGGCCCCGTGAAGGAGGTGGTTTTGGCCCCTATAGACAAAGTGAGAGGAGAAAGATTTACAATAAATATATTAATTTATTAATTGAAAAAGGGCTAGCCTACTATTGTTTTACCTCAAAAGAAGACCTTCTTAAGGCAAGAGAGAAAAAAGATTTTTCCTATAATTCTAAAACAAGAATGAAGTTTAAAAACAGCATAACTTTAGATTATGAAGAAAGCTTGTCCCTGATAGAAAAAAAGAAATATGTTGTAAGGCTGAAGGTTGAGGGTAACATCCAGTTAAAGGTGACAGACCTCCTAAGAGGAACCATAACGGTAAATTCAAATAATTTAGAAGACAAGATCTTAATGAAGAATGACGGTTTACCTACATATCATTTTGCTAATGTTGTTGATGACCATTTGATGAAGATAACAACTATAATAAGAGGCGAGGAGTGGCTTCCATCTTTGCCAATCCATAAGTTAATATATGACGGCTTTGGGTGGGATATGCCAAGCACAGTTCATCTGCCACTAATACTGAACCCCTCTGGATCAGGGAAATTGAGCAAACGAGATGCTTTGCAAAATAATTATAGCATATTCCCCATCAAATGGGAAGAACTTGATGGTCTCAAGGAAATGGGTCTATTGCCGGATGTTCAACTAGCGTATATTTCTCAGCTAGGCTCAAGCTTCAATAGTGGTGATGTTGAATTAGATTTAAATAAAATGTCTAAAAAATTTAATCTGTCCACTTTGCAAAAAGGGGGAGCGAGATTTGATTTTAATAAAGCAAAGTCTCTAAATCAGAAAGGTTTGTCTGAAATAAATTCTGAGTTTCTGATGTCAGATCACCCTAGGGTTTTTAAAAAATTAAAGCTGGCATTACCAGACCGAGCCCTTGAAATTGTTGATTTGATAAAAACACGTGTTACCCTATTGAATGACTTCGAATTAGAATTAAAAACATTTATTTCAGATCCACTAGACTTTGATGAGTCTGTTGCGTCGAGAATTTTAAATTCAGTTGATCTTGTTGATTTGAACTTGCTTAAAATCTGCATACGGGATAGTACCAATGACTCTATCAAAAATGATATTTATAAGATTTCCGTGGAAAAAAAATTGAATTTTGGAAAATTAATGCAATTCTTGAGATTATCTCTTGTTGGAAACTTGAGCGGTCCTGATGTTTTTTTTATTATAAAAATGATTGGGAAAAATGTAACTTTGAGAAGACTAAATTCTCTTTTAGAAAAATTAAAGAAACAATGAGCACATCTACTTACATTTTTATATTAATATTATTTCTCCTAATCGCTTCTGGGCTATTTATTGTTAAGCAGCAAACGTTTGCTGTTATTGAGAGGTTTGGTCGCTTTATAGCTATAAGGAGGCCTGGGCTTCACATAAAAATACCACTGATAGATAAAATTGCAGGTCGGCTAAGCCTTAAAATATTACAGCTTGACGTTATAGTTGAGACAAAAACAAAAGACGATGTTTTTGTCAAATTAAAGGTAAGTGTTCAATACAGGGTTCTGCCAGATAAGGCATACGATGCATTCTACAAATTAGACTTTCCTCAAGACCAAATCACATCATATGTATTTGATGTAATAAGAGCCGAGGTGCCTAAAATGAAATTGGATGACGTATTCGAAAAGAAAGATGATATAGCAAACGCTGTAAAGCGAGAATTAAATGATGCTATGGTAAATTATGGTTACGACATAATAAAAGCCCTAGTAACAGACATAGATCCTGACTCACAAGTTAAAGAAGCAATGAATAGGATTAATGCTGCTGAAAGAGAAAAAGTCGCTGCACAATATGAGGGTGATGCGGCTAGAATTCTAATAGTTGAGAAAGCTAAAGCCGAAGCAGAAAGTAAAAGACTTCAAGGGCAAGGAATTGCAGATCAAAGGAGAGAGATAGCCAGGGGATTAGAAGAATCTGTAGATGTTCTTAACAATGTTGGAATAAATTCACAAGAGGCCTCTGCGTTAATTGTTGTGACTCAACACTACGACACCCTTCAGTCTATAGGAGAAGAAACAAACAGCAACTTAATATTGCTTCCTAATTCTCCGCAAGCAGGTAGTGATATGCTCAACAACATGGTTGCATCCTTCACAGCTAGCAATCAGATTGGGGAGGCCATGAAAAAAGACAACCTTAAGAAAAAAAGGGGAGGGGCAGTGAAAAAATTAGATAGTAATGAAATTGATCAAAAAACGGATACGGAGCAAGACGAAGAGGATACTGTGTGATTACTTTTTCCAACCATCTCTCAGTCCTACTGTTTTGTTAAATGATATGATGCCGTGCTGGTTTTCATCAACAATATAGTATCCCTTTCTCTGAAACTGAACCTTTTGCCCTTTTGTAAATGATAGTGAAAATTTTTCAGATTTACCGATGATTAATTTTTTGGAGTCTTTATTGATGCTTTTAAGCAAATCATCATTTTCCTCTGGCTTTTCTTTCAAAAACAACCTGTCATATTCATTTATTTTTACATCGATAGATGAATTAATATCTACCCAATGAATAGTCCCTTTTACCTTTCTTTGGCTTTCCTCTGAATTGGATCCACTTTTGCTTTTGGGGTCATAAGTACAATGCACCTCTAATACATCTCCATTTTCGTTTTTAATGCACTTTTCAGCTTTAATTATGTAAGCATTTTTAAGCCTCACCTCTTTCCCTATTGCCAGTCTAAAAAACTTTCTATTTGCTGTTTCCCTAAAATCTTCTCTTTCAATATACAGATGCCTTGAAAAAACTATTTCCCTTTTACCCTGATGCTCGTCCTCAGGGTTATTTATGGCCTCAAGCATTTCATGTTTACCTTCAGGATAGTTAATAATTATCAATTTGATTGCATCCGTGACGACCATAACCCTTGGACATGTCTTATTTAGCTCCTCTTTTACAAAGAATTCCAATAATGAAACGTCTATAGTATTTTCTCTTTTTGCTATACCTGCCTTTTTTACAAAGTTAATAAGAGCTTGGGCAGGATAACCTCTTTTTATCATACCTGAAATAGTAGGCATTCTAGGATCATCCCATGACGAAACTATTTTGTTTTCAATAAGATACGATAGTTTTCTCTTACTCATCACTGTATAAGACATATTAAGCCTTGCGAACTCTCTTTGCTTGGGTTTTTTTTTGTTTTTTTTAGGCAATTGGTCCAAGAACCATTCATACAAATCTCTGTGTGGCTTAAACTCTAATGTGCACAAAGAATGTGATATTTTTTCAATATAATCTGACTCTCCGTGAGCCCAGTCATACATTGGATATATACACCAGTTACTACCTGTTCTGTGATGGTCTTTATAAAGTATCCTATACATAACCGGATCCCTCATAAGCATGTTTTGAGAGTCCATTTTAATTTTAGCCCTTAAAACATGGGATCCCTCTTTATGCTTTCCATCCCGCATCTCTGTAAATAACCTTGTACTTTCTTCTTGGGGCCTATTTCTGAAGGGACTGTTGGTGCCTGGATTTGTTGGGGTCCCTTTTTGTAAAGCAATTTGCTCTGATGCTTGCGAATCTATATATGCCTTATCATTTAAAATTAAATGGTGTGCCCACTTATATAATTGTTCAAAATAATCAGACGCATAGCATATTTTTGACCATTTATATCCTAACCATTTTATGTTGTTTTTGATTTCGTTGACAAAATGTGAATTTTCCTTGACGGGGTTGGTATCATCGAACCTAAGATTAACTGGGGCATTGTATTGTTTACCTAATTCAAAATTTAAGGTTATCGCCTTGACGTGACCGATGTGTAAATATCCGTTAGGTTCTGGTGGAAAGCGAAAACACAATTCATCTCTTTTGTATCCTTTTTTTAGATCCTCCTCGATTATTTGCTCTATGAAGTTTTTGTAATTGCTCAAGATTATATTTTTATTTTGTAACAAGCCCTTCTAATTTACATCTAGTTTTTATCTTTACAAAAAAACATGGCTCTTATAAGAATCAATAATATAATGACATATTCGTTCATCGGTTGCATGGATGAAGAAAAAAAAATAGGGTCTGAATATGAGACAAATATTGAAATAAATTTCATGTGTAACTTTGTTGAATTGAATGATAACTTAAAGGAGACGGTAGATTACCTCACTGTATCTAAAATTGTGGATGAAGAAATGAAAAAAGGATGCAATCTGCTTGAAACTGTGATTTATAGTATAGGAAATAAACTGTTAAATATTGACAGTAAAATATGCTCTGTTGCTGTTGAGATAAAAAAGTTAAACCCCCCTATTGTAGGGGATGCTCAGTTTGTGTCAGTAAAAGAAGAATTTAAAAGATAAGTGTATTTTTGTACTATGGCACCGTGGCCGAGTGGCTAGGCAGAGCTCTGCAAAAGCTTGTACAGCGGTTCGAATCCGCTCGGTGCCTCTAATTAGAAATATCTAATATAATTTCTCTTTGCATTACATCTGCTCTTTCAACTATAACATTTAAAGTGTCACCTAATTGATAGGTTTTCTCAGTTATTTCTCCAACTAATCGGTGGTTCTCAATATCAAAATAGAAATAATCGTTCTGTAATCTTCTTATTTCAACAAAACCTTCGCAAAAATTCTTTTCCATCTCTACATATATCCCTCTCTCCGTAACCCCAGAGATAATGCCTCTAAACTTTTTTCCTAATTTATCTTTCATAAAGAGAGTTTGCATGAGTTTAATTGTTTGCCTTTCCGCTTTTGTTGCGTCCTTCTCCTTTTGGGTTGATATAGTAGAAATTTTATTCATTTCCTCGATTTTTAGAGAATTTTCCTTTTTTGTTAGAAGAGAAGACAATAGTCTATGACAAATAATATCTGGATATCTTCTAATTGGAGAGGTAAAGTGCAAATAGCGCGATAGCGACAAACCATGGTGACCTATGTTTTTTGTTGAATATTCTGCTTTGCTCATACTTCTTAAAGCGAGTAAGTTTAATATGTTAGATTCTTTTTTTTCATAAGCTTGTAAAAGCAAATTGTTCATTTGTTTTCCTATATTTTTTTTTTTGTCTAATTTTTTATGTCCAAAAGATTCTGCGACACTAAATAAATTTGCCACTTTGTTTTCATCCGGTTTGTCATGAATTCTAAAAATTGCTTTTTTCTTTAATTTTTCTGCTACCACTATGTTAGTCAGCAACATAAATTCCTCTACCAATTTGTGTGATTCTTTACTTTCTCTTAAATATGTTCCATCAATTTTATCTCCATTAAACTTAAAACCCACCTCTTTCTTGTTAAAAAAAATCGCTCCTCTTTCTTGCCTTTTTTTCCTAATTTTTTTTGATATTTCGTTTAGTATTCTAATTGGTTTTTCGAATTTTTTGTTTAACCTTTTTGTCTCTTTCTTGTTTTCTATTATTGACTGTACATCAGAATAAGTGAATCTATGGTCAGACAATATCATTGTCTTTGTTGCTCTGTCGTTTAATATATTTCCTTGCTTATCAATTGTGAAAATTATAGAGAATGCCCTCTTGTTTTTTTTGGGTTCTAAAGAACATATTTCATTTGATAGCTTTTCAGGAAGCATTGGAACTACTCTGTTGGCAAGATATACAGACGTCCCCCTTTTTCTTGCCTCTTTATCTAATTGTGTGTCCGGTCTAACATAGCTTGATACATCTGCTATATGTACACCTATTTCGAAAGTATTATCATTTAAATTTTTAAATGATAATGCATCATCAAAATCCTTTGCATTGTCTGGGTCTATAGTAAAGGTTAATTGCTTTCTATAGTCTTCCCTATCTACTATTTTTTCATTTGTTTCATTGATCTGGGTTACTTCTTTTAACACCTCCTTTGGGAATATGTTTTTTATTTTGTTATCTATAATAATATTCTTAATCTCTGCATTAATTTCTCCAATATCTCCAAGTATTTCATTGATAATTACAGTGGGTTTTATTTCATTTGGTTCCCATTTTTCAAGACCGATTGTAAACCTCTTTCCCTTTATCCTACTGTATTCTTTTTTATTTTTTAATATACATTCTACTTTTCTTCCTCCGCTTTTTAAAGTTATTTTATTTTTTTTATCAATTATAGCAGGGTAAACATTCTTATCTCTTTTTCTGATTTCTATTATCGTTCCAGTTTTTTTTCCATTTTTGTTAATCACTTGTATCTCTACTAAATCGTTATTTAACGCATTAGCTAAATTGTTTCTTGGTATTTTAATATCCTGCTCATCTTCTGGTGTGAGGAAAAAGCCTGTTCCGGATCTTACAATTTCTAAATAGCCTGTCCTAGTCTTTATTTGTGACCCACTGAACGAAATATAATTGTTTAGGCTAGCAGATAATTTACCTTTTTCCTTAAGACTACGTAGTTTTTTTTTAAGAATTTTCAAGTCTTTTTTTTTGCTTAATCTTAGTCTATCTCCTATCTCTTTAAAGTTTATTTTGGAAGATTTGTTTACCATTTTGAGTATTTTACTCTCTAATTTTTTCTTTTGTTTTCTTTTCATTTTAACAAATCTAATCTTTTTTAGAATGTCGTTTTTCAATACTATATCATAATTAGATAGTAAATTAGATATTATTTATTATTAATATTGAATGTTAATAATATAAAAAAAACTGTCTTTTTTCTTTGATTTAAAAACAATCGTTTATTGTAAACAAAACTTTAACACTACATTTAATACTAAATATTTTAATTACAATGTTTTATGTTTTTTATCAACAGTTGTTAAGAACAAAAAAATTTAACAAAATATAGCTTTTTTAATCAGAAGAAATGTTAATTTTTATTTGGCTATTTTTTATAAATAGATGAAATTTTCTTTTTTTCATTTCATTTTAACAAAAAAAGAACTCTTTGTTTGTTTTTCTTTTTTTATCAACATTATATCAAATATCTTTTTAACAGTTCGTTTACGTGTTTTCCATTTATTATTTTTAAAATAAAAATGACAATTTCAATTGGGAATGACCACGCAGGAGTGGATCTAAAAAAACATATAGTAAAATACCTCAAGGACAAAGGATTTAAAACAAATAATAAGGGTACAAACACAGACAATAGTGTAGATTATCCTGATTTTATTCATCCTGTATCTAAAGAAGTAGAGGAAAATATTTCAAGCATAGGTATAATCATTTGCGGAAGCGGCAACGGAGCCGCTATGACGGCAAACAAAAGAAAAACTATTAGAGCTGCCTTGTGTTGGAATAAGGAAACATCGATATTGGCGCGGGAACACAATGATGCTAATATTCTGAGTATACCCTCAAGGTTTGTTAGCAAAACTGAAGCACTAGAAATAGTAGATGCTTTTATAAAAACTGATTTTGAAGGAGGCAGACATCAAAGAAGAATTGAAAAGATACCATGTCATTAGTCAAATTTTATGTGAAAAAGTTTAATGAAATTGACAGCAGAACTCTTCATAATATATTTTTGCTTCGCGCCGAAGTATTTATCGTTGAGCAAGAATGTGCTTACCAAGACATTGACGGAAAAGACTCCAAAAGCATTCACATAATTGGCATGCAAAAAGAAGAAATAATTGCGTATTCAAGGATAATGATCCTAAACAACGAGTTCTGTTCTATTGGGAGAGTTTTGGTTAAAAAAGAATTTAGAAAAAAAGGAATAGGAATAAAACTCATGATAAAAACAATACAAGAAGCTAATAATGAATATAATAGCAGAAGAATAAAAATATCTGCTCAAGAGTATTTAAAAAACTTCTATACAAACTTAGGATTTAAACATACGGGAAAGTGTTATTTAGAAGACGGTATTCCTCATATTGAGATGATTCTCAATTAGAAAAATTTAAAATGTCAGAAAGTGTTTTTTCTATCTCTTTATAGGGCATGATGCTCAAACTTTTGTAGATAACTAAATAGTTACCTTTTGCATTTATGTTTAAATTATGCAATGCAGCTTTAATCCTTCTCTTAACTTTATTTCTGTCTACAGCACGCCTAAAACACTTCTTTGGGACAGATATACAAAAAAAAGGAGGGTTCTCTTTTCCATTATCTCGAGAAACTTTTATTTGATTTTTAACAACGAACAAATTAGATTCAAAAAGCAGGTCAATTATTTTTTTATTTTTTAAGCTCCTTATCCTCAACATTTTTCATTTTTGGCAAATAATAGTTGTTGGTTTTATCAATATCAGCCATTAGATTACTAGGGTCTATGACAATAGCCTCGATCTCATCAACACCTCTATCTAAGTTAAAACTATAATATGGGTTTGCCCAAAACCAGTCTCTCTTGACCACCCATTCAATATTATAAGGGTTGTTTTTTTCTCCCCTCATAAGGGAGATAGGGATATATATTATTTCATATTGTCCATCTTTGTATTTTATAAGTATTTCAAGCGGCATGGGCATAAGTCCCTTTCTATAAAGAAGAACTTTCGTATTTCCGGAATCTCCATCTACTTTTTCAATTTTATAATCTATTACGTTGGTCGTTTGAGTCCAATCTGTTAAATACCATTGAAGCTGTATTCCAGAAACCCTTTCGGCAACACGGCGAAAATCATTTGGCTTTGGGTGTTTGAACTTCCATTCATTAAAGTATTCTTGAAGAACCTTAAATAGTGTCTCTTCTCCTATAATATATCCCAACTGAGATAGAAAAACAGCCCCCTTGTCGTAAGCAGTATTTTCATACGCATAGTTATATTCATATCTATTAGCATTGGTTGATTGAGGCATTTCTGTTCCAGAAAGAGCAAGCCTATAGTAATCATCGTACCTTCTTTCCATTGGGAACGCCTTCTTTTCTTCAAGTATTTCGTCTTCCGCGAGAGTCGATATGAAAGTTGTAAAGCCTTCATCCATCCATTCATGTTTGGTCTCGTTGGTTGCTAAAACATGCTGAAACCAAGAATGAGCAAGCTCGTGGCAAGTGACACCGAACAGACTATTGAAGGACCTCCCACCAGTAATAAGTGTCATCATTGCATACTCCATGCCGCCGTCACCTCCTTGAGCAACAGTATATTGTTTGTAAGGATAAACGCCAACTTTTGAGTTAAAATATCCCATCATCTTTGCTGTGTAAGGCTGTAATTTTTTCCAGTTATCAATTATTTTAGGGTCGTTTTTGTAAAAAAAATGCAGAACTACACCATTAGGACCAGGATACGTATCATGAACATAATTTTTATCTGCGGACCAAGTGAAATCATGAACGTTAGGTGCAACAAAGTGCCATTCAACCTTTCCCTTTTTAGCTTTTGGAACTTTTCTTTTGGAATAGCCCCTACCTATATCATTTGCGTTCTGCAAATAACCACTAGCAGCAACTGTATACTCTTTATCAATTTTTATTTTAACATCAAAATTTCCCCAAACACCATGAAACTCTCGACCAGTATATGGGTCAGCATTCCATCCTTCCGAGTCATATTCGCACATCTTTGGATACCATTGAGCCATAGAATATTCTATTCCATCTCTGGAATTTTTACCGGCTCTCCTAACTAAATCAGGAACCTGCCCTTTGAATTCCATGCTAAATTGTGTTGTCTCATTTGGATGCAAAGGCGAATCTAATTCGACTTCTAAAATGGTTTCGCTATCTACAGTTTTAAGTAGCTTTCCACTCTGAGATAAATTGTAAACTTTTAAGAAACCCTGCTGTTTCGGATCAAGAGAGTCTATATCTATCTTAAAACGAGTATTTCTGTCAGCCGAATTATCTTGT
The DNA here is from genome assembly GCA_902635965.1 of uncultured Bacteroidota bacterium. Taxonomy (GTDB): domain Bacteria; phylum Bacteroidota; class Bacteroidia; order Flavobacteriales; family Flavobacteriaceae; genus TMED96. The sequence goes on from CACPQA010000002.1 coordinate 111,834, forward strand.
CGTATAGCCATTTCACTGCCGGGTTTGAAAGCATTAAAATACAAGTGAAAAAAAACTTTTTTTAATATTTCAGGCGAATTGTTGGTGTATTTGATCTCCTGAGACCCTATGTATTGGTTATTGGTTTTGTCAAAGTCTATCTCAATTTTATAGTCTATTTCTTGTTGCCAATACTGAGAACTGCACAAAAAGTGGAAAAATAAAAATAGGAAAGCGTAATTTTTCATAAACAAATTTAAATATCCTCTAATTTAAATGTTTTATTTAACTTGAATTTATCGTTTTCTTTTCTAATGTCTATAACCTCGTATCTTACGTCATGTTGTAAAAAAAGAAGAATTTTATCTTTTGCGGCTTTTTCTAAAAAAAATGCCTTTTCCTGTAATGTCAACAATGGTCTTGTATCATACCCCATAATAAAAGGGACCCTAACGTGCCCTGCCGTTGGTATTAAATCTGAAACAAAAACAAAGGTTTTGTTTTTAAATTCCAAGATAGGAAGCATCATTTTCTCTGTATGCCCGTTGACTGTTAAAAGATCAAACCCAAGAGGTTTTTCACTAGCACCTATTAAATTTAATTTACCGCTTTTTTCAAGCGGAAGAATATTATCCTGCAAAAAAGAAGCTTTTTCTCTTGAGTTTGGGGAAATTGCCCATTTCCAATGATCTTTATTAACCCAGAAGTTAGCGTTTTCAAACCTAGGAACTAGCTCCCCGCTCTTTCTAATTATAGCACCGCCGCAGTGATCAAAATGAAGATGTGTAAAAAAAACATCAGTAATATCCCCATTTTTAAAGCCAGCTTTTTTAATTGAGGTATCAATTGAATATTCACCCCACCTGTAATAATGAGAAAAAAACTTTTCACTTTGCTTATCTCCTAGGCCTGCGTCAATTAAAATTAGCTTATGGCTTGTCTCTATTAAAAGTGACCTTGCAGCCATTTCAATCATGTTTAATTCGTCTGCCGGATTAGTTTTCTCCCAGATAGTTTTTGGCACAACACCAAACATTGCTCCACCGTCAAGTTTAAAATTACCGGTTTCAATAGAATAAAGATTTTTAATTATGCACATTTTTCGCAATTATTTATCTAAATACTTATTATTAATAATTGACATTAGTTCAGTAGAAAATGCAAGTAATTGTTTAATTTCCTGTATGCTTGAAAGCCGACTTTTACCCTTTATAAGAAGGCTTTTCCCAATTGATTCAACCCTAAAATAAGCGTGACTTTCAAAAAAGAAAATAAGTTTTGAGTCAAAAAGACTTCTTATTTCACTAGCCTTCTTTCCACCAAGGAAAAAGCGCTTAGAAAAGTCGGGATGTTTTGGAAAATCTAAATCTTTATAAATGGTGTTTTCATTAATACCACCAAGTAAGTTTTCTCTATCTAAAATAAAAACGGGTATATCAAACTTTAGATTTATGAGTAAGAAAGAAGAAACAATGTCATCTTTTGAGATAAAAGCACCTTCGCTGTAAGAAAGATCAAACAAATGAAAATCGCCGCTTTCATTTACGAGTTCATTGAATTGATAATTTATAATTTTTGCCTTAAAAAAATCAAAACGTTCAAGTTCTTTCGTGTCAGAAGAGGCCTCTGGCCTATACCCCCAACCAAGAATTTTAGAAAGTTTCTGAAGAGATAGCTGCCTTTTCGTTAGATTATTATTAATCCTGAAGAAGTCATTTGTTGGGAGAGACTTTCTTATCGCAAAAGGGTGTTGAGTATCTGCCGTGTGTGCATCCAGCCCTATAATTTCAAATGCTCCACCTTTTCTAGTAAAGCCCCGTCTGTACTCATTCAAACCCTCCATAACGGTATGATCGACAAAACTGCATAAAGAAAAATCCAGCACAGCATGTTCGTTTTCAGGAATTTCGTCGAGTTTCGATTTAAGTCGAAAGAAATTCAAGAAACTACAGAAGTTTTTAACACTCACGTAATAATTTCCTGTTTCTTCCTCTAAATACATTAACACATTAGGTTTAAAAAGGTTTCTAGTGAAGAGAAATAAATTTTTATTTAAAACAACATGTATTAAAAAGGTGGTTGCAATTCCAAGGAAAATACCTGTAATCAAGTCATTGGTTAGTGTTATAATTAGTGTAACAATAAATATTGCTGCTTGCTCTTTGCCGATATTTAGAATCCTAAGAAAATTACTAGGTGCAGCAAGTTTGTATCCCGTATAAACTAATATTGCGGCTAATGCAGGAAGAGCAATTCTTTGTATTTGCTCCTGAAACAGAAGAATGAAACACAATAGCATTAAAGAATGAGACATATTTGCAAAGCGATTTGTCCCACCATTATTTACGTTTACTGAACTTCTTGCAATCACAGTTACAACATTTAACCCTCCGACCATTCCGCTTAAAGCGGTGGCTACACCCAAAGCTCTAAGATCTTTGTTTACGTTTGATCTTCTTTTTTGGGGATCGAGTTTGTCAACAGCCTTAATACTAAGCAATGATTCAATACTAGAAATAAGTGTGATAGAAAAAACAGTTGACAAAAAGGGTAATGTTAAAGCTATCCCAAAATCTGGAGTAGGTAAATCAGACCAGATATTATCTGGAAGAGATATTAGCAGATTTGAACCTATAGGATACTCACGAGATGAGACCAAATCGTAATAATAATTTAGTCCAATAGCAAGAAAAACGACCCACATTGGAGCTGGAATTAACTTAAAGATGGGGTTTCTTAATTTTGAGTAGAAAATTAAAATTAAAAGGGATAGTATTCCCAACAAAGCGGGTAATATAATTTCCATAGAAGAGGAAGAAAATAAAATATTAAGCGACTCAGGAATTTTCGATAAGACTTCGAGGGGCTTTCCGCTCACAGAAGTTATACCAATCATAACATGAACTTGTTTAGATAGTATTCCCACGCCAATAGCGGCGAGCATACCCTGTAAAGCGGAGGATGGAAAAAATTCGCTCAAGGCTCCGAGCCTAAAAACACCAAAAAGAAACATTAGTATACCTGAGACAATTATAGCAGCCAAAGTATATAGATAGCCCTGATATAAATCACCTCCGCCCAACGAAGTGATAGCATACAATAAAACTATAACCAAACCATTGCCAGGCCCGGTTATTGTTAATTGTGATCCTCCCATAATAGCAACAACTGTTCCACCAACAATAGAAGCGATTACACCAGAAATAGGCGGCGCCTCTGAAGCGATGGCGAGACCTAAGCCTAGAGGTAGTGCGACTAAGGAGACAACAAATCCTGCAAATAAATTTTTAGGAATTTCTTTTATAAAGTCTCTCATGATTTATGATTTTCTGTTTTTTATAATAAGAACATCTGTCGGCAATTCAGATAAAATATGTTCGAGATCTTTTGGAAAAATTCTTGAAAGAAAAGAGGAACGATTCTCTTCTGAATTTAGAACAAGTAAGTCAGCTCGAACAACCCTAGCATAATGACCAATTGAATATCCTCTAGCTCCAAAAATACTTTGTGATTGGATTTTTTTGTTTTTTTTAAGACTCTCAGGTATATTTAGCAAGATATCATCATATCTGTTTTTTTCTTCGGTTTCTATTCCCTCTTTAATTTCGGTAATCTTTTTTAGGCTTTCATCGTCGTCGGCTGTCATGGACACCTTAGATTGGCTTATTTCACCAACAAGAGTTACGTTGGGAATATTCATAAGGAAAGAAAATTCAAATGCAGACCTTATTGTTTTCTCTGTATTAGGTTCATTTATAGCATTCACTACAACGTGTTTCGAAGGAACCTCTTGAATCGATGGTTTAATTAAAAGCAGAACTGAACAGGACGCTTTTCTTGTAATTTTCCTTGCTATTGACCCTACATAAAATTTTAAAACATTTTCTCTTTGTACAGCACCAAGAAGTAATAAATCAATTTTATTTTTTTCGCACATCTTTAAAATAGTTGGGATTGGATCCCCTTCTTTCCATAGCACTTTTGTAAATTTTGACTGCACAGGGGAATCCTTTAATATCTCCTCAAAGGTTTTTTCCTTTACAGGGGTTTTTTTTCCAACATGAATGAAAAAAAGTTCTGCCTCAAGTGAGTTAGCTAAACGCAATGATGTAAATATGTTAGCTTTTAAATTTGGAGAAAAGGCAAAACCAACTAAAATTCTTTTAAATAAAGTTTTTTTCAACTTTTTTTATATAATATAATCTAAAAAAATTAGAAATTAAATTTTTATTTTCAACATAGATTAATTTACAAATCCAAAGAACCTCCAATTTTCGGGATGATTAATTTTTTTTTACGAAAGTTAAACTTTTTTACAGCATTAGAAACGTCAATCTTTATGGGCGGGAATGTGTTAAAGTGACATCCGATTATTTTTTTACACTTAATGAAATCCGAAGCCGTCAAGGCCTCGTCGATACCCATTGTGAAGTTATCCCCGACTGGTAAAATTGCAAAATTAAGTTTAGGACAAAGCTTAGGAATTAATTTCATATCATAAGTTAATGCTGTGTCGCCGGCATGATAAAAGGATTTATCATTCCCATAAACAACAAACCCCCCAGGATTGCCACCGTAGCTTCCGTCAGGGAGTACTGATGAATGTATAGCAGACACAAATTTAATAGTGCCAAAATCAAAATTAAACTTTCCCCCATGGTTCATACCATGACCATTAACCCCTTTGGCATTGTACCATGAAACAATTTCATAGTTTGAAATGATTGTAGCATTATTGTTTCTAGCAATTAACTCTGCGTCTAGCAGGTGGTCTTGGTGCCCGTGAGTAATTAAAATATAATCACATTTTATACTTGAAATGTCTATATTTTTTGCCAGTTCGTTTCCTGTAATAAAGGGGTCTATTAATAACCTTTTTCCGTTGAATAAAATCAAAAAACATGAGTGTCCCAGGTAAGTAACTTTCATTTTTAAACCTATAATTTCTCTGATAAAATTGACAAAATTGTCTTCACTCCTTCTCTGTAATTACCTAATCTAATGTTTTCATTTGGGCTGTGCTGATTGTTATCTCTATTGACGGTAGGAACAGTAATTGCTGGAATATTTAAAGTATTAACAAATGGAGAAATTGGTATTGAGCCTCCACTCATCCTTATCAAAATTGGTTCTTCGCCAAACCCTCTTTTTATAGCATTCCTAAGCCAAACACTGTATTCATTTTTAAGACTAGTTCTAAACGACTGATATGAAATTTTAGAGGTAAAAGTTGCAATTTTTTTGTGTTTTAACCTTTCTTTTTTGTTTGGTTCTCTGTCTAGTACTAAATACCCTAACCCTTCAATGTGTTTCTTTATCAACGATAAAAGTCTTCTCGGATTAGATTCTTTTACAAGCCTCACATCAATTTCTGCTCTAGCCCAAGAAGGAATTATCGTTCGCACCTCGTCATTAATCCAGCCAGAACTCATTCCTCTGATATTTAATGAAGGGTATTGAATCGCTTCTTGATATGTGTCCTTTACTTTATCGAAGCCCGCGACTTGGAGCAGGTCTAATAATTCCATTTCATTGTGAGGTGTAGAATCCAGTATTTTTTTTACATCAGGTGTAATTTCAATTCCATCATAATAACCATCAATTGTCACTTTTCCATATTCATCTTTCATTGATGCAAGTATTTTTGATAATCTTAATGCAGGGTTCGGCACATAGTTCCCAAAATGTCCGCTGTGTTGAGGGACTATGGGACCATATGTTGTTAATTGAATTGTGGCAATCCCTCTAGCCCCAAAAGTTAAGGTTGGTTTGTTAAGCCTATGACGAGGGCCATCAAGAATAATTAAAACATCAGAAGTAAGAAGTTCACCATTTTTTTTAACAGCGTCCGGTAAATTGGGAGATCCCATTTCTTCTTCAAAATCTAGTATTACTTTTATGTTAAAGCTGGGAGTGATTCCATTTTCATCAATTGCATCAATCGCTGCCAAAAACATTGAAACCGGACCTTTCGCGTCACTAGATGATCGTGCAAAAACCCTCCAATCATCATTATATTCATATATTTTCTCCCAATTTATAGCCTCCCAAAAACCCGAAGAATTCTTTTTTTTCAATACTGGGGAATATGGATTTTCTTGATTCCATTTTAAGGGGTCCACAGGCTGTCCGTCCATTTGAAGGTATATGAGGACCGTTTTCCCTTTTGAGGTAAAATCTCTTTTAGCCAACAACAGGGGCGCACCCTTAGTGATAATTTTTGAAACCTTAAATCCCCTCTTTCCAAATTCTTCCTCAGTCCACTTTATGTTTTTTTCTATATCTATTTTATCGTTTGCATCGTTTGGGATACTAAGTAATTTTTTAAACATCTCAAAGGAACTTAGTGTATATTTTGAGGCTAAACGGTCTAGGGTTAATCTTTTTTGACAAAAAAGATTTAAACAACAGTTAACCATAAAAAGTAAAATAATTTTTTTCATTTATTCAAGGTTTTTAACATCTTCAAAAGATTCAGGGATACTAATTTGCCTCACTTGAGCCTCTGCGTTAATTGATTCATTTTTTGATTTAAGCTCTTTAGTCAAAATTTGTTTTGATCTTCTTTCGGATGGTGGATTTAATTTTTCAGCTTTTTCAAACTCAATTACAGATTCTAGTAAATCTTTGGGCAGGTCATTTTTGCATTTTACCAAAAGTTCAATAAATTGATTAGCAAAAAACTGATCAATTTGGATTTTTCTTTTAGTTGTATGTGCAAACCTCCCTATAACACGACATATGTTTTCTCTTTCTTCTGGGCTTAACTGCTCAGCAAATTCATACTCTTCTATCTTTTTTAAAGATAAAATTATAGGTTCTAGAGAATCAATTGTAACCACATATACTTTATAATCCCCAAGGTTATATGTAAGCTGAGAGATATGTTCGATTGTATTGGAAGGAACAACCAAAAAAACTTCTTTTCTTACAGACTCTTGGGAGGCATATTTTTTAAGATTATCAGTCTCTCGTCTAATGTATTTTGGGAAATTAGTTAAATCGTTGTTAGCCGGACTTTTAGCATCAAATATTATATATTCGTCACAAATATTAATTGTGTTATCCGGCTTTCCTTTGAATGGTACCTCTTCAATATAGTCTACAAGATGAGTCTGGCAAATCATTTTTATTTTTTGCTCGACATAAGTTTCATGAGAAGACCATTGATGTTTAAGTTTTTCGAATTCCTCTTCCTTTTCCTTCAACTTAGAATCTTGGATTCGGCCTCTCTCAGCATCCAAATCTTTTTTTACCTGTGAAACTTGTGCGACCTCTCTTTGGTACTCTTTTATTAAGGACTTCTCTTGAATAAAAATTTGTTTTTCCAAACTGTTTATTTCGCTTGATAGAATCTTATTCTTAGAGGTTTCATCTACTAACTTCTTTTCTAGGTCACTTAATCGTTCTTCTATTTCTTTGACTTCTTTAAGTGTGCTGTCGGAAAGCTCTTTTATCAACCGCCATGAAAAAAGCCTTTCCCAAAATGAATAATTCTTTAATTTCTCAAAAAAAACATTGATTCTTTCCATAAATCTAAATTTAAGCCGAATTTAGAAGAAATCATATTATAATTCAATCATTAAGCTTTAGAACTGCTAAAAATGCTTGTTGGGGTATTTCAACACTACCAATTTGTCTCATCTTCTTCTTTCCTTTCTTTTGATTTTCAAGAAGCTTCCTTTTTCTTGTTATGTCTCCTCCATAGCATTTCGCTGTAACATCTTTCCTGACAGCTTTTATTGTTTCGCGAGATATAATTTTAGCCCCAATTGCAGCTTGAACTGGAATATCAAATTGTTGTCTTGGAATTAATTCTTTAAGCTTTTCACACATTTTTTTACCAATAGTATACGCATTATCAGCATGAATTAGAGAAGACAAAGCATCTACTGGATTACCATTTAATAAAATATCCACCCTGACAAGCTTTGAAACACTGAACCCAATTGGCGAGTAATCAAAAGACGCATAGCCCTTGGACACGGTTTTTAATCGGTCATAAAAGTCAAAAACAATTTCTGCTAGCGGAAGTTCAAAAACAAGCTCGACTCTCTGTTGAGTAAGGTAAGTTTGATTAATCATCTTCCCCCTTTTTTCTATGCACAACGTTATAACATTTCCGATATAATCAGATTTTGTGATTATTGAAGCTTTGATATAAGGTTCTTCCACTCTCTCTAAAACTGAAGGGTCAGGTATATCAGAAGGATTATTTACAAGAATCAATTTGTTTGGTTCTTTCCGAGTGAATGCATGGTAAGAAACATTTGGCACTGTTGTGATTACACTCATTCCAAATTCGCGCTCCAGCCTTTGTTGAATTATTTCAAGGTGCAACATCCCTAAAAAACCACATCTAAATCCGAAACCAAGCGCAGCAGAACTTTCTGGTATAAAAACTAAAGAAGCATCATTTAATTGCAATTTTTCCATGGACTTCCTAAGCTCTTCATAATCATCAGTGTCTACTGGGTAGATTCCAGCAAAAACCATCGGCTTTACTTCTTCAAACCCATCAATGGCATCTACTTCAATCTGCCCGTCGTCTATGATTGTGTCACCAACTTTTACTTCCTTTGCATTTTTAATTCCTGTGATTAGATACCCTACATCACCAGACGAAATCAAATTTTTTGAAACCTTGTTGAGTTTTAATGTACCCACTTCATCTGCGACATAACTCTTCCCGGTTGCCAAGAATTTGATAGTTTGACCTTTTTTAATTTTGCCATTTATAACTTTAAAATATGTTTCAATTCCTCTAAAGGGATTAAAAACCGAGTCGAAAATTAATGCCTGAAGAGGCAAATCACTCCTCCCTTTTGGAGAAGGGATTCTATTGATTATTGCACTTATAATTTTATCTATACCTTCACCCGTTTTTGCAGAGGCTTTTAAAATTTGATTTTTTTCACATCCTAACAAATCGATTATGTCATCTGTAACCTCTTCAATGTTTGCCGAAGGGAGGTCTATTTTATTAAGTATTGGAATTATCTCTAAATCATTCTCTAGAGCAAGGTACAAGTTTGAAATTGTCTGTGCCTGTATACTTTGCGCGGCATCAACCACTAATAAAGCACCTTCGCAAGCAGCAATTGATCTAGAAACCTCATAGGAAAAGTCAACATGTCCAGGGGTATCAATTAAATTTAGTGTATAATTTTTGTTCTCATATTTATGCTCCATTTGTATTGCGTGAGACTTTATGGTTATTCCTCTCTCTCTCTCGAGGTCCATATCGTCCAAAAGTTGTTCTTTCTTTTCCCTTTGCTCAACCGTACCTGTAAAATCCAAAAGCCTGTCTGCAAGGGTACTTTTTCCGTGATCAATGTGGGCTATGATACAAAAATTTCTAATTAGGTCCATATAAATTTTCAATCGTTGTAAATATACGTTAATGTATGCAGCCTTTTTTTTATTTTTGTGAAAATTCATGGTAAAAATAGGCAAAATAGAATTTGAAGATTTCCCTTTACTACTTGCTCCTATGGAAGATGTAAGTGACCCGCCTTTTCGAGCACTATGCAAAGAAAAAGGCGCGGATTTAGTGTATACCGAGTTCATTTCAAGCGAAGGCCTAATTAGAAATGCAGCGAAAAGTGTTCAAAAGCTCGACATTTACCAAAAAGAAAGGCCAGTTGGGATTCAGATTTTTGGCTCTAATTTAGAATCGATGTTAAAATCAATTGAGATAGTAGAAAAAACAAAACCAGATATAATCGATATTAACTATGGGTGTCCTGTAAAAAAAGTTGTCTGTAAAGGAGCTGGTGCAGGCATACTAAAGGATATTCCCTTGATGGTTCAGCTAACTAAGGAAATGGTAAAAAAAACTAAATTGCCAGTAACAGTAAAGACTCGACTGGGTTGGGATGAAAGCACAATCAAAATAGTCGAAGTTGCAGAAAGACTGCAAGACGTCGGCATAGCAGCTATTTCTATTCATGGGAGAACAAGATCACAGATGTATAAGGGTAAAGCAGACTGGAATCGCATTTCTGAGGTTAAAAATAATCCAAGAATGAAAATTCCAGTTTTTGGCAATGGTGATGTTGATTCTCCAGAGGCAGCCCTAGAGATGAAAAATAAATTTGGATTGGATGGCGCTATGATTGGACGTGCAAGCATTGGTAATCCATGGATTTTTAATCAAATAAAACATTATTTCAAGTGTGGGGAAAAACTAGAAGAACCAAAAAATATTGAAAAGATAGAACTTGTAAAGAGACATTTTGAGATGTCGGTAAAATGGAAGGGGCCAAAGCTTGCAATATATGAAACCAGAAAACACTACAGCAGATACTTTAAAGGGATCGAAAATATAAAAAAATTTAAACTAAAATTAATCTCATCAAATTCAGTTGAAGAAGTTATTTCTACTCTACAAGAACTACGTGAAATCTTCTCAGAACCGCAATTAGTCTAAATAAGAATAGGCCTTCCCTTTAATGCCAGCGGTTGCAATAATTGACGTGATTGATCCTAAAAAAAACACGGTTAACAATACCGCTAAACAATTTTCAAACATAATCTCAACTGGATATGCAAGTGACGTTGAAGGCACATAGAGAAAAGGAAAGTTTTTTTGAATAAATACAATTAGTATACCCAAACCAAATCCCAAAACAGACCCTAGCCATGAAATGCAACATCCCAAAAAAAAGAATATTTGTTGGATTTGTTTAGGAACAATTCCTATTGCATGGAAAATAAAAAACTCCCTTTTCTTGTCTAAATACATAATTACAATTGACCCAAATACAGAAAAAAGAGATATTAGAACTATGAAGCTGAAAACTAAATATAAAACAATGTTTTCTGTATTTAACATCTTATATATAGATGAGTTTAATTCTTTCCTCGACTCAACAATTACTTGATTATTTAATGCTTTAAATATCTCTTTTTTTAAGTTTTTAATATTTGGCGCTCCTTGAATTTTAAAGTCAATAAAATCAAATTTGTTAAGCTGGTTTTGAAAAAGTTTTCTAGCAAAGTTAATATTAGAAAAAACATACAATTTATTTATGTCTTCGATTGAAGAATAAATACCAGCCACTAGTGCAGTTTCAGTTTTAAAAGGATTAAAGTTAATTGTTGATTTGTTTAACTTTCTGGGGACAGTAATTTTCAAAAGATCAGAATAATCATAAACACCAAGATTAATTTGTTTTGCGATGGAGCTACCAATAATCACTTCCGAATATCCATCTTCAAACCAACTTCCTGAAATCATGAGAGAGTCTATTTGAACTATTTTAGAATAATTCGATTGCACGCCTCTTAAAACCGCCATCATAGTTTTATCTTTAAAGTTTAGAACCACCTTATTTTCTATCACTGGTGAACTTTCACTAATACCGGGGATAGAATTAATTTTTGATAATTCTTCATTAGAAAGAATTATTTCCCCCCCATATTTAGGTTTTATTCTGAAATCAGGATCAAACTTATTCGTGAAAGAAAGACCAAAAGTTTTTAGCCCACTAAATGCACTCAAAACTATAAATAAAGACGCGGTTGAAAACGAAATAACTGCTACTGCAATTATGTTCATAATATTAATTACAGATTTTTCTTTATTAGAAAAAAAATATTTTAGAGCAAAGTAGAGAGATACCTTCAAATTATTCTTTAATTGGATTTTTACCTTCTTTTAAAGACGATTCAATCTTTTCGATATAGTCAAGAGAATCATCTAAATAAAAAGTTAAGTTTGGAATTATTCTTAGTTCATCTTTGAGTTTTTGTGATAGTGTATGTTTGACCTGTTTAGCATTATCACGAAGCCCTTTTATGTAATCATCTTTGTTTTTTGACGGATAAATGCTAATATAGACCTTAGCAACAGACAAATCAGGAGAAATTTTAACCTTCGTCACAGACACTAACGTATTAGATGAGCCACTAAATCTAATAGCTTTATGAAAGATGTTAGACATTTCTTTTTGTAGAAGCGAAGAAACCTTTTTTTGTCTTTGGGAATTCATCAAGGTAAAATTAAAATTTTTTATTGTGGGTTGAAATTATTTTAAGCAAGAAGAAAACAAAATTTAATGTTACTTTTGTCAAGCAAAGTTTCAAAATGAATGAACTTATCGTTCCGTTCTGTTCAATTTTCATTGCAATGATCGTAATTTGGAGATCAAGCGATGGGTTTCAAGCAGCATCTGATTATCTCGGTAGGAACCTTACAGAAGGTGTAAGAGGGGCTACTATCAATGCAATTGGGAGTTCAATGCCTGAACTTTTCACCACCCTCTTTGGATTAATAATGCTTGGCGAACTTGACAACTTCGCATTTGGAATGGGAACAACATCCGGCAGTGCAATTTTCAATAGTATGATTATACCTGCTGTTGTAATTTTGGCAGTTACACTTTTTGGGATTAAAAATAAGGTTGAGGTCTCGAAAAAAGTAATTCTTAGAGATGGTCTAGGTTTAATTATCTGTGAATTTATTTTAATGTACGTAATCTATAAAAACAAGATTGATTGGGCAGATGGCCTTATTTTAATGTCTACATACTTAATTTATATTATTTATATGTTTACTTCTATGAAGACCGTTGAAGAGACAAATTTAATTTCAAACAAATCTCAAGGCAGTGGAGAAACCCCGATCTTAAAAGCGATTGTATATTTTGATTTTGTCAATATTTTTTTTAGAAAAAAAGCAAATGCATTCAACGCTTGGTCTTTGTTACTTTTTTCTATGGGAATAATTGGTTCGGCCTGTGTCTTACTAATTAATGCTTGTGAAACTATTGCTGAGGAGATGGGAATTGCACCTTACTTTATTGCAGTTATTCTTGCATCTGCAGCAACTAGTCTGCCAGATACAATTCTGTCATACAGGGATGCTTTAAAAGGGGAGTACGATGATGCAATCTCAAATGCTCTGGGGAGTAATATTTTTGATATTTGTTTTGCTTTAGGGTTACCTATTTTTGCATACACATTGATTAAAGGCCCAATTGTTATGCCCCCAACTACCTTATCTGATGTCATAGAATTACAGATAAGCCTAATTATTTTAACCATAGCTTCTTTTTATATTTTTTATTTTAACAAAGGCCTCAAAACAAGACACAGTATCTATCTTGTAGGATTATACATTCTGTTTGTGGTCTTTATATTTATAAATGCATACATGTAGAAACTATTTGAAAAAATTAAATTTTTCAATTTCATCATATCCACCTTCAATATTGATCAATTTTAAATCGCGGCCTTTATTTATGATTGAACCTGCGATAACACTCCTATAACCACCTTTACAATAAATATAAAATGGTGATTTTTTTTCAAGTTCACCAATATACTTGTCAATCTTATTTAAAGGGGTGTTTTTTGCACCGGGGAAATGCCCAATCCTAAATTCATCCTCACTTCGAACGTCATAAATATTCCTTTTTTTTAAAGAATTCACTTCAGCAAAAAATTCTTTAGCACTTATAGATTTAACCTTTTTAATTTTTTCGCAACATATTGACCATTTTTCATAGCCACCATCTAAAAACCCAATAACATTATCGAAACCAACTCTTGATAACCTAGATATAGCCTCTTTTTCCTTCCCTTTTGGTGAAACTATGATGATCTTTTGTTTAATATTTCCAATTAGAGTACCCGCCCATGGTGCGAACATACCCTCTAGGCCGATAAATAAACTTCCTGGTATATAGCCTTTAGAAAATGAACTTTTAGATCTTACATCTAAAATTAATATATCATTTTGCTTTCTTAATGAATTAAATTCGTCAATATTTATAGGATTCAGACTTTTGTTTATTATTGATGAAACATCCTCGTACCCTTTTTTATTTAGTTCTACATTTGACGGGAAATAGTTCGGAGGAGAAACAAGACCTTCAGTAACTTCGTTTATAAATTCCTCCTTTGTCATGTCTTTACGAAGCGCATAATTTACGATTTTTTGATTTCCAAGGGAATCACTGGTTAGATCCATCATGTTTTTCCCACAAGCTGAACCTGCTCCGTGGGCAGGATATATTGTTATATTATCTGGCAAAGGCATCAATTTACTTCTAATGCTATCGAAAAGTTGGCCAGCAAGGTATTTTTTTGTCATGTTTTTATTTCCTTGAGCTAAGTCAGGTCTTCCAACATCACCTAGGAATAGGGTATCGCCAGTAAAAACTGCAACCTCTTTGTCATTTTCATCTCTAAGAAGATAACAGCTGCTTTCCATTGTGTGACCGGGGGTATGAATTAATTCTAAACTAATTTTACCAATTCTGAATTTTTCTCCATCTGCCGCAACTACTGATTCATAGGCAGGATTCGCATTTGGGCCAAAAACTATAGGAGCGCCACTTTTTTTGGATAAACTTAAATGCCCACTTACAAAGTCAGCATGAAAATGAGTTTCAAACACATACTTAATTCTTGCCTTTCCTCTTGTGGCTTTCTCTATGTAGGATTCAACTTCTCTCAATGGATCGATCACAGCAGCCTCACCTTCACTTTCAATGTAATAAGAACCTTGGGACAAACACTCAGTATATATTTGTTCAACTATCATCTGTATTTGAGTTTTAAAATTCAAAAATACGGCAAGATTTTTAATCTTTTAAAAATCTCAAAAGTTTACTTATCTAAATCCCTGTTTCTCCACAATTTAAGAAACTGATTATAATTTGGAATATCACCATTTCTCTCCTTATAAATCTTTAAATGCCTGTCATCTCCCTCTTTAAGTTTTTCATATGCACAAAAAAGCCAAGCAATCCTTTCATTTTTTGTCATCTTATCAAAAGATGTATATCTTAACCGTGAACGACAATCTGACGGTTCAATTGATGATACTTGGAAATCCATAGGTAAAAAAACTAGGGCTATAAGAATTCTTTTAATTAAAAAAAAATTAAAATTTAACATACATAGTGGATAGTTAATCTGGCCATATAAATGAAATATTCTGAATTATGTCAGGATGTAAAGATTTCGCAACAGGACAACTTAGAGCGGTTTTTTCAATTATTGTCTTTATTTTAGAATCTGCAGATTTTGAAAATTCAATCTTCACATGAATTTCTACTATTCTCCTTGGGTTATCACCCATTATTTTTTTTACTGAAGATTGAGTGTTCGTTAAGTCATATTTTATTTTTTTAGAAACAATTCCTATGACAGTTAAAATGCAAGATGATAACGATGAGGCAACTAAATCTGTGGGAGAAAAAGCCTCTCCTTTTCCGTTATTGTCTGCAGGTGCATCTGTAACTATCCTATTATTAGAGGATACGTGGATAGACTCTGTTCTAAGATTTCCTAAATAATTAACTACACTAGTCATATTTATCATAAAGTAAAGTCTTTTTAAAAATTATACAAATATTATGTTTTTAATTTTTTTTAGTAATGAGATAAATTCCAATTAAAATAATAAAAGCAGACAGAAACTTGCTAATGCCAAATGATTCTCCGTCTAGCATTCCCCAGCCTATAGCTACTATCGGAAGTAAATAAGTTGTCGAAACTGAAAAAACAGGGGAGGAAATAGTAACTAATTCATTAAACATAACTTTTGCAAGGGCAGTCCCCATAGAGGCTAGAATAAATACAAATAAAAGAGACGTTATAATATCTTCCTCCTTGTAAAAAGTGTTCCAAGAAAAATCTGATAAGAGTAAAAGAATTAAAGCAGGAGGAGTAATAGCTAAAAAGTTTCCAATAGCTATCCCAATTGAGGAAACACCTTTGAGTTTGTATTTTAAAATATTGACATTAAATCCATAGCAAAGAGATGCAATTAACACTAATAAAGAATAGTTGGCATTAGAAAAAGGTTTTGAGGAATATTCATCATTTATGAGCATAACAGTTCCCAATAGCCCGACGGCAACTCCTAAAAACTGGAGTTTTCTAAAAGTGTAACTAAAAAAAAGTACAGCAATAAATAGGGTGAATAGGGGTGTTAATCCATTCAAAACAGCTACAACAGAACTATCTATCTTTGTTTCTGAATAAGCAAACAGGAATGTAGGGAAGAAAGTTCCAAAAAACCCAGTAACGAATAACCATTTCCATTGACCTCTACTTAAGTTTTTAACATGCCTTAGACCAAAAAAAACTAGTATGAATGATGTGATTACAATTCTAAAACAAGACAATTGAATTGGGGACAAACCCACCAACCCCTTTTTGATTAATATATAAGAGCTACCCCAAATGCCTGAAAGTAAAAACAAATAAATCCATTTTTTGCTGTTTTTATCCATGAAATATTTTTTTATTAAAACTTTTCTTTATCAAGTTTTAATATAGTGTTTAGAAGGATATTTACTCCTTTGTACACAGCCTCATCTGTTGAGAATTCTTTTGGCGAGTGGCTAATTCCATCAACACTTGGTATAAAAATCATTCCGGATGGAACTATGATCGCCATATCTTGGGCGTCATGTCCTGCTCCGCTTGGCATTTTTTTAAAGGAATAATTCAATTCGGTTGCAGCATCTGAAATCAAGCTTTGAATTTGTTCATTCATTAGAGCGGGACTTGCGTTAATATCAATGGATGAAAAAGAAATATTAGTTTCGTTCTCTAAAGCAATTATTTGTGCTTTTTTTTCTATTTCTCTAAATAAAAAATCTATTTTACTCTCATCCAAATCTCTTATCTCTAAACTCAGTTTTACCATTCCTGGGATTACATTTGGTGCTCCGGGTGAAGCCTCAATTTTACCAACGGTTCCTACTTGATTACCTGGGATCTCACTAATAACTCTCTTCACGAGTAAAATAAAATCAGCAGCAGTAATCATAGGATCTTTTCTTTCATTCATCGGTGTTGTGCCTGCGTGATTTGCAAACCCAGTAATTGTAACATCCCACCATTTCAAGCCAACTATTCCAGTTACAACTCCAATATCGGTATTGTTTTTGTTTAAAATATTTCCCTGCTCGATATGAAGTTCAACAAAACCATGATAGTGATTAGAAGATTTAGTAACCTCAAAAATTCTCTCTTGATTTCCACCAAGCCTTTCAACACCATCTCCGTTTGTATAACCTGAGGCCGTTTTAACCTTTAATGCATCATTATTTAATTTACCAGCCAGTGCTCTACTCCCAAAGACCCCGCCTTCCTCATTTGTAAAAATTATTAACTCCAAAGGATGAGAAGTAACAATGTTATTATCTAAAATTGTTTCTAGAGCCTCAATACCACCAATTACACCTAGAGGTCCATCGAAATGTCCTCCATTGGGGACAGCATCAATGTGAGAACCAAAAATTATTGGTTTAAGTTTTTTATTTGCCCCATCTTTTCTTGCAATTATGTTTGCTGCGTAATCGACTTCAACCTTCAACCCAAGATTTTTCAGGTATTTTTTTAAGTATTCTCTCGCACGGATGTCATAGTCACTATATGCAACTCTATCATTGCCATTGTTTTTGTTAATCCCGAATTCACTAAGTTTTTTTAGGTTCTTTAAAAGCCGATCTTTTGAAACTGTATAGTTAGGTTGTTGACTAAAAAGTGAGTGAACAAAAAACGAAAAAAATATGATAATGTGTTTTCTCATGTCATGTAAATATTTTAATAATGGTATTAGCTATAGAAAGTATAGTTAGTATTAATGAAATTATTGTGACATTTCTCCAAAATTTAACTGAACCCATTACTTAAAACTAGTCGGCTAAATTAACAAAATTTTTATCCCTGCCTAAAGAAGATCAAGCTTAGAGTTAGTTTATATTATAAAAATTAGAGTCATGGAGTAATGAAAAATTGATCCAGCCAAAACAAAAATATGCCATATAGAATGAAAAAATTTAATTTTATCAAATGCATAAAATAACACCCCTATCGTGTAAGAAACTCCCCCCGCAACTAATAAAAGTTTTGCTTTAGTGTTAATTATTTCAAATAGTGTTTGTATATCAATTATGATGAACCATCCCATTCCCAAATAACACAACAAAAATAATACCTCCATTCTTCCGGTGTAAAAAATTTTCAAAATAGTCCCAATTATAGCTATAATTAGTACTGAGAAAAAAATTAACAATCCCGAATAATCATAAAGCGTTATTAAACAAACGGGAGCATAAGATCCCAATATTAAGTAAAATACGCTGATGTGATCTAGAACCTTCAATTTTCTTTTAAGATTTATTTCTGAAACTCTGTGATAAATTGTAGAGGAACCATAGACCATCACTAAGCCTAGTGAAAAAAGTGACAACGAGAAAAGGCTTAAGATGGAGATATGAGTGTTATAGAAAAAAAGAAAGGGGATTCCTATCAAAGTTAGGATTAGTCCTATAAAATGAGTAACCGTATTCCAAAACTCCTCATTATTAATATCTATAAAATTTCTTTCTATCATGGATTGCAAGATAGTTTAAAAAAAAATCATAAAGCAAACTATCAATCTTGTATATAGACACCTGAAATTTATGTTATATTTGTTTTTGAAAATCAATATAAAATTGCTTTGATTAAAATTTTTAGAATTCATCCAATTTTTTTATCAAGTCTCCTTATGGTAGATCTGATCTGATTGAAAAGGTCCTATAGCTCAGTTGGTTAGAGTAGCTGACTCATAATCAGTTGGTCCCTGGTTCGAGCCCAGGTGGGACCACCCTTAAACCCTCTAAGTCCTTGACTATGAGGGTTTTTGTTTTTAATGATTTAATTGTCGAACCAATTGTCGAACCTTTTATTAAATTAAGGTTTCAATTATGAATGTAAAACTGAAAATAGAAGAACTCGAGAATGAGGTGATATTTTTAAGACAAACCTTAAGGGAAGACTTTGAAGATTTGTATAAACAAGGAGGTCATCAAATGATTTGGGAACAACATTCAGAAAAGGACAGGTATAAAAAAGATAAGTTTCTAGAATATTTTAACTCTGGGATTAAGAACGAATTTGGAAGTCTAACAATTATCAATAAAAAGAACAACAAAATTGTTGGGTGGACTAGACTTTATGATTTTAAAGAAGAAGACCTTTCAGTCAAACTAGGGTATACTTTTCTTGGTAAAGATTATTGGGGATCAAACATAAATTACAATGTTAAAAAACTAATATTAGATTATGTTTTTTCTTTTTTAAACACTGTTTATTTTGATGTTTATGAAAAAAATATTCGTTCACAAAAGTCGGTAATGAAATTAGGGGGAATCTTAAACAAGATTAACTCAAATAAACATGAATATATTTTAACAAAAAAGGAATGGTCCAAATGGGACTCGAACTAGGGTTAATGTTAAAAAACCTTGATTTTTAACATGGTTCGAACTTCGAACTAGATTGGTTCGATTATCGAACCACCTTAAACACCTAACTATTTGATAATCACTAGATATATAACCCTGATTCTGGGACAGGTGGGACCACCCTTAAACCCTCTAAGTCATTGATTTAGAGGGTTTTTGTTTTTTACATTTCTTATTCCGAACCAAAATCCGAACCAAAATCATTAATTTGTAGTATGATTTATGATTTTGATTCTCTTATTGATAAGTTGAATTATCTTGATGAAGAGACATCCCCTAAATGGGGAAAAATGAATTCATTTCAAATGATTAATCATTGTAACAATTTTATTGAAGTCTCATTAGGAAACCAAAAAATTAGTCTTCGGACAAGATTATTTGGGAGACTTTTTGGAAAAGTATTTTTGAAATATTTAAAGTCATTGGATTTTGATATAAACAAGTATCCAAAAAATTCAAAAACCCTAAAAGAGTTTAAGTCTTTTAGTTCAGAAGAATCATTTTTAAATAAAAAAAACAGACTTACTGAAAACATTAAAATAGTTAAGGAGTTAAAGTCTCATTATACTATTCACAACATATATGGTAATATTGAAACTAGTTTATTTAAGAAACTAGTTCATTTCCACACCTCATATCACTTTAATCAATTTGGGATTTTATAATTGGTCCTTTTAAAACCTGAACCGAACCTAAATCCAAAACAAATAAATTATTTTTGAAAGTTGATGAACAGAAAATATTTTTATTATCTAGTTTTTGGAGTTACATTTTTAACATTTGGATTGGTTCAAGATTACATCAGACCAAACTATGAAGGAGGAAATGACGTTATAATTTATTTTCTTGGAGTAATTCCTAACTTCCTTCCAGGTATTGGTCTTCCAAGTATGTTTTATGTAATCATTCCAGAGATTTTTAAACCTAATACATCTATTTACAGAAATAGATTAAAGTGGTCAATAATCATTTCTATGATTGGTCTAATTGGAAATGAGTTTATAACAATTTACACTCCAGGAAGAGGAGTTTTTGATTGGAATGATGTATTATGGACAATTATTGGTGGAATAGTTTTTTATTTTCTACAAGGGACAATTCAAAATAATGGTCCTAAAAGAACCTGAACCTGGGTTGTAGTCAAAAAATCTTGATTTTTGAGAAGGTTCGGAACACTAACCAAAATGGTTCGGATACCGAACCACCTACATCAGTTAACTTGTTGATTATCATTATATATACAACCCCCCTTTGAGGACAGGTGGGACCACCAACATAAAACCCCAACTTGTTGAATTACAAATTGTTGGGGTTTTGTTTTTACATAAAACACCCTTTAGGGTACCATAATACAATTTAGTAAACTTACCCTAAAGGAAGAAAAAACCTAACCCCGATATAAAAACCACTCCGATTAGGGTTTAGGGGAAAAGTATTCTCTCAGTTACAAGAAACCTCATCATGAATATAACCTCTGTTAGATTTAACAGAAGTATATTTAAAACGGAATATCATCTAAATCCAATTGTTAGGACCTCGTTGAGTTCCAATTTTATAAATACTTATATTTAATATTAAATCGTATTATGAAATTTTTCACTCTATTAATAAATTTAATTTTAGGACTAGTATTATCTGCTCAACCAACTATAAAAGAAATTTTAGATTCCCCCTTTGCATCTAATTTGACAGTCTCTAGAGATAGTAAAACTCTTGCATGGGTAGACAACATTGCTGGTGAAAGAAATATATTTATTGCAACTGGAGACCAATTTTCTTCCGTTTATAAACTTACAGAATATGTTGGAGACCAAGGAATATCTCTAAGTAATCTGGAGTTTACACCCGACGGGTACAGCTTGGTTTATGTAAGAGGGAATACTAAAAATAGACAAGGTGAGGCAGCAAACCCTGGTTTGCTAGACGAAGACACGGGGCAAGCTATTTTTATCCATTCTTTAAATAACAGAAAAAAAATAAAAATTTCTAAAGGCTCTATGCCAAGTATTTCGCATGACGGATCTACAATTGCATTCGTCAAAGAGGGCCAAATATGGACAGCATCCTTAAATGACAGTATAAGTCAACCAAAAAAGTTATTCAGTATTCGTGGATCTCAATCTGATATCAATTGGAGTCCAAATGACAATTATTTGGCTTTTACAAGCTCACGTTCTGACAACTCATATATTGGAGTTTACAGCTTCAAGGATATGAAGGTGGTTTTCATGGACCCTTCGGTGGATCGTGACTTTTCTCCTGAATGGAGTCCAAATAACAAAAAAGTTGCATTTATTAGAA
The DNA here is from genome assembly GCA_902635965.1 of uncultured Bacteroidota bacterium. GTDB lineage: Bacteria > Bacteroidota > Bacteroidia > Flavobacteriales > Flavobacteriaceae > TMED96. Next base: position 133,376 of record CACPQA010000002.1, read on the forward strand.
AGCCTTATGCTAAAGATGTTCCACCATTTAGCCCACAAAAAAGTGCCCGCCCATGGAGTATTAGGGTTATAAACTTAAGCAGCGGTCAGTCTAAATCTTTGTGGGAAGCAGACCCAGGTAGGGGTTCTGCATTTTTTAATCAGTTCCCTAGAGCTGCTCTCAAATGGACCATCGACAATCAACTTATTTTCCCGTGGGAGAAAAATGGATGGATGCACCTATATTCCTTGGATGTTCAGTCAGGGAATACCTCTCAACTAACATATGGTGATGGAATAGTCGAACAATATCACCTTAATAAAGAGAATAACTACATCTTATACACGACAAATGTTAATGACATCCACGCACGCCATATTGGGAAGATATACCTTGATTCAAAAAAAAATGTAATGCTTACAAATGGTGAGGGAACTGAAGTTAGCCCACTCCCTGTAAAAAAAGGATTTGCGTTCTTAAAGACAACAGCCCAACATACTTCTCGTCCAGCTGTATTTTTAAATGGAGAAGAACAATTAATTGGAAACAAAACAAAGATTTTCGAAAATCAAAGAATACCGGATGTTATCAAAATTTCTGCTACTGACGGGAGTAAATTTATGGCTACTATTTTTTATCCAGACAATTATAACAAGAAAAAAAAGTATCCAGCATCAATTTTTCTCCATGGCGGGAGTCGAAGACAAATGCTTCGAACATACCACTACAGCGGATATTATAGCAATGCATTTGCTGTACAACAATATTTCGCAAGCCAGGGCTATATAGCCATGATGATAAATTATCGAAGTGGAATTGGTTATGGCACTGAATTTAGAGAAGCTAATAATTACGGGATTACAGGAGCTAGCGAAGTATATGACTTAATTGGGGCTGGAGAATACTTAGCATCAAGAAGTGACATAGACCCAAATCGAATAGCAATTTGGGGGGGTAGCTATGGAGGGTATTTAACAGCACACGGTCTGTCTCGAAGAAGTGATCTTTTCTCGGTAGGTGTTGACATTCATGGCGTACACAACTGGAACACTGAGCTGCCGACTTTTGCTAGTTGGTATAATCCCCATTACTATCCTAAAATCGCTGCATTGGCATACCAATCTTCACCTGAAGCATACTTAGATGGTTGGGAAAGCCCGGTACTATTAATTCATGGGGATGACGATCGCAATGTCCCTTTTACGGAGTCCGTCGTTTTATCAGAACAATTAAGAGAGAGAGGTGTTTATTTTGAACAATTAATATTCCCAGACGAGGTACACGGATTTTTGCTTCAAGATAATTGGGTTAGGTGCATGGAAGCCACGTTTGAATTTATTGATAGGCATATAGGGGTAAAATAATTTTTGATCTTCTTTTTGGTGCTGATCTATCATAAATTTAAGGTGGGTATTAAGTTATAAAGAGAATCAAAAGTCTTCCCCCCTCAAGCCATGGTACGGGGCTAACTAAAATATTAACTTTTTAATAGTTACAGAACGTTCACAAATGGATACCATAGAAAAGATGTTTAAACACTTAAATAACAGTTGATTTTTTATTTTTTAGTACATATTATTATTTTAGTTAATTAATTTGCAATAATATTGTTATAAACCTATTATAATGGCAAAATTTAAACTTAAAATAAATGGTAAATCACTAAACGTGGACGTCGATCCCTCAACACCAATTTTATGGGTCCTTAGAGATCATCTTGATCTCTTGGGGACTAAATACGGATGTGGTATATCTCAGTGTGGAGCATGTACTATCCACATAAACGATGTTGCTGTTCGTTCGTGTCAACTACCGATATCCTCTGTAGGTGATAATAAAATAACAACTATTGAAGGTTTGTCTGAAAACGGCGATCATCCAGTTCAAAAAGCTTGGTTAGAACATGACATACCTCAATGCGGATACTGCCAGTCTGGTCAAATTATGAGTGCATCGGCTCTTTTGAAAGCAAATAGTAATCCCTCTGATGACGATATTGACGAAGCAATGAATGGGAACATCTGCAGATGTGGGACTTACACTCGAATAAAAGCTGCTATTAAGACAGCTTCAAAATCTTAAAATTGATTTATGAAAATTATAAAAACATCTATTGGAAGAAGATCATTTATTAAAAGAACTGCTCTTGCAGGTGGTGGCATAGTGTTCAGCTTTAACTGGCTAACCTCTTGTGACCTAACTCACAGTCAAGTTAAGGCCCTCCCTAAAGAATGGTTTAAACTTAACGGGTTTTTAAAAATTGGTGATAATGGATTGGTTACAATTATGTCACCCAATCCTGAAATAGGCCAAAATATTAAAACATCGATGCCAATGATAGTTGCTGAGGAATTAGATGTATCATGGAATGATGTTATTGTGGAGCAAGCACCCTTAAACACATCCATTTTTAAAAGGCAAGTTGCAGGAGGGAGCCAATCAATTAGGCAAGGATGGGAAAGTCTTCGGATGGCTGGAGCAACAGCTCGAGCTATGTTAATTGAAGCTGCAGCTCAAAAATGGGGTGTAAATGCCAGTGAAATTTTTACAAATGAAGGAGAATTAATACATAAAGCTTCAGGTAATATTTCAGGTTTTGGACCTATGGCATCCATTGCAGCTAAATTAAAAATTCCCAAGCAAGTAACTTTAAAGAATACCTCCGATTTTAAAATAATTGGCACCTCAAGAAAAAACGTAGATGGGAAAAAAATAGTCACAGGTAAACCTCTTTATGGACTGGACTACAAGTCAGATAATATGCTTATCGCAATGATTATCCACCCTCCCGCTTTTGGTATGCAATTCAAGTCAATGGATGACTCCCGAATAAAAAAAATGCCAGGTATAAAAAAAGTATTTACAATTAAGACACATTTAGATGATTATATTAGGCAAGGAGTAGATACGGATTCATTTAATGAAATTGTTGTAATTGTTGGAGACTCCACGTGGCAGGTTATGCAAGCAAAGAAGTTAATTAAGGTAAGTTGGGAAATGGCACCTCAAAAGACTGAAAAAATTCGTGGTTGGTCTGGAAAGATTAAAGAATATAATATACCACACGGTCTAGAAAGCTCTCAAGATCATGACCAATGGATGTCGTCTATGGACAATAAAAAAGCTAAAATTGTTCGTCAAGATGGTAGCCCTAGTGCAATGTTCCAAAAAGCGGCCAAAGTTGTTGAGAGAACGTATACATGCCCATACCTTGCTCACAACACACTGGAGCCAATGAATTTTTATGCAGATGTTACTGATGACAAAGCTATTTTGGTTGGACCAATTCAAACTCCTGAGTCAATGGAAAAAAGTGTTGCAAGCCGACTAGGCATGCCTTTAGAAAAAATTGATATCCAAATGACTCGAATGGGAGGTGGATTCGGGCGCAGATTATATGGTCACTTTGTAACAGAAGCAGCAGTAATTTCCCAAACCATGAAATCTCCAATTAAGTTAATTTATACACGCGAGGATGATATGACTCAGGGATCATATCGACCTGCATATAGGGCCAAGTACCGAGCTGCTTTAGATGATAATAATAATTTAATTGCCTTCCACGTAAAGGCAGGAGGTGTTCCAAGTTCTCCGTTACAAGCTAATCGTTTTCCGGCAGGAGCTATAGACCACTATTTGGCAGAATCTTGGGAATTTGAGTCAAATATATCTACGGGTGCTTTTAGAGCCCCTCGATCAAATTTTATCGCTGGCGCAGAACAAGCTTTTCTCGACGAAATTGCGGAAATTACAGAAAAAGATCCTATTCAATTTAGAATAGATCTATTGAATAAAGCCAAAAATAGTCCCGTAGGTAAAAATAATGATTATGACCCAAAACGGTATGCTGGTGTCCTCGAATTAGTAAGAAAAAAATCTAGCTGGGGTAATACCCCTAAAGGTGTTCATAGAGGTGTCTCCGCCTATTTTTGCCACAACTCTTATGTGGCTAATGTTCTTGATATTGTGGTTGAAAAAGGGAAACCTGTAATTGATAAAATTTATTGTGCTGTGGATTGTGGTATCGTTGTTAATCCAGATGCTGCAAAAAATTTATCAGAGGGGGGGCTTATAGATGGAATTGGTCATGCTCTTTACAGTTCGATGAGTTTTAAAGAGGGTGTTCCAGAACAACAAAACTTCGACAATTATAGGTTAATTCGTCATTCAGAAGCTCCAAGGGAAATTCAGGTCGATTTTGTAAAAAATGACATATTACCTACTGGCCTAGGCGAACCTACTTTTCCACCTGTAGTTGGAGCTTTAGCGAATGCTCTTTATAGAGCAACTGGTGAAAGGCTTTACAATCAGCCTTTTGTTACTTTTAAGCCACTAGTCGGGTAAGAAAGTATATTAATCTAGCTCATGATATCTGTAGAGGAAGCCCTTGATTTAGTTTTGGAAAGCTGGCTCCCCTTATTGGAAACAGAAACACTTCATATAAATCAGTGCCTTTATAGATGTATAGCAAATGGCATTCAGGCTCCTATGGATCTTCCAAAGTTTAGAGAATCTTCTATGGATGGTTTTGCACTTTGTTTACATAAATCTAGCCTTTATTCAATAGTAGATGAGGTAAAAGCAGGAGATTCTAAAAATCCTATTCTCAAACAAGGGGAATGCGTCAGGATTTTCACAGGTGCTGTTGTTCCTGACACCGCAAATGCGGTAATTATGCAAGAGAAAACAATACGGAAAGGGAATAATCTAGAGGTTAAAATCGCTGTTAAAGAAGGACAAAGTATCAGACCAGTAGGGTCTCAGGTTAAAAAAGGTTCCTATCCACTTCAAAAGGGACATGTTTTAAATGCACCAGGATTGGCCTTCTTACAAAGTTTAGGAATTACTAAAGTAGAAGTATTTCGCTTACCAAAAGTCTCAATAATTTTGACTGGCAATGAATTGATAGCACAAAACGAATCTCTATCAAGGGGTAAAATCTACGAGAGTAATAGTATTTTACTTAAGTCTGCATTATATAAACAAGGAATTGAAGTACAGGATATTTTTTTTTCTGAAGATAATTTAGAAACCACTATAGAGTCTGTAAATAAAGCTTTGTCAAACTCGGATGTTATTATTATTTCAGGTGGAATATCTGTAGGTGATCACGATTTCGTTAAGGAAGCTCTAAAGCGTCTAGATATAAAAGAAATCTTTTATAAAGTTCGACAAAAACCAGGTAAGCCCTTGTTTTTTGGGATAAAAGAGGAAAAGTTTATTTTCGCTCTTCCAGGAAACCCTGCTTCAACGCTAACTACATTTTATGTGTATGTTCTTCCTCTACTTTTAAAATTAAAAGGTTGTAAAACTAAAGGTCTAGTCCGATTATCAGTACCAATTTCTCATGATTTTTCTTCAAATGAACCTAGAGCCCTTTTTTTAAAAGCCTTTGTTGAGAGTAATGCGGTAACCATTCTGGACCGACAGGATTCATCTATGCTTGTTAGTTTTTCAAAAGCAAATGCCCTTGTCTATATCAAAGAACAGATAAAATCTATTAGAAAAGGTGACTTGGTTGAAACTCTAATTTTACCCAATCCAACTTGATTTAAAAATTAACATTATGGCAGAAGAATACTTTTTTTTTTATTTATTGATTCCGTTAACAGCTTTTTTATACTCTAGTGTGGGGCATGGAGGTGCCAGTGGATATTTAGCATTAATGGCAATTTTTTCCTATCCGAGCGACAAGATGAAACAAACCGCACTATTACTTAATTTATTTGTTGCTGGGATCTCATTTTATCAATATTATAAAATGAGATATTTTAATAAAAACCTTTTCATACATTTCGCCTTGGGCTCAATACCAGCAGCATTTGTTGGGGGCATTTGGTCTTTAGATTTATGGATATATAAAAAGATTTTAGGATGTGTATTATTCTTTGCCATCTTAAGGATGCTTTTAAAAAAAGATTTTAAAAACTCAAAAATCAAAAAGCCATCAATATTTGTTGCCATAATTGTAGGTATAGTTATCGGGGGGTTGTCAGGTTTAATTGGCATAGGAGGGGGAATAATACTAACACCTGTAATTTTACTTTTCCATTGGGGAAACATAAAAGAGGCTGCAGCTGTATCTGCACTGTTTATTTGGGTAAATTCTTTTTCTGGTCTAATGGGACAATTATCAAGTGGCGTAAATTTTACTTCTAACACTTTTGTCATGGTTGGTCTTGCACTAGCAGGTGGTTGTGTTGGGGGGTATTATGGAAGTCAAAAATTAAACAGTAGAAGACTGGAATATTTTTTAGCTTTAGTACTAACTTTAGCTGGAATTAAACTTGTTTTATTTTAAAATGGAATATAAACTTCGTTACTTTGGGCAACTTCAAGACCTAACGGGCAAAGCTGAAGAAACTATTAATCACAAATTTAAAACTATAGGAGGATTAAGAGCTCTTATTGTTGAACGTTATCCTAAGCTAAGCAATATAAATTTTAAAATTGCACAAAATAATTTTATAGATAAAGATTCGAGCCCGATTAACGGAACCTTAATTGATTTTTTACCACCTTTTTCTGGGGGATGATTATGAACGAGCGCTATCTAAGACATATACAACTTAGCCAAGTAGGTTCCGCTGGTCAAGAGAAAATTAGAAAATCTAAATTACTTGTTGTTGGTGCCGGTGGTTTAGGCTGCCCAGCCCTTCAATATCTTGTTGCTGCTGGAGTAGGAACGATAGGGATTATGGATTCAGATTTAATTTCTGTATCTAACCTTCACCGGCAGATAATATTTAATGAAGAAGATTTGGGAGAAAACAAGGCTTTATGTGCAAAAGAGCACTTACAAACATTAAATTCTGAAGTGAAAATCAATGCTTTTCCGTTTGACTTAACACATGAAAATGCGAAGAAATATTTTGATGACTATGACATTGTTCTTGACGGCACTGATAATTTTTACACAAGATATTTAATTAGTGATCAGTGCATTTTGTCGAATAAAGTTATGATTTATGGAGCTATACACAAATTTGAGGGGCAAATATCTGTATTCAACTACCAAAATGGCCCAAGTTACAGGTGCTTATTTCCTATTGCCCCTAAAATTGGAGAAATACAAAATTGCACAGACCTAGGAGTTTTGGGGATAGTCCCAGGGATAGTTGGAATTTACCAAGCTGCTGAAGCCATTAAGGTTATTCTGGGTCTAGGAAACGTTCTTAGCGGAAAGCTACTTTGTTTAAATTTGCTGAATCACCAAAATACAATTCTAAAATTCAAAAAAAATAAGAGTGAAATTGAAAAAATCAAAAAGGGAGGAAAAATAATTCCAATAGATAATAAAGATTGTTATATTGGATATGAAATATCTTTGAGCCAGCTTTCGAACAAAGAAAAAATTAAATGGATTGATGTTAGGAAAACAGATGAACTACCGCGGATCAGACATTTAAACTCTTTAACTGAAACTGTTTCAATAGAATCATTGATTGGCACAAAGGAAAAAAAAATTGTTTTTTGTCAAACAGGAGTTAGAAGCAAAGAATTTGTGAAAGAAATGATTAAAAAAGGAATCGAAAATTGTTTTTTTCTCAAAGAGGGTGCTGAAAAACTTGACAAATGGGGATTAAATAAATTAAATGATAAAAAACATAATGAAAAATAAAATCAAAAACATTTTCATTGATGGTCCCATTTTGCCTTCTAAAATAGCTGAATCTATTCAAAAACATCAGTCTAAGAAAAACATCGGAGGGCATAACATATTTTTAGGTCAAGTAAGAGCGGATGTTATAAATGGCCAAAAAGTAAGTGCAATCGATTACTCAGCTCAAACAGAAATTGCAAATCAAATATGCTATGAAATACGTGAAACAGCTTTTAAAAAACACGATCTTACTTGCATGCACATTTATCATAGTTTAGGAATCGTGAGTGCAGGAGAAATTTGTTTTTTCGTTTTTGTTTCAAGTGAACACAGAGCTCCAGTTTTCGAAAGTTTGAAAGAGATAGTGAATGAAATTAAGGAAAAACTGCCTATTTTCGGTAAAGAAATCTTTGAAGATCAATCATATAAATGGAAAGTTAATCAGTAATCATGGTTGATATTACTCATAAAAAGAACACACTTCGAATTGCAAAAGCTGAAGCAATAGTAAATGTAAGTAGTAAAGCCACAATTGAAGCAGTTAATAATAAAACTGTTCCAAAGGGAGATGTTTTTGAAATAAGTCGAGCAGCTGGCTTATTAGGGGTAAAAAAAACCCCAGAGTTATTACCTGACTGCCATCCAGTACCCATAGAATACACAAACTTTGAATTTGAAATAGATGGACTTGAAATTAAAATTTCTTGTACACTTAAAACAATATATAAAACTGGTATTGAGGTTGAGGCGATGCATGGTGCAAGTGTTGTTGCTTTAAATATTTATGATATGCTAAAGCCTATTGATAAGGGAGTAGAAATTCTCAATATTAGGTTAGTCTCAAAAAAAGGAGGAAAAAGTGACCGTCACAAAGTAAAAGCAATTTTAAGTTCTGCGGTAATAGTCTGTTCCGATAGTATTTCAAAAGGAACAAATGTTGATAGAGCTGGGAAAGAGGTAATAAAAAAGCTAGAAAAATGGAACCTATCAGTTAATGATTATAGAGTTATTCCAGATGAAATTAATCAAATCCAAAAACAGCTTAAAAAGCAAATTGAAGAAAAAACCTCGCTTATTGTTTTTGTCGGTGGCACTGGTCTTTCCCCAAGGGACACTACTCCTGAGGCCATTTCTCCATTAATACAAAAACGTATACCTGGAATGGAAGAAGCTATTCGAAAATATGGTCAAGACAGGACACCGTATGCTGCTTTATCAAGATGTATAGTTGGGATGATAAATTCCAGTTTAGTTATGACTTTACCAGGCTCAACCAAAGGGGCAGTCGAATCTTTAAATGCTGTTTTTCCTGAAAGTTTTCATCTTTTTGACATTATTAAAGGAGTGCAACACAAGAAAAATGTATAAAAAAATACCCGTCTTAACAGATACTCATCAAAGGCAACATAATTACTTAAGAATATCTCTTACCGAAAGATGTAATCTTCGATGTTCATATTGTATGCCTTTAGAAGGGGTCCAACTTAGTCCAGCCAAACATTTGATGAACGCAAATGAAATTTATTCTATTGCAAAAATATTTGTCAATCTTGGTGTAACTAAAATACGACTCACTGGAGGAGAACCACTTGTAAGGAAAGATTTTTCAAGAATTCTTGAACGATTATCAAGTTTAAATGTAGATCTATCCATAACAACTAACGCTGTATCTATTGATAGATATTTGATACAATTAAAAAAAGCTCAAGTAGAAACTATAAATGTCAGTTTAGATACCTTAGATGCAGATAAATACCAAAGGATTACTTTCAGGAATTATTTCAATCGTGTTTATCAAAATATTTTAACCCTTATATCAGAAGGATTTAAAGTAAAAATTAACGCGGTATTAATGCGTGGAATAAATGAAGATGAAATACTTAGTTTCATAAAATTCACGAAAAATCTACCTGTAGTTTTTCGTTTTATAGAGTTTATGCCTTTTAATGGTAACCAGTGGAGAAGAGAGAAAACAATTTCTTTGAATGAAATTATGGGAAAAATTAAAAAAGCATATCCATCAAATCAAATTATTCGAACTAAAGACGCACCAAATGATACCTCAAAAAACTATTCAATCAAAGATTACAGGGGCAGTTTTGCCATTATAAGCACAGTGACCAATCCCTTTTGTGACACTTGTAATCGAATAAGGTTAACTGCGGACGGTAAATTAAAAAACTGTTTGTTCTCAAAAAATGAAAGTGACTTACTTACAGCATTGAGAAACAACGAGGATTTGGAGGACATTATCGCTAAAAATATAAACAACAAGTTTGCTGTCCGTTCTGGGATGCCGAGTCCTCAGTTTTTTGATGATCCAAAAAACCACAAACATAACCGAAGCATGATTACTATCGGGGGCTAAACTTGCTAAATAGTTTCTTGTAGATATTTGGTGTATCCATATCAATCAGTGAATTGCCGGCATTAACTAAAATAGCATTTCCCATATTTTTTTTCAGGATAACCCTTGCACCTTTTTCGCCAGTTAGTGCCATAATTTGATCAAAATAAAAAGCATCAAATAAAATCGGAACTCCTGCCCAACCCATGTCTGACTGTGATGCAATTATTTGTTTTTTATCTTTTTCAAAAAATTCTCTCATTTTTAAATAATGCGATGTCAAAACCAAAGGTTGATCTATGAGGGAAACAAGGATACCATCTAAATTTGAAAGCGATTTTTTAATATATTTAACCCCGAATGCCAATGAATCTCCCATGCCACTTTCCCATTCATTGAATCTAATTAATTCGATATCGTACCTAATTAAAAAGGGTTCTATTAGGTCCGCATGTGCGCCTAAAATTACGTAAAGTCTTTTCGTTGTATTCAAAATATTTTCTATTTGAAATTGAATAAGTCGCTTATTCCCCCAATTAAGCAACTGTTTAGGTTCTCCCATTCGTCTCGAAGCACCAGCGGCTAATAAAATATGGGGTACATTAATCATGAATTCTACCTAACTTTTCTCTTAAATTAATTGGTTTTTGTTTCCTAACAACACTTAAGATTTCAGCCAGTATAGAAATTGAAATTTCCTCAGCACTTTCTGCTCCAATATTAATCCCTGCTGGACCATATAGTTGCTCCAAAAATTCAATCGATATTTCCGGATTGTATTCCAGAGCTTTATCGATAACGCTTTCTTTTCTTTTTTTAGGACCTAGAATTCCGAGATAAGCGGGAGCAGTCTCTGCTAGTGCAAGTAAGTACTGTACATCTTTGCTAAGACTGTGGGTCATAAGAATAATGGCTGTTTGTTCATCTATTTTGCTAACATCTAGAGTTTCAAACGTTGGAGTGATGAAATCGTGGGCTCCTTTAAAAAAACTTATATCTTTTGACTCATCTGCAGGGGCTACAACAGTCACTCTCCACCCTAAATTAGCAGCAGCTTTACATAAATGGACTGCATCGTGTTCTGCACCAAAAAGATAAAGCTGGAACAAAGGGGAGAAGGATTCTTTAAACGATTTAATTTCCTTTGAACTGTTAATCTTTTCATTTAAAAAAAACCTCTCACCGCCAAGTAAGAATTGAGTGCCATAAGCTTCACTCATACCCTCTGTTTTAGAATAAAAAGATTCAGTTTTAAAAGGTACTCGTTTTTTAACAATAGAATTAAATACATTTTTGAAATCTAGGGATATATTTATAGGTTCAATAAGTACATAAATAATTCCCTCACAGCCCAATTTAAATCTCCCGTCGTAGGTAATCATTTTAGGAATATCAGTTTTAAATACAGAATTAGCTTGTAATACAATTTCTTTTTCTACACAACCACCACTAACAGCACCAAAAGTTTGCCCATTTTCATGTATTAACATACGTACCCCTGGTCGACGATACGAAGATCCTTCTAAAGCCACTACTGTTGCTAAAACGGATTTAATTTTGTGTTGTTGAGCTATCCAAGTGAGTTCAATAAGCTGTTTTATTTCCACGGTCATTTCACTATTCAATATAAATACATTGATTTAAAAATGGGCAAAAAAAATAGAATGCTAAAATTCTTAAGTTGAGTTTGGAAAATAGAGGTAGTTGAATAATAAATTTCACCAGCTTTTCTAATTTAAGTTACTATTTAAAAAGGCAAGAATTTTACTATATCCTTCAATCTGCTGCTGTTTTTTAGCAAATCCGTGACCTGCATCTTCAAAAAGTATGTATTCCACATGTATACCATTGTCTCTTACTGCCTTTACCATTTCATCTGATTCTATTTGAAGAACTCTAGGATCATTAGCCCCTTGTAAAATCATGACAGGATTTTTGATATTTTTCGCATGAAATAGGGGGGAAATATTATATAATCTAACGGAGTCTTTAGAGTAAGGATTTCCCATTTCATTATATAATTGTTTTCTTGATGACTCCCAATAAGCTGGAATCGAACGTAATGTTCGAACCCAATTAGTAACACCATAAATGTTAACGCCAACTTTAAACTCTTCAGGCATGAATGTCATAGCTGCCATTGTCATAAACCCTCCATAACTTCCACCAATTATCCCAATCTTTTCTGAATCTATGTATTCCTGTTTTTCAAGCCAATATTTTCCCCAAGCACAATCTTTTAAATCGTTTTCTCCGTGATTTTTATCGTCCATTGAATAAAAGGTTTTTCCATAACCACTACTGCCTCTGTTGTTGACAGCTAGAATTGCATATCCGTGGTTTACTAGATATTGAATTAATGGCCGGTAACCAATCCTAGACTGCCCTCCTGGGCCACCATGTACCCATACAAGAGCAGGTACTTTTTCTTTCTTCGATGCATTTTTTGGTTTATATAAAATAGCAGGTATTTTCAAACCGTCAAAAGATTCATATCTAACAACTTTTCCCTCGGCAAGGTTTGAAGCATTTATCTTTGAATTTAAATTTGAAGTTATTTTATTTAGCTCATCATTTGTTAAATTATAGGTATATATTTCACCAGGAGACTTTGAGCTTCTAGCACTGATTCTAATCATCTCTTCATTCTCAGAAAAATAAACGCTATCAATATTTAAACCTTCAAACCCCTTAAATTTTAATGTAGAGTTGTCATTATTATTTTTAACAACTAATCTATTTTTAGCGTCTTCATTTATAGATATTACTCTATAGGTGTTATTTTTGCTTAGATAACTATTTCTGACATCCCAATTTGTTTTATAAACCAAATGTCTTTCTCCGGAAGTAATATTGTAAGACATTAGGTAGTAAAACTCTCCTTCATAATTCGTTGTGTAAAAATAATTTTCATCGTTTTTATCGAACCCTTGCCCTGAATAATTTGCTTTTTTATTAGAAATTTCAATTTTTTCTTTTGTTTCTAAATTATAAAGAAACATTTTGTCTTCATTCCTCGAGATACTGAGTTCGAAGACTAAATAATTATCATTTTCAGAAATAGAATTATACCTGTAAGCCACATCATTTTGGAAAACCATTTTAGTTTCCAATGTCTCGATATTAATTTTGTAAAGGTCAAAAAATTTTGGATTTCGAGAGTTGGACTGAAAGTACATGTTCTTTTGATCTTTTGTCCAACCAATCATTGATGCTTTTGTGTTTTCCCCAGGAGTAAGGTCTATGCTTTTTTCATTTCTTATAAGGTATAAATGAGAGTTTTCATTTCCTCCTTTGTCAGCACTATAAATAATTTCATTTGTAAGAGGTGAATATCCTTGAACAAAATAGGATTCCTTTTCAGATTTGGTTTTCTGGATTTCTTTTTTTGTAGTTAAATCAACTTCATAAATATTAAAAACACCAGTTTTGTCGGAGCTATATAATAATTTACTGGCGTCTTTCGAAAAATATCCTCCAGAGCTTCTGTTGTTAGACATAAGGGTTTCTATTGTATAATTTTCGTCCTTAGAAATGGTTTTATTACAATTAAAAAAAACTAAAAAGCTTGCTAAGCAAAAGATATATTTATCCATTTTTCTAACCAATTACAGTATTAAAACTAATTAAATTATCTTGAAAGTAATTATAAATTACTTTACAGTAACTAAACTTTTATAATAAAAAAAGAATGAAGGTTTCTAATTGTGGTTTATCAAGATAAATTAAATCTACTTAAGTTACAATGTTTAATTGCTTAGATACTAAGAGTGTTACAATTTTTCACCCGTTACAATCAGAGTACCTTCCCAGTCTTTTTTTTGATTTACTTTCCATGAGTAAACATTTTTAAAATTTGAATTTAAAAACATTTGTTTCCACTCATTTTCTGAAAAAAGTCTCATTATGGAAATACCTGTGTCCTCCGGCCAAGAGTGCGAATTTACATTTTCTTTATAATAGTCAATTCCAATAATCAACCTAGAATTTTTTGTGATCCAATTTTCATAAATGTGATGAATTAGTTTTTTAGGATTTTCAAAATAATAAAGGACCTCCATGGACATTACCAAGTCTACTTTTTCACTAGGCTTCCAGTCTAGCAAATCCGAACAAACATATTCATTCTTTTTGTCTAATTTCTTCGCTTTTTCAATCATCCTCTTTGAGCCGTCAATCCCAATTGATTTAATGCATCTAGAGTCATTAGACATATTTCTTACCAACCATCCATTTCCACATCCTGCGTCTATAAATGAAAACTGATCTAGAGAACTTATCGAATATTCTACCATTTTACCCACAGCTGAAGCATGATTTTTTTCCAATCCATCATCCTTTCCAATTTTTACCCAGTTATCAAAAACATCAATGGGAGATTTTTTTAATTTCATTTAATCTAAGTCTTCAAATTTTAAATTCCCAATTCCATATTTTTCCCAATCCTTATAATCGAAATGCCACCATTCATACTCGTATACACTAAAGCCTTCTGATTCCATTTTTTCCCGTAGTAAATCTCTTAACCACCTCTGTTTGGTTGTACCGCCATAATAATACGGGAAAGCTCTATCTGTGAATTCATCGTAGCCGCTTATCATCTCAACGGGGTTTCCAGTAGAAAGCTCATATAGGGTAAGGTCAACGGCACACCCTCTATTATGTCTTGAACCGTTTTGTGGATTGGCAACAAATATTTTTTTGTCCTCAGGAGTCGCATCCCAAAACATTTTAGTGACATACCAAGGTCGATATGCGTCATGAATTAATAATCCAAATCCGAAGGATCTTAATTTTTCATTAACTCTTTTAAGTGCTTCCGCTGCTGGTCTTTGAAGAAATGCATTACTTGTTTTATAGAATTTACTCCCCATAAAATTATTTTCACTAGCATATCTTATGTCATATTTAATTGATTTATCTATGTTTTTTATTTCAACCAAATCAAATTTATCTGATTTTGAATTTTCTAAGGGTGGGTTTGACTTTTCAGCCTTTCTTCTCAATAAATCAATTGGCTTTACGGGAGTAATTTTAAATGTTTTTTTTGTTAATGATAAAGGACTTCTTCTTTTAAATATGGGCCCATTTAATATTGAAACTTCAGTAGCTATTCCATTTTCGTTGATTTTAAAATTTAGCTTTTCGCTTTTATACATCCCTGTTTTCTCTGGAAATTTGAATAAACTTTTACTTTCTTGAATTAATTTATTTTTTTCAATCCATTCAATTAATACCCATAAACTCCCTGCATCCTCATACACATATAAGATATTATGATCCCAACCATATTCTCCAATAAGACCAAGCCAATCTTTAGGAAAGTCTGGATTAGAATTCTTCATAACTCTTTTGAATTCCTTTTTATTCACGATTAGGTTATCCCCATTCTTTTCAATTAATATTCCTCCTTGATTAATTTTACCATCCGAAATGAATTTAGAATTAAATTCTTTAATTGGAACTTCAAAATAATCATTCTCAAAAATAATTTGGTTTTCAATTTTTTTAATTTTAATTCTTTTTGATCCGTTCTCATAATCTCCAATTAAAATTTCTTCAATTTCTTTTTTAATGGGTTTCGTTTTTACATATTCTGGTAGTTTTAATTTCTTTTCTTTGGCGATTAAAAGGTTTATTGCATAATTTGAAATCTTTCTTGTTATAGAATTTGAAATATCAACAGATGAAGCAACAACAACTCCAATTTTTGACTCTGGAAGAGCTGACAACTGTGTAGAATAACCATAAATTGCGCCTCCATGACTAATCATTTTATATCCATTATGTTTGGAAACTCTGAACCCAATCCCATAACCACTCTCTGCAGAATCAGTAAATTGTGGTGTAAACATCTCTTTTAAAGTATTGGGGTTAACGAATCTCTCTCCATTCAAAGACCCATCTGAAAAAATCATATTCAAAAATTTTGCTAAATCAATTACTGAGGAATACAAGCTTCCTGCAGGAATCATACCTAGCTCAAATCTTGGTGCTTTAAAACTTCTTCCATCGTAACTCCACATTGTTGCTTCAGCTAGATTTGAGGACATTGAATTTTTGAATTCAAATGAGCTGGCATTCATGCCCAAGGGGTTTAAAATATTATCTTGCATAAACTCAACGTAGGGTTTTTGAAAAACTTTTTCCAATGTGTATCCAACAACAGCAATTCCAGCATTTGAGTACTTCGTAATGGTTCCTGGAGGGTGAATTAAAGAGGAGTTTTTTACACTTTCAACTGTTTTTTTGAGTGAGGTTTCATTGTCGGCAAAATAACTCCCATATGCTGGCTCTCTTAAAATTCCTGCTCTATGAGACATTAATTGCCTCAGAGTAATGGGTTCATTATTAAATGTATTTTCTGGGTTGAATTTTGGGAGGTAATTTTGTATTGGCAAGTCAATGTCAATGTCTCCACTTTCGCTTTTTTTCATAATGGCTATGTCGGTAAATAACTTAGATACCGATCCAACTCTATAAATTGTGTTTTTGTCTGCTTTTATTTTTTTTTCTTTGTCTATAAATCCATATCCTTCAGCCCAAAAAAAAGCATCTTGTTTTATAATTGCAATTGAAATAGCATTTAGATCTTTATCCTTTATTTCGTATTGTATTGCCTCACCAACCTTATCAATTAAATCCTTGTATAATTGATCCTTTTCACCCCTTTCAATAGTACAAGAGACGAATATTAATAACAAATAAATCACACCTATATATTTTCTCTTTTTCATAAAAAAACTCCCCCTAAAAAAGGGGGTGGTGGCGTAGGTTATTCCATCAATATCAAAGTGATCTTAAAACATTCGAAGCATTTCTAGCAAATGGATATTTTTCAATTGCTTTTAAATAATATTCTTTTGCTAACGTTGAATCCCCCTTTTTCAAATAATATTCACCCATAGAATCATAGGGATTGTATCCATTTTTATAAACATCTATATATTTTTCAAAAGTAGATTTTGCAAGTTCAAAATTGCCCTCAGCCATATATTTGTATGCAAGAAGGTTTAGAAAATGGTCATATCTATCCCCCTCTTTTTGAGCATTATCAATGAACTCTGAGATTTTTGATATACTCTTTTTATTATCTTTTAAATTATATGAGTAAAATTGCTGAATAAAATTACCTCTCGGCTCTAGTTCATGCATTTTTTCCCATAATGGGAGCGCCTCTGAAGAATCAAAAAACCCCCAATACCCGTCTGGTGTAACATCCAATATTGATACAAATATTCTTGAAGTTTCATTATTATCAGCAACATTTTTTTTTGCTTCAGCGATATGATACTTCTGTTTTTCGGATCCGTCTACGGACATTTCCGCTAGGCAAACATGAGGGGCAAACATATTTGAATCATATTTGACAGCCTCTTCAAAAAATGTTGTTGCTTTTTCTTGTTCAGCATTCATAAAGTGATACATTCCAATCATTGCTAGCTCATTAGCTAAGCTGTTGTTTCCAAACCATTCAATATATTTACCTTGAGGGGGAGAGTCATACTTGTAATCCTTGTTGTTGCTTTCATTACTACAAGCAATACAAATCAAAATTATTAAAAGGCATATTAATTTTTTCATATTTTTTAGTTTATGGATTTAATATTGTAAAATAAAAAAATATAATCAAATTAAACGGTTTACAAATAACTATTTATCTAGAACAAGTTCTGCTGTTTTTTCTCCAACTATTGAGCCTATTGAAATTCCCATTCCTCCAAGCCTTACCCCTAAAGATATATTTTCAGAAAACTTCTTAATCAAGGGTAGTTTATTTTGACCAAAACCCATGATTCCGGACCATTCACTTTTGATATGAAAGTCTTTATTTGGTACAATAAACCTTTTTAAGTCTTCAATTAGTTTTTGGCGTATCCTATTGTTTATCCCAAAAGAATAGGTAGTTTCATTTTTTATATCGATTTCTCTACCTCCCCCTAAAAGCAGTCTGTTACCAATATTTCTGAAATAATAATACCCACCGTTGTAATGAAAACATCCATTAATTTTTAAATCAGGTATATTATTTGTAAGTAAAATAAATCCCCTTCCTGGAGAAATATCTTCCATATCAAACCATTTCTTAGCGAATGCATTTGTACAAATTACCAACTTATTTGTTTTCATATCTATAGATTGGTTACTACTATTCAATTTTAGATAAATTTTCTTTGAGGTTTCCTCAAAGCTTTCAACTTCAGTTGAAAAGTAGCAGTCAACACTTAAAGAACCTAACTTTT
Source organism: uncultured Bacteroidota bacterium (assembly GCA_902635965.1). Lineage (GTDB taxonomy): Bacteria > Bacteroidota > Bacteroidia > Flavobacteriales > Flavobacteriaceae > TMED96. The sequence continues at coordinate 151,548 of CACPQA010000002.1, forward strand.
TCTTTAAACTAAAAATCATTTTCCCTGGGTCAATTGAACCCTCAAATTTGTTCTCAGTTAACCCAACAACAATCTCTTTAGCAAAACCAAATCTTTTAATGTATTTGTTTCGTAGAGAAAAGACTTTTTTATCTATTAAAGGATTCAGTAGTTCATTGATTTTGTGAATTCTTCGGTCTAGCGCATCAATCCCAAAAAAGAGTTCGTATCCGTTACAATTAGAGTATGATATATTTTTATCCCCAAGGTTATTTCTAAGTTTTTCTAGGCCTTTAATTCTTAATTCCAATAATGATAATAAATCATCATCTGACATTTCTTTACGGTTTTTTTCAATCTCAGTAATTGATCCAAAGCAAGCAAAACCAGCATTTTTTGTACTCGCCCCCAATGGTAAAATACCTCTTTCGATTAATGCCACTTTTGCATTTTTCTTTTCGTTAGCGATTTTTAAAGCTGCGAAGCAGCCAACAATACCTGCTCCAATTACAACATAGTCATAATTTGTAAACCACTTTTTTTCCCAAAAACTTATATTTTCCAAAATCTATGTAAAATTAAAAACTGATGTACTTTCAAATTAAATATATTTTCGTAAAATTGTTATATAACCTAAACTAATTCATTATGAAAAATCTTAAAATTTTAACACTAACGCTTCTATTTGTGTCAGTATCTTTTGCTCAATATAACCCCAATGCGGAATATTGGATAACATACCAGTACACACCAAAGAAGGGTATGACAGCTAAATTCGAAAGCGCTGTAAAAGCAAAAACAAAAATATATAACAAGCCCGATAACCCTGTGTATACAGCTATACAAACAACAGGAGAGTTGTCTGAAAATGGCAGATATGAAAGGATTATGCCCAGAAGAGACATTGATTGGTTTATGAGGGATAACACAGTTGAGGGTAAATATTGGATGGCAAATGTCGATAAATATGTTCAAAAGGGAGAAGGTCCATATGTTTGGATTAGGGTAAAGGAATTAAGCATCAATTTTGATAAGCCCACACCCTCAAAGTACATACGAGTTAACACTCGAGTTTTAAAAAATGGTGACAACTCAGATTTTTGGAGATATCTCAGGAGGCGTGTAGAAGTTCTTAAAAAAACAAGTCCTGATATAAAATATACTGTTTTTAGGCTTGATTCTGGAGGCAATGCAAACACGATCAGAATAATCACAGCATATGATAATATGAAAAAGCCTCAAGGAGAAACGAATAATGGTGCTATGAGAGCAATCTACGACGAAATGTATGAAGGGGCTTGGCAAGACGATTTTGACAAATACAATGAAAGATTAATTGAGTGGGCTAGACCACAATACAACTATACTCTCAGAGCAGATTTGTCAACTAGCAATTAATTTTATTAACTATTAAATTTTAAAAGATGAAAAAACTATTAATTATTATATTATTTATTTCTGGGACTTTAACATATTCCCAAAACTCTTTCCATTTATACCATTTTAATGCAAAAGAAGGGGGGCAGGCTGCAATAGCAAATCTTACAGATAGTTACTGGGGTGATGCAAAATTTAAATCGGGAGGAGTCTCTATTGAAAGGATAAGAATTGGAGATAATGATTGGTCTCATAGGATTATTTTTTTTGGAGATGTTGATAATTTTGGAAGAGTAGAGGGAGATGTTGAAAAGTATGAGTGGGGTTTGTTCCTTCAAAGGCTAAACGATTATGTTGAGGAATGGGGCCCTTCAGCAGCTGGACGTTTTTCTAGTTATGAAGGAGGATCTATTAAAGACTTCCCTTTTATACAACTCTACACATTTAGAGCTTCAAACCCACCTGCATTCAAAAAAGCTCATGACAAAATAGTATCTCAAATGAAAAAAACCTTGGATAATAGACCTGTTGCCTTTGGAAATTTTGACATTGGAGGTGAAGGTGCCAGTCACTGGGTCGCTGTAGGCTCTAAAAGTCTAAATGATTTGATGAAATTAAAGGTAGAAATGGAGAAAATGGAAAAAGAGTGGGAAGAGTACTATAAATCAAGAGGAACAGTAGACCATAATTCAAACTTTGTTATACAAGTGTTAAAAACCTATGGCGGGATTTAAATTTCCTTTCCTTTTCGAATAAAGCCCCACTTTCAGTTGGGGCTTTATTATTTCATAATCTCAACTCTCTTGGCACTTTCGTAAAAAGCACCCATCTTGTCAATAGCAAGGCAGGAGTGAACAGGTATCACATTTAGTTGGTCTCCAATTTTTAAACCTATTTTTTTTTCTAATTTGACAATTCCGTGTTCTTGAGATAATGATTTTATATATCCAATTTTATTACTCACATCCCAGACTTCTCCATAATATACATAACCGAAAATGTCACTTTCATTTTCTCTCAATCTGTCTTTTGAGAAGTGAACAGACCCTCCATATATTAAAACTTCTTCTCTTTCATCATAAATTGACACAACCGGGCAAATCATTCTTACAGCGATATCATCTATTTCACAAGAACCGATTTTATACTGGGCGAGGTCGTAAAAAATAAAGTTCCCAGGTCTAATTTCATTTATAAAATCCGGATATTTTTTTATCGTGCTACAGGTTGGAGTGTCACCAATAGAAATTCGAAAATTAGGAAAACCATCACTTAAAACTTTAATTCTTTCTATCGATTTTTGAAAAACATTCTTGATTTCCATCTTGTTTTTAGATTTGTATGAATCACCAAAATGTGCTAAAAAACCTAAAAAAGAAATTTTTTTGCTGGTCTTGCAAAAATCGATAATTGATTTTATTTTTTGTCTTTCTTCAACTTTTAATCCAGCCCGACTGTAACCAACATCTATTTTTAGGTATACTTCAACAGTTTCTATTAACCGACTATCTAGTATCTTTAGTGATGAGACGGAATCAATTAAAATTTTAACCCTATTCCTTTTTATAATTAAATTTAATTTATCTATTTCTAAAATATTTATTGGAAAAGCGATCGTTATGTCATCCCACTCATTTGAAAAGTATTCAGCCATTGATATCGAAGAAACAGTAATTGAAGTAACCCCCTTTTCCTTAAACCAGTTTCCTATTTCAGTAGACTGATGTGTTTTGAAATGAGGTCTCAAAACTAAATTATTCTTGTTGGCAACACCAATCATTCTGTCCAAATTATTTAAACAGATGATTTTATTTATAACTAAAGTTGGGGTCGAAAAATTCATAAATTTCATACAGAATATAGCACAATTGAATTAACAAAAATTTTTTTTAAAATCTATTGCAATTTTCAAAATTAAGTATTTCCCCAGCATGATTATTTAAATATTTAATAATATATTCTGCTGTGGTGAACGGATACGCATATAAGGGCTCTGGTAAATATTTACTGTATGTGTTTGATATATAATCGTTCATCGCAAGTGAAATTCTTTCATCGTCACCTACCTTAGTTCCATTTCTGTAAACCTCTATGTCCCCATTGAGTTTTAGTTCTACATTTGTCCTTGATGAAATAGAATACCTCTTATTATATTTTTTTAAAAAAAATTTTAATTCAGCTGGGGTGACCAAAAAGCTATCTATTCCGTTACCAAAAGGGTCAATACTGTATATGTCAATTGGCGTGATAATCCCTTTTTTTAAATTACTTCTTATGCCCCCACTATTTTGAATTACAATATCTACATTGGTTATCTCTCTGATTGCTTCAGTATAAAAACAACCAGTTTCAGCTCTGGTATGGTTGATGGAAGAATATCCTATTTTTTTGTAGAACGAGGGATTGTCTTTATATGTTTGAATTAACAGGTCAATGTTTGAATCCCTCTCTAAACCCTCATACGATAAATCAATTTTTTCAAACTTAAAGTCTATAATCTTTCCTTTATAAACAGAAAGAGTGGTTTTCGAAATCATTTCAAGATTTTTTCCAGACATGATCATATAACCATTTTCATGTCTTTTTCCATAAATATGATTTGAATGACCTCCTATGACTAAATCTATGTAATTGAAGTTTTCTAGAATTTTTTCATCCCCACTTTTTCCTAAGTGGGTCAACGCGACGATAAGGTCAATATCAGAGGTTTCATTAATTTTCCTATAATCTTGAAAAATCTTAATTGGATTGGTAAAAAAAAGTCCCTCAACCTTTTTGGGATGAGTGAGGGGGTATCTACCAAAATTTCCGGTTTCAACAGCTCCTATATAGGCGATTGAAAACCCATCTTTTTGAATAATTTCAAACCCCTTAACATTACTCAACTCACCTCTACCGCCAGAGAAATTTGCACATACGAATGGGAAATTAGCCTGTGCAATTCTATCACTCAGTACACTTTGGCCATAATCGAATTCATGATTGCCAATTACACTTATGTCTAGCCCGGTTCGGTTTAACAGATCTATTATTGGAAATCCCTTTTCTGTATAATTATCAACCACAGGATTCCCAGAAAATATGTCACCAGCGCATACGAAAAAGACTTTGTTGCCCTTTACTTTTTCTTTGTCAATCAAAGGTTTTATTTTAGAAAAGTTTTCAATCCTTGAATGCATGTCATTTATTGAAAAAATAATCACTTTCTCTTGACCTAGTGAAATCAGGCACGAGAGAAAGAGTAGTAACAAAATTTTTTTTCCAATAAATTTCATGAGGCTAATTTAAAGGTCAAATTTTTAAATTTATATTAATTCTTAATTAAATATCTAAGTCCGAAAAAAGATCTTATACCTTGATTTGAGTAAAACACGTAGGTAGGATCAAAAGTTAGCCCGTAAGGATTATTATCGTTAACTACAGGACCTCCGTTGTTGTCAAATATCACCTGTTTGTCAAATGGGTCAAATGCTCGTGCAATACTATTTAAAGGAGGCTTGAAATCAAATAAATTTTTCACACCAATAAAAAATTCAAAATCTGAAATTTTTTTTGTTGCTTGAATATTTAAAATATTAAATGTTGGGCTATAGTCAGGCCTGGGGTCTAAAATGCTTAACAGAGGAAGCTTCATTGGTCCAACCACATTTCCTGTCATATCAAACTTTAATCCCACAAAATTATTATAATAAGCTAGCTTATAACTTCCTAAAAATTTTTCTGTCAAATAAGGAACGGACTTTTTATCATCTTCTTTAATATATGTATCAATAAATGTTAGACCAATTTGAAAATCTAAGTTATTTGATACCCTACCTAAAAAATCAATACTGCCCCCTTGTGAAATCACAATTCCATTTAGATTTGAGTAAACTATTTGATTTGGATTGGTATCGTAATCCGGGATTATTCTATTAGAAAATCGAGTTTTAAAAATACTCCAATCCGTTTTAAACAGTAGTCCCTTTTTTGTGTAATAATCTTTAACATAGTTCAAATTGAAATTCCATGATCTTTCTGGAGACAGGTTTTCTGAAAAAAAAACATCTCTTGCTCCAGTCAATGCTGCATGATCTTCAGTGAATACATTCACTATTCTATAACCTGAACCAAAACCCATTCTTAATGTTGAATTTTTTTCTTTACTTGATCTTTTGAAATTAATTCTTGGGGTTAGAACATTCCCATAATTTGAATTATAATCGTACCTAATCCCCAACAAGAGTGACTTGTCAGGGTTTTTGATTATTTCGTTTTGTATAAAAACTCCAGGGAGATGTGTGTTATCTTTCTTTAAAGTAGCAGGAGTGTTATCGTCATACCCAGTATATCTATAGCTTAATCCTAAAGTGTATAAACTTTTTTTAATTTTAAAATTATAAACGGTTTGTAAAAATCCAATTGTTTGTTTTGCATCAAATGATAAAGTCCCATAATATGAGTCTTGATGATGTTGATTGAAGCTATATTGAAAAAAGACATTATCATTATACAAGTACTTCCCAAAAACTTCTAACCGATTTGTATAAATGCTTTCACCATAAATATTGTCACCCCCTCTTTCGCTTTTATTCCAATTTGTTTGACCACCCCACCTGTCCTCGTAGAAGTATCTAAAAGCAATGTTGTTTTTTCTACTACCTAATTTATTGAAAATTGAAATTCTGTGTTGAAGTGTTAAGTCAGTAAAACCATCTTTATTTTTATCTATAGGATTCTGATATAAAAAGTGACTGATACCAAGAAGATTAGTTTTTTCTCCAATTAAAAACTTAATCCCTACATCTGTATTTATCTCTCCCCAAGAGGAAGAAAAGCTTTCAAAAGATACTGGGTTCACTTTCTCAGGCACTTTTGTAATTAAATTTATAATTCCTCCAATTGCCTCTGATCCGTATAATGTTGAAGAGGGCCCTTTGACTATTTCTATTTGTTCGATTAAAGACTGTGGAATTCCTGTCAAACCGTAAACCGTAGACAGACCACTCACAATTGGGAGGCCATCTATAAGAACCATTGTGTTAGCACCATCTTGGCCGTTTATGTGAATATCTCCAGTGTTACAGACATTACAATTAAGTTGAGTTCTTATTCCATTGATATTTTCGATTGCTTCAAAAAAACTTGCAGTTGGATTAGCCTTAAAAAAAGCTGCCTTATATAATTCAACAGGAACTGTACTATTAAGTTTTGATACACTTCTCAAAGTTCCTGAGACGACAACCTCTTCAAGAGACTCGTCACTTTTTAATACAACTTCGGTTTCAATAAAATCTTTCTTTTCAAATGTGATTTTCAAAACTTTGGGTTTAAAACCAACAAAAGAGATAGTGTATTTATTTTCCCCAATTTTTGAGTTGATTTCAAATTTTCCAAGGCTGTCAGAAATGATGGATCTCTTAGTAGTAGAATTGTATATAGTAGCTCCTTCTAAAAAATCATAATTTTCGTCTAAAATCCTACCTTTTAAAATTTGTCCACTTACAGGAATTGAAAAAAAAATCAATAAATTGACAAAAATTAATTTAATATTTGTAGAGTAATTTAAATTCCTCAAAACAAAAAGTTCACCACTGCAAAACTAATGAAAAAAACTAAAGAAAAAGACCACTATATAAAAGAAATATTCAAACTAGAGGAGGCGGGTGAAAAAGTTACAGTTTCTGCTTTAAGTAAGCTTCTTAAGGTCTCAAAATCTTCTGTGTCCAATATGTTAAAAAAACTTTCCTTAATGGAATTAGTTGATACCTCACCCTATAAGCTAATAAAATTAACTTCCAATGGAAGAAAATTTGCAAAAGAGGTTGTTGCAAAGCACCGGCTAATTGAATCTTTTTTAGTAGAGATTATGCAATTTAACCCAAATGAAGTTCATGAAATTGCAGAGGAAATTGAACACATCAATTCTCCTGTTTTTTTTAGTAAAGTAAGAAAGATGTTGAAACAAGACACAACGGATCCTCATGGATCTAACATTCCTAAAACTGATTTTTAAAGTTTATTGAAATATTCTAACATAATCAATAATCATCCTTTCTTCACTAAAGTCTCTAGGAACTTTACCACCTAAGACTCCGCCGATTGCAAGGTTTAATAACAAATAATGATTATTATCAAAGGGCATTACGTCCATGTTCTTATGTTCATAAGTAATACTATTATTGAGTAGCCAATATATTCTCTCTTTGGTCCAAACCAAAGAATAAACATTGAATTCGTTAGAATTCGAAATACTTGAAATTTTTTTCATTTCATCCTTTTTATTAGTACCGGTGTTATGAAAATGCAGGACATTATAAAGGTCTGATTTGTCCCATCCATTTTGTTCCATTATGTCAATTTCTCCACAGTATGGCCAAGGATTTTCACCTTTACTTTCACCAAGATAATTTCCTATTTCATCTATGTCAGAACCAAGGGTCCAAATAGCAGGCCATGTCCCTTTGGAAGATGGAAGCTTTGCTTTAACATCAATTCTCCCATATTTGAAATCAAATTTGGAATTTAGTCTTGCAGAAGTATAACTTTTTGACGAATCATACATTTCAATTTCTTCTTTGATTGCTACAATATTTAAATACCCATCTTTAACGAAACAGTTTTTTATATTTTCAGTGTAGTGTTGAAGTTCGTTATTAGCCCAACTCCCATTGTCAATTGGTATTGTTTGAAGATGCCAAAGAGATCGATTAATTTCACCCTCGTAATTAAATTCATCTCCCCAAACCAAATTTTTAAAAGAGGGTAATGAATTTTTTTCTTTTTCAGGATTACAATAAATAAAAAGTATTGAGGTTAAAATATAAAACAAAGAATTTTTCATTTTATTGAGATTTTTAGACATATTTTTGAACTCCAAATTTATGGTAAAGAATTCTATTTTTATAAATAATAATTATTTGAGATATTTTTTAATTTACTTTTTATTTTTAAATATAAGTTTGCTCCTTGGACAGGAAAACTTCACACCTAGCAAGATAACTGACAATCAAATAACATTAGACGGTTTACTTAATGAAGAGTTTTGGTCTTCAGCTGCAAAAGTTCCTTTTGATATTGAATTTAGTCCTGCAAATAATGAGCCATCAAGAATAAAAACATTTGGATATATTTCTTATTCAAAAGAATTCATTTACGTAGGAATTGACGCAAAAGTAGATCCAAAAAATATTCGTGTCTCAGTTAGACAAAGAGATGATATGAATATGTTAAATGATGATTTTATTGCTCTACGTTTCGATACTTTCAGGGATGCCAGGAATAATATTGTTTTAGGTGTAAATGCACTTGGGAGTCAGCTTGATGTAAGGCAAATAAATGAAATTTCTGAAGATAAACGATATGACGTTTCTTTTAACATTAATTTTCAATCCTTCGGGAATATAACAGAAGACGGGTATCAAATTGAGATGAAAATTCCCTTCTCTGAGATTGAATTTCCAAATGGCAATGACCAAACTTGGCACTTTAACTTTTACCGCAGATATTTTGAAGACGGGAATGTAATCGAGTTAAGCAGCCAGATTAGAGACAGAAACAATCCTTGTCTAGTCTGTCAGACAACCGATGTTATAAAATTTAATGATATAACTATTAAAAAAAGGTTTGAACTGCTACCATATCTATATAGCAATGTATCAGGAACTAGAAGCAGCAATGATCAAAAAATCAGTTTCAACAAGCCCAGTGGAAATGTAGGCATAGGACTTAATTTAGACATCAATAAAAATACTAGTTTAGAAGTCACACTCAATCCTGACTTTTCACAAGTCGAAGCAGATGTAACGCAGATTGATGCCAATTCTTCCTTTTCTTTAAGGTACCCTGAACGACGCCCTTTTTTTAACCGAGGCACCGATTTGGTAGACTTTGTTAGTGGCACATTTTATTCAAGGTCAATTGTAAATCCCGTTTTTGCCTCCAAACTTTTTAGTCAATTTAATAAGTCAAGAGTTTTTCTTCTTAACGCGATAGATGAGAATTCACCTTATTTGGTAGGTGGTGAAGATCGCTCCTATGAAGGTTTTGGTGGTAGAAGCTTCGTAAATATATTAAGATATCAATACCTACTTGATTCTAAATCCAGACTAGGTGCTTTTACAACTAACAGACTATATAACGGAGGTGGTTATGGTCATTCAACTGGCCTAGATGGGTTATTCCTTTTTAGTAACAATTGGCGCTTTAATTTTGAATATACTAAAAGCTTCACCCAAGAGCCAAATCAAGATTGGATTGATTCAGATGCAAAAATTTATGGAAAAACTGTAAAACTAGATGGAGATAATCTAGATGGCTATAGTTTGTATATGAGACTTTACAGAAACACAGAGCATTGGAGAAGTTATCTTTATTACAGAGATATTTCTCCGCAATTTCGAGCTGATGTTGGTTTTGTAGTCCAAAACAACAGAAGATGGACTACTTTTTTTCATGAGTACATAAATATCCTAAATAAACCAGCACTTCAAAAATTTGGATTTGGAACTAAAATTGATAGGATTTTCACTTTTGATGCTTTTTACAAAGCTTTTAGTGCAGATTTTTTTACTGGATTTACCACTTTTGGTCGAACTGAATTAAAATACACATTGGACTATGATGCTGTAAAAACTTTTTTAAGAAGAACATACTACCATCTTCAATCTCATACTTTTCTATTAAGAGGAGCCCCTTATGAACAACTTAACTTTGAGCTAGAATATACACTGGGAAAAGAATTATCCGTGAATGAGGAAATTCCAGAAGTGGGTAGAATACATAAAGCAGATATGAGTATTAATTTTCAAATCAATGACAACTTTAATATAACTCCCCTTTTGAGGTATTCTCGCCTAGAAAATTTGTCAAAAAATGAAAATTATTTTGAGGGCTCAATACTTAGACTCAATTTCAAATATCAGTTTTCAAATTATTTAAACATAAGATTAGTCGCTGAAAACAATACATTTATAAACCAATTTTACATTCAACCTTTAATTCAGTGGAACCCCAATCCTTCAACCATTTTTTATTTAGGAGCGAATCAAAACACAATAGAAGAAATTGACGACATAACATTTAGTTTGTTTCAATTTAACAGGTCGCAGATTTTTTTCAAATTTCAATATTTGATAGGGCTATAAGGTTTAACCCAATGAATTATTTTCTAAAATGCCAAATTTCGTGCAATGCACCACCTTTACTATTTAATCCTTTGTGATACCAATCTTCTCCTATACGATCGTATTCAAAAGGTAATATTAAACCAACCTTGTTATTGTCCCTAGAAAAGAATTGAATTTTTTCGGTATATCCTCCTTTTTGAGGATTATTTTCGTATTCAGTGTTATAGCTTCCTCCACCAGAGCCAAAAAAACGAAAATTGGATGTGTCAAAGGCTATCCATTGAAAAAACCCATCAATTAAAATTTTCATTGTTTTTCTTGAACGGTTTAAATCTCTTCTTTTTTCTCCTTCATCCGTTACTCTTCCTGCCATCAGCCATTTCCCTTGAAGCTTTTGTTTTGGTGAAGAAACTTTTTTCCATTTTTTGGTATTGGTATATAGCATTTTCTTAATGCTGTCATTTTTAAAATTGGAATTGAATTCAAAATCAACATCCAAGTTTTTTTTACCAGAGTAAAACCCTCCTCTTGTAAATTTAAATTCTCCAGTTGAGGTATTAAATACCGTTTCCACCACGTAGGTTTTATCTTTTATAATTCGGTGTGTATCTGTCTGAACTGCGAATTCATATACCTGCCCGTTTAAATTTGAAAAAGTTAGTATGATTATTATTAAAGTTTTATTGTATGCTTTTTTCATTTTTTTAAGATATTAAAGATAAATTAATAAAAAAAACAGTGATTTATTATTTATCTTTGCGGTTTATAAAAAAAATGAATAGGTCGGCAACCTCACTTTTTCTTGTTTTTCTTTTGCTACTACCTAATCTGGTCCAAGCATTTCATGTTATAGAAGAACATGCAGATGAATATTTTTGCACGGAGAAAAGTACCCACATACACGAAGAAAAAAACAAGTGTATTCTTGAATATACATTTACTAATCCTTTTGTCGACACTTACAAAAAAATTAATTTTCAAGTTGAACATCAAATATTACTTGAAAATACACTTTACAAGGACCAGTTTTTATTAAAAAAATTTATTACAGGTAAAAATTTGAGAGCCCCACCTTATATCTCACTTTTCTCTCAATAAACCATAACCCTTTAATAACAAATAATAAAAATTTAATAAAATGATAAACGAACTTAAAAAAGCATATGCGCAATATGCATTAAAAATATTTTTTACATTACTTGCTTCAACTGTTATATATAGCTGTAGCAAAAGTGATGATGACCCTGAAGAGGTGAACGAACAAGAAGTAATAAACCGAGTTAGTATTGTTCTCTCTGACGGATCTACCACTCAAACTGTAACTTGGAACGAAGGTTCTACGCCGCCGGCAATTACCCTTGATGTTGATAAAACCTATACTGCAAGCATTTACTTTTATGACGCTTCAAACCCAACAGATGTTGAAGATATAACTGAAGAGGTAATCGAGGAAGTTGATGAACATTATGTCTTATGGGAGATAGCAGGGCTATCTGACTTTTTGATCACTTCGGCCCCAACCGATTATGCTGGTTCAGATGGCATTCCAATAAATTTAGTTACAGAGTGGGCCACTGGAGGTGCAGATTCTGGAAATATAAAAGTTACTTTAATACACGAGCCAGCCAACAAGACAGGAACAACTAGGTCTTCTATTGGTGGTGAAACGGATATAGAACTCACATTTCCAACAACGGTTCAGTAAAAATTACCACTGAAGTTATTGGTATCCTGTTAAATTTGAAAAAACTGGTCCTTTTTTCCAATTTAAAAATTAACATAAGATGAAATATTTACTTATAATAATTTCATTTTTTGTGTCCTTTTTTTTGTCTTCACAGGATTGTGGCTACACTTTTTATGGAGAAGTAATTGATCTTCATTTAAACGAAGGTCTTAATGGGGCAAAAATTATAATTGACAACGAAAATGAGGTTATTTCTAATCAAAAAGGAGTATTTATAATTGATGGAATTTGTAAAGGTGAACATACTTTAGTGATAAGTCACCCAAATTGTAAAGAAATCAAAGTCAATATCGATATTCCCAATTCGAGCACCAAAAAAATTTACCTAGAACACCACATTACTGAATTAGAGGAAATCATAGTTTCAACTAATTCAAACAGTAAGGAAAGTGTAACCTCAATAGAGGATGTAATTGATAGGCAAAAAATATTTGACTTCAAGTCAAAAAACTTCGGGGAAGTTCTGGAGCAACTTTCAGGAGTATCTTCATATAAAATGGGGAATTCAATTGTTAAACCTTTACTTCATGGGGTTACAGGCAGTAGAGTTGGGATAATAAAAAATGGAATCCGTTTGCAGGATAATGAATGGGGCGCGGACCATGCACCAAGTTTAGATTTGTCTAGCATTGAAACCATTCAATTGATTAAAGGAGCTGGAGCGCTTAAATATGCAGGAGATGCAGTTGGAGGAATAATCAAAACAAATTTTAGCAGAAGTTTATTGATGGACTCCCTGTATGGATATGGAAGTATTGGATACACAGACAATGGAAGGGGTAACTATGTGATTTCAAAAATTAGCAAATCCTTTTCAAGTGGTTTAAATTACGGAGGGACCATTTCTTTAAAATCCAATGGAGACTATAACAGTCCAGATTACTCTTTATCAAATAGTGCTGGAAAAAAAATTGCCTCCATACTGTTTTTTTCAAAAAATAGAATAACAAAAGAATGGGGGATAAGATATAGTTTTTTTAGACAAGACATTGGGATATTAAAATCAGCTCACGTTGGAAGTTTAGGAGATTTAGCAAGGTCTGTTAAATCAGATATACCACTAACAATTTATCCTTATTCGAGAGAGATTGACAATCCGAAACAGGAAAATGAACACCATACGCTTTCACTATATTATAAAAGTAGAGGTCTGCGGAATTTAAAATGGGACCTGAATTATTCTTATCAATCAAACAGTAGAAAAGAATATGATTTAAGAAGAGGTGAATTTAGAGACATAGAGTCGTTAAATATTCTACTTCAAACCCATGATCTACTTTTTGATACATTTTTTTCATCCAATGAGAGGTTTGTTTTAAAAAGTGGGCTATCATTACAATTTCAAGACAATTTTTCTAATCCAAGAACAGGAATTAGAAGATTAATACCAGACCATAACAGATACAAACTAGGAGTTTACGGGATTACTGAATTCAATTACTCGGATGATTTTAAATTAGAATTTGGATCACGAATAGATCTTGACAGAATAAATGCAAAAAAATACTATTGGCGAGATGATTGGGATAATAATAATTATGGTGATGACTATGCGTCCACGATAATTAGAGTTACTGAATCTGGGAAAATTTTATCAAACCAGATTCGTTCTTTCTCTAACTTTTCATCATCTTTTGGAGCTAAGAAAATCTTCAAAAATGAAACAAGCGCAGCTATTAATTTGGCTTATTCGTCAAGATCACCTAATCCTGCAGAATTATTTAGTGATGGTCTTCACCACGCTTTGGCAACTATTGAAACTGGGAATTTAAGATTGGTCCCAGAGAAATCCTTAAAAACTCTGATTTCAGTTGAAAACAACTACAGCAAGGTTAAATATACCCTTACATTTTATAATTCAAACATTAAAGATTTTATAATTCTTCAGCCTTCAGAAGATGGGTTTGATTTAACAAGAAGAGGCGCATTTCTAAAAAGAGATTATAGGCAAATATCTAGAGTGGTAATGAGAGGGATTGATCTAGACATTGGGTTTGATATTTTAAAAAATTTAAAGTTTAACACTTCAGGTTCTTACTTGAGAGCTTTTGAAAAAAACAATACTCCTTTAGTAGATATGCCACCTTTTAATTTGAGAAATCAGATAGAGTTTTCAGTATTTAAAAAATCACCTGTTTTTGTTCGAATAAGTAGCGAATATGTTGCTCAGCAGAATCATTATCCCGATTTAAATTTTAATTATGACTTTTTGGAAAATGGCGTAATTTACAGTGACCTTGTTGATGTAAGTACTCCTCCAAGTTCTTATAATCTTTGGAATATAGAAATAAAGAAAAATTTTCTTCAAAAATTCGAGACAAGATTATATATTGAAAATGTTTTGAATACTGAATACAGAAACTATTTAAATAGACTTAGGTTTTTTGCTTCAGAACCTGGAAGGCTTATTGGTATAGAATTAAGCTATAGATTTTAATTATGTCTTTGTATGTCTATCTAGCTATAGGGGTTTTATTAGGCGCTGCTGGATCTTATATTGCCGAAAAAAGAGGAAGAAGTCATATCGAAGGTTTCGCTTTGGGGTTTTTGCTAGGTTTCATTGGCCTTTTAATCGAATCCATTTTGCCAAAAAAAAACAATTAGTTTTTTTTAAAGAACCTCATCAATTTTGGAGTTGTAACAAATGCTAAAGTAAATCCACTTAAAACTGTAATCAAGCCTAACAATGAAAACGCCCTTAAGGTTATGGTATTGAAATTATCTCTCCCCTCGTAGTCCATGGTGTGAGTCATCCATAAAAAATCAAACCATCTCCAACTCCTGTGTCTGACAGACTGAAATTTGGCATCTGATATAGATACATAGGCTTTTAAATTGTCATCTGACTTATATGATATAACATATGCAGGTAAAAGCTTTTTTCTGTATTCGTGGTGTTTACCCACTTCTGAAATTTTTTCTATGGACTTAACTTCTAGCCCTTTTTTCATGTGTTTTTCTGCAATATATAATGCCTCAGCTTCCGAGAGCTCATTTTTCTTTTCACCGTTTACAGCATTGAAAAGCCACTTCTTATTTACAAAATAATAAGGTCTTTTATTTATATCTCTAATTTCTAAGGTGTTTATAGCTTCCTTGACATTAATTTGCGAAGGACTAATTAAATTCTCAAAAGATAACGGCTCATATTCAAGATTTTTATAGTGATCCCCATGAATTTCATCAAGATTAGTCCAACTAAAATAGAGACCACTAATTGTCCAAAACAAAAATTGAATTCCTAAGAAAATACCCAAATATCTGTGAGCTTTTCGAATCCTAAGCGATATTTTCCTTTTCATAATATTGTAGAGTTATAAAGCATAAAAATAGACATAAATATCATTATTACATTTTCTATTAAAGTTGCTTCTGTCATGGGTAACTTTAATACTGATCCAAGACAAGCACATTGGATAGATTTTTTTGAAATAAGAATCTTAATTACACCAATAGTAGTTAATCCAAGAACAAAAATGGAAAGGATCAATGCACTAAAGACTTCGATTTTCATTAAAAACATTACACCGAGTATCGTTTCAACAAAAGGATATAAGATCCCGTAAAAAGACGCTTTTTTGGCCAATGGGTCATACATTCTAAATGATTTACTAAAGCCTTCTAGATCAAGCATTTTAAAAAAGCTGAAACAAATAAAAAAAAGCCCCATAAAATCCAACATAAATTCATTTAAGTTCCAGTTTTGATAGTTTATTAGCAGACTAGAGGAAGTGATATAAAACAGAATTAAAAAAAGTGGTTTTAGCTGCTTTAGTTTGGATTCTTTATTTGTTAGATCTCGACTGATTTCACTAGTGTTTTTAGGTTGAGGTATTTCTTGATTGATAATATATTTTTTAGGAATTGCATTTTGTAATGAATTTAAACTAACATCTTTTTTTAAACTCAGCGTTAGTTCGCCAAGTCTAATATCAGCATTGGAACTTCTAACTTGATCTAAAAGATTTAAGCTGTTTTCAACCGATGCCTTACAACCATTACAAGTCATCCCTGAAATTTTATATCTTCTTTTAATTTTGTTCAGCATCTTTTAAAATAAATCTCCTGTAAAATAATCTTAAAATTAAAAAAAGTAACAGCCCAAATGGACCCGCAAAAAGAGTAAAAATTAAAGGTAAAATAAAAACAAAGTAGGGAATTCCTTTTTTAATTGAGTGATTTACTATCCAACATCCAACAAAATAGTCAAACGCTAAATAATGGATCCATCCTGCAGCAGCAGACTCCTCTGTAGAGTTTTTAAATAGATCAAGTATTCCTCCAAGGGATGAAAAGTCAGCAGAAAAGAGGCCCTTTGTTTGAGATAAAAAGTAAACATAGAAGAAGCACAAAATAAAGGGGACAAAAAGGCCATCTACTAGTTTTTTGGTAAATTTTGAAAATGGGAATACAAATAAAGGTACCCATCCTAAAAGTACAAGTAGATTAATAATGTTAAAAATATTTTCAGTTGTTATCATTATTTATAAAATTAAAAATATTTAAAAGAAAAAGCAGGCCCATCGACCTGCTTTGTAATCATTGTAAGAGGGAATGCTAAATAACTAAAAAAGCGTCGTTTAGTCCATTCCAACTTAAATATTTTGTATTAGACATATGACACCTCCTTTATGATTAAATTTATAATAGCTGTTGTCCAGCTCTAACTACTCATGTATAAAATTATAAAAATTTCCCTCATCTATTTAAAAAAAAACTGTTAAAAATTATTTAACAATTTTTTTAAGTGTAAGTCCTTGAACTAGTATTGTAAATAAAACGACCGCATATGTAAGAAAAAGAATTAACGACTTTCCTTCTCCGATTGAGTCTGGAAGATTCAATGCAAGAGCAATGCTAAGTCCTCCTCTGAGCCCACCCCAACTAATTATCAGAGCAGTGTTTTTTTCAAACTTATTTTTAATAGATAGTAATTTAATTGCTGCAGACACTCCAAACATCCTAGAAAGGACAACAACAGAAACCATTATTATTGAAATCAAAATAAAAGAAGATTGAAAGTCCTTAAAAACAGCCAATATTTCAAGGCCAATTAGTATGAAAAGAATGGCATTCAATGTTTCATCAAGTAAGTGCCAAAATTTATAAACGTAGTCTCCCATTGCTCTTTGAAGACCATCCTCATTTTTATCCGTATCAATGTTTTGATTTAAAAAAAGTCCCATAACTACAACCCCTAATACAGCCGAAAAATGAAAATAATGGGAGATAATTGGTAGTAAAAGCACAAGTGATAATGTGACCAAAACTTCTAATTCCGTATGCTCATTCTCTATGTATTTTAAAAGTTTAAGTCCAAGAAAACCCATTAAAGCTCCTAGAGCAACACCTCCAACAACTTCAGTCAAAAAAAGTCCTCCCACGCTAGAAATGGTTACATTCTCCACACCATCAATTTTTATATTTAGAAGTGTTAAAAAAACAACAACTCCAATTCCATCGTTGAAGAGCGACTCCCCTGCAATTCTAGTTTCAGTTATTGATGGGAGATTCATTTTTTTTACCATTGCTAACACAGCAATAGGATCTGTAGGAGCAATTAAAGCACCAAAAAGAAGACAATCAACATAGCTCAACCCCAATGAATTAAGTCCCAAAAACTCTTGTGAGACGAGCCAATGAAGTCCAGTACCTACAGCAAATGTTGAAAATACTACCCCAAAACTTGCGAGCAAAAGTATGGTCCATTTATCTTTAAGAAGCTCATGGACATTTACACTCATTGCTCCAGCAAAAAGAAGAAAAGGGAGCATTACATTGACCAACAATTCACTAAAATCAAATTCTTCTGTAATTTTAAGTACCACATTAAAAATGTTTGGAGAAATGATACCCACAAAAGTAATAATAATGGATAGGGAAAGAGCAAGGACCATTAGTCCGATTGTTTGAGGTAATTTTAATAATCTAATGTTTATTAACGAAAAGATTGATGCCAAACAAAGTAAAATTGTAGATAATTCTAAAACTCCCAAAACATATTATTTTATTAAATATACGTAAATAAAAATTTCTTTACCTCTTGCTCAAAAATTTACCAATATATTTTCCAATCATATCAAATTCAATATTTACAGTATCACCTTTTTGAATTTTTTTAAAATTGGTGTTATTGTAAGTGTAAGGTATTATTGCAACCGAAAAACTGTCTAATTCGGAGTTAACTACAGTCAAACTGACTCCATTTACTGCAATTGACCCTTTCTCTATTGTAATATTATTTGACTTACTATTGTGTTTAAATTCATAATACCAACTCCCATTAGCCTCAATAACATTTATACATTCCCCCGTTTGGTCAACATGTCCTTGAACATAATGACCATCTAATCTAGCATTATTTTTCATAGCCCTTTCAAGGTTAACCAAAGAGCCCACATTGAGATTACCAAGATTACTTTTTTCAAGTGTTTCTTTTATTGCGGTTACTTTGTAAATATCTTTGTTGATCGATATAACAGTAAGACAAACGCCGTTGTGCGAAAGACTTTGATCTACCTTCAATTCATGACTTAATTTACTTTTAAAGTAAAGATTAAAATTCGCACCTTCTTTTTCAATTTTTTTTAAAATCCCCAAATCTTCTATAATACCTGTGAACATAATTGCTGTATTGATTAAATTTGAACTTAAAATTAATTAAATAAATAGAATTGAATAAACAAAAGCTTAAAGTTGGTATTTCAGCAGGAGATCCTAATGGTATAGGCATAGAAGTTATTTTAAAAAGCCTCCAAAATCCAAAAATGCTAAAGTTATTTAATCCTGTGATTTTTGCAAATACAGAAATAATTGAATACCAAATGAAGGCATTTAATATTAATTTGGAATTAAATTCAATTAAAACATTTGAAGACATTTGTAATGATAGAATCAATGTTTTCAGCCTCTCTCTTGGAAATTTTAAACATAATTTTGGAGAAGCCACAACGTCTGGTGGAGAAGTTGCATCAAAATCACTATTAAAATCTGCCCATGCGTTAAAATCAGGAAAAATTCAAGCTCTAGTTACTGGACCGATAAATAAAAAAAATATTCAATCAGACTCTTTTAAATTTATAGGACATACTGATTTTCTCTCTAATTTTTTTTCCTCAGAATCTTTAATGTTTATGATCGGGGAGAATCTTAAAATAGGATTATTAACAGATCATATACCAATTGATCAAGTTTCGTACTCAATTACAAAAAAAAATCTGAAGGGCAAGATTTTACAGATGATTAAGTCGATGCAAAATGATTTTTTAATCCCTGAACCAAAAATCGCAATTCTTGGACTTAACCCACATGCTGGAGATAACGGTTTAATTGGCAGTCAAGATGAAAAAATCATAAAACCTGTTATAGAAGAGCTAAATATAGAAAATAACACTATTATCGGCCCTTTTCCTGCTGATAGTTTTTTTGTAAAAGGGAATATTGAAAAATATGATGCTGTATTAGCTATGTTTCATGATCAAGGTCTTATACCCTTTAAAACCCTAAATTTTGGCTCTGGTGTAAACTTTACCTCGGGAATGCCTTTTGTAAGGACCTCTCCTGATCACGGTACTGCTTTTGATATAGCGGGTAAGGGTATTGCTTCTTCTATTTCATTTAGTAAAGCATTACTTTTAGCAAGGGAAGTTTATAATAATCGTATGAAAAAAACTAATCATAAAGTTTTATAATTTCAGTTATTAACTAAATTTGCCGACTTAATGAGTGAAATATTTAAAATAAGTGACTATGATATTGTTTTCTCTGGGCTTAAGGAGGGAGAGCACGAGTACAGCTATAAAATACGCGATACGTTTTTAAAAAATTTTGGGTTTAATGAGCTTTCACAGGTCAATATAAAAATCAAGTCAATTTTTATAAAAAAAAATACATTAATGGAGCTTTATATAAGTGGAAAAGGGAGTTATATCTTAACTTGTGATATTTCAAATGAATTGTTTCCTTATCAAGTAGATTCTGAATTAAATTTTATAATAAAATTTGGCGATGAATATAATGATGACAATGATCAATATGTTATAATCCCTCACAACTCCTATAAATTTAACATAGCAAAATCAATCTATGAAATGATTGTTCTTTCAATCCCTCAAAAGAGAATACATCCCGGGGTTCTTGATGGTTCACTGAATTCTAAAACTTTAAAAATTTTAGATAAGCTTTCACCTGGGACTAAAAAAACCGAATCAGACCCTAGATGGAATAAATTAAAAGATTACCTTTAACAAAAACCTATTAATATGGCACATCCTAAAAGAAAAACTTCAAAAACAAGAAGAGATAAAAGGAGAACACACGTAAAAGCATCAAGCCCTCAAGTTGCTATAGATAAAGCATCCGGTGAACCACATCTTTATCATCGAGCGCATTGGCATGAGGGGAAGTTGTATTATAAGGGCAAAGTCCTTATTGACGAAGCTGAGAATATTGAAGGATAACTTTAATTTTAAACTCTATGTCATTATTGGGGGAGTTTTAAAAATAAATAATTTATATTCACACTGAGATATTTTTTGGGTTATGAATATCAAGGAAATTCAAAAGTTAATCAAGTTTGTATCTAAATCTAAAGCCAAGGAGGTCAGTCTTGAATTAAAAGATTTTAAGATAACAATTAAAACTGGAGATGACGGAAATAAAGATCAACAAATTCCAGCTATTCCATCACAAAATCAACCCATTATTATAAATAAAGACGATCTTGCAACAGAAAGTCAATCAGACTCATCCCAAAAAATAATTTCAACTTACAAGAAGGAGGAAAATCCCAATGATAAGTTGATAACAGTAAAATCTCCAATTATTGGTACTTTTTACAGAAGGCCAGCTCCAGACAAGGAGCCTTTTGTAGAAATTGGAAGAGACATAAAAGAAGGTGACGTACTTTGTGTTATAGAAGCAATGAAATTATTCAATGAGATTGAATCAGAAGTATATGGTAAAGTTGTCAAGATTTTGGTTGAAGATTCATCTCCCGTAGAATTTGAACAACCTTTATTTTTAATAGACCCTTCTTAAAACAAAATTTATGTTCAAAAAAATTTTGATTGCAAATCGAGGTGAGATTGCACTTAGGATAATTAGAACTTGTAAGGAAATGGGAATCAAATCAGTTGCTGTTTATTCTACAGCAGATGCAGAAAGTCTGCATGTAAAGTTTGCTGATGAAGCTGTTTGCATAGGCCCTTCTCAAAGTATACATTCGTATTTAAAACCGTCTAATATAATTGCTGCCGCCGAAATCACTAATGCGGACTCTATACATCCAGGTTATGGTTTCCTCTCTGAAAACTCAAAATTTTCTAAAATGTGTTCCGAACATGACATAAAATTTATTGGTGCTTCTAGCGATATGATTAGTAAAATGGGAGACAAGGCGTCAGCAAAAGCAACTATGAAAAAAGCAGGAGTACCAACAATTCCTGGTTCAGATGGAATAATAAAAAATTTAACTTCTGCTAAAGCTACTGCAAAAAAAATTGGATTCCCCATTATGTTGAAAGCTTCTTCAGGAGGTGGAGGGAAGGGCATGAGAGCGGTAGCGAATGAGTCCGAACTTGAAAAAGCATGGGAAAGCGCTAAAATAGAATCCAAAGCTGCCTTTGGTGACGACAGTATGTATATGGAAAAATTCATTCAAGAACCCAGACACATAGAAATTCAAATCGTTGGTGACAGTTTTGGTAAAGCTTGCCATTTGTCGGAGAGGGACTGTTCAATTCAAAGGAGACACCAAAAGCTTACCGAAGAAACACCTTCTCCTTTTATGACAAATGAACTCAGAGAAAAAATGGGGAAGGCAGCTGTAAAAGCAGCTGAATTTATTAAATATGAAGGAGCAGGAACTATAGAGTTTTTAGTTGATAAAAACAGAAACTTTTATTTTATGGAAATGAACACAAGAATTCAAGTTGAACACCCCGTAACTGAACAAGTAATCGACTTTGACTTGATAAGGGAACAAATATCCGTTGCTGCAGGAATACCTATAAGCGGTAACAATTATTACCCAAAATTGCACTCTATAGAGTGCAGAATTAATGCAGAAGATCCCTATTCTGACTTTAGACCATCACCTGGTGAAATAACAAATCTTCACGTTCCTGGAGGTCACGGTGTTCGTTTAGATACTCATGTTTACTCAGGTTACACAATACCTCCCTTTTATGATTCTATGATAGCCAAATTAATTACCACTGCTCAATCAAGAGAGGAGGCTATAAATAAGATGAAAAGAGCACTTGATGAGTTTGTTATTGAGGGTATAAAGACTACGATCCCGTTTCACAGAAAATTAATGGATGATCCAAAATATATCAGTGGAGATTATACCACAAAATTTATGGATTCTTTTAAAATGTAATTCTATTTCTTGATTAAATTATTTTTAACTAAATACTCTGCAATTTGAATAGTATTAGTAGCTGCCCCTTTCCTTAAATTGTCTGAAACAATCCAAAGATTGAAAGAATTTTCTTTAGAGTAATCTTCCCTGATTCTTCCAACAAAAACTTCATCCTTTCCCTCTGCGTTTATGGGCATTGGATATATATTTTTTTTAGGATCGTCTTGGACTACTACACCATCTGTTTGATTCAAAAGAAAACCGATATCCTCACAGTTTGTTTTTTCTTCCAGCTCAATGTTTACAGATTCAGCATGACCTCCAAAAACAGGAATTCTTACTGCTGTTGCAGAAACTTTTATGCTTTTATCGGATAAAATCTTATGGGTTTCGTTTACAAGTTTCATTTCTTCTTTGGTATATCCATTTTCAAGAAATATATCACACTGAGGTAGTGCATTTTGATGAATTTGGTGAGGATAAACTTTTAAACCCTTGATGTTGTTTTTTTCGTTGTTAAGTTGATCAATGGCTGCTTTTCCAGTTCCTGTCACAGATTGATATGTAGAGATAATAATTCTTTTTATTTTAAATTTTTTATGAATTGGTGCCAAAGCCATAAGCATTTGAATTGTTGAACAATTTGGATTAGCAATAATTTTATCGTTTGACTCCAATAGGTTTCCATTTATCTCTGGAATAATAAGTTTAATATCTTCTGACATTCTCCATGCTGAAGAATTATCAATGACGTAAATACCTTTCCCTTTAAATTGTGGTGCCCATTTTAGAGAAACTTTAGCTCCAGCTGAAAATAATGCTATATCAATTTCTTCATTCAATGAATTTTCTATGGAAACTACTGCATATTTTTTCCCGCGGAAATTAATTAGCCTACCTTCAGATTTTTGTGATGCAATTGGAA
>CACPQA010000003.1 GCA_902635965.1 uncultured Bacteroidota bacterium
AGAGATTAGTAATGAGTAGCCCACTAATGTATATCTTCCTTGAAAAATTCTATTAGAAAATCAACTATTTCCCAGCAAATTTTCCAAGTGACCAACCTATAATTGCACCTTGGGGGCCACCAACAATCCCAGAAAGCAGTATGTCTGTTATTATGAATTCCATTGAATAAATATTGGTAAGCCCTGAAATGGTGAAATCAAAGAAAATAAAACAAAGCAATGAATACCAGATACCTGTTAAAGCACCTGTCCTGTAATCTTTAATTCCCATTTTGTCAAAACTTATTACCCACAAGACAAGAAGAGACAAAGATCCTAGTAACATAAATATAGGTTCGGGTTCTTCATTAACAACACCAGGTAATAGTTTTGCAAATTCAATTTGATTCGGAATATAAAATAAAATAGCAGGCAATATTCCAATTATTACTGAAGCAATAAACGTGATACCAATTGTTATCAGTATTTTTTTCATCGGTTTTTAAATTCTATTAAATTAACGCCTACTTATCAATAGGCGTTAATATGATATTTATTATTGTTTAACAGCAAATTTTAATGGCTGAAAAATAATCTGATTTCTAAATCCGTCAGGATTATAGGATCTCATTTTAGATTTGCTAGATGGTGGATTTGGGCCCTCTCCAACTCTGTATTTCATAAGGTCTTCTAGTGTTTTAAACATGTCCCAAGTAACCACGGTAGACCATTCGGATGACAACGGAGCAATTTTTCTCCCAACTCCCCAATTTACCATATTCATTTTATCCATGTTTGCTGAGAAGAAATTCTTCCAAAGAGATTTATTTTCAGAAATGAATCCATTTAAATTTTTAGGACGGGCAAAATTAAATTGTATGTAACTCCCTAAACCTTTTGCAATACTAATTTCATCTACAAAAATATGTCTGCTATCTTCCGTCCATGTATATGATTTTTCTAGGGCGGCAACAAGTTCTTGTTCCTCATCAGATAAAATGTTTGGAGCATTTTCCCACCAACTATTTTTATCACTAAGCATTGCGGTTATATCTCTATTGGATTGTACAAATAGATAATTTTTCTTTTTTTCGTCATCTATATTGTCCATGCCAATTCGTTTTAAAAACGCCCAAAAAGATATGTCTCCTTTTTCGACAGCATCTTGTGCGACTTTGTGCATATAAATTGATTGGACTTTCTCAAATGCCTCTAAGTCTCCTTCGACTCTGACAAAGTGCATTGAAAATGTTTGATATACTTGTGCACTAGAAAAAGTCGAAATAAGCACAATTAACGATAGTAATTTTTTCATAATATTTAATTTATGGTTAGTATAGATAAATATATCAAAAAATTACTCAAAATAATTTTAAAATATTTAATTATCCAAGATTATTATGTTAGTATTACAAAAATAAAAACATTGATAATAAAATATGAGTTATACAATTAAACATTTATTCCACATAAAATCTTCTATCAACGAAGTATTTGATGCACTCACTGATATTCAAAAACTTCAAAAATGGTATACTTCCGAAGCCTCGGGGGAGTCCAAATTAAATGGTAACATCAATTTTAAATTCGGGGAGATTGATTTTAAAATTCAAATTGTAGAATATGAAAAGAACAAAAAAGTAACATGGGAATGTGTAGACACAACCTTTGATGCTTTAATTGGTCAAAAGTACACCTACGAACTAGATGAAAATGCTGATAAAACTAGGGTTAGATATTCTCAATCGGCTTTTGAAGACCAAGACGATTTTTATGCTAATATGAATTATAGTATCGGGAAATACTTAGAAAGTCTTCGACAATTTTGTCAAACAGGAGTCTCGGAAGGATTTGGAAGTGAAGGATATAGATCTTAATTAATCCCTCATATTCATTAGGCTAACAATTTAATTTCTAAATTAATTTATATATTTAAATAATAACTATAAATCATAAATTAAATGAAAAAAATACTTTTATTATTCTGTTTATTTATATCTATAAACAGTTATTGTCAAAACATATATTGGTACGATGTTATTATAGACGTTAATGGAGAAGATGCTGATAGTGTTATTGAGCTCGTTACCGACTATTATTCAAATATAGATATTCCAAAAGATGTCAGTATGTCATTTTCTGGTATTAGAATGAAAGGTAATAGTTTTAAAGGAACCCATATTTTGAGCATGTTTAGTCCATCCGCGAAGTCACTAGCTAAATTTATAGGTTCTTTTGATGGTCCAAACCGTCAACTTTATGTATCCAAGATTAGAAAATATATAAAATCCTCAAGACGAGTTTCAGGTGTTGGCTTACTAAATTTAAATCTGGAAATGCAACAGCCTATTGGTCAAGCATGGCTATTCAAGGTCAAAGATCAAGGTGCGTTTGCATCTGCATTTGGGAAACTAATGAAAACTTTCAAACCTAGCGGTTTAATAAGTATGGGGAATCTTGTACATGGGACTGATAATGGAGAAAATATGTATGTTTATGGAACTTACCCAGATTTGGAATCTGCTTTTCAATTTGGGCCTGAAAGCAGAAAGGAGCAAGAGGCCTTCGCAACTTTTTCAAAAGAAATTTCCAGTGCAGAATACAGCCAAACGTTTACAAGAGTGCTAATAAAACAGTTTTAATCTATTTTTAATCTTAAAAAGTCCTCTTATTGAGGACTTTTTTTATTTTAATCATTAAACTTGATTGATGAAATCCAATTTTTTTAGTGCCGTTGCAATCTTCTTTTCAATAATCGGTTCTTTTTCAGTTGAACGCTATTTACAAAAGATGAAGATAAATGAAGACAACTTAGTTTTATCAAAAAACGTTTTATATGAGTTAGAGCAAAATTATTTTTCACTATTAACAACAAGAGCGGAATTAAAATCCGTAGTTGACGTTACAGATTCTATTTTGGTAAATTGGAATAGAATTGATTCAAAGAAAGTAAAACAATATTATTTTCAAAATCAGTATGCTTTAAGAGACGATTTGAAAACAATTTTAGCATCTAGACCATATTTCAACTCAAAAAAAATGTACTTTAACTCTCTTATTAATTCAGGCCTCATTTTAAAAATTGAAAATGAAGAGTTAAGAAATGATTTAGAAGAAATCTATGATGTTCTTACTTTCAAATATGAATACGGGTCTGGTAATTCTGAAAAAATAAGAAGATGGTTTGATTCAAAAATGGTTAAATCAAAGACAATGAATCAGGAAATGATTTTTAATAATAAATTTGACTTTGAACTTTTTAAATTTTTAAGCGATAGAAGGAGAACCGAAGTTGGAAGACTCTATGGGATAGAAAGTACCGCTAAAAAGTTAAAAAAGGTTATAGAAAAAGTAAAAAGGGAAGGATTATTTTAAAATTTTAATTATGGGATTTGCTATTATTGCTCCACCAACACAAACAAAAAAATGGGAAATAGAATTTAATAAACAAGCTCCAAATGAAGATTTGTTGATTGGCTATGAAACAGAAAATCCTGAGGAAATCGAATGCGTTTTGGTGTGGGGGCATCCTAAAGGATCATTAGAAAAATTTAAAAACTTAAAACTTATTTTTTCCATGGGAGCAGGAGTTGACCACATTTTAAATGATGAAACTATACCAAAAAATATACCAATAAGTAGAATTGTAGATCCTCAAATGGCATTTTCAATGACTAATTATATTTTAATGGCAGTTTTGAATTATCAAAGATGCTGGTATGATTTTCAAGATTCACAAAGAAAAGGGCATTGGGCTCAATTTGAATTTGATGAAAAAATTCTTAGCATTGGGATATTGGGAATAGGGCATCTAGGAATGGATGCTGCAGACGCTTTTCATAGACTAGGTTTTAAAGTTTCTGGATACAGTAACTCGCCTAAGAAAACTATTTTTCCTTCATTTCATGGTAATCAGTTTGAAGATTTTTTAGCCGACATTAATGTCCTTGTTTGTACTGTTCCTTTAACACCAAAAACAAAAGGATTGCTAAATTTTGAGTTATTCTGCAAATTAAATTATCCCACATATTTGGTTAATGTTTCAAGAGGTGGAGTTCATATTGAAAGGGATATTGTAAGGGCGATTGATGAAGGTAAACTAACTGGGGCTTTTCTAGATGTTTTTGAAAAAGAGCCTCTTCCGAAAGATAGTCCTTTATGGCAAAATCCAAAAATTAAAATTACACCTCACATTGCAAGTCTTACTTATGCAAAGGAATCAATCAGGCAAGCACTAGAAAACTTCCGAAGAGTAAAACAAGGGAATAAGTTATTGAATGAAGTCAATAGACAGAATATGTATTAGTAGTCTAATTACATGGATACATAGCTACAATTTTCCCGTCTGATTTTTGAACCTCTACAATTACCGTAAAATCTGGTAGATACATGTAAGCAAAGTTTTCTCCGAATGCAAATTGGCTCTCAAACAACTGTCTATTATTATAAATTACATAATCACCAACTTCAGGCTTAATGTTAGTTCCAGAGTGGTATGCAGTGTTAAAGTGTCCAGATAAAAATTGAGAACAAAAATATCCTTCTTCTGAAATTTGAATTGTGCCAGTAACTACTGAGGTTTTATAATTATTACCTATTATAAGTGGCTGAGGGCAGCCATTAAGAAGTGCTGAACCAGGAGTAAATGGGCAATCGTCTAATGAGTCTTGAATGCCGTCACCGTCTGAGTCTGGCGGGCATAGTACCACTGACACATACTCCGAATCTAAAAATTCAGTTGGTTCACCTGGACAACTTATATAACCTCTAATTTTATAATTTCCAGCAATTGTCGTGGACACGGTCAAAAGATTATCATATCCAACTATTTTATTAAATCCGTTTCCAGGATCCAGCATCCACTCAAAACTTGTAAAATTATCCATATTTCCTGCTTGAAGAGATAGATTCGGGGCACAATATCCAAATACACTACCATCATTTATTTCTACAGGTTTTTCTGGAGGAGAGCTAAATCCAGAGTAAAACCCGCCTGAAGTCGCAAATCCACTTGCGTTATAATAACTTACATATAGTTCATCGTTACTAAAAATGGACACATTCCCATCTAGATCTTCAACGGTGTAGGTAACATAGTTTGGATTTCCAGTGACTGCCAGCGGACCATTTGCACTGGCAACATTAAGAGTTCCGATCGCTTGGTTTGTATTATTGCTGTCTGAAATTGTAATATTTGCTCCTATCTTTGAAATTATATTTAAAAATGCAGGGAAGGGAGTAGCCCCAATAAAATCTATTTCTGGTATATTATTTACATCTCCTAAGCTAGAACATTTAAGTGGAGGCACAAAGAATAATCCTTGGTTAGCTTCAGACCCAGGTCCTTTTCCAATACCTTGAAAAGCGTAAACCGGATCGGATGTTTCAACATACATATTACCGTTACCATCGTACATTTCCCCTTCAATTAAAAAATATTGACCTGCTGTAATTGTTGTTGTAGAAAGTGGAGGATCACCCGATCTTATATTTATGCCCTTGTAAAAGTTTGTACCCTGGCTTATGGGGTTACCATTTATTGTAATTGAAGTATTATCAGTTGTTGCTACAAGTAAAACATTTTCCCATCCATTCGCACCTGTGCCTTTTTTAAAAATATATTTGCTCCCAACCTTTGAAATGTCAACTAATTGGTCAGCACCATAGTCTCTGTTGCCACTTGCAGTATGAAAACCACCAGTTAGTGACCCTGAGTTTACAACTACTGGTTTAGATGAACTTACAAGTGCTCCAATTAAGCCATCAGAATTATACGTTTGATCAGAATTATATTCAAGAGCAGTGGGAACATCACCACCACCTTGACCGAGAGCTACTAAAGTATAAGTGTCACCTCTATTTAAATTTACAACTATGTCATTTAATTTATTAAATGCGTTTGAACCAAGTGTACTTTCGTCAACATCGACTAAATCAACATTTTCGTCTATATTGCTTATAGTAAGAGTGGTTCCAGCTTCAGTTCCCATAATACTAACAAATGTTGACATGGAATTATCTGAATTATAGTTTGTAAACCCACCAACTCTGAATTGTGTTCCCAGTGCAGCCCCTCCTTTACTAACAAGTGCAGCAGCTTGAAAATTTTGTTTTACTCTCAAAGCTACGTAAACCTCATTTTCAACTGCTTGAACGATATATCCTTTATCTACATGAACTCTTGCAGTTTGATTAGAATTATCTGCCGCTAAAAAAGCCTGTGAAATTCCCCTTGCGGGATCGCCTGAAGCTTGAATCTCATAAACCTTTGGAGTTGCATTATTTATAGCAAAAGCTTCTGGAGCCCCACCTATAGGAGTTACTACAACATTTACATTTGTAACACTTGGAGTTGAAATATAAAGGTATTGACCTGCGTCTGGAGCAGACTGAAGTGGGTAAGGAGGACCACTCAAGGGTGGTATATAGTGAATTTTGCTTAGTTGAGCGCTTACATTAGCTAAACCAAATATTAAAAATAAACTGTAAAAAAGTAAAATTTTAAATCTATTGCTTTCCATTTTGATATAATAAATTTACTCATTACATTGAATTTTATACAAATTAAATCAAAACTTCATACAATGAAAATTAAAACTATATTTAAAATAAATATAGCTCTTATATTTATTCAATCTATTCCACTTATTTTAAGTCTATTTAACCAAGAGATATTAAATGCTCTGGCCGTAGATGCTTTTGGAGAATCACCGTCTCAAGATGCTATCAAAATGTTCGAAACATTTTGTTTAGTGTTGGGACTAACTATTTTAGGAATTATTTTTACCATATACGGAACACTTTCATTCAATGATTTAGGTGTTTTAAAGAGATTATCATTTTTGTTTTTTGTTCTTGCTGGTTTTTTTTCGCTACCTGACTTGATAAATTTTTTTAGAAATGAGCCAACAGCACCACTTCCTGTAATCATCTTAGGTCTTACAACTTTGGGGTTGTTTTTTTATGGATCGAAAAAGGGTACTTTGTAATTTAATTTTTAAAATAAAAAACATGAATTTTTTTAAAATTATAGCTCTCTTAACGCCTTTTTATATTTTTTCACAAGATGACATCAAATACATTAACAGTCAGGATAATATCGACAACGGTTATCCTTTCTCTGATGCGGTTATAGTTAATGATATCGTTTATCTTTCAGGCAAGGTAGGAAGATTACCAAATGGAAAATTGATCAAGGGCGGAATAGAAGCTGAAACGTTACAAACACTAAAAAATATAGAAACTGTTTTACAAAAAATCAATCTTACGAAAGATAATATTTTTAAATGCACATGTATGCTTTTAGATATAAAGGATTGGGCAAAAATGTCTAAAGTTTATAAAAGCTTTTTTGGAGGAGAAAACCTTCCTGCGCGAAGTGCTTTTGCTGGGAGTGGATTGGCTTTAAATGCTAGGGTCGAAATCGAATGCCTTGCAAAAGTTAATTAAATTATTAATTTGATAATTCGTTAATTAGGTTTTGTTCAATTTTATTCAAGGAGAAGTCATTATTGCTTAAAATTATGATTGTTTTTCGCTTATCTAAAAGACGAACAATTCTAGTTTTGTAACCTGGATTACTTCCAGAGTGACTTACTATTTTATTTTTTAAGTCTTTATTTAATCTCCACCCAAAACCATAGTAGCTGAGGGTCTTGTCATTGAGTAAATATGGGGAAAAGGCCTCTTCTATTGTTTTTTTCAATACTAGATTTTCTGTAAAAAGTGCTTGGTCCCATAGAAGTAAATCAAATATATTTGAACTAATCCTCCCAGGCCCTTTCCTGTTGCCTAACCAAATAGTATAGTCAGATGACAAAAAATTATTTGCATTCACATATCTTCCTAATGAATCTTTTTTGTGTCCAAAAGCGAGATTTTCTAAATTTTTCTTTTCTTCTAGCGTTCTAATTAGCGTATTTTCCATTTTAAGCGGATCAAAAATCCATTCTTTTGATAATTTAACAAAATCACCTCCTGTAACTTTTTCTACAATACTTCCCAATAAAACGTAACCTGTATTGCTATATCTATATTGATCTCCTGGAGAGAAAAGAATATCTGGTCTGTATTTATCCAAATATTCTAAAATTTCCGGGTTCCCAGCAACTTTAGATTTATCCCAAAATTTATCCATTATAACCTGATAGTCGGGTAGTCCGCTTGTATGTGTAAGAAGATTTCTAATTGAAATTCCCTTGTAAGGGATATCCAAGTAATCGCTAACCAAGTCATCGTATTCAAGGAGTCCCTTTTCTTTACATATCATAACCATCATAGCTGTAAACTGCTTTGAAATTGAAGCAAGTTCAAAAATGTCAGACGATGCTAATGGGATGTTATTTTCAAAATCTCTCTTCCCATTTGCCCCAGTAAAAATAATTTCACCTTTCGAAGCAACTAAAATGGAACCCGAAAAATTTTCAGAAACAGCATTATTAAAAATTTTCTCAATATTGTTTTTTTCAGTGCAAGCAGTGAAACTTATGAAAATAAATAAAAGCGATATATATTTGAACATTAAAATTTTTTAACAATGATGAGACTTCTAATTATCCTATCTATTACATTAATTGTCACAACAAGTTGCAAAAAGGATGATGACAGCTATGCCTATGGTGAAGATTCAAATCCGTCACCTTCCTATGAAAATATAGATAAATAGTTCAAATGTCGATTAGGTAATTATGTGCTGGATCCTATAAGGTAACCAATAATTAAACCTAAAATTAACATGATTATTGTTTTGCCAGTAAAAAGCCACTTGAAGTTTTTTTCCCACGAATCAGGAATAAAGTTTTGGTTTTCATCTTCAAGGCTCCCACTAGTGGTAGCCCAATAAGCGTAAATATATACCCCACCTAGAAGACATGCAGCAAATATGGCAGTAATTAAAACTTCACTCATTATGATTAAATTTCTTTTCTATATGTACAATATACGAAATCTCTAAAATTGATAATAACTAAATCAACAGATTGTTATTACTAAATAAAGTATTTGTGTTTTATATTTGTCTAAAAATGAGAAAATTACCAAAAAATAATAATGATTTCACATCCCTATTCGTAAGGATAACAACTGGTTTCTTAATGCTCCATTTGCATGGGTTACGTAAAATAACATCCGGTTACGAAAGATGGGAAAAGCTAGGAAGAACTATTACCGATTTAATACAATTAGACTCACTCGCTATTCCCCTTGGGTTTATGGCTAGTTTATCAGAGTCTGTTTTTGCATTTTTTATTATGATTGGTTTCTACACAAGGATTTCAACTTTTTTTTTGGCATTTACAATGATAGTGGCCTTTAGTAAACATCTTTTTTCCGATGGTCTTAAGTCGGGTGAAATGGCCCTTATCTACTTAATTTTGTGCATCATAATTTATATTCTAGGGCCTGGTAAATTTAGTATAGACAGATTAATTAAAAAATAGTTCATGATAAGACTAGTTATCAAGATTTTAGGTTCATTATTTTTGTTGGCTACTTTGATGGTAACAGGATATTGTTTATTAAAGCACTATCAAGCTGAAAAACTTTATTCTCGGCTTACACCTTCGCCTAAAATTTTGACAGCAGGAAATTTTAGTTTTCGTGATTTAAACAAAAATGAAAGACTTGATATTTATGAAGATTCGAGAGAACCAGTAGAAAAAAGAGTAGAAGACTTGTTAAACCAAATGACAACCGAAGAAAAGATTGGTCAAATGTTTATCACGATGATAGGTATGGGTAGAGATGGAGATCTTTTAGATGTACCTCCAATTCATAAAGATATTTTAGACGATCCTTTATTCGAATTAGGAATATATTTTTCACTTGAAACTAATGCAGAAATGATAGTAAAAAGGAAAATGAGCCATTTTAATATCCTTCACGCCTATACTCCTGAGGCTATAGCTAGATTCAATAATAATTTGCAAGGGAAAGCTGAAAAAACGAGGTTAGGAATTCCAGTGACTATTGCGACTGATCCGAGACATGGAGCTAGAGAAGATGAAAAAGGGGTAGGTGGAATTTATACCCCATCTTTTTCGAGATGGCCTACTTCACTGGGCTTAGCTGCAACTAGAGATTCGACACTGGTGAGAGAGTTTGGGGAGATTGCAAGGGAGGAGTATAAAGCGTGTGGGATAAGACTTGCCTTACATCCAATGGCAGATCTTGCGACAGAACCAAGATGGGCCCGTAT
Organism: uncultured Bacteroidota bacterium; assembly: GCA_902635965.1. GTDB lineage: Bacteria > Bacteroidota > Bacteroidia > Flavobacteriales > Flavobacteriaceae > TMED96. The sequence continues at coordinate 10,175 of CACPQA010000003.1, forward strand.
AAATGGAACATTTGGAGAAGATGCGGAACTCTCTGCGGCTATGACTTTTTCCTACATTAAAGGTTTTCAAGGAGACACTCTTTCAAGTGAGAGCGTAATAACAATGGTGAAGCATTTCTCAGGGGGTGGACCTCAAAAAGACGGAGAAGATGCTCACTTCCCATACGGAAAAGAACAGGTATATCCTGGGAATAATTTTGATTATCATCTTATGCCATTCACAAAAGGTGCTTTACCAGCAAAGACTGGACAAATAATGCCCTATTACGGAATTCCAGTTGGTCAAACTAAAGAGGAAGTAGGTTTTGGATTCAATAAAGAAATTATAACAGAACTATTAAGAGATTCTCTGAAATTTGATGGAGTAGTTTGTACAGATTGGAATATTATAAATACAATGCCATTAGCCGAATTAGCTGGTGGAGAAAGGTCTTGGGGTGTGGAAAACTTAACTCCAGAGCAAAGAATGAAGAAGGCAATTCTAGCTGGTGTTGACCAAATTGGTGGAGAGACAAGTACTGAACAAATCATTAATCTTGTACAGCGAGGAGAAATTGAGGAGTCGAGAATAGATCAATCTGTCAGAAGAATTTTAAGAGATAAATTCACGATAGGACTTTTTGATAATCCATTTGTTGATGTTAGCAAAATTTCAGAAAAGTTGTTAAAACCAGACAAAATTAAAAAAGGGCAGATAGCTCAAGTTAAATCTACTATTCTATTAAAAAATCAAAATAAAATTTTACCCTTAAAAAACAACTTAAAATGTTTTTTGATGGGATTTAGATATAAAAAACAATTTTCTAAATACGCTGAAGTTGTATCAAATCCTGAAGATGCAGACTATATTATAGTTAGAAAAGATACCCCGTATGATCAAAGAGAAGGAACTATGCTAGAAAGTTTCTTTCATCAAGGGAGATTATATTATAATGAAGAAGAACTTGCAGAGTTAAAAAGATTCTCCAAAACAAAAAAAATTATATCGATAGTAAATTTAGAAAGGGGAGCTGTTTTAACAGAGTTAGATAGATTAAGTGAAGCTCTCTTAGTTGATTTTGGAACCCAAGACCATCTCATGGCTGATATTTTATTTGGAAAAGAAAAACCTGGTGGGAAATTACCGATAGAATTACCAAGATCACAACAGGCTGCAAATAAACAAATGGAGGACATACCCTATGATTCTGAAAATCCATTATATAATTTTGGACACGGATTAGAATACTAAAAAATTTTTGGCATAGAATTTGACTGGTAGTAAATACAACAAATAACTAATCAAGTAAATACTATGAAAAACCTTAATTTAACCAGTTTTATTTCACTCTTATTGGTAATTTCTTTTTATAGATGTGATAAGCAAAGTGATGAATTTATTACAGATCTTGATACCACTTATTTTGTAGAAGCTTTTTTAGCTTTTGTATTTGATCAAGATGTAGAAGAACTTGTTGATGATGCTTTTGCCCAAGAGTCTTATTCATCAAAGGCTTCAGATATTTCTCTATCAAGCATTAGTGCAAAAGGACCAAAGAGAAATTTTAAAGGTAACCGTTATGGAAAGTGTGCTACCATAACAGTTGATGAGGAAAATAATATTAAAACAGTCTTTTTTGATGGCGAATGCTTTGGTAAACGAGGCCAAACAAGAACAGGAACTATAGTTATTTCCTACTCTGAAACAAAAGGAGAAATTGGAAGTTTTAGACAGGTTGAATTTGATAATTATTTTTTAAATGATGTTCAAATTGAAGGTGTGAGAAGATATGAGATTACTGATCTAGAAGAGCAAGTAAATAGAACAGTTCAAATGACACTTGAAAATGGTAAAATGACCTATCCTGACGGAAGTTTTTCAACGAAATCTAAAAGTATTACAAAATACATAACTTATGAAGATGAGGAAAGAGTCTCTACATCAGTTACAGGAAATGCAAGTGGGGTTAATTCGGATGGGACTACATACCAAATGGAAATTACATCACCGATACTCTTCATAAGAGCTTGTGCTAAAGAGCTTATGCATAAAAAGGGTAAAATTCCTGTTTCAGGTGTTAAAAGAATTCTCAAAGGTGAATCAGAAATGATTATTAACTATGGCGATGGAGAGTGTGACTTTGCTGCAGAAGTTACGAAGGACGGAGTTACTGAAACCATCGATCTCAAAGAAATTAAAAGAAAAAGGAAATTTAGAAAATTGAAATCATAATCCTTTTGCATTAATATTTTGTTTAAAAAACTCTTGTAATTTTCACAAGAGTTTTTTTATTTAACATAAAAATTTAAAGATGGATAATAATTGGAAAGAAATAAATGGTAAGTTAACTAAAGAATTCAAATTCAAAGATTTCAAAGAAGCTTTGGCTTTCATAAATAAAGTTGGAGATCAAGCCGAAAGTATAAACCACCACCCTAAAATTATTAACGTTTATAGCTCTGTAATAATTGAACTTTGGACTCATGATAAAGATACAATTACAGATTTGGACTATGCACTATCTGGTCTTATAGATTCGATAAGTTTATAATTTCTAGCTTATTTAAATATAATTGACAAAAAATTAGGTCTTCATAAGAAAAAATCAAGTTTATTTCATTATTTATTCTACCGATTTTGGAGCTGGAAATGCAGCCTCCAGTAATCGAAGTAGATTTGAGTTGTTTATAAAGTACAGATTTAAAAAAAAGCCCTCAATTGAGGGCTTTTAATTTAGTGTTTGATTTGATTTATTTTAATTCCAAGTTTTAACATTATATAATGTTCTTGAGCCCAGATAAGTTGAAATCGGAGCTATTGTTTGCTGGAACTTAGCAAAAGCAGCTTGTTCTTTTTTAGTATCTATATTATTGGTAATTGCAGCTCCATAATCTTTATGAGTTGCATAGATGTAATGAGATTCGCCATCAGAACTGATTCCATGAGAAATTTGTCCTAGAGAAACATAACCCGGGTGGCTATATGCTTTCATAAAGGCTTGGAAGGCAGTTGCAAAAATTAACGGATTGTCAACTTTCCATTGCCAAGTTTGTGACATTTCGTGACCCTCCATTTTGTCCATTCCCATTCTAATTAGTGTGCTGCCTGCATTCGAAGATACTGTGGATCCAAATTTTTGTATTTCATTATTGTATTTTGAATATTCTGCACCAGATCTAAGTTCTCTAAGTTTAGTTAATCCTTCAATTGAGCCAACAAACGTTAAATAGTGTGTAGCTTCAATCTCATGGGATCTGAAAGCAACATAGTCAAGTCTAACGCTTACTCCTTCTGGAAGTTCAATACTAGAATAAAATCCGTCAACTAGATCAAGAACGTATCCGGCGCTTCCTGGGTTAACTTTTATACCCACTTGTTCAAATGTTATATTTTTCTGTGCAACTATAAAATTGCAAGACAGAAATATAAATAGTAATATTTTTTTCATTTTAAATTGATTTATAATTAGAATATTAATTTATAAAAATAATATCAAATAGAGCATTATTTAATTTATATTAATTGTCTTTATATTATCGGAATAGACCTTGTCAATTAGAATATGTCTAGGATCAATAGCTGCCTTCACTGGCAGAGTATCTAATTGAAAAGACAGCATACTCGTATTTTCTGCAATTTTAATTCGTTTTTGACTAATTAATTCTTTTTCATCACCATCTGCAAAAAAACCAATATCTACCCATTCATCCAAGGGGACACTTTTTTCATTTCCAATTGAATCAGCCCTAAATTTTCTTGACTCTATCTCAAGACTAATCTCATATTTTCCGTTTTCTAGTTTTTTTGCCTCAGCAGTTTTAAGTCTATTATCATAAATCGTAATTTCCTTAAACCAATCATCAATCAAGTAATTTAAAGAATCGGGAACTTTTTTTTCTAAAACGTTTAGAAAGTCTAATGAAGTAGGATAGTAATTTGAATACTTGTATTTGTCCAAAAATTCCTTAAGAGCTTCATTCACTTTATCTTCTCCAATGTAATCTTGCAAAGCGAATAAGATTACACTTCCTTTCCCATAATGAATGTATGATTGGTTTTCAACTTTAAATAAAGGAAGTTCTTTCTCAACTTCCCCAGATCTCCCTCTTAGATATCTATCATGATCATATTTAATAAATTCACGCATAGCCATTGGTGTCTTTGCTATGCTTTTCATTGTCATTAAAGAGGAATATTCTGAGAAGCTCTCGCTTAACAACGTTGCTCCTTGCATATTTGCACCAACTAATTGATGTGCCCACCACTGGTGTGCAATCTCATGAGCTATTACTGCATCAATCACATTATTTTTTTCCTCGTTTTCAAGGTTTATAACAAAACCAAAAGCCTCTGAATAGGGCATTGTTCCAGGAAAAGCCTGAGCAAATGTTGAGAACCTAGGAAATTCAATTATTCTACACTGTTTGTGAGTGTAAGGTCCAAAGTTTTTCGTGTAATAATCCAGTGATCTCTCTACAGCTTTCACCATTTTATTAATATTTACTGAGTGTTTTTTGTCGTAGTAAATTTCTATATCCACATCATTCCATTTTTTTCTTTCAACTTTATAATCTGCAGAAATAAATGAGTAAAAGTTTTGAGAAGGATGATCAACTTTATATTTAAAATAGTTTCGATTATTTTCCTCCCAACTGTCAATTAAACTTCCTGGTGCTATAGCAATTTGATCTTTAGAAGTTGATATTATTGATTCTACATTAATAAAGTCACTAAGCCCTTGGGTTAAGTAATTTTTTGTGCAATCATCTTTACAATTTGACTTCAGTTTTGGCATTCTTTCTTTTGGGGGGAGTTTATATTTTTTTCTTTTGTTTATGTCACTTAATTCTTTTTCACTATTATAGCCAAGGGAAGGGAGAATTTCATAATTATTTAAAAAAGTTCCGTTTTTAACTATCCTTGTTGATTCTCCACTGTTTGAAAAACCTTTAGTTTCAAATTTATTTTCGATAATAACTTTTATGGTATCCCCCAGCTTAAGCGGCGGATTAAAGAGATAGAATTGAACATTATGTTTTTTGTCCTCACTTAAAAGTGAAGCACCTTCAAATATTATTTTTTCCTGCCATGTTTTTTGAGTTCCAACAATAATAGTATCAATTTCAATATTTTTGGAATTGGTCATAATGATCTCTGCTAAGACATCAATTTTTTTCTGATAGGGATATAAATCAATTTTGTATTCTGCGTTTAAGATCTTTGGCAGAGGTAATGATTTATACTTTTTATATTTATTTTCATACTCAACAGCAAGTTTTTCTAATTCTTTACTTTTTTTGTAAGGATTTAAAATTTGAGTATTGTAATAGACATAGCCTGTTATAATCAACCAGCATATACCAATTAAAGCAGAAGGGAGGACCACTTTTTTAGATAAATTTTCTTTTTGAAATTTAAATCGATCTTTAAATCTGTTATTTGTCCCTCTATCCCATAAATTGCTTGAGAAAATAAGAAGCATTAAACCTGTAAAAATCCAATATAGGTTGAACCAGAAAACCCCTTTTTCACTTGGTCCGAAACCGTTCATATCTGAGTATATCAAAAAAGGAGTGCTGCCAAAACTCAACATGTTTGACTCGATGTCGGCTAAGAGTAAAATAATGTCAATTACTAAAATTAATACAACAGATATTAGATAACCAAAATATTTATTATTTACAATTACCTGAACAGCAATAGAACTACTACAAAAAAGTAAATAAAGAGGCATAGCTCTATAGATAAAATCCCAAAAATAAACTGAAGGTTGTATGTCATTAAAACCCTTTATAAGTTGAAACACAATTGCACAAAATACAAAGAAGGTGTGAAGAATAATTGTTAAAGAAAAAAGTGAAATCGTTTTTGACAGAAGAGAAATCATTGAATTGTGAGGGGTTGAATCAATGACCTCATTTATTTTCTCATCTCTATCACGCCATACAAGTTCTCCGCTAAAAAAAACGAGTATTATCATTACAAACAGATAAGTTCCGGAAATAGAATCGGTCATTCTGTACGTTAGTGGATATGACTTCAGACCAAAGTACTCATAACCTGATATTAGATCTGTAAGTAAAAGTATAAAGCTAAAGAGGAAAAGAATTTTGAAAGTAACGTGACGATAAATATTTTTGAAGTTTATTGAATAAAAAGTTAAGAATTGTGTTACTAGATTTTCCTTTATTAAGCTAATAGAGGGGAGAGGTAAATTCTTTTTAATTTCAGTCTTTGATGATTTAACCCTTATTAATCTTCTTATTTTTTTCTTAACAAAATTAAAATTAAAGTATGAAGTAATAAGAATTACCAAGGATAAAGAAAGCCAAATAACTCTATTTAAAAGCATGAGGCCTGAATATGAGGGGTTAATCGAATTTTTTTCAATAGGAGTGTAATATTTTGAAATTAACCCGTAGGTTCTTATTCCAAAAATATCAGCCAGGGCAGCTAATTTTTCGTTTTCCAAATCAGAAACTAATTCCCCAGATATGGAATAGGCAACAATAATAATGAGAGCACCAACAAAAGAAACTATACTATTTTTGAATTGCTGGGCTAAAGCATAAATTATAGTTCCTGATATAAACATATTGGGCAGGACAAAGACTAAATAGTTGCTGATAAAACTTTGTATTTGAATTGGACCGAATCTATCCTCACTAATCCAACCAAAAACTGGCGATAGAGTTGAGCCTAGTGATATACCAAAAAAAACCCCTAAAATAGGGATTGTGGAAATAATTAGAGCTCCTGTGAATCTTCCAAAAAAATATCCAAACTTTTCTATCGGAGTTGCAAATAAAATTTCATTAAAATTATATTTGAAGTCCCTCAAAGCTGCGTTATTAAAAAAAGCTGCAGCAAATAGTAACCCAAATATTGTTAAAGTGCTTGTGAAAACCGATATGATATGAGGAGCATTTCTTTTTACATTTCCAATTGAACCCCCAATTGTAACATTATCAGAGGAAGTTGCTGCAAAACTTAAAATAAAAACAATCAGAAAAAATAAATACACCATGGGTTGTTTTAAGGTGTATTTAAGTTCAGACTTTAGAAATGAGTTGAACATTTAAATTTTATTTTTAGATAATTTTGAAAAAAACACATCCTCAAGTGTAGGCTCAATTTTTTTAAATGTTTTATCTGCTTTTTCTGCCAATACATGAATTATAGGGTTTCCACCAATTAATCTATTAGAAATGACATTGAATTCTTTTTTATATTTTTCAAGTTCAATTTTTTTAATGTGCTTTTCAAAAACTTTTCCATCGAGTTCACTAATCCCGTCTTGAGGTTTTCCCTGAAAAACAATTTTACCAAAATCCATAATTGCCATCTCCGTACACAACTCTCTAACATCATCAACGATATGGGTAGATAATATTACTATTACGTCTTTACCAACATCTGAGAGAAGATCATAAAATCTATTTCTCTCTCCAGGATCTAATCCTGCTGTTGGTTCATCAACAATTAATATTTTAGGATTACCTATTAAAGCTTGAGCAATTCCAATACGCTGCTTCATACCTCCTGAAAACCCTTTAACACTTTTATTTTTTTTATCGTAAAGGTTGGTTCTTTCAAGAAGATAATCTACCAACTCCTTTCTTTCATTTTTGCTGTTTATTCCTTTTAGAGTAGCAAGATGATTCAAAAGTTGTTCAGCTGTTATTCGGGGATAAACACCAAATTCTTGAGGGAGATAACCAAGTTGACTTCTAAATTCTTTGGGGGATTCAAGAACGTTTATATCATTAAAATTAATCGTCCCTGAGTCTGGTTTTTGAAGTGTAGCGATGGTTCTCATTAAAGTCGATTTTCCCGCACCATTAGGGCCTAAAAGGCCAAACATACCCGATTTGATAGTGATAGATATGTCATCCATAGCTAAAATATCGCCGCTGTAAGTTTTTTTTAGTTGCTTTATATTTAGTTCAGCCATTATTTTTTAAAACAAATTTAATCAATCATTTAATCTTTATAGTTAATTTTTTTTAATCTGGATTTAAAATTGAGTCTTAAAAGAAAGAAATAAGGCGAGTGCTTTTTGGAAGATAGAGGGGATGTTTTGGAGATCCATTTTTATTGTGTCCAAAACAAAGTGGAGCTTTTACCATATTCTCAATCCATAATGGTTTTTCCTGACAATTTCCCCACGCAAAAACAATCTTTGCGCTTTTTTCAATCATTGAATTTAAATAAAAATAGTTTTTTTTGCTATAGGTTAGATTTAGACTATATAGAACCTTAGGGAAAGGAGTGATATGGGGATATATATTACCAACGTAAAAACCTCCAAAACCAAATTTTTTGGTGAAATAATTTAGTCTTCTTACCGTACTATCATCTTCAAATTGGTTAGCTATAGACGGATTTAACATTATATATAAAATTTTAGGAAGATCTTGATTCCAAATTCTCCAAAGACTATACCTTTTATTTTTGTTTATTACAGCTCCGCTATATATTTTCACTTATAAACCTTTACCTATACCCTTAACAAACCGACCAGGAAATATTCCTGTATGTTCGCCACTTTCTAAAACGACTTGACCATTAACTAATACTGTCTCTACACCTTCGGCAAATTGAAGAGGTTCATTGAAAGTGGCCAAATCTCTAACTTTTTTAGGATTAAAAATTACTATGTCTGCAAAGTTTTCATTTTCAATGGTTCCTCTTCTATCTAATTCAAGTGTTTTAGCTGGGAATCCACTTAGCTTTCTAATTGCCTCTTCGAGGGTTATGACTCCTTCATCACGTGAAAATTTTCCAATTACTCTTATAAAGCTTCCAAAAGCTCTTGGGTGTGTTCTGAAATCTTTTTCAATGTCCGAGTAAGAACCAGCATCTGAACAAAAAGAAACCCATGGAAGAGAAATTTTCTTTCTTAAATTTTCTTCTGACATGCTGTAATAAACACATTGAATTCTACTATCATCTTCTATTACTAAATCTACTATTGTTTCTTCAGGACTTTGATTTCTCATTGAAGACGCTTCAGCTATTGTTTTACCTCTATATATTTTGTCCAATGAATCATTTTTAAAACCCACCATTAAAATTCCATCTGGAGGCTGTTCAGATAATTCTTTTCTAATATCCTTGAGAAGTCTTTTTCTCACTTTTTTACTTTTCATACGCTCAATCCAAGCTCTATGACCTCCCTCTTGAACCCAGGTAGGAATCACTCCAGTTAAACCAGTTGAACTTGCAGGATAGGTATAAACGTCCGCAGTAATTTTCAGTCCATTTTCTCTTGCTTTTTCTACTCGATTTATTATACTATCAAGCAAAAACCAGTTTGGTTTTCTGGATGCTTTAAGATGGTAGATTTCAGCTGGAATGTCTGCTTCTTTAGAAATTGTAATTAATTCATCTAAGGCCTCAAGAACATTTCTTCCCTCGTTTCTCATATGGGAAATATATTTACCTTTAAATTTTGATGCAACTTTACAAATTGTGATTAATTCATTTGTATTAGCATAATCAGCAGGAGCATAAATTAGAGATGACCCTATACCGAGAGCGCCTTCTTTCATCCCTGTTTCAACAATTTGTTCCATATTTTTTAATTCAAAATCAGTTGCATCTCTGTTTTCGTAACCGACAGTTAGTTTTCTTACGTTCGTAGCGCCTAAAAAGGAAGCAATATTTGGACTTACACCATTTTTTATAAGTTTTTCCATTGCATCACCAAATCCAACAAAATCTTTGCCTCCAATTTTCCCTACTGGGCCAGGGGAATTTCCTTCACCAAAGATCTCTAAAGTCACCCCTTGTTTTAAGTCACTTAGTGATCTTCCATCTTCCAATAGAGTATCATAACCCCAACTGAGCATATTTATAAAACCAGGACTTACAATTTTATTTCTAGCGTCTATTGTTTTTTCAGCACTAAATTTTTTTTTAGTCCCCACGTAAACAACCTTATCGTTCGTTATTGCGACAGTTCCTATAAATCTTGGACTTCCTGTTCCGTCTATGACTGTTCCGTTTTGAATTACGATATCGCAATTTGGAGAGCTACAGGATACAAAAAATATTAGTAATAAAAAGTGTAATTTGTTCATATCTATGATTTTAAACAATATATGAATTTAGAAATTAATCAATAAAAAATCCCCCTTGAAGGGGGATTTAAATTTTAAAATAAATTTATTTTAAATCGAATCTATCTAGATTCATTACTTTGGTCCATGCTTTTATAAAGTCCTTGACAAAATGTTCATTTCCATCATCTGAAGCGTAGACTTCTGATAGTGCGCGTAATTCTGTATTTGAACCAAAAATTAAATCAACTCTAGTAGCGGACCATTTTTTAACACCGGTTTTTCGATCAATACCGTCATAATTACTACCATTTGAACTCCAAATGATGTTTGGATCTAACAAATTTCTAAAAAATGCGTTATCAAGTGTGCCACTCTTTTCAGTTAAAACACCAAAATCAGATCCATCGAAATTGGTATTGAGTACCCTCATCCCACCAATTAATGCAGTCATTTCAGGTGCAGTTAAATTTAAAAGTTGTGCTCTATCAATTAGTAGTTTTTCTGACGAAACAATAAAATTATGCTTTACGTAATTTCTAAATCCATCTGCATTTGGTTCTAAAACTGCAAAAGAACTTACATCAGTTTGGTCTTGACTTGAGTCGGTTCTTCCAAGAGTAAACTCGACTTTATAGTTCACCCCAGCGTTTTTGCAAGCTTTTTCTATTGCTGCACAACCACCTAAAACTATCAGGTCTGCAATTGAAACTTTTTTCTTTCCATTGCTGCTATCAAAATCAGACTTTATATTCTCATAAACAGACAATATTTTTTCAAGCTCCACAGGATTATTTACTTCCCAAAATTTTTGTGGAGATAGTCTTATTCTACCACCATTAGCTCCTCCTCTTTTATCAGAACCTCGAAAAGTTGATGCAGAGGCCCAAGCTGTAGAAACCAGTTTATTTAAACTAATTTCAGAGTTTATAATTTTATCTTTAAGAGAATTAATATCGTCTGAAGTTATTTGATCATACTCAGCAATAGGTACAGGATCTTGCCAAATTAATTCTTCTTTAGGAACATCGCTTCCTAAATATCGACTTACAGGGCCCATGTCTCTGTGTGTGAGCTTAAACCAGGCTCTTGCAAATGAGTCGGCAAGTTGGTCAGGGTTTTCATAAAATCTTCTAGAAATTTTCTCGTATGCAGGATCTTCTCTTAGCGCCAAGTCAGTTGTAAGCATCATTGGAGCGTGTTTTAACTCTGGGTCGTGTGCATCTGGAACGGTACCTAGGCCTTCATTATTTGCAGGTTTCCATTGAAAAGCCCCTCCAGGACTTTTTGTGAGTTCCCAATCATAATTGAATAAATTTTCAAAATAGTTGTTGCTCCATTTTATTGGTGTTGTAGTCCAAGCACCCTCAAGACCACTTGTAATCGTATCAACTCCGCGACCGCTGTTAAAGTTATTTTTCCATCCAAGACCCTGCTCCTCAATTGAGGCACCAGCTGGTTCTGCACCTACATATTTTTCAGGATCAGCAGCGCCATGAGTTTTACCAAATGTGTGTCCCCCTGCAATTAAAGCAACAGTTTCTTCGTCATTCATTGCCATTCTCCCAAAAGTTTCTCTAATATCTACCGCAGCTGCCAAAGGGTCAGGCTTTCCGTTAGGCCCTTCAGGGTTAACATATATTAAACCCATTTGTACTGCACCGAGAGGATTTTCTAATTCTCTTTCCTTTGTGTATCTTTCATCCGCTAACCACTCTTTTTCTGAACCCCAATAAATATCTTCTTCAGGTTCCCAGGTATCTTCTCTACCTCCAGCAAATCCAAAGGTTTTAAAGCCCATTGATTCAAGAGCGCAATTTCCTGTTAAAACCATTAAATCAGCCCACGATAGCTTTTTACCATATTTTTGTTTTATTGGCCAAAGCAGAAGTCTTGCTTTGTCAAGATTTTGATTATCAGGCCAACTATTAAGGGGTGCAAATCTTAGTGTGCCTGTTCCAGCTCCGCCTCTACCGTCGGCAATTCTATAAGTTCCTGCGCTATGCCATGCCATCCTGATAAAGAAAGGCCCATAATGACCATAATCAGCCGGCCACCAGTCTTTAGAGTCTGTCATCAGCTCATTTATTTCTTTCTTCAACTTACTTAAGTCTATCTTATTGAATTCACTGGCATAATCAAAGTCTTCTTCCATCGGATTTGATAAAGATGAATGTTGCCTTAAAATACTGAGATCGATTTGATTAGGCCACCAGTTGTGGTTTCTAGTTCCACCTCCCGCAGCCTGTTTTACTATGTTACTTGAAAACGGACATTTGCCATTTTTTGATACTCCATTACTTCCATTAGAAGAAGGATTTGCTTTAAATTCTTTCATATAATTAAATTACTTTCTTATTACAATGTTAATACAATTAAATTTTATAGAAGATAAAAGTTTAATCGCAATTCACTATAAGGTCATATGGCATACTTATCATAAAAATCAGTCTTTATATTTTGTAAAAAAGGATTGAAGACCAGATGTTTTTATGAAGATAATCACCACCTCTAAAAATCGAATTTCTTTGAAAACCAGAAATTAATACTGCTTTGGTACTTAGTCGTTTTTTAAAACCAAAAAATGTCCAATTTTGATTAAAATTATAGGGGTAAACATTCTTCAATATCATGAAAACTTCATTAAATATTATGAAATTTAAATTTTTTGTAACGTTGTCAACTAAGATTATTTCAAAACCTGCTCTAAATCTTATTCTAGTATTATAGTCATTGGAATACTTTAAGGAATAGAATTTATTATCAGATGTAATTGGTTTTTTTATCCATCTTTGCTCTAACCTAATCCATCCAAAATACTTTAATCTATTTACTGGAAATGAGAAATTGTATTGCTGCCAAAAATTATTTTCATTTATTCTTCCTTGGTTTTGGTTTGTAGAGATGTAAGTATAACCAATCGAAATATTTGAGTATTCATTTACTTTTAGATTATAAGATGGTCTAATAAGTATTTGATCGTTAGTATTATAAAAGTTTTTGGTTCTATTGTGTAATTCTAATCTTATATAGTCAGGCCGTATTGTTTCAGAACTTGATAGTGAAAAGTCAAAAAAAGTTGCATTCCAAGCATTGTGTTCTATCTCTTGTCCAATAGAAAATACACTGACAAACAGAAAAAATAAAAAAGGGATTGAAAATTTTTTTATGCTTTTGATTTTAGCTTCGAAAATAAAAAAAAAGAAACAGAAGGTATAAAAATTTTAAAGAGATTTTATAAGTCCTCCATCTATTGGAATATTGGCACCCGTAATATAACTTGAAAAATTTGATGCTAAAAAGCAGACGAGGTAAGCATACTCCTCAGGATCACCAATTCTCTTCATAGGAACCATGTTTTCCATTGCCTTTCTTACTTCGCCAGGTTTGATTTTCATTTCTTTTGCTTTTTCCAAATTCAACTTCTGAATACGATCTGTATCGAAATATCCTGTTAGTATGTTGTTCACAGTTATACTATTTTTGGCCACATCTATTGAGAGTGATTTCGCCCAAGTAACTAGGGCTGCTCTCATACTGTTTGAAAGAACAAGGTAGTTTAAAGGTTCCTTGACCGAAATAGATGCGACATTAATTATTCTACCCCATTTTTTAAGAGTCATCCCTTTGAGTGCAAGTGATGTTATCCATACATGGGTTTTGAAAAGCAAATCAAAAGCATTTTGGTAATCTGTGACATTTTTTTCCAATGATCCGCCAGCTGCGGGTCCCTGGGTGTTATTTATTAAAATATCAATTGTATTTTTTTTAAAAAAATCTGCTGTGACTATTTTTAAATCATTGAAATTATTGAAATCAACTTCTATGTAGTTATGATTTGAATTTTCATTTTTTGATAATTCGTTTATGGTTTTTTTTAATTTCTCTTTATTCCTTGCCATTAGGGTCACATCAGCCCCACATTTGGACAGTTCAATAGCAATAGCTTTACCAATTCCACCTGTACTTCCACCAACTAGAGCTTTTTTCCCATCTAAATCTATTCTCATTTTAATATTCTTCTCTTGGAGGACTAAAAACATCCATTATCTTACATTTGGTTACAGCTTTCCCAGAATGATAAATGTTTGAGGGGATATGAACTATACTACCTGGGCCGTAGTTTTTTTTCATTCCATTAAATGTGAATTCAAATGTCCCTTCAACCACGTGCATTATTTGTTCATGAGGGTGGTTGTGCTTTGGGATCACAGCATTTTGATCGATATCCCAAAATGCCCATGTCATTTTTTCTCCATGAATAACTTTTCCATGACAACCAGGCATTATTTCACGTGCTTCAATTTTATTTAAGTTTGTTTCCATTTGTGAATAAAAATAAGTTTCGTATTATTAATTTAATAATTTAAAAAAACTAATTAAAAGAAACTATCTTTCTTAAAGATAAACCATAAATCATGAATATAGAATTATCTAAAAACTTAAAATTGCCTATAATTGCTGCTCCTTTGTTTTTAATTTCTGGCCCTAAATTGGTTATTGAATGTTGTAAAAATGGAATAATTGGTACGTTCCCAGCATTAAATAACAGAACAACAGAAGGTTTTGAACAGTGGATTATACAAATAAAGGAGGAGCTTGAAGCTTTCGAGAAAGAGACAGGTCAAAAAACTGCTCCTTTTGGAGTAAATTTAATTGTTCACCCAACAAATATCAGGGTTCAGCCAGATCTAGAGATATGTGTTAAGCATAAGGTTCCGCTTATAATTACCTCATTAGGAGCAGTGCCAGATTTAGTAAATGCTGTACATAGCTACGGAGGATATGTTTATCATGATATTATTAAAAGAAGGCACGCTGAAAAAGCATCCGAAGCTGGGGTGGATGGGTTGATTCTTGTTGCAGCTGGTGCAGGAGGCCACGCGGGCTTTATTAATCCGATGGCTCTTATTAACGAAATTAAAAGTTTTTTTAATAAAACAATCATCCTTTCTGGATGCATAAGCAATGGTGTGGATGTAGCTGCAGCTATACAAATGGGCGCTGACTATGCATATATGGGTACCAGATTTATAAACACCAATGAAAGTAGAGCAGATGATGGATATAGAGAAATGATTATAAATAGCAAAGCAGAGGATATTGTTTACACAGCTGCGGTTTCAGGTGTAAATGCTAACTTTCTTCGCCCCAGTTTAGAAGCTGTCGGAATAACTGAAGAAATGTGGACGAAAACCAAAAAGATGGATTTAGGTAACGAACTAGATGCTGCGAATGAAGAAGCAAAAGCATGGAAAACAATTTGGTCTGCAGGACAAGGTGTTACTGCTATTGATGACAGCCCATCAGTTAGTAATCTTGTATTAAGGTTAAAAAAAGAGTTTAGCCAAGCTATAAAAAAGCAGGCAGAAATAACATCAAAATATGTGGATTAGTTATTGACCATTCATGCTAACTTAGCTGAAGTTTGGTTTTAATTTTCTTATAATTTTGAATCACTTCCTCAATCCTACCCTTTTTATCCTTTTTAAGTTTATCAATAACTTCTTTTCCACGATCGTTAAATTCATTATTTACATTTTTAGCACTCCACAACATCAATTCACTCATTACAGGATAAAGACCAATACCTTTATTGGTTAAAAAATAACATTTTTCCTTTTTGTTGTCTTTTCTGTACCTGTAATCTAATATTTGGTGATTTTTAAGCCATTTTAGTCTTTGTGATAAAATATTTGAGGCAATTTTTTCGGGACCATTCATAAAGTCTTTAAAAGTAGTTTTACCTCCTAATAAATCTCTAATTACAATCAATGACCATTTGTCCCCAACAATATCGAGGGCATTACTCATGGGACATCCACTTCTATAAACCATTACTAAATTTAAAAAAATTGTTTAACAATAACCCTTAAATTTAAATAATTTGTAAAACAAATGCCTTTTTTTATTAATTCAATAAATTTTTTGGTTAAAAATTACTGAATTAATAAAAAAATAATAATTAAAATTATTACTTGCAATTTGAAATTATTATTTATAGTTTTATCTTTTAACCATAACAGTTCATTTAGGACTTTAACCCCAAATTTTTTTAATTTGGGGTTTTTTATTTTGTATATATTTGATTTGAAAAATTATGGTTAGGATTTTTTTTACTTTGATTATTCCCATATTTACCTTACTAATATCGTTTTTAGTTTCGGTCGACAATAATGAACTAGACTTTTTTAAAAAGATTATTTCTTTAATTTTCGGAATACAATTAACAGGTTTCATCCCTTCTTTTTACTTAAAATCAGAAAAGTATTATGACTTATTTGGCGGATTATCATTTATATCCTCAATTTTTTTAATGTTATTTTTAAAAATTAGGATAACTAATGATTTAAGTACTAGAGAAATAATTTTAGCTTCATGTGTACTTCTTTGGACAATTAGGTTAAGTTTTTTTCTGTTTCAAAGAGTTAAAAGGGTAGGTAAAGATGTAAGGTTTGATAATCTTAAATTTTCATTCTCTAAATTTCTTCTTGCGTGGATGACACAAGGGCTTTGGGTTTTCATATGTTTATTTCCAACTTTAATCGTTTTTTCTTCTCCAACTAATAATGAGATTTTCTATCTTATTTTTGGAGTATTAGTTTATTTGGTGGGTCTAGTGACTGAAATTATTGCTGATTACCAAAAAACAATTCACAATAGACTAAATAATAAGAAGCGTGAATTCATATCTAGTGGACTTTGGTCTATGTCAAGACACCCTAATTACTTCGGAGAATTTTTAATTTGGACCGGTATTACGATAATTTGCTTTCCTGTTTTTTCAGGATTTAAATATTTAGCTTTTATTACTCCAATTTTTATATATTTTCTACTCAACTATATCAGTGGTGTAAATTTACTGGAAGAGAGAGCTAAAGAAAAGTGGGGCAAAGATCCAGAATATGTTAAATATTTAAAAACCACACCTAAATTCTTTCCTAAAATTTTTTAAGTTGAAGTATTTTTTAATTTTATTTTCCATATCAGTAAGCATGGCTCAGCAGACAGAAACGCAATCATACGATATTATAGAAAAACATGACAATATTGAAATTAGATATTATCCTCCAGCTGCAAAGGTTATGTCAAAGGGTAAAATAAATGGAAACTCAAATTTCAGAGATCTATTCAATTACATTTCTGGATCAAATTCTAAAAACGAAAAGATTTCAATGACAACCCCCGTTTATATGAAAAATGACAAAGAAAATCAGATTATGGAGTTTGTCTTGCCTAAAAAGTTTAATGATATAGATATTCCAATACCAGTTAATAACAATTTAGAAGTTTACATTTCTAAAGAGGGAACTTACGCTTCCATTCGTTATAGCGGTTATAATAATATTGAAAAACAAGCACTTAATACAAAAAGACTTATAAAAAAATTAAAAGAATTAAATAGGAAAGTCGTAGGAAAACCTATTTTATTGTCCTATGATGCACCATATAAATTCTACAATAGACGAAATGAGATTCTATTTGAATTGTCTAATTAATTTATCAGATAGTCCAGCTGTAATTTTTTAAAAGATAAATTAAACTCAGAAACGTCGTTTGTCATCAATTTATTAAACATTTCTATTTCCTTATCAATTTTTTCTGATAGTTCAGTCATAAGTTTTTTGTCCTGGTCTGTAGGTGGAAAATCGTTCATAGTTACTAAATCAGCAATGTGTCCAAGTTTATTGGTTAATTTGATTGGAAAATTAAGGGGATCTTGCCTACTTTCATTCTTAGTTTGATATAACGCATTTTCCACTGTATTAAGCGAATCAATTAGGAAATGAGCTTTCTTAATGATATTTTCAGCGTCCTTATAGTCAGAAAAATTAGTTAAAAACTCATTTAATTTTAATTTTGTTTTTCTAATTTTTTTTATGGACTGATGCGCCTTAGAAAGAGTCTTATTTATTTGGTTTACAAAATTAAATTGTTCTCTCATTTGGTCAACTGTACTTTCTGAAGTTGGTGACTTCAATATCTCAAAAGAATTTTCAAATTCAAAATTGTTTACTGAAAGTCTCACCTGGTAAGTCCCAGGTACTGCCTTTGCCCCATTTAAAGATGCGCTCCACATCACCATTCCATCGAACTTTTCAGCTCCTGGGTATTTGTAATCCCAAACAAAAATATTTCCACCATCTTTTACTTCCAATTTATTATCATCGTCTGATGTACTAAACTTTCTAATTTCATTCCCTTTTTCATCGTGAAAGCTGAGTTTAACTGTATCAGAATCTTTATTGTAAGATGGAATATAAAAATGAACCTCTACTCCATTTGGTTTATTTGTACCCATAGTAAGTGAGCTCTTTCCCCCACTACCTCTTAATCTGTAGGTTGGTTTTGGCTTAAAGAGATATGGATTCTTATTTGAGTTTGGAAGCTGGTGAAGAACGGTTAGATCATCAATCATCCATAAACTTCTTCCTTGGGTTGCTACAATCAAGCTATTATCTTTAATTGTCAAATCTGTGATGGGGACAATAGGCAAATTCTGTTGAAAAGGCTTCCAACTATTACCATCGTCAAAAGAAATATATAAACCCGATTCGGTACCTGCATATAAAAGACCTTTTCTAGCCGGATCGGCTCTTAATACCCTAGTGAAGTTTTCATTTTTTATATTTTTGGTAATTAGTTCCCAAGTCATACCATAGTTTTCTGTACGGTACAGATAAGGTTTAAAATCACCGGTTTTGTATTTTGTTCCAGCAACATAGCAAGTTCCAGGATCGAATGGAGACGGATCGATACTGTTAATCATCATCCATTCAGGCATATTTTTTGGTGTTACATTTGTCCATGTTTTCCCACCATCTTTTGTTAAGTGAATAAGTCCGTCATCACTTCCAACCCAAATTAAACCACTTTTTAAATTGGATTCTCCACCAGCGAAAAGTGTACAGTAATATTCCACACCTGTATTGTCTTGAGTGATAGGACCTCCAGAAGATTTAAGTTTTTCGGGTACGTTTCTTGTTAGATCTGGGCTAATTATCTCCCAACTCTGACCTTCGTTTTCAGTAACATGGACATGATTAGAAAAAGCATACATTTTTTTAGCGTTGTGAGGACTGAAAAAAACCGGGAAGTTCCATTGAAAACGGTATTTCATTCCCTCAGCTCCGTATCCCATTGGATTGTCTGGCCAAACATTAATTCCTCTTTCACTATTGTTTTTGTGATTAAGTCTGGTTAGATATCCACCATAACTTCCACCATATACTATATCATTATTGTTAGGATCTATAGCTATGTGGGCTGACTCACCGCCCGCAGAAGGCTCCCAATCGCCTTCATCTATGAATGATCCATTACTTCTATGTTTTATTCTTATAGTGGAATTATCCTGCTGAGCAGCGTAAATTCTGTAAGGGAAAGAGTTGTCAGTAGTGACACGATAAAATTGTGCTGTTGGTTGGTTATGATATGTACTCCAAGTTTCACCTCCATCATAAGTCACTTGCGCACCACCATCGTCCCCAATGATCATTCTATTGTTATCCTCCGGTGCAATCCAAAGGTCGTGATGATCACCATGAGGTGCATTGTGAGATGTAAAAGTTTCACCACCATCTGTTGATTTGTGATAAGAAACATTCATTACATAGACTTTATTTATGTCTTTTGTATCTGCGTAGATTTTAGAATAATACCAAGCACGCTGTCTTAAAGCTCTGCTATCATTCACATGTGACCAAGTATCTCCGCCGTCATCGGATCTATATACTCCTCCCTTATCTTTATTTTCAACAATTGCCCAAACCCTATCTGAATTTACTGGAGAAACAGTGACACCGATAATTCCTAATATTCCTTGCGCAAACCCTTTGTTGCTACTTATTTTCCTCCAATTATTTCCCCTGTCCGTACTTTTCCAGAGTATAGATCCCTCGCCTCCGCTACTAAGACTATAAGGAGTTCTCTTAACTCTCCAAGTTGCAGCATATAGATTTCTTGGATTATTAGGATCAATTACTAGTTCTACTGCCCCAGCATGATTGCTTTCGAAAAGAACTTTTGACCAAGTTTTACCACCATTGGTACTTTTATAAACTCCTCTTTCCGAAGTAGGTTTGTAAATATTTCCTAAAACAGCGGCATAAACAATGTCTGGATTTTGAGGGTCAATTACAATTCTAGGGATATGTCTAGACTTTGGGAGTCCACAACTTTTCCATGTTTCTCCTGCATCTTCTGACTTCCAAATTCCGTATCCAGAGGAAACATTACCCCTAACTGTAACCTCTCCTCCTCCAACATAAATAACGTTTGGATCACTTTTTGAAACGGCTACAGCACCAATACTTCCACCAAAATAGCCATCTGAAATATTTTTATAAGTTTTTCCTCCATCGTTAGTTTTCCAAACTCCACCTCCGGTTGAACCAAAATAAAATAAATTAGGATTACCATCTACGCCTGTTACAGCGCAAGATCTACCACCTCTAAAAGGGCCAATTTCTCTGAATTTAAGTGAAGAGTACAAGGATTGATCATAACTGACTTTATTTTTTCTTTGTGCAACTGTTTCAAAAGAAAATAAAAGAATGGCACAAAGCGACAAATTGAAAAACTTAATTAATTGCATTTTAAATGATTTTTATTCTAATTTAACTCAAAATAAAATTAAAAAGTATATTTATTTATAATTAAAAACTATGAGGAAAAGGATTTTATTACTTTCAATAACATTAATATCTGCTGTTTATTCTATTGAAGCTCAGAGTATTAGGACGATTAAAAAAGAACTCCAACAATCAATTGAAAAACATGAGACAGAATTAATCAAAACTAGTGATGCAATTTGGGAGGCAGCTGAAACAGCATTATTAGAATTTAAATCTTCAAAAATATTAATAGACCACGCCAAAAGAAATGGATTTGATGTTGAAGAGGGTGTCGCCGGCATAAAAACCGCTTTTACAGCATCGTACGGATCTGGTAGGCCAATTATTGGAATATTAGGAGAATTTGATGCTAATGCAGGAATTTCACAAAAAAGGAAACCAGTTAAAGAAGCAAGAATTCCTGGTGGAGCGGGTCACGGTTGTGGTCATAATCTTTTTGGTACTGCAAGTCTTGGTGCTGCAATTGCTATCAAAGAGCAAATTGAGAAAGGAAATATACAGGGAACTGTAATATTCTATGGGACACCAGCTGAAGAAACAATTTTTGCCAAGGTTTGGATGGTAAGGGAGGGTTTATTTGACAAATTGGATGTTTGCATGGATTGGCACCCAGGAGATGAAATTCAAGCTGGAACACAAAGCTCTAAGGCACTTGTTGATTTTAGAGTAAAATTCCGTGGTAATTCAGCTCATGCGTCTTCCGATCCATGGAATGGCAATAGTGCAGCTGACGCGATGGAATTATATACAACTGGATTAAATTACTACAGAGAACATATTGAGCCAACCGCTAGAATCCATTATCAAATTGAAAAGGCAGGAGATGTGGTAAATGTTGTTCCAGATTATGCCCAGATTTGGACTAGGCTGAGACAAAACGACAGAGCAGGTGTTGATGTTTTATATGAAAGGGCACTTGATATAGCAAAAGGAGCTGCCCTGATGACAGGAACCACTTATGAAACGAAGTTAATCTCAGGAATTTACGAAATACAAGTGAACAGAACAGGTGCTGCAGTTTTGCAAAAAAACCTAGAAACATTGGGTGAGATTACCTACAGCGATAGTGAATTAAATTATGCTAATACCATTTTAAAGGAAACTGGGAAGCCTCAAAATGGTATAGACGGTAAAATTTATCCACTTAAACCAACATTACCAGCTCAAGGTGGTTCGACAGACGTTGGTGATGTAAGTCAAGTAGTACCTACAATTAGTTTAGGAGTTACAACTGCAGCAAGTGGAGGCCCATGGCATTCTTGGGCTGTAGTTGCTTGTACTGGAATGTCCATAGGTCACAAAGGTATGATTTATGCCGCAAAAGCTTTATCTATGACTATGGCGGATCTATACAAAAACCCCTCTTTAATTAGTGCTGTAAAAGAAGATTATTTGAAAAATAAACAATACGACAAATACGACCCCAGGATTTTACCTGGACCCCCTTCATTAGAATAGTTTTATGTACAAATACTTATTATTTATTTTCCTTTCTTTTACAAAAATCGATTGCTTTTCTCAAGCTGTCTTACCCTTAAAGGATAGGGTAAGAGCTATAGAGGAAATACAGAAAGATAGACTGGAAAACCTTTTACCACAGCTTATGGTAAGAGAAAAAATTGACTGTTGGGTAATAATTACAAGGGAATACAATGAAGATCCAATAATTAAGAGTCTTCTTCCTCCAACATGGTTGAATGCTAGAAGAAGGACGATTCTTGTTTTTACACATGATAAATCTTCAAAAAAAGTTGATATGGCTGCAATCACTAGGTATTCTTTTGGAAGCTTAATAAAAAGTGTTTGGGATAAAGAAAAAGAACCGGATCAAATGAAGGCTCTTGTGGATTATATTAAACTTAAAAACCCAAAAAAAATTGGTATTAACATATCGCATACCTATGGGATTGCCGATGGATTGTCTGTAACAGATCACAAACTATTAATGAATTATTTACCAAAATCCCTTAAAACAAGGGTTATAAGCTCAGAACCTCTAGCGGTTTCATGGGTGGAAACGAGAACCGAGAAAGAAATGACACTATTTTCCCACTTAACAGAAATAACTCATAATATAATTAAGGAGGCCTTCTCAACAGGCGTGATTACTCCCGGAGTTACAACTACTGACGACGTGGTATGGTGGATGAGAGAAAAGGTTTCATCAATGGGATTAAAAACTTGGTTTCATCCAACAATTGATGTTCAACGTGCTGATGATAGCGATCTTTACGCTTTTGATGCAAAACAAAAATTTGATATTATTAAACCTGGCGATTTAATTCATTGTGATTTTGGAATTACTTATTTAAATCTTAATACAGACTGTCAACAGCTTGCTTATGTTTTAAAACCAAATGAAGTTGACGCACCTAAGTATTTAAAAGATGGTCTTAAGGCTGGGAATTTATTAGAAGATATACTAACCAGTAACTTCAAAGAAGGAATAACAGGAAACGAAATTTTAAAAATTTCAAGAAAGGAAGCTATTGAAAAAGGTTTAAGACCGCAAATATATACACATCCACTTGGTCTTTTTGGTCATTCTGCAGGTACTATTTTTGGCATGTGGGACAATCAAGGGTTTGTTCAAGGTACTGGGGAATGGAAATTAAATGCAAATACAGCCTATGCCATTGAATTAAACACCAAGGTTTACATAAAAGAATGGGGCAAGGATGTTAGAATTATGCTTGAGGAACCAGGTTTTTTTTCAAAAGATGGCTTCAGATATATAAATAAAAGACAAGAAAAATTTCATTTGATAGGAGAATAAACAAAAAACTTCTTTGAGGATAAATTACTTCCTTTTTGAAAATAATTTAAATGAAAAGCTCTTGCCCAACATATTTTTATTTAGTATTAAGATCAAAAAAGCAAGAAACAAAAAGGCTATTTTGATGAAAAGTAACTTAGATTCCATACAAATATTTTTTTAAAATTAAGAAGTTATATTTTTCGTAAAATCCTATGGCTTCTAACTTTTCAACAAAGTTACTAAGAATCTCAAGTTGATTTGAAATTTACTTTTAGAAAATATATTTCAGGTTTGTATATGAAAGTTGGTATTAAATTAAATGGAAATATGAACTTCCCCGTTGTTATCAAATGAGAATTTTTGGTTATTTACATATATAAAACAATCCTGAGTTAAACTTAAACAGCATTGAAACAAGCTTTTACTGAATTTAATTTTATAAATATTTTGTCTAAAATTAATTTTAAATTCCAGAGCTTCCCAATTTTTAGGTAAGCAAGGGGTAAAATGAAGCGTGTTGTTTTTTACTCGCATCCCAGCAAAACCCTCAACAACTGTTAACCAACTGCCTGCCATAGAGGTGATGTGTAGCCCTTCCTCAACTTCCTTGTTATAGTCATCTAAGTCTAGCCTAGAGGCTCTTTTAAAAAGTTCATGTGCCGATTTAGTTTTTCCTAGTTTGCAGGCAATTATTGAGTGAATACAAGGCGATAGAGAGGACTCATGAACTGTGAATTTTTCATAAAACTCATAATTATTTTTAATTTTTTTGATGTCAAACTTATCCTCAAAAAAGTATATTCCTTGAAGAACATCCGCCTGTTTTATATATGGAGACCTTAAAATTCGATCCCATGACCAATTCTGATTTAATGGTCTTTCTGAACTATCTAATTTATCAACTTCTTTTAGATCTTTATCGAAGAATCCGTCTTGTTGGACAAATATGCCAAGTTTTTTGTCATCATTTAAATAAATATTTTCTGAGATTTTTAACCATAGATTTATTTCAGATTCTTTAAGTTTTAATTTTTCGCGTAATTCTTTATATGAATTGGGATTATTTTTTTTAAAAATTTTTATTGAATCTAGTGTAAACTCTAAACACCATTTGGTACTGTAATTTGTATACCAATTATTGTTAACATTATTTTCATATTCGTTTGGACCTGTAACACCTAAGATGACGTACTTATTTTTCTTCTCTGAATAAGAAACTCTTTGTGCCCAAAATCTACAAATTCCGATTAAAACTTCAATGCCCTTATCCATTAAATATTCTAAATCTCCGGTGTATCTAGTATAGTTAAAGATTGCGTATGCGATCGCATTATTCCTGTGTATTTCTTCAAAAGTAATTTCCCATTCGTTATGACATTCTTCCCCATTCATCGTAACCATTGGGAATAAAGCAGCGCCATTTTCAAATCCAAGCTTTTTCGCATTATCGATTGCTTTGTCTAATTGAAGGTATCTGTAATTTAAAAGATTTAAGGTCACCTCAGGAGGTTTAGTACCTAAACAAAAAGGAACACAATACGCCTCTGTGTCCCAATAAGTGCTTCCACCATATTTTTCCCCAGTAAAACCTTTCGGTCCAAAATTAAGTTTTGCATCGTCACCCCTGTATGTTTGATTTAGTTGGAAAATATTAAATCTAATGGCCTGTTGAGATTTATTGTCCCCAGTAATTTTAATGTCCGATTGCTCCCAAATTTTAGCCCATTCCAACTTATGTTCTTGATATAGATCCTCAAATGACGTGTTTTTTAAATAATTTAAAATCTTATCTGTTTTATTTTCAATTTTGTTCCAGCTATTACATTCAGAAGTCACATATCCTCCAAACTTTACTACTTCCAAAGTATGACCTTTTTTTAATGTTTGTTCAGATTCAAGCAGTATTTTATTTGAACTAGATTTTGCCACATAAGGCTTTTCAAGTTTAACATCGTCATCATATAAATCAGCTTTCATGTAGGTGATCACTTTAAAACCAGTTTTTTTTACCTTACTTTTTACTAGCGATTTATTTTGGTCATTTAATTTTTCTTTTGTTTCCCAAAACTTTTCATCCCAGTTGCTGTCGCTATTAGATACGTCAAAATCAATATACGGGGACAAAGATATTTTAACATCTCTGTTGCATTTAATTTTATAGGAAATTGCTCCTACAGATTTTCTTTTCATAGATATAAACCTTTTTGAGTTTATCTCCACTTCTAAATCGTTCTCCATTTTAAGGGAAATTGCACGCTCATATAACCCATTCTTCATGTCTAATATTCTCTCAAATTTTTCAACCTTATCAACTTTATTTAAGTCAAGAGGTATATTATCAATTAATATTGAAATGCCAATCCAGCTTGGGGCATTAATTACCTTTGCGAAGTATTCAGGGTAACCGTTTTTCCACCACCCAACTTTTGTTTTATCAGGATAATAAATACCACCTATATAACTGCCCTGTAGTGATTTGCCACTGAAATCTTCTTCAAAATTGGCTCTCTGACCCATAGCACCATTACCGATGCTGAAGATGCTTTCGGAGTCCATGATTTTGTTTCGATTCCATCCTACTTCAATAATTTTCCAAGGATTAATTTTATAAAAATGTGTTTCCATTCTAAATCATTTTTTCAAAAAATTCAAGCGGTATATCATCGAGTGAAATAAAATTATATTTTGCATTTTCAATTTTCCCACACTTACAAATAGCAACTGAAACCATTTTTGCCTGATTTGCGGCCTTTACACCTGCAATGGAGTCTTCAAATACAATTACTTCTTTTGGATTTACCCCAAGCATTTTTGCACCTTTTAGAAAAACCTCAGGATGAGGTTTTGATTTTGAAGTTAAGTTCCCATCTATTATCACTTTAAACTTATTTTTTATTCTAAGTTTTTCTAAAATTTGATGTGCATTTTTACTTGCAGATCCCAATGCAATTGGAATATCCTTAATCGTAGCAAAATCTAGTAATTTGTTCACTCCAGGCAATATATCCATTTGACTAAGATTAGAAATAAACCCTTTGTATAATTCGTTTTTTTTCTCCAAATACTTTTTCTTTTCAAATCTGTCAATTGAAATACCTCCCCAAGATAATATCCTATCTAATGATTTTTCTCTACTTACACCTTTCAAAAGTTCATTTTGATTTTTTGACAATTCAAAACCAAAGTTTTTAGATATTATTTTCCAGGATTTAAAATGATATTTGGCAGTGTCAACGATAATTCCGTCAAGATCAAAAATAAATGCTTTCAAATCAAAATTTTATTTGCAATGATAATCTGCGGCTCTAGTTGCAATTTGGACATGGGGTTTAATATTTACTTTATAACCAAGAGAATTGGCTAACCCTTTGGAAGCATTTACCAATTTATTTGACTTAAAATTTTCATTTTCATTATAATCCAAATCAATCTCAGGAATTATGTTTAAGGAATTTTTTATAGCTTCAGCTGTATCAATACTTAATTCAGTTTCCTTCCACAGCCTAGTCCAGAGGTCCTTAATTTGCGGTACACCACTTTTTTTCATAATATAATGAACACCTCTATTACCGTATCTGTAAGCAATAACAGTTATATATTGTGTTTTCTTTGCTACACTTTGAGAGTCAGTTCCTACATGAACTTCAACGAATGGATTTTTTTTGAGTATTTCTCTAGTATGATCGATTGGATCAATTATATTTCCCTGGATGTCCTTAAAAGCAACACTCTCTTCCATACGTCTAAAATAAAATTTTTATAATTTAAGCCTTACAATTGCCTTTAAAAAATTTTTTATCAAAAAAACGATTAAGAAGATCCAATTTTAACGATTTCCTTCTTTACTATTTTTGACAAGTAGATAACAGAAATCATATTTGGGATTGCCATTAAAGCAAAAGATAAATCAATAAGGCTTATAACAAAATTTACTGACGAAATAGCAGAAAAAAAGATGCTAATTAAATAAACATAATTATAAATAAACCCATACTTTTTTTTGGTCAAAAAGTTTAAACACTTTACTCCATAATAAGAATAGGTAAATAGAGTGGTAATTCCAAAAACAATGACCATAAGTACTAGAAATTTATCACCAAGTCCGTAGAAAAGTCGATTGAATGAATCTAGAGTTAGTAGGATTCCATTTAATTTTGAATCAATATATGACCCACTGGTTATAATTACAACCGCTGTAATGGAGCATACCAATATCGTATCCAATATTGGGCCTAAACTTGCAACTAAACCCTCGTTTACTGAGTTTTTTGTCTGAGATTGACCATGGTACATTGGAGCATTGCCAATACCACTTTCGTTAGAGAAAACAGCCCTCCTTATTCCAAGTAACACAAGACCCCAAATGCCACCAACGTACATGGTTTTAAAATCAAATGCAGAAAAGATTATTGTTTTCAAAACATATGGAATTTGCGTAATATTATCCAAAACAACCCATCCACCCATCAGCAAATACAATATTACCATCAGAGGGACTAGCTTTGATGTGATTTTTACTATCTTTTTCAAACCTCCTAAAATCACCCAACCAGAGACCAAAATTAGCAACAACCCAAAAGAGCCTTTATAAATAAGGCTATCTACTGCACTGGTTACCGGTGGGTAAATGACTTGAACTATCGTTTGAGTCAGTTGATTTGCCGTAAAGGCAGGTAATACACCAAATAAGGCTGCGACACAAAACCAGTTTGCGAAAAATTTCCCATACCTAGGCATTCCCATTGTCATATAATACATTGGACCTCCAAGTGGATCCCCGTTGAGCTCCTTTTCCCTTAATTTTACCGACAGAGTACAACTATAAAATTTGATTACGCATCCAAGAAGAGCTGTTATCCACATCCATACAAGAACTCCTGGACCTCCCATGTGTATAGCGATTGCTACACCTGAAATATTTCCCAATCCTACAGTCGATGCCAAAACTGCTGATAATGCTTCGAAACGAGATATCCCTTTTTCCGAATTTTTTTTCAATAAAAGTGAAAATCCTTTGCGGACTTTTTTTAAAGGAAAACCTTTACAATGAAAAAAAAGAAAGACGCCCCCTCCAATGATCAATATTAGCATTACCCATTCCAAAGGAGCTATCAATCGATTTATGAGAAGTGTGAGACTATCCAAATTTTAGATTTTAAATTATTTAAAATTTATTTATCAAATAACAATTTTAATTATCTTGTTTAACTACAATAAAAGTTGCTTTTGAACCAGTTGCAAGGTTCCAAAGATTTGACATCATTACATTTCCATCATCATCGTAAACCCTTACCTCAGCCGTATTGGGACCTGATTCACCTTGATTTAACGCAACAAAATCAATTTTGTTAAAACCTTCTAAAAGCTTAATATCCATCTTTTTATATCTTTGAGTCAAGAGTATGTTTGGATAAATTATATCATCATTGAACCTTATCTGAACTCTGTCTCCATCGGGTTCTTGATGATCTCTAAAAACAATTCTCACATTTTCAGTTGAACTAATAAAATCACCTAGATATTGGTCTGCCTTGAATTTTGGGGCACTATCTTCGCTCTTATTTGGATTTAGCTTTTTTAGGTAAGCATCACCAGGGTTGATGAATGCTTCTTCGTTTTCCATTTGAATGTTATTTTCGAACCCTTTTGTATCTTTTGAAGCAGGATCATTTGTGAAAAAATCTTTCTTTAAATAGTCTGGAAGATTGTTTTCTGGCAACTTGAGAATAGAGTTTGACTTTTTATCTATTTCAATTTTTTTCTCTAAAGGTTTTGTTTCGATTTGAGAAAAGGAATAACCGAATATCAATACACAAAAAGTGAAAGATGTAAAAAAAAACTTCATTTGTCAAACCTAATTATTTTAAAGGAGAATTAATTACTTTTTTATCATTTTAAACTATATTGAAATAATTATAAAACAAAACAAAAATGAAACTTGAATTAGTTGATTGGTCAATAATATTTGTTTTTTTTGTGATTACTCTCTTAGTTGGTATATGGTCATCTAAAACCGCTGGTAAAAATCCTGATGAGTTTTTCTTGTCTGGCAGAAATATGCCATGGTGGCTTTTAGGGATTTCAATGGTTGCTACAACTTTTTCAGCTGACACCCCAAATCTGGTAACAGATATCGTAAGAACAAATGGAGTAGCCGGCAATTGGGTATGGTGGGCTTTTTTGCTAACTGGAATGCTAACTGTTTTTGTATATGCCAGACTATGGAGAAAATCTGGTGTGCTAACAGATCTAGAGTTCTATGAAATCAGATACAGTGGAAAAGAGGCAGCTTTTCTGAGAGGATTTAGAGCAATTTATCTAGGGGTTTTTTTCAATGTGATGATTATGGCAACTGTATGCTTAGCAGCTATCAAAATAGGAGGAATAATTTTAGGATTTTCTCCATTAAACACATTACTAATTGCATCATCAATTACTGTAATATATAGTATGCTTGGCGGCTTTAAGGGAGTCGTTTACACTGATTTCTTCCAATTCATCTTAGCAATGTCAGTTACAATTTGGTCTGCTTTTTATTTTATTGAACTCCCTGAAATACAGAGCTTAAATAATCTTCTTACCCATCCTAGTGTTGTGGAAAAATTAGATTTAATTCCAGATTTAAGTGACAGGGAAGTTTTTATTACGATTTTTGTCTTACCGCTTGCTGTTCAGTGGTGGAGTGTTTGGTACCCAGGAGCTGAGCCTGGTGGTGGAGGATACATAGCGCAGAGAATGTTGTCTGCTAAAGATGAAAATAATGCTATTTGGGCAACATTGCTATTCAATTTTGCTCATTACGCAATTAGACCTTGGCCTTGGATTATAATAGCACTAGCCTCTCTAATTATTTTTCCTGACTTAGCTTCAATTGGTGAAGCTTTTCCAGGGATTGATGAAAAGTTTTTAAAGAACGACCTAGCATATCCAGCAATGATGACATTGTTACCAAAAGGTGTGATTGGTTTGATGGTTGCGTCACTTATAGCTGCATTTATGTCAACTATATCTTCTCACCTAAATTGGGGATCTTCATATATTGTTCATGATTTTTATTCAAGATTCATAAATTCAAATTCTACCGATTCTAAAAAGGTATTAATAGGAAGATTATCAACTCTCGTTCTGATGTTTTTATCAGCCTGTTTTGCCCTTGTTTTAAATAATGCTTTACAGGCATTTCAAATTTTATTGCAAATTGGAGCAGGCACTGGTCTTTTATTTATATTAAGATGGTTTTGGTACAGAGTTAATGCATACAGTGAGATAACTGCTATGATTGTTTCTTTCATTCTTGCAGTTTACTTACAAATTATACATACCAGTCTAGGCTTTGAAGCAATTCCACAGGATATTCAATTTTTAATAAGTGTGTTTGTTACCACAATAGCATGGGTATGTGTGAGCTTGCTCACATCACCTTCAAATCTCAATACATTAAAAGATTTCTACATTAAAATACAGCCTGGCGGAAATGGATGGAATAAAATTAAAGATCAAATTGATGATAAAAAAATTGAAAAAAAAGTTTTTTGGACTATCCCGAGGGGAATCTCATGTATGATGATAAGTGTCTTTTCTATTTATGGTTCTTTATTTAGTTTAGGTTTTTTTATTTATGGTAAAAATTTACAAGCTTCAATATTACTGTTGCTTACAATATTTTCTTTTTTCATCCTGGCGAAATATTCGAAAAATTAACTTACCAAAATTCCAGCAAAGCAGGCAGAGATTAGAGAAACAATAGTTCCAGCGATCATAGCTTTCAAACCTAACTCTGACAAATTTTTTCTTTGTCCAGGGGCTAAAACTCCTATTCCTCCAATTTGAATACCAATAGATGCTAAATTTGCAAAGCCGCATAACATGAATGTTGCCATTGTAATTGACTTTTTGCTCAATAGAATATTAGATACACCACTAGTTTTAAAATCTGCTAGTTTTACGAATGCAACGAATTCACTTGAAACAATTTTTATTCCTAACAATTGGCCCATCAACGTACATTCTTGGAAGTTTACACCTACCAACCACATAATGGGGGCAAGCAGGTATCCCAAAACAAACTCAATTGAAAAGTTGTCAAAGTTTGTAAATTCAGAAATTAAAACATTAAAATTGAAAAGGTCACCAATAAACCACATTATATCGTTTAAGAGAGCAATAATAGCGAGAAAGACAAGAAGCATTGCACCAACATTTACAGCTAATTTTATTCCCTCAAAGGTTCCTCTAGCTATTGAAAGCAGAATATTGCCATTTATTTTTTCTTTTTCAATTTCTAAGGTGATTTCGGAATGGTTTCCAGAATCCGGGAACATAATTTTAGAAATGGCAACAGCGCCTGGAGCTGCCATTACAGAAGCAGTAAGTAAATGAGTTGAAAATTTAAGCTGTTCGTTTACGTCATTACCTCCTAATAGACCAACATATGCAGCAAGAACACTACCAGCTACAGTTGACATCCCACCGACCATAACAATGAATAATTGGGGCTTTGTCATTTTTTCCAAGTAAGATTTAATAAGAATCGGCGATTCAGTTTGACCCAAGAAAATATTCCCGGCTAATGATAAGCTTTCAGCCCCTGTAATTTTTAAAAATCGATTTAATAAATAAGCTAAAAATGAAACTATCTTTTGAATGATTCCCAAATGATAAAGCATTGATGTTAAAGCAGAGAAAAAGATTATAACTGGTAAAACTTGAAAAGCGAATATATAAGACGACTTTTCTTGATCAACTAAAGATGAAAACAAAAAAACACTTCCTGAAGCAGTATAGTTTATTATTCGCACAAAAAATTTTGAAATTAATTCAAAAACTGATTGGATTAAGGATATTTTAAGTATAGAAATCGCAACAGTAAATTGTATTAAAATAGATACAAAAACAGTTTTCCAATTTATTTTTGTCCTGTTGTTGCTTAAAAGGTATGAGATAAATACTAATGATATTAACCCTATTAAACCTCTTATTACTGTGTTGATTGAAAGATCCACTATTTAAAATCAAATTCTCGCATCATTTTTTTTTTGACTTCGCTATATCCTCTAATTCTTTATTTTTTTTATCTATAATTTTTTTTAATTCTCTAATATATTCTTCGTCTTTTAATTTTTGCTCAACTTTTTTATTAGCTTCCCTCGTCATTCTTTTGTAATCCTTAATTGCGTTGGCAACTATGGCTAAAATTATAACCAATGCTCCAAGTGCAACTAGGATTTTTTCACTATCAGTTAATATCATTTTCGTTTTTTTATAAATATATAAATCGATAAAGAAAGGAAAAACCCACCCACATAAAGGTAAGGATAATCAATAAAGGAGAGCATTTTATGCATATAATATACTTCAGCAAAACAAATGACGGATATAACTAAGGATATTGCATTTAAGTACTTCATTTACAATCTAAATTCGTTATTTATGTGTAATTCTTAATAAAATTGTTAATAAAAGATTCATTATCAGATTATCTTGTGTTGTAATAACTTTTATTTTTGCCTCATTGATACCGTTAATGCTTCTTTAAAGCCTTAAAATCTTTCGCCTCCCATTCAAATGTGGGAGGTTTTTTTTTAAAACTGCTAAAAAATATTTAAAAATTTTAAAAAAAACATTTGGAGTTTTGTAAGAATACTTATATTTGCACTCATATGTTAATCATAAAAATTTAAAAAAAAGCATTATTAACTAATTATTTATCTAAAATGAAAAAAGGTTTATTAAGTCTTTTGGCGGTTGCACTAACGGTTGTTGGCTGTCAAAATTACGATGATCAGTTCGACGAACTGTCTGATCAAATTACTGCACTTTCGGCGACTGTTCAAGGTTTATCCACTGTTGCAGATCAAATTACTGCGTTGCAAAACACAGTAAACGGTTTGGAATTAACTTTAGGTGCTGATATTGCAACTATTAAAACTGCTGTTGATGCGTTATCTACTGCGTTAGATGATGTAGCTACCGCTGCTGATTTAGCCACAATATCTTCTACCTTATCAAATGTACAAGCTGATGTTAAAGAACTTTTAGCTGCAAACGCAGTTATTAATCAAAATATTACTATTAACAATGTAGCTACTTTAGAATATGTAGAGTCACTTATTAGTACTGACGCTGATGATCCTAATGTAATTGTTAATGGAGAAATTACTGTTAGCGTTGATGACGCAGATTTTAATGCTGAGCATCTACCAAGAATAGCTGCAGTAACTAATAAATTTGCAACATCTCTTAAAACTGTAACTATATCTAATACTTATTCTCCGACTGGAGAGATTTTATCGTTTGATGCGTTAGCATTTGTTGATAATGATCTTATAATTACTGGAGCAACTGATTTAGTTGATGGTGATGCTACCAATGATGTTTTAAGAACTGTAACAGGTGATTTAACAGTTGCTAGTATTAAAGGCGATATAGATTTAAGCCTTCTTACATCTGCTGACGATATTACATTACCTACTGGAGCTGGTGTTACTGCTCTCAAAATGGGTTCTGTAACCGCTGCTTCTCTTTCATCTGCTGGTGAAGCTAAAGGACATTTAAACCTAGTAAGTGCAACTATTGTAGATGGAGGTAAGTCTAAAGTATCAAGTATTGTTGCTGCATATGCTACAGACATAGATATAACAACAGCTGCTACTTTAACAGTGAATGCGATTAGAGCTGCCACTATTGATATAGAAGGAACATCCTTAACAGGAGATTTAAGTATAACTGCTTCAGGAACTACAATTGTTCATGTTGATAAGGTTACTTCCGTTGGTGGATCAATAACTACAAGTGATTTAGCTGAACTACACTTAGGAAAGTTGAGTTCTACAAACACTATGACTTCTGGTGCTAAAGTAATGGATCTTAGTTCTCTTGCTTCTCAAGGTGCTGTAAATTCAACAGGCCAAGCAGCTATCAGAGGTGCTTCTATTGTTTTAACTAAAATAACAAATTTCAATGCACCTAAGCTTGATGTTACAGGCGTTGTTTCTGTTGTTGCTGCTACTGATATTACAATACATGACTTTAGTGTAGGAGGAACTGGTGCCTTTGGTACTACTGTTTATTCCCTTGCAGCTAAAAACCTTACTGTAAATGGACTTGCTGCTACGAATAGTATGACATTTACTAAGACTGCATCAGTATTTCCAAAGCTAGTTGATTTAAATGTTACTGGTGATGCGGCTACTTCAAGCCCTTACATTACCACACAAACTAATGCTGTTTCAGTAACTTCTGATGTTTTAACTACACTAACTACAGGAGGTACTATTGATATGGTTAGTTTACACGGTGCTGCCAAGTTAACGGCTCTTACTACAAGTGGTTATACTAGAGATTTCCAATTGTTTGGTGCATCTATTATAACTAGTGCTGATATAAATCACGACCATATTGAAGGATCAGACGCGGCTAGGTTTGAGATTGTAAATGCATCGAAGATTACTACTGTAGCTCCATCTGCTCTTGACGAAGTAGGTACAGTTACACTTATAGGTCTACCTAAGATGACTTCATTAAACTTATCGTCTATGAAAACATTACCTATATTGGGTACTTATACTATGACGATTAGTTCTACAGGACTTACTGGATCTTATGGTATTGCTTCAGAAGCTACAACAACTACCCAGGCATATAATGAAAAGATTTATTCAAATGACTTGTTAACATTGAAGCCATTAATGGATCTATCTGCCGCTTCAGCTGTTGTAACTTACGCTTTTGCAGGTGACATTATCTCAGCTGTTGCTACTAGAACATTTGATGCCGACGGTGTACCAGGAGCATTATCTACAGCAGGATCTGCAAATTCTACGGCTACTCTAGTTACGTTAATGCACTTGAATAGTCCGTTCCTTAATTCTGCTTCACTTTTAGCTACTCACACGGCACCACGAACTTTCCTAGATAGTCAGTTCTCTGCCGTCAATGCTGAATAATTTAGATAAACTAATAAGCTTGAAAAACCCTCGTAATACGAGGGTTTTTTTTATTTTTATATTTAATTTAAGTCCTTAAAATGCAATACATACGAAGAGATAATAAACAGTTACCCAGTTTCATATTTATAATCTTATATCTTATCACAGGATCCTTATCAAATTTCGGTGCAATTGACATTCTTGCACCTCAATGGATTTATTTAGGCAGTATAAATATTTTGGTTTGCTTTTACATTCTGTACGCTAGTGAAGACTTTAAGGAACCTTTTTACAAACTTTTTTCTTCATTATATATTTACGTATACATCTTTTACTTCGTTTGGAACGCATTTTCATATTTTTATGCGGTTAATCCAACCGAAACGTTAATAAACCTCCCACGAATCGGAAATTCTTTTTTTGCTGTTTTTTTCTGTACTTTACTGATATACAATATTCCCAATAGATTTAATTTCGTCTGTGGAATCTTTTTCACATTTCTGCTAGCCGAAATGATTTCTTATTATTATGATTTATCTGTAGTATACCCTGAACAAGGATTAAGAGTGATAGCTATCAAAGGATTTGCAGGGAATAAAAATATTACAGCGGCTTCAATTGCTTTCAAAATACCATTTGCTATTTACTTTTTTTTGAATTCAAAGAAAGCTTTTTTTAAAGTCACCTCATTTCTTATATTAACGGCTGGTATATTTGCAATTTCTTTGATTGAAGCAAGGGCAGCAATCTTAAGTACCATTATCGTTTTTCTACTATTAATTTTGTTTTATGTGTACAAACTAGTCTATGAAAAAAATGAGATTAATAAAGTTTCAAAAAAAATACTTATGATTATTTCTCCTTATTTAATTGCATTTTTATTAAATATTTTTGCAACAAATCTTGCTATTGAGAAGGGTAGGAAGGTGGCAATAACTGATACTATTGGTAAAATATCATTTACTGAGGAATCTTCAAATGGAAGGTTTGGCTATTGGGGTGATGCATGGGAATATATAAAAGAGAATCCCATTTTCGCATCTGGACTTGGTAATTGGAAAATTGAATCAATTGACAAGGGTAAAGAACATATTTCGGGATACACGGTTCCATATCACGCACATAATGATTTTATTCATGTCTTCGCCGAAACCGGCATTCTTGGAGGCTTATCTTACTTACTATTATTTATTTTTGTAACATACTACGTTTTCCAAATTTTAAAAATCGAATATGAAGATAAAAGTGAATTTTCATTGCAAAAGTTTATTTTAATATTACCCTTAATTGTCTATGGTGTTGATGCGTCATTAAATTTTCCCGTAGCTAGGCCACTAATGCAGTCATCTCTAGCTATTTATTTAGGACTAATTTTGGCAATATACTTAAACCTAAAAAAGACTAATAAAAACTCAAGTAGTATTAAATCAATTAGGATAGTGTTTAGTCTAATATTTTTTTTGCTTATCCCAGGGATTGCTATTCACATAATCTCATACAAATCTTTGACTCAACAAGGAAGACTGTTATATGAATTTAATAACGCAAGTTATACTTATACAAGAGCCGAACTAGATCAAATTTCACATGATTTTCCAAACTTGACTGAGACAGCAATGCCCATTAAGGCAATGAAAGCCAGATACTATTGGTTAGCTGGTAACAAAGAGGAGGCTTATAAAATGGTAGAATTAGGTTCTCGAGACAACCCAAAAATTCATTTTGCAGATAATTTAAAAGCTCAGTTTTTTATAGAAGAGAACAAAATAGATAGTTCTTATTACTATGCTAAAAAAGCTTTTGATGGTCTTCCAAATAACATGCCTCACTACGATATATACATGAGGAATCTTGCTTACAAAAGAGATGCTCCTGCGATTAATGAAGCTTTTGACCGGGTAAGAAAACTTGGAGGTGATACCAAGTCGATATGGACTATTTATTTAAGAACTCTAGCACTAACTAGAAGCCTTGGTGATCCTTTTTCAATGGCAAAAGCTCAAGAAGGTTTTAATTTGTACCCAACAGACGAAAATATATTTTCGCTTTACAGAATTTTAACCTATGGACAACAAAGGATAAATGAAGCAGATAATCTAATTAGCAAAGCAAAGTCTTCGTTTGATAATCAATTATATTCTGATGCTGCTAATCTTTATGTTCAAGCATTTGATAAGGATCCATTGCGTTACTCAATTGCAATGAATGCAGCTTTTTCTTATTATAATTTAAACGATTATGTCAGTGCTCTTAAGTATTTCAGCCTATCCAGTCAATCTAAAAACCCTGAAGTAGTTGAAAAGGGTATGAGGTACAAAGCACTATCACTCATTGGTTTGGGAGATAATAATGCGGCATGTGCTCAATACATTCAAATATTAAACAAATTTCCCAAAAGAATGTATCAACAGGAATTCAATAAATACTGTAGAAGAAATAATTAATGAGAATACAGGAAATCTGTTGTATAGGTGCGGGTTTTGTAGGTGGTCCAACTATGACTGTAATTGCTCACGAATGTCCTGAAGTTAGAGTGACAGTGGTTGATACTAACATTCAAAAAATTAAAGCTTGGAATAGTCCCAACCTAGACAAGTTACCTGTGTATGAGCCTGGTTTGAAAGATTTAGTTGCAAAAACAAGAAATAAAAATCTTTTTTTCAGTACTGATATTGATGATGCTATAATCAAGGCTCAAATGATATTTTTGGCTGTAAACACTCCTACTAAAAAAGATGGGGAAGGTAAAGGTTATGCTGCTGATTTGACAAATATTGTAAAATGTTCTGAGCGAATTGCTAAAGTCTCTACTAAAAGCAAAATTATAGTTGAAAAATCTACTCTACCAGTTAGAACTGCAGAAAAAATTAAGCAAGTTTTAAAATCTAATTCAACTGAATTAACATTCGAAGTCTTGTCAAATCCGGAATTTTTAGCAGAAGGAACCGCAATTCAGGATTTATACAAATCTGATAGAGTTTTGATTGGTTCTGACAATACAAAAAGAGGTAGGAAAGCGTTAAATTCATTAATTTCTTTATATGAAAAATGGATACCTAAAAATAAAATATTAAAAACAAGTGTTTGGTCTGCAGAATTGTCAAAATTGGCATCTAACGCAATGCTTGCACAGAGAATATCCTCTATTAATAGCCTTTCAGCACTATGTGAAAAATCAGGAGCTTCAATTGAAGAAGTTTCAAAAGCTGTAGGAATGGATAAGAGAATTGGAAGTCATTTTTTAAATGTTTCTCCTGGTTTTGGTGGAAGCTGTTTCCAAAAAGACATACTAAACTTGGTTTACCTTTGCAGAAATTATGGATTGCACGAAGTAGCTAGTTATTGGGAAGGGGTTGTAAGAATTAATGATTATCAAAAAAGTAGGTTTTCCAATAAAGTAATGGAGTATTTCGACAATATAATAATTAACAAACGTATAACTATCTTAGGCTGGTCATTTAAAAAAAATACAAATGATAGTAGAGAGTCCGCATCAATTTATATTTGTAGAGACTTATTAATTAAGGGAGCTATAATTCATATATATGATCCAATGGTTCCTCCACAAAGAGTTATATCTGACATAGTAAATTTGATGGAATCTGAAAATTTCGAAGAAAATTCATTGAAAGAATTAATTTCTAAAGTTTATGTATATACTAACATAAATGATGCGGTTAAGTCAACTGAAGCTATTCTAATTCTTACAGAATGGGACGAATTTAAAGGGTATGACTGGAAAAAATTTATCCAAACATCGAAAATAAATGTTCATTTATTTGATAGTAGAAACATAATAGATAAGTCATTTGCTCAAAACCTGTATTCTATTGGTAGCTAATAATAAGTAAAAAAAGTACTAATTATTAAATAATTTATATATCTTTGCCTAAGATAATAATTAGTAAAGTAATGCTTAACAAGTTAATTACTTCAAAAACCCGGTTGCGCCTACTTATAAAATTTTTTATAAATCAGGCCAACCGTGGTTATTTAAATGGCCTTGCCTCAGAATTCAATGAGTCTACAAATTCAATTAGAAAAGAACTCAATCATCTATCAGAAGCTGGTTATTTAGAAAAATACAAGGACAACAATAAAATTGCATACAAAGCAAACGTTAAACACCCTATGTTTGAAATTCTTCAGAAGGTTGTATTCAAACATTTAGGTCTTGAGGACATTGTAGAACACGTTCTTGCTCAAATGGGGAATGTAGAAAAAATTCACTTAATCGGAGACTATGCTAAAGGTCTTGATACAGGATTAATTGAAGTTTTGTTAATCGGTAGCAGGTTAAATACAGATTACATAAGTAATTTAGAAAATAAAGTTGGAAATTTAATTGAAAGAAAAGTTCAATTTATTATAAGTAACAGGAAATCATCTGAACAACAGTCTATCTTGTTGTTTGAACGTTAGATTATTATGTTAAGGCAAAGCACAATTCTTATTACCGGCGGTACAGGATCTTTTGGGAAGAAATTTGTTCAAATGACACTAAAAAAATATAATCCAAAATCTATAATTATCTTTTCTAGGGATGAAATGAAACAATGGGGAATGGCAGAAAAATACATTGGTGATGAAAGGGTAAAATTCATTATAGGTGATGTAAGAGACAAAGAGCGTATTTCAAGATCTCTTGATGGAGTAGATTTTGTAGTTCATGCAGCTGCCACTAAAATTGTTCCCACTGCTGAATACAACCCTTCTGAATGTGTAAAGACAAATATTATTGGAGCTATGAATGTAATTGATGCATGTACTGATAAAAATGTAAGAAAAACGGTCGCATTATCAACAGATAAAGCAAGTAACCCTATAAACCTTTATGGAGCCACAAAATTAGCTTCTGATAAGTTATTTGTAGCTGGCAGTTCCCAACAGGGAGGAAATAAAACTCTTTTTTCTGTAGTACGCTATGGTAATGTAATGGGTTCTAGAGGATCGGTAATTCCTTTTTTCCTAAATAAACGAAATGAGGGTGTTTTACCTATTACAGACAAGCGAATGACTAGATTTATGATTTCTTTAGAAGAGGCTGTAAAATTAGTTTGGAATGCTTTTGAAGACATGCTAGGAGGTGAAATTTATGTAAAGAAGATTCCTTCAATGAATATAGTTGACATTGCGAAAGCAGTAGCACCTAGAGCAAAACACAAGGTCATTGGAATTAGACCTGGAGAAAAACTCCATGAACAAATGATTGGTTATGAAGACGCGAAACACACCTTTGAATACGATGAATATTTTAAGATTTTACCAGCCATTCATAATTGGTCAAATGACCCAAAAAGGATAAAAAACGGAAAGGCTGTTCCAGAAAAGTTTGTTTATAGTTCAGATAATAATTCAAAATGGATGAGTTCTGCACAATTATCTAAATGGATTGAGAATAATGAACAAAAAATTGAATTAATTTAAATGAAAAATATAGTATTTGCTGGAGGTACAAGCTTATTAGCTCAGTGTTGGATTAGAGATGAAAATCCGAATTACAATTTTATACTTGGCATTCATAATCGTAAACCAGATCATAAAAAATGCAAAACGTATGTTTTTGACTATGATGACACATCTAAACTTTACTCTCAACTAAAATCTTTAAAAACAGACGTTTTGATCAACTGCATTGGCTTTACCAGTGTGGAGGAATGCGAAAAAAATAAAGAAAAAGCCTTTCAGTCTAATGCTATATTGGCAAAAGAAATTTCTAAAGTCTGTAAAGAGTTATCAGTCAAAATGGTCCATATATCAACGGACCATCTTTTTAACGGCACAAGTGCTTTCGCAGACGAAAAAACTCCATTAGATCCAGTAAATAATTACGCTGAGTCAAAAGGAAAAGGTGAAAACTTTATATTAGATGAAAACCCTGATGCAATCATAATTAGAACAAATTTTTTTGGATGGGGTCCAAATTACAGGAGATCTTTCTCTGACAAAATAATAAAATGTTTGGAAAATAATGAAACTATAAATTTATTTCGTGAT
Source organism: uncultured Bacteroidota bacterium (assembly GCA_902635965.1). GTDB lineage: Bacteria > Bacteroidota > Bacteroidia > Flavobacteriales > Flavobacteriaceae > TMED96. The sequence continues at coordinate 51,538 of CACPQA010000003.1, forward strand.
GTTTTTTTCACACCTGTTTCAGTCAAAACACTCAGAGATAATATTTATAACCTCATAAAAAAAAATGCAAAAGGAATTTTTAATGTGTGTTCCAATGAAAGAATAACTAAGTATCAATTTGGACTTATGTTATCAAAAGCATTTGGTTATTCCACTCAGTTAATTAATCCAGTAAGTATAGAAGATATTCCAAATTTGACAGCGAGACCAAAAGATATGAGTTTAAGTAATCATAAAGTTTGCTCATACTTGGGGAATATTATGCCATCTATTGAAAAACAGATTTATGAATTAAAGAGAGAAAAAGATTTTCATAAAGTAAGACATTTGATTCCCTATGGAAGACAAGATGTAAATGAAAAGGACATTGATAAGGTTGTTAGTGTACTACGTTCAGATTATGTAACACAGGGGCCTGTAATAGAAAAATTCGAGCGAAGGGTTGCTAGTTATTGTGAAGCTAAATTTGCCTATGCCTGTAATAGTGCTACCAGCGCTTTGCATGTTGCTTGTTTGGCTCTTGGAGTTAAAAAAGGGGACTTAGTTTGGACAAGTCCTATTTCATTTGTTGCCTCATCTAACTGTGCTCTTTATTGTGGTGCGGATGTTGATTTTGTTGATATTGATCCATCAACATACAATATGTCAACTTCAAGTTTAGAAAAAAAACTTATTAAAGCCAAAAAAAACGACAATCTACCAAAGGTTGTAATTCCTGTTCATTTAGCAGGTCAAAGTTGTGAAATGGAAAAAATTCACGAGCTTTCAAAAAAATATAATTTTAAAATCATTGAGGATGCTTCTCACGCAATTGGGGCTAAATATAAGGGTAAATCTGTTGGGAGTTGTTCTTTTAGTGATATTTCGGTATTCAGTTTTCATCCAGTTAAAATAATTACTACTTGTGAAGGAGGTATGTGTTTGACAAATAATAGGGAATTAGGTAATTTAATAAGTCGTTATAGAAGTCACGGAATCACAAGACAACCTTCAGAAATGACCAAAACTCCTGACGGATCATGGTATTATGAACAACTTAACTTAGGATTAAATTATAGGATGAATGACGTCCAGGCTGCTTTGGGTTTAAGTCAAATGGATCGTCTTGAAGAATTTATTGATAAGCGAAGAGATATTGCAAACCGTTACAACGAAATGTTAGAAAAGTCTGTGGTTCAAATTCCAAATCAGCATCCAGATACTTTATCATCATATCATCTTTACATAATAAGACTAAGAAGAAACAAAAAAATTACTCACAAACAATTGTTTGAAAAATTTAGATTGGCTGGTGTTTTAGTTAACATTCATTACATACCTATATACAGACAACCTTATTATAAAGCATTAGGATTTGATAAAGATGGATTTGAAGAAGCGGAAAAATATTACAATGAAGCAATTAGTATTCCAATTTTTCCCGGATTAACAGTTAAAGAACAAAAAAAGGTGGTTGATTTAATAGAGGAACCCTTTGGGTTTCAAAATTTATTTTAGTTTCATGCGTTTAAAGAAAATTAAAGATTTATCAATCTTAGAGTCTGAAAGGCTAGTTTTAAAACCTTTGTCAAAGTCTTTTTTATCTATGGAATATGTGAATTGGATGAATGATCCAAAAGTGATCAGATTTATCGAGTCAGGCGGAAATTACAATATTAAAAAACTAGAAATTTTTCTAAATGAAACTGAAAAAAACCCAAAATATTTTTGGGCTATTGTAATTAAAAAAGGAGGAGCCCATATAGGTAACATAAAGATTGATCCAATAAACTTTAAACATCTTCATGGAGAGTATGGAATTTTAATTGGAAACAAAAAGTTTTGGGGACTTGGTTATGCAAAAGAGGCTTCAAATCTGGTTATCAAACATTGTTTTGATGATCTTAATTTAAAAAAAATTATTCTTGGAGTTAATGCTGAAAACAAAGTAGCTGTAAAATTGTATAAAACTTTGGGTTTTGTTCAAGAGGGAAGACTTAAAGATCACTTAAATTTTGAGGGTAAATATGTAGACCTATTAAGATTATCAATCTTTAACACAAAATCAGAAAAATGAAATTCATTTTAGGTTCAGTGCAATGGGGTTTAAATTATGGAATATCAAATTCTACTGGTAAACCAAATAGGTATGAGGTTGAAGAAATAATCAATTTTGCAAATAAGAAAAATATATATTTCGTTGATACAGCATATTTATATGGTGATTCAGAAAAAAGAGTTGGCAGTTTGTGTTCTAATAAATTTAAAATAATTACAAAAATTAATCCTAGCAGAAATGAATTGTCAATTAAAAAATTGGTTGATAGGTCATTGAAAAGGTTGAATAGAAAAAAAGTTTATGGATGTTTATTTCATAATGTTAACTTTCTAATTGATAATCCACAATTATGGTCCGAATTATTAATTGAAAAGGGAAAGGGGAAAATTCAAAAAATTGGATGTTCCTTTTATGAACCTAATGAATTAGAGGAAATATTATCATTGAAGATATTACCAGACATAGTGCAAATACCGTTCAGTATTCTTGACCGAAAATTTGAAAAACATTTGTCTGAGTTAAAAAAGAAAAAAATTGAAATCCATGCGAGGTCGATTTTTCTTCAGGGATTATATTTTTTAGATGCGAGCTCACTGTCAAAAAAATTTATACCAATTAAAGAGCCATTGAATAATATTGAACAATTATGTAAAGAAAATTCCATAAGCAAATTACATCTTTGTTTAGCCTATGTATCGAGTAATCCTTTTGTTGATTACATTGTCGTTGGAGTCCAGAACAAAGACCAGCTTAATCAAATTGTTAGCAGTAAATTTAAATTATCCGAAACTTTAAAAAAAAAAATTTCAAGTATTCAGGTTAATGATAGTAAAATGTTAAATCCCGCTAAATGGTAAAACAAAAAAACAAAGTAATTATAATTACTCAAGCTAGAGTAGGAAGCAAAAGATTCCACTCAAAAATAACGAAACCAATAGGAAATGAAACGGTGCTTTCTATTCATTTAAAAAGATTGTTGAAATCAAAACTTGCAAATAAAATTATAGTTGCAACAACATTTGAGAAAGGCGTAAGTAGAATTATTAATATTGCAAAAAAATGTCACGTAGAATATTTTCAAGGTTCAACTAACGATGTTCTAGACAGATATTATCAAGCTGCAAAACTATATCGTCCAGAATACATTGTACGCGTTACAAGTGACTGTCCATTAATTGACCCTAAATTAGTAGACAAATTAATTGGTTTTATACTGAAAAATAAATGTGACTATGTGTCGAATATCTTAGTACCAAATTATCCAGATGGGCAAGATATTGAAGTTTTTAAATTCGAAGCATTAAAAAGAGCACATGAGAAAGCAGAGCTTAATTTGGACAGAGAACATGTAACTTCATATATTGAAAATAACTCTACCTTCCGTGGTATAGAAACCTTCAAATCAAAAATGTACCCTTCAATTGCGAAATATGAAAACGTAAGAATGACAATTGACCACAAAGATGATCATAAGGCAATAGATTTTATAATATCAAAACTCGGTATAAATAAAAATTGGGTTACTTATGCAGAATTTATTATTAATAATCCACAAATGTTTTCAAATCAAAATTATATTAGAAACGAATCTTACATTAAATCTGTAAAAGATCAAAATTATGGGTAAAGGACAAGAATTATATAAAAAGGGGAAAAAATTAATACCAGGAGGCACTATGCTCCTATCAAAAAGACCTGAAATGTTTTTGCCTGAAAAATGGCCGTCTTATTTCTCCAAAGCTAAGGGTTGTGAAATTTGGGATCTAGACAATCGAAAATATACCGATATGTCCATAATGGGTGTTGGAACAAACTCTTTGGGATATGCACATAAAGATGTGGACAAAGCAGTAGGAAGAATAATTTCAATGGGAAACATGAGTACATTTAATTGCCCTGAAGAAGTCAAATTAGCAGAAAAATTAATTGAAATTAATCCATGGGCTGACATGGTGCGATTCGCGAGAACTGGTGGTGAAGCTAATGCTATCGCTGTTAGAATTGCTAGAGCAGCGTCGGGTAAAGATGGAGTAGCGATATGTGGTTATCATGGTTGGCATGACTGGTATCTTTCAGCAAATCATAATTTAGGGAATGATCTTTCAGAGCATTTGTTGCCCGGACTTAACCCGTTAGGTGTTCCTAAAAATCTCTCAAATACAGTTTTCCCGTTTCATTATAATAACTTTGATGAATTATTAAAAATCGTCGAAAAAAATAATATCGGAGTTATAAAAATGGAAGTCGTAAGAAATTTTGGTCCTAAAAATGATTTTTTAGTTAAGGTTAAAAATTTAGCTATAAAGAAAAAAATAGTGTTAATTTTTGATGAATGTACTTCGGGATTTAGAGAAACATTTGGAGGTATTTTCAAAAAATTCAACGTTGAGCCAGATTTAGTGATGTTTGGTAAAACACTAGGTAACGGCTACGCTATAACCGCTGTAGTTGGCAAAAAAGAAGTTATGGAGGCAGCTCAAAATACATTCATCAGTAGTACTTTTTGGACAGAAAGAATTGGTCCTACAGCTGCTTTAAAAACACTCGAGACTATGGAAAAGATTAAATCTTGGGAATTAATTACCAATTTAGGAAAAAAGGTAAGAAAGGGTTGGGATGACCTGGCTAATAATAATGGATTAAAAATTATAATTTCTGGAATTCCAGCTATTAGTAGTTATAGTTTTTCAAATAATAACTTAAAATATAAAACTTATGTAACCCAAGAAATGTTAAAAAAAGGTTTTTTAGCTAGCACAGATTTTTATTCTTGTATAGCACACAAAGAATCTCATTTAGACAATTATTTTGATCATTTGGGAGGTATATTTTCAATAATTTCTAAATGTGAGAAGGATCAACTAAATATTGACGACTTACTCGAAGGTCCTGTATGTCACAATGGTTTTTACAGGTTAAACTAATAACCAAGTCAAGTAGTCTAAGGGACATAGATTTTTTAAAAGAACAAAATGAAAATTTATTTTTATCCAGAATATTCTAAAGTTTCAGGACAAGGTCATCTAAAAAGGCTAATGGCTTTAAATGAGTATGTATGTGAAAATTTTTCTACTTCTTTTATTTTCAAGACTGAAATCCCAAAAGATTTTAAATATGATTTTCTGTTATTACCAAATAGTAGCAATTATAAAAGAGATATAGATTATCTAAAAAATGAAATCATTAGTGACTCTGTGTTAGTATTGGACGGATACATTTTTCATTCAAGTTTTCAAGAGCAAATCAAAAAAAGGACCTTGTTTAAATTAGTTTATATTGACGATCTTGGGGGTCACTTTCCGTTTGCAGATGTTGTAGTTAACCATGCACCTGGAGTAAAAAAAACAGACTATCATGTAAATCCCAAAACAAAGTTGTTGCTAGGGTTAGATTATTTGTTGTTAAGAGAGGCTTTTTTTAAAAAAAATAGTATCATCCCGAGCATTCAATTTAAGTCCGTATTTGTTTGTTTTGGCGGTTGTGATACGGAAAATTTTAGCAAAACTATTTCTGAAGAATTAGTAAAATTACCCAAAGTAAAAAGAATAAATTTAGTATTTGGGGATCAATATCCTTTTTCAAAAAAATGGGTATCAGATAAAAAAATAAAAGTATTAGAAAATCTAAGTGCAGACAAGGTGAAACATTATATGAAAAAAAGTAATTTGATAATAGTACCTTCAAGCACGTTGGTTTTAGAGAGCTTATGTATAGGCAGGCCAATAATTACAATAAAAACTAGTAAAAATCAGAATTTTATCTTTAAAGGATTAAAAAAATATAAGCACGTTTATAGATTTCAAGAATATAATTCTAAAACCAAGAAACTATTATCTCAAGTCGTTTTAAAGTATTTGACAGACAAAAACTTTGAATATGAGGTCATTAAGTTTGATTCAAGAAAGAAATACAATAAGATTTTTCAATCATTTTAAAATTTTAAATTATGTTTCCAAAAAACAAAACATTTATAGCTGCCGAAATTGGAATAAATCACAATGGTGACATGAAATTAGCCAAAGAGATGATCAAAATGGCAAAAGAAAGTGGAGCAGATGCAGTAAAATTTCAAAACTATAAAACTGAGGACTTTATTTTAAACAAAGAGATCAAATATAAGTATATGTCGCAAGGGAAATTAAAAGAAGAATATCAATTCGAAATGTTTAAACGATACGAATTAAATTTTACACAATTGCAAGACCTAAAGAGTTTCAGCGACGAACTCGGAATAGTTTTTTTTAGTACTCCAACAGGAATTTCCGGAATAAATGAACTCTTAAAGTTAAATGTTAAATTTCTCAAAAATGGATCAGATTTTATCCAAAACTTACCTTTAATCAAAGAAATGGGAAAAACTGCTCTCCCTTGTATTTTGTCTACTGGCATGTCGACTCTTTCCCACATAGACGAGGCCGTAAATGCCTTTGAAAGTGGTGGAGGAAAAGAAATGGTAATTCTTCACTGTGTTTCCCAATATCCTACTCCAAATAACGAAGTTAATCTTAGAAAAATTAATTCTTTAAAACTTGCCTTTGGTTATCCAGTAGGCTTTTCAGATCATACGTATGGATCAACTGCTGCTTTGGGCGCAGTCGCTCTTGGTGCATGTTTTATTGAAAAGCATTTTACGTTGTCTCATGATCTTCCTGGTCCTGATCATAGATTTTCGTCAACACCTGAAGAATTTTTAGAATTAACCACTAAAATCAGGTTACTTGAAGATTCTCTTGGAGAATCGAGAATAGAACCTACAAATAAAGAAAAACTAAACGCAAAAAGTTTTCAGCTATCGTGCGTTGCAAAAACAAATATTAAAAGTGGATCAAAAATCAAGTCAAGCCACATTTCTTTTTCAAGACCTGGGTCAGGCTTGTCACCAAAAATGTATAGTTATTTAATAGGTAAAATTCTAGTTAAGGATAAAATTAAAGGTGAAATTTTTAGGATCAGTGATTTAAAATAATGAAAAAAGAAAAAAAGATAATCATAATAGGCGGTGGATTTAAGGGTTTAATAGCTGCTTTAAAACTATCTAATAAAGGACATAATGTTAATATTATTGAAGCCTCAAAAAATATTGGAGGTTATTTAAATAGTCCTCTTTGGAATAAAATCACCATAGATTTAGGATGTCATTTATTTATCAATGAAGATGATAATTCTACTGGTTTTATATTGTCAATGTTAAAGAACGATTACATGAAAGTAGATGTCAATTATGCATCCTTCTTTAATAATAAAAAAACAGACAACATTGCTATTCCAGACTTTAGTTCAATTCCTAATGCAACTAAAAGGAAAATCCAAAAAGATTTGTTAAATATAAACAGGAAAAAAATAGAAGAAAAATCTTTAATGGACTATTACATCAACAGGTATGGAGATGATATTTTACCGAGTATTGACTCTTGTATATTAAAATCACATCTTATAAAATCAAATTCTTTAGATATCATATCAAAAAATTTATTGCCTTTCAATAGAATAAAAATTTTTCCTGAAAAACAATCTGTTTCTTTGAAGCTAAATAAGGGTTTAGATGAAATTATTGCTGTAAAATATAAAAACCTAAAGGAAATTAAAAATGATACTAAAAAATCAGAATTTAATTTTAGGGAATATTACCCAAAAAAAAATGGATTGAAATTTCTTCTGAATAAGATTATAGAACGTTTAAAAAAATCCAATGTTAATTTAGTTTTAGATAACAGAATTAAAAGTTTTTTATCAGAAAATAATAAAAAATATATTATAACGGATAAAAGTAAGTATGAGTATGATTATTTGTATTGGTCAGCACCCCAATATTTAATTCCAAAAACCTTCAATTTTGAAATTGAAGTCGAAAAATTTGTTCACAGTGTTCCATATGTATTAATTTATTTTTTAGCACCTAAAAAATTTGTATCTAAATATACTTATGTACACAATTACAATTTGAGTTCAAAATGCTTTAGAGTTTCTATTCAATCAAATTATGCATCAAATGGAGTTCCTAAAGACTTGGCACTGATTTGTTGCGAAATTCCTACTTGCAAAAGCAAGAGAATATGGAAAAATCCAAAGTTTTATGTAGATGAAATCTGGAATGAACTTTTAATTATGGATTTAGTATCATGTAAAAAATATAATAATTATATGTTTTTTTCAATTCCTTCAGCGTATAAATTACCCCTTTGTGGATATTCAGATATTTTAAATGAAGCGATTGAAAAAACAAAAAAGTATAATTTAATTGGTGGTAAAAGTTGGGAATATTCAAAAAACGACATTATGAAAAAAATTGATGAGGATTTAAACTTTCTTTTATGAACATAAAAAATACATCTTGGGATAGAATTTTTAGACATAAGGAGCCAAGTAAGTATCCATTCGATAATGTTGTGTCATTTTTTTTCAATAATGTACCAAAAGAAAAGCCAATAAGAGAAATTAACATTTTAGAAGTGGGATGCGGAGGTGCAAATAATTTACTATTTATGGCTAAAGAAGGGGCAAATGTATTCGGAATCGATTCAAGTGAAATTGCGATCAATACTGCTAAAAAAAGATTTATTAAAGAAAATTTAAAAGGTAATTTTATTCACGCTGATTTTAGAAAAATCTCATATCCAGATAGTTTTTTTGATTTAATTATTGATAGATGTGCTATTACATGTATCGATAAAACAAACTCAAAATTAGTTTTTTCAGAAATAAAAAGAGTATTGAAAAAAAATGGGAAATTCTTTTTCAATACTTATTGTAAAACTCACACATCACACATAGGCGGCAGAGTTTTATCAAATGGTATAACAACAGAGATACAAACAGGAACATTGGTCGGAAATGGTAATTTAAGTTTTTTTGATAAAGATGAAATTAAAAACCAATTTGCTCATCCTTGGGAAATAATTTCATTGAAAAACAAAAAAATTAAAGATTATTGTATTAAAAATTCGATTCATTCTGAATGGGAAGTAATTATTAAATTGACGGAATGAGATTCATATTTATGGGTAACCATACAGTAGGTGTTTTCGTAATCAAAGCTCTAATCCAAGAAAGAACTCTAATTGGAATAGTAGCCCATCCAAGGGACTTAGAAGATGGGGTTAAATACGAATCTGTGTATGATTTTGGAATTAAAAACAAAATACCCACAGTTCGTGGCACTCCAAAAGATGAGCATGTTTTAGATTTTTTATTTAAGAACAAACCAGATATGATTTGGGTTGCTGACTATAAGTTTATTTTACCAAAAGAAATTATAATAATTCCAAAATATGGTGCTATAAATTTTCATCCGAGCCTATTACCTCACTACAGGGGTAGAGCACCTTTAAATTGGGCTATGATTAATGGAGAAAAATACACAGGATTAACGGTCCACATGATTGACGAAGGAATTGACTCTGGAGATATTATCCACCAAGAAAAAATTGAAATATCTAAAGAAGATTACATAGGTGATATATTGGAGAAAATATATCCGTTATATTACGATATTTCTTTATTGGTTTTAAATGCAATAAGATCTGGTAGATTTAAAACAAAAAAACAAACGAAATCCTCAGACAAGATCTATAAAGCTAGAAAACCCAAAGATGGATTGATTACAGATGAAATTGAGGATGAAGGAATCTTAAGATTAATTAAAGCCGTTTCAAGGCCCTATCCAGGGGCCTATTTCGAATATGATGACAAAAAAATTATAATCTGGAAGGGCTACATTAAAATGTTTAAATCAAAAGAAGAATCAAATTTTGGTAGGGTTTTGGAGAATAAAGACGGAATAATTAAAATTAAGATTAACCATAATTATTTGATTTCTCATGATTGGGAAATAGTTTTTAAAAACGAAACCTTTAAGGAATTACTGTTTAAAAACAAGGACTTTTATAACCAGAGGGTATCAAAACATGGTTATTCCCATTTAAGTTTAAATTGGGGCAGTCAAAAAAATCAAATCACAAGATTTGAAATTCTTTCTCAAATTGGAAATTTAGAAAACAAAAATATCTTAGATTTTGGATGTGGAATAGGAGATTTATTTTATTGGTTTATCAATAATGGGATAAATACTAATTATGAAGGCATTGATCTTTCTTCTGAAATGATAAAACTTGCCAAAAAACGATTCCCAACAGTTAAATTTAAGTGCCAGAATCTTATGGAAAGCCCATTAAACAAAAAATATGACTATATTTTAGCTAGTGGTGTATTTACATACTCAAATAATGGTTTTTTTCAGAAATGCTTGGAATTACTTTACTCTAAATGTAATAAGGGAATTGCATTTAACCTTTTGGCTGATATAGAAAAATATAAAAATGAAACCACACAAATGGAGTTTTTGAGTAATCCGGACGATATATTAAAATTCTGCAAATCTTTGAGTCCCAAAGTTATCTTAAAAAACGACTACCATTATAGAGATTTTAGTATATATATGTATAAAGATGAAAATATCAATTAATCAACCCGCATATTTACCATGGCTAGGTTATTTTGAGAGGATAGATAGCTCTGATATTCATGTGATCTTAAATCACGTACAATACGAAAAAAACAGTTATATAAATAGAAATAAAATTTATGCAAATCAAAAAGCTCAATGGCTAACGATTCCAGTTAGTAAAGCATTAGGAACTTTAGACAATAATAGTATCAATAATGTGGTCACCCAAAATAATAAAAAATGGATTAGAACTCACCTAAAAACTATTTACTATAATTACTGTAAGACTCCTTTTTTTGATAAGTATTATCCTGAATTTAAAAGATTATTAGAAAACCAAATAAATGAAAAATGTTTTTTTTCTATAATTAATTCAATCAATAATCTATTTATAAAATATTTGAATATTAAAACACAAATCATTTACAGCGATAATTTAGGTATTGATAGCAAAAAATCAGACTTAGTATTGGATATTTGTAAAAGTCAAAATGCCAGACAATATTTGTCTGGAGAAAATGGGATAGATTACCTAAACCTTGATGATTTTGAAAAAAGTAACATAAATGTTCTTTTTCAAAAATATAATCATCCAGTTTATAATCAGTATAGAAAAAAGTTTATTTCTCATTTATCTATACTAGATCTCCTATTTTTTCATGGTAAAGAAAGTTTAAATATAATTAGAAAAGGAAAAAATTACATTAGATATGATAAATTTTAGTAAAAGTAAAATATTAGTTGTTGTAGCTCACCCAGATGACGAAATTTTGGGATTGGGTGGGACTTTGTCTTTTTTATCTGAGGTAAAATCCGCAACTATTAAAGTAGTAATCTTAGGTGAAGGTATAACCTCAAGAGGTGATAAAAGACGCACCTCTGATTGGGAGGATAAATTAAAAAATCACAAAAAAGATATAGAAAAAGCAAAACATATTATTGGATATGATAGGCTTATGTGTTATAATTTCCCAGATAACAGATTTGACAGCAAAGATTTACTAGAAATAATTAAAATAGTTGAAAAAGAGAAGAGTGATTTCAAACCAGATATAATATTTACGCATCATTATGGAGATTTAAATATTGACCATAGGATAACTCATGATGCAGTTATTACTGCCTCAAGGCCTTTGTCAGGGGAAAATTTACACTCTATATTAACGTTTGAAACTCCTTCCAGTACCGAATGGCAACTTAATAGTGATACCTCGTTTAAACCTAATTTTTATGTTGAGATTAGAGATAAAGATTTAGAAAGGAAAATTCGTGCAATGCAATGCTATAGATTTGAAAAAAGAGAATATCCCCATCCAAGATCTCCAAAAGCATTAGAAATTTTAGCAGGAAATAGAGGAATATCCGTTGGGAAAAAATATGTTGAAGCTTTCAGTATTTCAAGATCAATACACTCGCAAAATGTTTAAAAGGAAAGAAAAAATATTTTTAGAGGTCGGATACAACAAATTACTTAAAGAAAATAAACTGGATTATCTAATAAATTTATCTAATAGACTTGCAAAAATAGAATTTAACATTCAAACTAATTTTCTTGATGTCGATAAAGAAAACCTTCGAAATTGTTTAAAACAATTTTTAATCCAACGTAGATTATATACAGTTTTTAATTATAAAATTCTCCTAGCTTTAGGAAGAAAAGAAAATGTGTTAAAAATGGGTTTACCAAAAAAATTTTTGGTTTATTTAGAAGAAAACGAAAAAATTAAATCAAATACCTTTTTGAACAAGGTTAGATGGAAAACATTTCTTTTTTATTGGTATTTAGTTGGAAACTATTTTATTTTGAGTTTTTTTTTAAAAGGGATTAAACTTTTATTTAAAAGTCAAAGTGAATCAGATTATATTTACTTCGATAATCTTTCATCAAAAAGCTTACCAAAAAAAAACTCCAACACTATCATAGACTGGTATATAAAAAAAGAGGCTAAAAATAAAAATTTTATTATAACTCATAATGTATTAGAAGGGGGAAAAACCACTGTAGATGGAATTGAAATTTACCCTGTATCTATTCCTTTCAAAAATAAAATAAAAATTACATTCTTAATAAAATACCTTTTCAATGCCATTATTTTTTCTTTCAAAAGTTTTTTTAAAATCTTCACTGAGGATTTCACCAACCCATTAATTTTAAAAGAATTCCCATTATTGTATTTCTGTAAAAAGGCAAAAACGCATCAACTAGCCAAAAAATACTTTTTTCATAACTCAACTTCAATTTTTAGACCCCTTTGGACCTATGAAGCTGAGAAAAAAAAATCTAAAATAATCTTCTTTTATTACTCTACTAATAATACCCCACTAAAGTTTGATAAAGGATATCATAGATCTTATGGGAATAGAGAATTTATGACCTGGAATAATTTTTATGTTTGGGATAAATTTCAAAAAGAATATGTTTTAAATTATTTCCCAAAATCTAAGGTTGAAATAGTAGGCCCTATCTGGTTTGAATCTAGTGGATTTGAGTTTAAAAAAAATGAAAATAATAAAAAAATTGTGGTTGTATTCGATATACAGACAGTCAATGAAAATTTTTACAGAAAGTTAGGATTACCAGACAGATATATCACAACATCTAATATGTTAAAGTTTCATGAAGATATAATTAGGGTTTTCGATAAAGTAAAGAATGTAAAAGTAATTCTTAAAAGAAAAAGATCCCATACAAAGTTTCATGATTATAGATATTTAAATTTTATTAAAGAAAATTATAAATCTGAAAAGTATTCTCAAATTCATCCTCAAGTTGATCCGATTGAAATAATAAATCAATGTTACCTTTCAATAAATTTTCCTCCGACTTCCACCGCTAAAATTTCAAATTTTCAAAAAAAACACACCATTTACTATGATCCAAGTAAAACCGTTGATCCTCACGATAAATCTTTAAGTGGTATAAAATTGATTAGAGGCTACGACGGTTTAGAGTCCTACATTAATAAACTTTTTCACAACAATGATGTTAAATAAGAGTTTACAAAATTTGTTTTGGTATTGCTCTTCTTTCGTAATAAAGGTTTTTTTACCCCTGGTAACTCTTCCTTTATTTTCCCAATACTTAAGTATTGAAGCCTTTGGGTTATTTGCCCTATCATTATTTTTCGGGACTTTTATTTCTGGAATTTCAAATGTAGGGTTATTAAGTATTTTTGAAAGAAATTATTTTGAAATAAAAAAAGAAAATCTCATGAATTTTCTTTTCACTATATTAATTTTTGTTTCATTTAATTTCTTAATTCTCGTTTTAATAACATTTAATTTTAGTGAGAAAATTGCAAAATTCATTTTCAGAAATGAATCGGTTGGTGAATTACTTCTATACGGATTATTTTTTTGTGGAGTAAAAAACCTAAATCAATATTTTTATGTTTACTTGAAAAATAGAGAAAGTGCGAAGATTTACTCAATAATTGCAATTTCTGAAAGTGTTCTAAATATTTTATTTGCTGTATCTCTAGTAATAAATTTTAGTTACGGATTAAAGGGATTCTTTATCGGACAAACTTTTGGGTCTTTTTTAACTTTTGTTTTTTTCTGTTTTTACACATTCAGATTTGAAGATCTAAAATTTAAAAAATTAGTCCTTTCAAAGTCCTTAAAATTAAGTTTACCACTTACTCCTCGAATTTTTTTAGGTGTTATAAATAGTCAATTTGATCGATATATGTTAGGCTTATTGGGATCTATTGGAGGTGTTGGAATTTTTGAAATAGGTCAAAAAATAGCAAATTCTATATTTATTTTTATGACAGCCTTGCAGCAAGTTTTTTCCCCTCAGGTATATAAGAGAATGTTTTCAGATGATCCTTTAAAGTTTAGAGGTATCGGGCAATATTTAACTCCTTTTTTTTACGTATGTATTTTATTTGCTATGCCAGTAGCGATATTTTCAAATGAAATTATTGCTAATTTCTTTCCAAAAGAATTTCATCAATCTAGTTCAATAGTTTCCACTCTGTCAATACTTTATATAATTTATTTTTTTGGTAAACAACCTCAGCTGATGTATGCTAAAAAAACTAGTCTGATTTCAATTTTAACTTTTTTTTCGATTTTTTTAAATATTTCGTTGAATATACCATTTATATACTATTATGGTGTTTTTGGTGCGGCTATAGCAACACTTATTTCTGGATCTATATCAACTCTAATTCAATTTTATTATGGGCAGAGATACACCCCTATATATTATGAAAAAAATATTTTAGTAATTTTTTCTTATTATGTTTTATGTGTTGCAACTGTTTTAATTATCCAACAATTCATTAATGACACTTTAATTTTAATTTCAATAAAGATTACCATGATTCTTTTACTGATTTACCTAGGAATTTTCTTTAAAGTATTTAAAATTAAATCATTTCGGAATCTGTTTTCCATTAAACTATGAAAACGAAAATGGGTTTTTTTAATTTTCTGATCAGGTATTAGGCTTAAAAGTTTTAATTGAACATATGAATCTCTTCATCAACAAATAAAAACAGTTTTAAAAACTTGTTAAGTTTTTCTTTAATCAACTTGGAGCGAGTTAATCGCTTATGAAATCCATTAAGTTTTTTAATAAAATTTGTGTCCAAAATTATAGTATTACTATTTAATTTTTTGAGTAGACATTTAACCAAATCTATTTTATTATATATAATACAAATAGCTATGTAGCGTTTAATTAAATCAGTATCTGTGATATTTTTTACTATAAACTCAGGCGTTTTAAGATACAAGGCGTCTCCCCAAGCTGCTTGTCCCAAATTCGTATAAATATTATTTCTTTCCCATCTGCAAATGCGTAAAAAGTCTATAAACTCAAAATCGTTATCTTTCAAAAATTTTGTTACGTCGGTGTATAGTGGCTGATCTTTGTAAATTGGAAGAAATTCTACTTCTACTTCCAAGCCTAAACACTTTTTCAATGAATCTTTCCCACCTTTAAGAGCCTCCAGTTCACCCCCTTGAATATCAAGTTTTATAAAATCTTTTTTTGGGCAGTTAATTTTGTCAATTGTTGTCGAATCTAGCAACTCTTGAGAAATAATATCAAAACGATCAGCGTCTGCAAACAAATCAACATAATCTCTATTGGGTTGATAAATTGAAGATGTCATTGGAGCCTTACAGAAATGTATTATTTTTTTTTCCTTTTTATTTGATATTATTTTTTCGTCTAAATGATAGCTTCTGCAATTATTTCTTTGAGCTAATAATTTCTTTCTTGATCTTTCATCAGGTTCAAAGCCATAGTAGTTAATAAATTTTTCAACTCTTTCCCATCTAGGAATTATCTGGCCTGCAGCACCAATGTCAATTAGACTGATTCCATTTTTAATATTTAATAAGGAAATTAAATGGTTAATTTTTTTGCGATATTTTGATTCTGAAAATCCAATTAGAAACCTATAAATTAGTTTAATCATTTTAAATTTGTTTATGGTGTGTAAGTTACGTTTTTTCGAGTATATTCGTCGATAGTGTATAAATGAAAAAAAGTATAAAAATCTTACTAAATTCTCTAGGAAATTTACTTCACAAAGTTTTAAATTTACCCATATTGGTATTTATATCAGATTCATTTTTAACTGCTAAAGTAAATAATAAAAGTTCAATTAAGGTTGATGGAGAAACGATTTACTTTGCAACACCTAATTTTCTGAATCGATACAGACACAAAACCTTTTTTACAAAAGAACCAGAGACTCTCAAATGGATTGATAATTTCGAAAAAAAAGATATTTTCTACGATATAGGGGCAAACGTAGGGCTCTACTCAATTTATGCTGCAAAAAAAAGCAAAGCAAAGGTATATTGTTTTGAGCCATCATTTTTTAATTTAGAATTTTTAGCGAGAAATATTTACATGAATAGTCTGTTTGACGATATTTTTATATTTCCCATTGCATTAAATGAAAATATTTCAGTTAGCAAGTTTAGGTTAACCAGCACTGAATGGGGAGGAGCACTGTCGACATTTGACAAAAATTTTGATGATAGTGGGAATAAAATTAATTCAAATTTTATTTACAATACAGTTGGATTTGATATTGATAATTTGACTGAACTAACTAAAATTCCCTACCCAGATCATATAAAGATTGATGTTGACGGATTGGAGCATATCATTCTTTTAGGAGCTCAAAAAGTTATTAAAAGAGCAAAAACCGTACTGATTGAGATAAATGATAATTTTACAGAACAGAAAAGCCTTTCAGAAAAACTCATGTTAGACGCAGGATTTAAAGTGGTAAATAAAGTTCATACAGAGTCTCTTAAACAACCTACATTTAACCAGTTCTGGATTAACACTCAAGTATGATAGACGTCAATACTATCTTTCAAATAATTAAAAACTATTGGCCTTAAGAAATAACTCTTTCCCCTTATTTTTGCAAATTTCTCTTTAAAATCTATAATTTTTACCTCATAGGGAGATAAGTTGAAATTTTTGTCATTTAATTTTATTTTAATTTTGAAACTGTGTGGATTAACAAAAATCAATTCAGTTTTATCGAATCCTTTGAAGGAATTTTGAAGAGTATAATTATACTTTTTGAACCAGGAAGATTGAATCATATTACCTTCAAATTTATCGTTACTTATTCCCTTACTCTTAACATAGGTGTTACCATGAACATTTGAATACAAATTGTTTTTGTAGGAGTATCCAACGTAACATCTATTTGAAAAAGTTATGCTCTCTTCTAAAAGAGTTGTAGAATTATGATAAATATAAAAACTACCATACCCTTCGACCCCGAGAAACTTTTTATCTATAATAATTTCTTGGGAAAGATTAGCTAATTTCTTTAGCTGTATTTTTTTAATGGGTCGGTGCAGATTATCATAAAATTCAATACTGATTGAATTATTAATATTTTTAGAAAACAATGGTAAAAGATCAGTAAAGTTAAATTTAGTTTTGAAATTTTTATCAATTCGCCATATGAATCCATCCGACACGGAACTGTTTTGTTGTAGATGCGAAAATGAAATTGGAACTGACCTCAAGCCGAAAAAATTCCTCAGTTTTACTCCTAAATGACTTGTTGCAATTCTATGAATGTATGATTTCATAAAATTCTTTTTTAAATTCACTTACCTTTTTAAAAACATTGTTGCTTAAGATATAAGAATGTGGGGGATGGGTATGCTCCATTGATAGGTGTTGATTATTTTGACTTACATAAATTGGAATTCCAAGATATCCATCAGTAAATAAAAATACATTAGGGAGAATATGTTTTTTGTCTATTGGTATAAAATTAGTTTTATTAGTTTGAAGTTTATATTTACACAAGATCTTCTTCGACTTATAATCAATTAAATAGGAGTAAAATAGAGTTTTTTTTGGTAAAATATATATGTTACGCAGTAATATAAAATTTTTACTTGCATTGGGATCTAGCAATGACTTGATATTACTTATAATACTACCTTTTTTGCCAACCATATTGCTGGGATACTCTGATTGATACGAAGAAAAACCTCCTTTTGTGTGAATCAACTTAAAATTACTTCTGAATGCAGGTAAAGTTGAGGTATATGAATTTATCGACTTTAACTCTTTTTTATTAAAATTAGAGATTTCTTTTTTTGTTGCCAAGATAAAAACTTTATGGTTATTTATTTTATCAGAATTTATATAAAAAAAATACGAATCTTGTTTTACATCTTCAGGATTAATTTTCCAAAGACCACCATTAATTTCTATACTCCACAAACCAATGTCTGATCTTGGAGTAGACCTATTTTGAAATTTTGGAACATTGAGTTGTGCTTTAAAACCATTTCCAGAATATCCAAAAAAATAATTCATTTAAATTTATTAGTTGTAAAAATACAAAATTAAGGAGATAAGATATTTATTCAACCATTTAATGATTCATTAATTAATAAAAATAAAATTTATATTTAACTTTCTTGATAACTTGGTCTTGGATTAGAAATTTATCTTGTAGTTAAAATTTTTGTTTTTGTTTTATATATTTAAGTTATAGAAAAGAGTTCTACATAGTAAATTCATAAGCAATTATAAATAATATTTTTTAAAATTGTTATCAAGAGGTTTGTAAATGTGACATATCTTTTATTGAAGTCTTTTGGTTTAAAAATGTTCATTTACCGTTCAAATAAAGTTCATAAACCCGTTGTATATGATCAATACATTTGGGAACCTTACTACGAAAATTTAGAGAAATGGATCGATATGAAGAGGCTATGAATGCTACATTTTCCAATAAATACGACAATCCATACAAACAACTTCGTTTTTACAGTTTACAAAATATTTTTAAAAATATTTTAAACAATAAAGTTGAAGGGTATGTAGCAGAATGCGGTGTATGGAAAGGACATAGTGCTTTTATACTTTGCAAAATGTTAGAAGAGACTAAATCAAGCAAAAAGTTTTACATTTTTGATTCATTTGAAGGAGGATTGTCAGATAAGTCCGCAAAAGATAAAAATAATAGATATGAATTGAAAAAGGAACAAATTAGAGCTGAGAAAATGTCTTTTGCTTCAGATGAAAATCAGGTTAAAAACTCCTTATCTGTTTTCAGGAATATTTACTACTTTAAAGGGTGGATCCCAGAAAGATTCAATGAAGTAAAAAGCAATAATTTTTGCTTTGTACACATTGATGTAGACCTATATCAGCCAACTCTAGATTCTTTAATCTTTTTTTATCCTCGTTTGACTAAAGGCGGAGCAATAGTAATTGATGATTATGCTATAAGTCAGTTCCCTGGCTCAAGACAGGCAGTTGACGACTTTTTAATTTCTAATAATTGTTCATTTTTTTATAAAGTTCCTTTTGGTTCATGCTTTATCATCAAATAGAAGCTTTCTCCAAAGGTTAAGATTATGATCTATAAAAAAATATTTAAATTTTTTTTTCGGTTGCTCATTTTTTTCGAGCATTTTTTTTAGCTCAGTTGAGTCTGTAAACAATAAGTCATCAATAATTCCTCTTAAAGGACTTAAATTGAAATATAGACCATCACTTAATTGACCTATTTTACAACCTTGATAAAATGCATCAACTGCTATAGCTGAAAGATTACTAGTAATAACCCAATCTGCCTTTTGTAAAGCAGGCAAAAGTTCATCATCACTCAATCTAAAATTATATTTTTTTATAAGTTTGGCTGGTAACGGGAAAGATGGGTGCATTCTGATGTTGATATCATATTTTATTTTTTTATGAGTGACTTTATCTACAATCCTTAATAATTCCCTGCTAGTTTTTATTTGGTAGTCACAACAAATAAGGATGTTTAAACACTCGCGATCGTTTTTTTCTTGGGTTTTTGGTTTTGGCGGGTGATGGATATAACGTAGCGCTTCAACTGGTTTTAGCAAGGATTCTGGATAACCATTTTCAATACACCTTTCGTAGGAATAATTTCCATTAACAGCAATCTGATCAGGAAAAATATCTTTCGAAAATGAAGAGAAAAACAATTTCCCAAAAAAGTATCTCAAATCCCAATAACGATGAGTTGAGTGGGGTACACCAATTATTTTTTTTCTTCTCGCCTTCTTCCAATAGTAAACTAATGCTATTTCCCATGGTTGAAATTCTTGAATATAAATTGCTTTAGCATTGGCAGGAGAATTATTCACTGCTTTTTTGATGAGTAAATTATAATAACAATTCTTTAAGGCCTCTTGACCTTTTATTGAATTTATAAAGTCATCTTTTATCCAAGGTGTAAAGTCAATCCCTCTTTTATTACAAAAAAAAATATTATCTAAATCAGGTATGATTTTTTCTGCATTTTTCTTTAGGCGGTAAAATATTTTTAAAGTCTTTAAAAAATCCCTAAGATCAAAATCTTGCTCCAACAAATTGTGTTTATGTTTAATATTATTTCTATTGAATATTTTTATTCTTTTTAAAGACCTGAAAAAATTATTTTTACTATTGGATCTGAAATAAATATGATTCCAAATCACTGATTTTTTTTCTAAAACGTCAACCAGTCTTGTCCAATAGTTACTCTTGAATTTATTTCCCTTTTGAAGATGAGTAAAAATGTCAAAAAAGACAAAACTTGATTTAGAGGGTGTTTTAAATTTATTCCGGAAAATTCGAAGCATAACAAAACGGAAAATGAAAACTGCATACATAAATACAGATTTATTTTTCTTTTCATTTTTTAGATTTTGAATAAATTTTATTTTTAATTTCTTTTCTTTAATATTTTGCCTAAAAAAATTAACCAAAGCTTTTTTTTCAGAACGAACTTCAATTAAATAAGTATCAATTTTGTTTTCCTGTAAATAGTCGTAAAAAGCCATGCTTTTAATCACATCATTAATTTTTGAGTGATCATAAATATTAAATTTTTGTCCAAGGGAAGTGGTCCACCAAAATGGAAAATCATCATCTAATTTTAGATGATTGTATAAAGTCATACCATTGATTTTAGTTTGATGAAAAAAATGAACCCAATCTAAAAATTCTAATCTGTATTTTTCTGCTCTTTCTTCAACTAAACTAGGGATTGATATACAATTTTTATTTTTTGAGAATTCATCCCAAATAAAAACTAAACTTCCACTTATGTTTGGATGAAGATTAGAATATTTGTCCGTTACTAGAATAGAGACAGATTTCATTTATTTTTTTTTGCCCAGCTTACGAATCTTTTAATCCCTTCCTCTAGAGTAATCAATTTTTTTGTTTGAAATAAGTTTTTCATTAATTCATTATTTGAATAAATTCCAAATTGATCTCCCTGAGTTGATTCTTCAACATCTATAGTGATATCATTAAAATGGGAACAAATTTCTTTAATTAGCGCCTTAACCTCAGTCCGCTTACCAGTACCAATATTAATTGTCTTGTTTTTCAAATTTAATTCGACACCTTTTATCCAACAATCTACTACATCATCAATAAATATAAAGTCTCTGTACCTATCCAAATTACCTTTTACTGTAATTGAATTTGAATTTAAAGCCTGCGAAAGAAATATACTTACCATTCCTTGTCTCATATTTGACATGTCTTGGCCTGGACCATAAACATTAAACATCCTGTAATTTAAAAAAGGTAATTTATTTCTAAATATGGATAAGTAATTTTCGCTGCATTTTTTACCAACACCATAACAAGACAATGGGTTGGTTTTATATTCTTCTGAAATAGGTTTATCTATAACTGATCCGTATACTGACATAGAACTTGCATATAATATTTTCTTAACCTTATTTTTAATCCCATACTCGATTAAATTGAGAGTAGAGTGAGTATTTTTTTTAAGATCTAAAATTGGATTATCAAAGCTTATATCTCCAGATGACTGTCCAGCAAGATGTAAAATGAAATCTATATCAATAGGTAATTGTTTAAAATCCTCCTTTTTACTGAGATCAAGTTTTAAAAATTCAGCTCTTTTGGGAATATTCTCCTCTCTTCCGCTTGAAAGGTCGTCAACTCCTATCACACTGTATCCTTTTTCAATAACTTTTTTTGCAATTTCAGCACCTATAAAACCAGCGATTCCGGTTATTAATAGTTTTTTTTTCATAATTCAGATAATCCGTATTTTACTGTTGAAAGCTTTTCTACTTTCTTATTGTTAAAACCCAGAAAAGCGATATTGTTCTCCATCGCTGCATCATAGTCATTTCTAGCGTCACCGATCAAGAGACACTCAGCTGGATCATACTCAAAATCTTTTAAAACTCGCTTTAAAATATCTTTTTTGGGCTCAGGTGATCCATAAATTGATTGAAAATAATTTGAAATGCCCAAACTCTTACAAACTTCATTTAATTCTACTCCGTCAGAGCCAGACACAATATACATTTTATATTTTTGATGTTTTTCTCTTATAAAATCCATACTTCGCTTGATAAGCAATGATTTGTCAATTAAAAGATGTTTCACAGAGTTTGAGTATGAACTTGCCAACCTATTAATATCATTTTTAGTATATTTTTCTTTTATTATTTCTTTGAAAAAGTATTCAAATTTTACGTATCGAGACCAACCGCTGTTTTTTTTATGATATCTGATCAGTGATTCAACATGTTTTTCTGGATACTCATTTAAACAAGCTCTAAATCCCATTTCTCTGATCTGAAGTGAAGAGACAATTACTCCATCAAAATCCCAGAAAATAATATTAATTTTCATTTAAATACGTCTCTACTTTTTTGATGTCCTCTGGGACATCAACCGCAATTCCATCCCCTGATAATTTAATCATTTCAACTTCAAAACCAAGTTCTAAAAAACGCAACACCTCAATATCTTCAATGCTTTCTAAAGAAGTCTTTTTGACTGATGAAAATGCTTTCAAAGCAGCTTTTGGATAGGCATAAATGCAAACCTGCTTCCATGCTTTAACAAAATCAAATGACTTGTTAGAAGGAATTGCAGCTCTAGACATATACAGTAGCAATTTGGTCTTTGGGTTAAAAACAACTTTTGGAATATTAGGGCTAAAGTAATTTTTCTTATTTTTAATTTTTGCATACCCACTGTATATTTTACTAGGATCATTAGTGGCAGTTTTTATCACTTTAATTAAGTCATCTGGATTTAAAACAGGTTCATCACCCTGAACGTTTATATATACATCGGCAGAAGTTTTATTTGCAACCTCACATACTCTGTCTGTGCCAGTAAGACACGAACTACTTGTCATTAAAACTCGAATATTATTTTGATCACAAAAACTAAAGATTTTCGCATGATCAGTAGCAACTATTATCTTTTTAGGATTTTTAACTGCACTTAAACATCTTTGGTATGTTCTCAATAAAACTTCCTTTCCATTAATTTTAATTAAAGGCTTGTTTGGTAATCTTGAAGACTTTAATCTTGCAGGAATGATAATTAAATAATTCATTTTAGAAATGAATATAATGAAGTAACTTGAATTTCTTTATATTCTGTAGGTGTTAAACTTAGAATTTTAACGGTGGGCTTTTTATTTCGGAAATAATTAAAAATCAACTGATTTTCTTCCATCAAAAAAACTTCTCTCTTTTGTCTTTTAATTGCAGGGTATCCATCAAATCCGATAAGAAACAATTCCTCCCCTCCTAGTTCTAAACATGCTTGAAGAGTTACAGCAAGATGAGAATCACAATTTTTTTCAGGGAAAATTGTGCCTGATAATTCCACACAAAAACCAGAGATGTTTTTTGGTATATAAGGATCAATTTTGTGCGGTTTAGATGGAATTATACAAGTATTATTAAAGGAATTTTCTGATATATTATTTTCCAAGCGTTTTCCTTCTGCACCCACTAAAACGTTGAAACCGTCAATTTTATCAAAGTATTTCATAAATCTAGCACTTGAAAATAAAATTAATATCCTAGGATTTTGTTTGATAAATAATTTTAAAGAAGTTATGTGATCAATAACAGACGAACCTCCCCCTATAATTAAAATTTTCTTATTATTTGGAGAAGATAATTTTGGATATTTTGTAGCGGATTCTTTGTGACCCTTAAAGCCAAGGTATTTAATAGCGTTATCTATCGTGTAATACCTCTTATTAATTAAGTTCATAACTTCTTTTTGAGCAATTGAATTTGCTCCGGAAACCATATATGCAAGATTGTTTCCCCACTGATACTCATTTCTTATCGACTCGAACTTGTCTACTAACGCATTAAGATTTTCAAAATTCACATCCCTTAAATTTACGGAGTCTAAATATGTTAAAATTAGTTCTGTCTTAAGATTGCCAGCACCTCTTCCAATTCCACAAACTGAAGAATCAATCACCTCGACTCCCTTTTCAATAGCCTTCAAGGCATTTATAAGTCCCATCTCCAAGTTGTTATGCCCATGAAATCCCAGTTTTACAGGTGTATATGATCTAATTTTGTGGATTGTTTTTTCAATTTGATTGGGGAGAATAGAACCAAATGAGTCGGCCATATATAAATAATCAATAATTTTCTCTATTCCAGCCAGTTTGGAATATAGGCTTTTATAATTATCCCACTCTGACAAATACATTAGATTTATGCATACTTTAAATCCATTTTTTTTAATAACCTTTGCAATTTCAATAGCTTCATGAATACGATTTGGTTTGGCAGCAATTCTGAACATTTCAATTATTCCTCGGCAAGGACTTATTAATTCTTCAATTTTATTTAAAGGTGTATTTATTTCATCTATCATCAAAACAATTTTATTATTTAGCCCAGAAAATTTATTTACAATACTAATTGGAGTGTAAAAGTAATTACCCCTATACTCTCTTTGAGGAATATTTCTGTATCCAATTTCAATATAATCGTAAGGAAGTTCTTTAATATTGATGAGGTAGCTATGAACCAAGTCTTGTTCAAAGTCCCAATTTGTGTAATATCCTCCATCTCTTAAAGAACAATCTAGAAGCTTAAAATTATTTGGCAAATCCATAAAACAAGATAAGTTCTACAACAAATATAGCTTAAATTTAATCATTGGATGTATTGGTCTGGTGCCATATAATAAATCAATTTGAATAAATTGATTAAATAATCATTGGTATATTTGTTTTCTAAGTTAAGTATGACTTTTTCAATCGTAATACCAACAAAAAATAGGCCTGAGCAGTTAAAAAACTTGTTTAGATCAATAATTAGTCAAAAAAGATTACCTGATCAAATTATTATTATTGATCAAAGTGAAAAAAATAAAGTGGAAAAGTCTAATTTTTTAGAGCCTACAATCAAAACTAAGTTGAGATTGAACTATATCCACAATGTCAAAATTGAAGGACTGGTAGAAGCAAAACATTCAGCAATCCCAATTAATGACTGCGATTATATAACATTTTTAGATGATGATATAGTTTTAGAACCAAACTATTTGTATGAGATTGAAAAGGCTTTCCATCGATTCCCAAATATGGTCGGGGTAAATGGACTTATTCAAAATCACCCTAAAGTAACATTTTTAAAAAGACTAATATTTGAAATCACACATTTTGGCAATTTTAAAGATGATCGAATAAGTGTAATTAAATCAATAAAAATCGATTCAAGTACCCCTAAAAAAGTAAATGTACTAAGTGGAGGTCTGTCAACTTGGAGGAAGGATATTTTTAATGCCATATCTTTTGATACAAAAAACAAATTTCACGCATATGAAGACAAAGAGTTTTCGATGAGAGTTAAAAAAAAATTTCCAGAGAGCTTCTATATTATTCCTCGAGCAAAATTATGCCACTATCATTCAAAATTGAATCGTCAAAATTTATTAGATAGGTCTAAAAATGATGTTATTGAGATTATAATGCTTTTTAAAAAAAACGGAAACTTTAATTTTCTTGGTTTTGATTTTTTTATTATACTATTTGCATTATTAATTAAATCAATAATATTAAGTTTTAAGTATATGAGGGTCGATTTTATTTTAAATTATATTAGAGGTAATATTCAAGGATTTAAAAAACAAATCAAATAGATGTCATCAATTGGTATAATTGGTCTCGGATACGTAGGTTTGCCTTTGGCACTAACCTTAGCTTCAAAATATAAAGTTTTTGGTTACGATATTAACCCTGAAAGGTTAAAAAATTTAAGGTTAGGAATTGATGATACAAAAGCGGTTT
The DNA here is from genome assembly GCA_902635965.1 of uncultured Bacteroidota bacterium. Lineage (GTDB taxonomy): Bacteria > Bacteroidota > Bacteroidia > Flavobacteriales > Flavobacteriaceae > TMED96. Next base: position 77,618 of record CACPQA010000003.1, read on the forward strand.
CTTCCAACGAATTTAAAAATGTTGATGTTGAATTCGTTGAAACCCCCAACTTATTAAAAAGCTGTGATATTTATATCATAACAGTACCAACTCCATTAAAAAAAAATTATCTTCCCGATTTTTCCTTTTTGGAGCAAGCAACCATGACAGTTTCAAATATTTTGAAGAAAGGTGATATAGTCGTTTATGAATCTACAGTTTATCCTGGTGCCACAGAAGAGATATGCATTCCAATTCTTGAAAAATCCTTACTTGTTTTAAATAGAGATTTTTATGTTGGCTATAGTCCAGAGAGAATAAATATAGGAGACTCAAGAAACACATTTAAAAATATATCCAAAATAGTTTCAGCTTCAAACAAGTCAACTTTAGAAACTATATTTAATTTATATCAGTCCGTATTAGAAGCCAAAGTTTACAAAGCCCCGTCAATCAAAGTTGCCGAAGCTGCTAAAGTTATTGAAAACACTCAACGAGATGTAAATATAGCGTTTGTTAACGAATTGGCTATGATGTTTTCAAAAATGCAAATCGACACAAATGAGGTTTTAAAAGCTGCTTCCACGAAATGGAACTTTTTAGACTTTAAACCCGGACTAGTTGGAGGACATTGCATTGGAACAGACCCTTACTATCTGTTGCACAAATCCAAATCAAAGGGATTTAATCCAATTTTAATGCATTCAGCAAGGAAGGTGAATGAAGGTTTACCAATCTACATTGCTAAAGAAATTTCAAATAAAATAAATTTACATAAAATTGATCCATCCAAAGCAAAAGTTTTATTGCTGGGGATTACCTTCAAAGAAAATGTTTCCGACATTAGAAACTCCAAAGCAATTGAATTAGCTAAGCATCTAAGAAATTCCGGTTTAGAAATAGTTATCTATGATCCAAATGTTAAAGGAAATCTTAAGACACTAACAATGAAAAAAATTCCTGAATTTCCAACCAATAGTAAATTTGACGTAATCATTTTTGCTCTTAAACACAAACAGTTTGTCAATATTTCTCCAATTAAATTTTTAAAAAAAAATGGTTTTGTGTATGACGTGAAAGGATTTTTAGAAAGACACAAAAGAATTTATAGACTGTGAATTAAATACTAAGATAAAATTCCTTCCAGGCCTTAATCAAATATTTTTCATCAAAATTTCTTTTCACGTATTTTCTTCCTTCTTCACCCATTTTTTTCATTTTTATTTTATTGTCTAGAGAATATTCTAGCAAATTTTTCAATTTTAAAATATTTCCAACAGGAAATTTTAATCCAGTTTTACCATTTATAACAGTATCTTCAAGACCGTAAGTGTCACTACAGATAATTGGTTTTTCAAGAGCAGATGCCTCTATTACGGAAACTCCAAAACCCTCCCTATAGCTTGGCATACAAAACATATCAGATATTTGTATTATTTTCTCTGGTTTCTTTTTGTGAGGTAAAAAGTAAACTTTTGGAGATATTGGCCCAAATATTTTTTCGATATTATCCTCGTCATTTCCAACTAAATAAAGACAACAATTATATTTTATTTTGTCTATTAAGTTAAATGATTTAATTAAATCTATAACCCCCTTATCTTTATTCAATCTACCGAGAAACATAAAAACCCATTCATCATTAGAAATTTTTAATTTTTTTCTTGAGTTAACGCGCACACTTTTAGATGGTGAAAATCTTTTTATTTCAACACCCGAAATAGATCCATTACCGAGAACTAGACCTTTATTCCTAATAATTTGGTTTTTCTTTAAAAAACTTAATTGAGATCTACCATCAACCAGAATTTTTGTTGCACATGCAACTATTAATCTATCGATATTTTTTAAAAGAATTTTAGTAATACCTTTTTTTGTGTGCCATACTTGTCCAGTAAATGTGTGTATCCTTACCGGTATGAAACTAACAAATCCAGCTAAAGTACTTAAAAGTCCAGCTTTTGGAGATACAGAATGAATTGCATCAAATTTATTTTTATAAAAAAAATAAGTAAGTTTTAATAAGCAATTGATGTCTTTAACAAAACTAATTTTACGGACTATTTTAAAATTATAAACACCCTTTAGTGGCAGATCACTCAATAATCCAGAATCACTACTATTAAAATTTGCAATCAAAAAAACGTGAAAAGATTTTGACAACTCGTTTATAGGCCCTTTTAAGAAAGATGTCACAGTAAGTGGACTTGACACAATGAAACATATTTTTTTCATCTTTTTAGTTCTATATATGATTTAAGAAACTCAGAATAATTATCATCGATTTTAATATCAATTGAATCCTGAATTTTTTCAGAAGAGACTTTTGAAAAAGATGAAAAAAAGGATTTCAATGAAATAAATTTTCTTTTTCCAGTTATCAAAATATATAACTTAAAAAACATCAACAAAAGTTTATGAGGTATTCTGTAATATACTTTTCCACCGATTATTTTTTCAATTTCTAGTGCAAAAAGCTTTAAAGATACGCTTGTTGATAAGTTAAAAGCTTTACCAACCGCTTTTTTCTGTTGACTCAACTTTATTAGTGCGCTAACTACATCTCTAGATTGAATAAAATTTAAAACAACTGATTTGGGTATATTTAGACCTATTTTGTAGTAATTTAAAAATACAAAATTATCAATTATTTTAGATTTCATATCTATATCTAAGATTATAGACGGTCTTAGTATAATAAAATTTAATTTCCCCCCTTGTCTTAGCTTGAATAAATAATCTTCGCTTAAAAGCTTTGTTTTTTCGTATAAATTAATTTGACTTTTTGTGCTATTTTCTTTAATTATTTTAGATTTTGAAAAATCAAAAACCCCTATACTTGATGTATAAATTAAATGAGTTTTTTTACCTAATAACATATCAGCTAGAATTTTAGTTCCACCATAGTTAACAGCCATCATTTTTGATTCGTCCCTTAACTCGGAAGCTAAATGAAAAAGTAAATCAAGATTTTTAACAAAATCTTTGATTTTTAATAAATCAGGAGTATTAAGGTCAATTTCGTAAATTTTAACTTGCGCATGATTATTTATTTTTTTTGATTCACGAGTCAAAACTGATACCTCAGCACCTTTTACAATGAAATATTCGAATACTTTTTTGCCGAGTATGCCTGAAGCACCGGTTATTCCAACCCTAAATTTTTTCACAAAAACTTATTTAATTTAACTAAATATAAAAACACGATAAAAATTACCCTAATTATTTTCTAAATTTGAAATGAATACAAGTTAAATGTTAAAATACGTTTCATTTAAATTTTTTGTAGATTTTGTATTTTCTTTAATAATAATAATATTAACGCTACCACTTTTGTTACTACTTTTATTTACTATTACAATTGATCTGAAAGAAAATCCTTTATTTATACAAAAAAGAATTGGGTTTAGAGGAAAAGTGTTTAATCTTTATAAATTAAAAACTATGAGGACACTGAAAGATGGAAAAGGTAAATTGTTGTCAGACATTAAAAGAATTACACCTATTGGGAAAATAATAAGGACTTTATCGATAGACGAAATCCCACAAATTTTTAATGTCTTAAAGGGAGAAATGAGTTTTGTTGGGCCAAGGCCATTACTTTTAGAATATCTTCCATTATATAATGTAGATCAAATGAAAAGACATAATGTTTTACCCGGCATCTCTGGGTATGCACAAGTGAATGGTCGCAACTTAATATCATGGAAAGAAAAATTTAAACTTGACTTGTATTATGTGGAAAATCAAAGTTTCTATTTAGATTTAAAAATAATAATCAAGACATTTATATGTGTTTTTATAGCTTCAGGTATTAATTCTAATAAAAACATTACAATGGAAAAATTTAATGGGAAAAATTGAATATTTAATTTATGGGGGAGGTGCACAGTCAAGAGTGGTCATATCTATTTTGGAGAAAATGGATATAGGTATTGCTGGCATTTTTGACAAAAACAATGACCTAAAAACATCAAAAAAAATTCCTTTTTTGGGGAACTATGATACACAAATTTATTCCAAGTGTAAATTAGTAATTGCAATAGGCGATAATAAAATTAGGAAAAAAGTCAGCCAAACTATACAACATCCAATCGCCACAATAATTGACCCTAATACAAATATTAGTAAAGATGTTTCAATAGGAGAAGGGTCACAAATCATAATGTCATCGACAATAAACATTGGGACAAGAATTGGAAAATATTGTATAATAAATACTAATTCTTCCATTGATCACGATTGTGTAATAAGTGATTTTGCTCATATCGCACCTGGAGTCACAATTTGTGGAGGAGTTTCAATAGGTAACTCGACGTTGGTTGGAGCCGGTTCAACAGTACTACCAAATGTTACAATTGGGGATAATGTTATCATCGGTGCAGGATCTCTAGTTAATAAAAATATACCTAGCGGTAAAAAAGTTATGGGAATGCCTGCTAAAGTGATTTAAAATGAAAAAAAATAGAATTTTCCTTTCCCCACCACACATTGGTCATCAAGAAAATGAAAATGTTTCTAAAGCATTTTCAAGTAATTGGATCTCCACAACAGGACCCTATGTTGATGAATTTGAAAAAAAATTAGCAAAACATTGTGAAAGAAACTATTCATGCGTTGTTCAGTCTGGAACTGCGGCAATCCATTTAGCAATCCGAGTATTGGGAATTTCAAAGGGGGATACTGTTTTGTGTCAGTCATTTACTTTCATTGGAAGTTGTAATCCTGTCATTTATGAAAAGGCGAATCTTATCTTTATCGATTCAGAAAAAGAGACTTGGAATATGTGCCCTAATTCATTGAGAATTGCTTTGGAAGATTGCAGAAAAAGAAAAATTCACCCTAAGGCTATTATTGTTGTCCATCTTTATGGGATGCCTGCAAAAATGGACGAGATACTATCCATAGCGAATGAATTTAAAGTCGCGGTCATAGAAGATGCAGCTGAAGCATTGGGGTCAAAATTAAATGACAAACCATGTGGTTCGTTTGGAAGGCTTAGTATACTGAGTTTTAATGGAAATAAAATTATAACCACCTCAGGAGGAGGAGCTTTAGTTTCCAACAACTTAGCTGACATTAATGAAGCTAACTTTTTATCCACTCAAGCCAAAGAAAATAAACCCTTTTATGAACACAAAAAAGTGGGTTACAATTACAAACTTTCAAATATTTTGGCATCTATTGGAGTAGCCCAATTGGAAAAAATAAATAATAGAGTAGATAAAAGAAGAAAAAATTATACGTTTTATCATCGACTTCTCAAGAATAAAAGAGGGGTGTCATTTTTAAATGAACCAAAAGGCTTTTTTTCAAATAGATGGCTTACGTGTATAATTATTGATGAAAAAAAATGTGGTATTTCGGTAGATCAAGTAATTTCTGAATTTGAAGAAGATAAAATTGAAACTAGACGTTTATGGAAACCAATGCATATGCAACCAGTTTTTAAAAATATACCATTTTATGGGACAGGTATTTCTAATTTATTATTCGAAAAAGGTCTCTGTTTGCCCTCAGGGAGCAATATCAAGGGAAAAGACAAAAAAAGAATTAAAGAAAAACTAATCAAAATTTTTTCACTAAAGTAATGTTTCAAAAAATTTTTAAAAAACATTATTCAAAAAAATATGCCTTTGTGATGGACACAATTTGTTTAGTCATTGCTATGGAATTACTTCTTTTTTTAAATGGATCTATTTTAATTATAAGGAGTTTACAAGACAAACTAATTTTTTTGTCATTTTCTCTGCTATGTATATTGATTTTTAGAGGATACAGTATGTTTCTAAGATTTACAACTTTCATAGATATAAGTAAATTAAGTCTTGGACTTTTGATGTCAATTGTATGTTATTCGGTATATATAGGTGCGGATACAAAGGCTCACTATAATTATTTATTGTTATTATTTTATTTTAGTTTGTCACTGCTTGTTTTTTATAGACTTATTATTAAAATTTTATATAGTAGAACTACAAAAGACGATATGCTTTTAAATACTTTGCTTTACGGAGCAGGGACAAATGGACTAAGAGTTAAAAGAGCCCTTGACGACAGTAATTCAATAAAAGTTGTTGGTTTTTTGGATGATGACAAATCTAAAACTGGGAGAACAATAGAAGGTTTGCCCGTACAAAATTTAAATAATTATTTCCAAAAGACTAGTAGCAACATAACGAGGATAAACCAGATAATTATAACAACAAATAACCTTACTCAAAAAAATAAAAACACACTATTTAATATTTTCAAAAACAAAAAAGTAAAAATCTTCAAAGTTCCATCAATTGATAACCTTGCTGTTAATAAGGGGGCAATTAATAACTTAACACCTTTCAAAATTGAAGATCTTCTAAAAAGAGACCAGATAAAAATTGATCTACAAAAAAATAAAAAACTTTATTTTAAAAAAACAATACTTGTTACTGGTGCCGCTGGTTCTATTGGGAGTGAGATTGTAAGACAACTCCTAAATTTTAGTCCAAAAGAAATAATATTATTTGACAACAATGAAAATTCACTTTTCAACATAAAAAAAGAACTTGAATACAAAAAAAGCAAAACAAATTTTCATTATTTATTGAAAAGCGTTACAGATTTAAATTCAGTCGATTTTTGTTTTTCAAATTTTGAAATTGATGTAGTATTCCACGCAGCTGCATATAAACACGTATATATGACTGAGAACATGCCTCAGGCCACAATTTTAAATAATATTTTGGGAACAAAACATGTTATCGACACATCAATAAAGAAAAAAGTATCAACATTCGTTTTTGTATCAACGGATAAGGCTGTAAATCCCACAAATATTATGGGAGCTACAAAAAGAATTGCTGAAATGTATGTATCTGCTCTTTCTTCAAAGAATAAAACCAAAATAATAACAACTAGGTTTGGAAATGTCTTGGGCTCAAATGGATCAGTTGTTCCTATTTTTCAAAGTCAGATAGCTAGAGGAGGTCCTGTTACAGTTACCCACCCCGAAGTTACCAGATTTTTTATGACTATTACCGAGGCTTGTCAATTGGTTCTTGAAGCTGGTGCAACTGGTAATCATGGAGAGATATATGTCTTTGACATGGGAGGACCCGTAAAAATTATTGACTTAGCTATTAATATGATTAGACTATCAGGCCTAATAGAAAATGAGGATATTGATATTAAATTTACAGGCTTAAACGAAGGAGAAAAACTTTACGAAGAATTACTGACAAACCACGAAAATTTGAAAAAGTCTCATAATAAGTTAATTTTCATAGCTGAAAAAGAAAAAATTTACTCAAGTACAAAAACAATGATATTGAAATTAATTGAAGATGCTTCAAATTCAAAAAGCACTGACTCTTTGGTTTCATCAATTATGAATATTGTGCCAGAGTTTCAATCGACAAATTCTAACTATAAAAAACTGATATAGAGATTAATCCGAAGGAACAATTTTTATATTCCTTATGCAAAGATTGAATGGGTAAGCTTGTCTACCCATAGAGTTAACCACGGATGGATATTTTGTAAATTTTAGGCTAAAATCAGAAATTAATGGTAGAGGAATTACAACTTGTCTAAATTCTGTTGATTCATTTGAAGAGTTAAACCACAATTCACCATCCTCTATGGTAACGCTTGATGTTAAGGATAAATTTGGAGTGTACCCTAAGGAAACTCTTTTTAGATTATTAGAAATTACTGGCGGTACAATAAAATCAATTTTGTATTCAAAAACCAAATTTTTCTTACTTGTCCCAAAATTTGAGAATTCTTTTGAAATTTCAATTGGCTCTGTTAGAGTAAAATCATCATTATCATAAAAACCAACAATTGAATTTTCACAAGCTGAAAAAGTTATGGTTGATAAATTTGACGGGCTATACCAGAGTCCAGATGTATTTGACCATCCACTAGGATTGGATGAATTTTGGACTTTAAGATCGTCCAAGTATTCATAAGTTACATAATCTGATTTTGTATTTATATCAAAGCTACCAGAGTTAGCTACCGCATGAGTCACATCGTATCTACCAAAACCATCACGGTATTCAACTAAAACTCCTATCTGACTGGATGTGGCTGGATCATTAATATTTCCTTCAACAATTGTAGTGCCACTCGAAGTAGTGCTTGAACCAGAACTGGTATAACCTCCTTCAAAAATCCACTTAAAAACATCAAAATTTTGAGCTGTAGAAACGTATGAGACACTAAAGGTATTAGAAGTTAATGAACTCTCAGAAAATGTAAATCTACTTTTAGAGGACAAAAATGTAGCTTCTAATTCTCCAACCCTTCCATCCGGATCTCCTGTTGCGGAAATAATATCAGATTGATCAGAACTTGCGTCAAGAGAAGGAACATACTCTGGAGTACATGCTGTATGAAGCAGTAAGAGTAATAGGACAATTTTTATTTTTATAACCAATTTTCTATAGGGTTAAACACGCATAGTAAATTTAGAAAAAACTTTTGGTAGTCCTTAACAATATAAATAAGAATTAGCCAAAATTGTTAGGTTACTAATATTAATTAAGTAAATTTGCAATCCAAAGAAAAGCATGTTTGCAGTAGTAGAAATTTTAGGGCAACAATTTAAAGTAAAAAAAGATCAGAAGTTGTTTGTCAACAAAATAGATCAAAAAGAGGGCTCAAAAATCTTTTTCGATAATGTTCTTTTGGTCGAAGACGGAAAGAATTTTAGTTTAGGAACACCAACTATAAAGGATTATACTGTAGAGGCTAAAATAACTAAACATTTCAGAGGAGAAAAGGTTGTTGTTTTTAAAAAGAAAAGACGAAAAGGTTTTAAAGTTAAAAATGGTCATAAGCAACATCTATCTGAAATAATCATTGAGTCTATCACTAAAAAAATTAAAAAAGTGAAATCTCAAAAAGATCAAAAAGACTTATCTTCTAAAAGTGACTCAGAAAAGTTGACTTCTAGTAGTGATATAGATGTAAAAAATTTAAATTCTAAAACTTTAACTGAACTCAAAGATATTGCTAAAAGCAAAAAAATCACTGGTTATACATCTATGAAAAAAAATGATTTAATTAAGTCTATTAATTCTTTAAATTAAATATAATGGCACATAAAAAAGGGGTAGGAAGTTCTAAAAATGGAAGAGAATCGGAATCTAAAAGATTAGGAGTGAAAATTTTTGGTGGTCAATTTGCTAAAGCTGGTAATATAATTTTAAGGCAGAGGGGAACAGTTCACAATCCTGGAATAAATGTATACATCGGTAAAGATCATACATTACATGCCAAAGTTGATGGATTAGTAAAATTTACTAAAAAGAAAAACAACAAGTCTTACGTTTCGATTGAGACTTAAAAATAAAACATTTAATCTTTTAATACCTGTAGTAATTAGGCTTGTAGGGACCCGATTTTTTTACCCCTATGTATTTAGCTTGGTCTTCTGACAATTCCTCTATTTCAACACCAAGATGTTTTAAATGAAGCTTAGCAACCTTCTCATCTAGGTGTTTAGGTAAAGTATAAACGTCATTTTTATAGTTTGCATGATTTTTCCAAAGCTCTATTTGAGCCAATACTTGATTGGCGAACGAGTTGCTCATTACAAAACTAGGGTGCCCTGTAGCACAACCTAGATTAACCAGTCTACCTTCTGCTAAGACAATGATTTCTTTACCATTATCGATTTTGTAAAGATCAACTTGAGGTTTAATTTCAGTTTTTTGATGAGAAAAATTCTCTTCAAGCCATGAAATGTCAATTTCATTATCGAAATGGCCAATATTACATACAATTGTTTTATCCTTCATTTTTTTGAAGTGCTCCCCTGTAATTATATCCTTGTTACCTGTTGCAGTAACTACAATATCCATTTTTTCAATTACAGAATCAATTTTTTTAACCTCGTATCCGTCCATAGCTGCCTGAAGAGCACAAATAGGGTCTATTTCAGAAACTGTTACTATCGCACCAGCTCCAGAAAAAGATGCTACTGTTCCTTTTCCAACGTCACCATATCCAGCGACCAAAACTCTTTTACCAGCAAGCATTATATCTGTAGATCTTCTTACAGCGTCAACAGCACTTTCCTTACATCCATATTTATTATCAAATTTTGATTTGGTAACTGAATCATTCACGTTAATAGCAGGTAATGGAAGTGTTCCATTTTTTATTCTTTCATATAATCTTAAAACACCTGTTGTAGTCTCTTCCGACAGACCCTTAATTTTTCCTACAAGTTCTGGATATTTATCGAGTACCATATTAGTTAAATCACCTCCATCGTCTAATATCATATTTAAGGGCTTTTTTTCATCACCAAAAAACAGTGTTTGTTCTATGCACCACTCAAATTCTTCTTCATTCATTCCTTTCCAAGCAAATACGGGTATCCCTGCGGATGCAATCGCAGCGGCAGCATGATCTTGAGTAGAAAAAATATTACATGAACTCCAAGTTACATCGGCTCCAAGGTCTACAAGTGTTTCAATCAAAACTGCGGTTTGGATTGTCATATGTAAACACCCAGCTATCCTTGCACCTTTTAAAGGTTTTAACATAGAATATTCTTCTCTTAATTGCATCAATCCGGGCATCTCAGCCTCAGCAAGATTGATTTCTTTTCTTCCCCATTCAGCCAGACCAATATCTTTCACTTTATATTGGAGCGTTTCTATCTTGTTGTTCATAATAATTTATATTTTAGTGCAAAGCTACTTACTTTATTTTAATTTTCAAATGCCGTTTGTTAAAGAAATTATAGCAAAAAAAAATATCAGAATTTTAATATGGAAGATTGATGAAACTTACACGGATTTAAAAGCCTTAATTCAATTAACGGATGACCAAGAAAGGGAATTGGAAAGAAGGAAACATATTTCCTATAAAAAACAATTTTTAGCATCTAGAAAACTCATTAAAATGGCTGAATTAAATGAACTAAATAGTTTTTTTTACGAATTTCTACCTTTTAAAAATAATGTTTACTTTTCAATTTCTCACACAATTCATTATGCTGTGGTTGGCATAGGTTTTCAAAGGATTGGAGTAGATATTGAATTTTATCGTCCAAAAGTTTTAAAAATTAAATCAAAATTTATCAATGTCAAAGAAAATTATTTTATGAAATCTGACAACATTAAATTAATAACTAGGTTGTGGACTTGTAAAGAAGCTATATTTAAATGCATTTATGAGAATAAATTGTCGCTAAAAAAAAATATCGTTGTAGAAAAGTTTGACATTCAGTCGACATTTGGTCAAGGTGAAGTTTATTTGAATGATAAAATAATTCCAATTAATTTACATTTCAGTAATTTTGAAAATCATCAATTAACATTGTCATATTTATGAAAATTTCAGTTGAAATTACTTTTGCACCACTTCAAGAAGAGTATAAGGATAAAATAAAAAATTTTATCATTTCCATAAGAAAATCAGGTTTCAAGTATAGTGAAAATCCATTAAGTACTCATATTTATGGGGAATATACTTCACTAATGTATTTTTTAACAAAATCGATTCAAGAAAGCTTTGATGAAATAGATGCTGGCATTATTAGTCTGAAAATATTTAAATTCGATAGGAGTAAATATATTCCGTTTGATTGAAAATCCATATGATTCAATTTTTAGAACAGATTAACTTTGACTCAGGGCTTGAGTTTTTTGCAGCCGTTCTTGGAGTTTTAAGTGTATGGTATGCCAAAAAAAATAAAGTTTTAGTTTATCCAACTGGCATAATTTCAACCCAAATTTATGTATGGATTCTTTTCAAAAATCAGCTTTTGGGAGATTTAATTATCAACGCATATTTTTTTTTAATGAGTGTGTATGGATGGTTTTTTTGGAGTAAAAAAGATGAAGGAATTTTTCAAAATAAGATTTCAAGACTGAATTTAAACGAACTAATTTTCGGTTTAATTATTTTCGTCTTCGCCTTAATCACTATAAAGTATATTTATTACATATCAAATTGGGAGGAAAGTTATGTTTCGTCTATCGATACTTTAACAACTGCTATTTTTTGTTCTGCCATGTGGTTTATGGCTAGGAGAAAAATTGAACACTGGATATTATGGATTATAGGAGATATTATTTCTATCCCTCTATATTTTTACAAAGGTCTTTATTTTACATCAATTCAATACCTTATTTTTACTATCATTGCAATTATAGGACATTTTACATGGCTAAAAGAGTTAAACAAAAAAAAACTAACTGTAAAAGAATTGTAATTTATGGACCGGAAAGTACCGGTAAAACTACTCTTGCTAATGATTTAGCCAATCATTATAAAACAGAATGGGTGCCAGAGTATGCCAGAGAATATCTTCAAAAAAAATGGGATTTACATAAGGGAAAATGTAATTTGGATGATTTGTTAAATATTGCTACAGAACAAATAAAAATGGAAAATAAAATTGTATCAAAATCAAAAAAATTTCTTTTTTGTGACACAAATGTTTTGGTAACCAAAGTGTGGTCTGAAACACATTTTAGCGGATATTGTTCACCAGAAATAAAAAATATTTTAAAATCTGTTAGATATGATTATTATTTTTTAACCAATATTGACGTTCCATGGGTAAAAGATGATTTAAGAGACAGGCCAGATAACAGAGAGGAAATGTTTAATTATTTTAAGGGGCAATTAGATGTAAATGAAATTCAATATTCTGTTGTTAGCGGTGGTAAGGAGGAAAGGTTAAAAAGAGCTATTTTAACTTTAGATAAAATTTTTAACTAATTAGAATTTATTTTTCTAATTTTAAGGTAAATCAGGGGTGCTTTAAAAAGCTGAGATTATACCCATAGAACCTGGGCGGATAATGCTGCCAAGGAATACAGCGTGTTTATAGTTTCCCTAGTTAATTTTTAAAAAATGAAAAATACGCTTTTAATATTATTCTCCATCATTCCAATATTCTATAGCTTTTATTCTCAGGAAAAAGAAAAAGATTCTCTAAATTTTAAGCTTATTTCTCTTGAGGAAATTAATGTTACTGCTATAAGAGTTTTAAAAGAGCAGCCATTTAGTTTTTCAAATATTGATAAAAGCACCTTGGAACCAAGAAATCTAGGACAAGATTTGCCTATTTTACTTAATTTTTTACCATCAGTGGTAACAACATCAGATGCAGGTGCAGGGATTGGTTACACTGGAATTAGGGTCAGAGGTAGTGACGCTACTAGAGTTAATGTTACAATAAACGGAATTCCCTATAACGATAGTGAATCTCAAGGAACTTTTTGGGTTAATTTGCCAGATTTTAGCTCTTCAGTTGAAAATATTCAATTACAGAGGGGAGTGGGGACTTCAACAAATGGATCCGGTGCGTTTGGTGCAAGTTTAAATATTCTTACCGATGGAATTTCTAAAGAAAAATTTATAGAAACTTCAACTAGTTTGGGTAGTTTTTCAACTTTAAAAAATACGGTAAGATTTTCAACAGGTGGAATAAATGACAATTTTCAAATCTCTGGGAGATTTTCTAAGATAGTTTCTGATGGATATATAGAAAGAGCATCCTCGGATTTAACATCCTATTTTTTACAAACCTCTTTTTCAAATAAAAATACATTATTTAAAGCATTACTTTTCGGAGGACATGAAATAACTTACCAGTCATGGTACGGGGTTGATTCTGAAACACTTAAAAAAAACAGACGGTACAATCCCGCCGGAGAAATTTATGACGAAAATGGTAATTTTCAAGACTTTTACTATAATCAAGTTGATAATTATAAGCAAGATCATTTTCAATTTCACTGGAATCAAATTTATAACAATAAATTATCATCCTCTTTGGGTCTCAATTATACTTATGGGAGAGGCTATTACGAAGAATTTAATGACAAATGGTATGATGAAAATTATACCTTCTCTGGGATGACTTCCTTTTCCAATTTAGGGTTAAACACTATATCTTTTGAAAACCAAGTTATTTCCGGAGCGGATAACGTAACGAGAAAGTGGCTAGACAATGATTATTATGTCCTTACCGGAAATTTACAATATAACAGTCAAAATCTAAAAATGGCTTTTGGGTTTTTAGCAAGTAATTATGATGGAGATCATTTTGGAAAATTAAGATGGTCAAGATTTTCAAGCCAAGTAAATCCGAATCATGAATTTTACAGAAACAAGGGAGAAAAAAATGAATTCTCAATTTATAGCAAGTTTACTAGAAAAATTTCTGAAAAACTCACAGGTTTTCTTGATCTGCAAATTAGAAATGTAAATTATAAAGTGGGCGGGGTTGTGAATGGACTTGTTCCAATAAACGTTAGTGACAACTTCTATTTTTTCAATCCAAAGGCAGGGATGAATTATAGACTAAAGGATGATACTGATTTATATCTTTCTTTTGCAAAGTCACACAGAGAGCCAAACAGAACAGACTATGAATATGGAAATCCCGTTCCAGAAAAATTGAATAATCTTGAATTAGGATTAAGAAAAAGGAATTGGTCATTAAATCTTTATTATATGAGATACAAAGACCAACTTGTCTTGACTGGTGAATTAGACGAAGTTGGATCCCCTATCAGACAAAACGTAGGAGACAGTTATAGATTGGGAGTAGAATTTGATGGTAATTTTAAAATTTCGAAGAAAATATCTTGGATGCCAAATTTGTCATTAAGTCAGAATAAAAATATAGACTTTTATTTCAAAAGAGACGGTGTTTTAAAAAATCTAGGTAATACCAATATATCATTCTCACCTGATTTAATCGCAGCCTCTTCACTTCATTATAAACTTAATGAGAAAACTATAATTTCAGTTCTCACAAAATACGTCGGAGAACAATACATGGGGAATATTGACTCTAAAAATTCAAAATTAAATGCTTATTCAACTACAGACCTTAATTTAACATTTCAACCTTATAATTTCCCCTTTTTTAAAGATATCAGACTTACAATTCTATTCAATAATATTTTCGGACTGAAATATGTATCTAACGGTTATTTTTACACTTTTGATGATGATTATTCTGTACCAGGAATTATTAAAACAATAGAAGGTGCAGGTTATTATCCTCAGGCAGAGAGAAATTTTTTAATAGGCATTAGCACAAGATTTTAATTGTAAATGACAAGATTATTACCTGAAACCCTTATACCATAATTAATCATGGCATACGGATTAGTATCATTTGGTGAAGGATTAATTAATTGACCAGTTGCAAGGCTATATTGGTAATTTTCACACCTACATACTGCTAAACTACCATTTATTTCTGTCTTTGAGCAAGAGTTAGGTTTATGGTTTGGGCAACTAGCTTCCCAAGCTAAATAGTTATTATTATTTAGGTTATACAGAATAATTCCCTTGTGTCCAAAATTGTTTATCAATACACTTCCTCCAGTGAATTTGAGGTTATTGTAGAGAGGAAGATTTATATTAATTGATAATTCGAAATCTAATTCAGCAAGAAAAGGATTTCTAATTACAGAATTTTTATTGCAAGAAATAAAAATAAAGATTATCAAAATTGAAAATTTCTTGATGTTTTTAAATCTACTTGCATCCATATAACTCAAATTCATATATTTGTAAAAGAACCTTCCTTTAATGGGAGGTTTTTTATTCTTAACGTTTAAATCATGAGTAAAGTATCTTACTACACAGAAGAGGGTTTGAAAAAACTAAGGGATGAGCTTAATCAATTAAAGGACATAGAAAGGCCAAAAGCTTCACAAGCAATTGCTGATGCTAGAGACAAAGGAGACTTAAGTGAAAATGCAGAATACGATGCAGCAAAGGAATCCCAAGGGCTATTAGAATTAAGAATATCTAAACTTGAGGAAACCTTGTCTAATGCTAGAATTATCAATGAGTCTGACATTGATCACACAAAAGCTCTAATATTATCTACCATCGATGTAAAAAATTTATCAAATAATTCAACTATGACTTACACTCTAGTTGCTGAAAGCGAAGCCGATTTATCAAAAGGAAAAATTTCTATTAATTCACCAATAGGAAAAGGTCTTTTAGGCAAAAAAAAAGGAGAGAAAGCAATCATATCTGTACCAAGTGGAAAGATTGAATTACAAATAATGAAAATTACTAGATAATTTTGGAAAGCATTTTTTCAAAAATAGTAAAGAAAGAGCTCAAATGTTTTAAAGTATTTGAGGACAAAAATCACATGGCTTTTCTTGATATAAGACCTAATACTAAAGGACACACACTTTGTATTCCAAAGAAAGAAAATGATTACATATTTGATTTAACTGAAAAAGACTATTTGGCCTTACTGAAATTTGCTAGAACTGTTGCCGTTGGTATAAAAAAGGCAATTGATTGCAATAGGGTAGCTATGTCAGTCGTTGGTTTAGAGATAAATCATACTCATATTCACCTCATACCAATAAATTCAATGGAGGACGCAAATTTTGATTTTAAAATATCAATTGATGAAGATGAGATGAGAAAAATCGCAAAAAAAATTAACGATTCAATTTCTTATTGAGTGAAATTTCGAAAACTGTCCCTATTCCAACTTTTGTTTCTTTAACAAATACTTTCCCTTTATGAAAGTTTACAATAATTCTCTCAACTAAAGATAGTCCAAGACCCCACCCAGCTTTTTTAGTTGTATAACCCGGATTAAAAATTTTTTTAACAGCATTTTCCTTAATTCCAACTCCGTTGTCAGAAATCAAAATCCTAATTGATTTTTTTAAACTTATCAATTCAATTTTTATCTCACCTTGACCCTTGATCGAGTCTATACCATTTTTTACTATGTTCTCTATTGTCCAACTAATTAGAGTTGAATTCATTGGTATGTTAAGAGGTTTTTTTGGTGGTTTCCACTTCCAAATTACTTTTTCACCGGATCTTTTTTTCAAATATTCAAGGGTTTTAGAGATCAAACTAATTATGTTACCTGTTTTTAGTTTTGGAGAAGCTCCAATTTTAGAAAATCTGTCCGCTATCAATTCGAGACGATTAATATCTTTTTCAATTTCTATTATAGAATCTTTTTTCAATTTTTTTTCTTTCAAAACTTCAATCCACCCCATTAAAGAAGATAAGGGTGTGCTGATTTGGTGAGCAGTTTCTTTTGCCATCCCCACCCATAGTTTATTTTGTTCTGAATATTTATTTGTTTGAAAAAGAAAAATTAGCAGAAACACAAAAATAAAAATAATAAGTAGCAGTGCAATTGGATATATTTTTAATTTCCTCAAAAGAGGTGTATCACCATAATACAATGTTTGATTGATGATATTTTTATAAATGACTTTAATCGGAGCGTTTTCCTTTTTGAATTTTTCTAATTTAGAATATAATATAACGGAGTCTTTATCAGCATTATCTTTTCTTTCGATATTTTTATAATCTATTATTTTACCATTTTTATTTACTTGTATGACTGGCGTCGAGCCAATTTTTTGAAGTACATCAAATGCTAATATTCCTAAATCTTTTTCTAGATTTGGATTTTGTGCAAGTTCTTTCTGAGCTCTCGCCCAGAGTTCCATTTTTTTTCTTTCTTCTTTCTTCAGCGATTGAAATAATGCGTAGGTGTTCCATATAATAAAGATTACTATAATAAATGAACCTAAAAGAATTAAATTTTTAATTAGTCTGTTTGAAATCAACGCCGGTTATGTTATTTGCTTCTAATTTATGAAATTCGATTTGAATGATTATTTTTGAATTAAAATTAGTAAAGTGGAAGTATCAGGAAAAATAAAAGTATTAGGAGATGTTAAAACATATGGAGACAATGGTTTTAGGAAAAGAGAGGTAGTCATCACAACACAAGAACAATATCCCCAACATTTATTAATAGAATTCGTTCAAGATAGGTGCGAATTATTGGATTCTTTTAATGTAGGGGAAATAGTAACAATAAGCATCAATCTTCGAGGAAGAGAGTGGCAGAATCCTGAGGGAGAAGTTAAGTACTTTAATTCAATTCATGGTTGGAGAATTGAAAAAGATACTTCTGCCGATAGTGACGTAATTCCATCCCCAGACGATGCTCCAGGCTTTGAAGTAAAAGCTGACGAAGATAAAGAAGTCGAAGATGATTTACCATTTTAATTAGATTAAATTTACTTTCCTAATTGGGAATAAAAAATTAATGTGTTACATTTGCACGCACTTTAATTAAGTATTTAATTTGAAAAAATATAATTCATATACTAAGTCGATAAATTCCTCGGACTTTGAAAAACAATGGTTGTTGGTTGACGCCTCCGATATTTCTCTAGGAAGACTTGCAACTCAAGTTGCTATTTTAATTAGAGGAAAAAATAAGCCGTATTTCACTCCACACGTTGATTGCGGGGATAATGTTATTGTTAAGAACGCTAAAAAAATAAAACTTTCTGGCAATAAATGGAAAGAAAAAAATTACATAAGACATACAGGTTATCCTGGAGGTCAAAAATCTCTAACAGCTGAACAAGTATTTTCCAAAAACCCGTCATTGTTGATCGAAAAAGCTGTTAAGGGAATGTTACCTAAAAATAAATTGGGTTCCAAGATTCTTAAAAATCTTAGAGTTGTTAATGGTGAAAATCACAAATATGGAAATTTAAATCCACAAGAATTTAAAATTATTGTTTGAACATGGAAAAGATACATACAGTAGGAAGAAGAAAAAAATCTGTAGCAAGGTTATTTCTTGATAAGGGTAAAGCTCAAATAAACATAAATTCAAAAAGTTACAAAGAATATTTCCCAACTGCGGCATCCCAATTTAAACTTTTACAACCTCTGAATCTTACTAATAATACTGACCAATTTAATATTAATGTTAATGTTAATGGTGGAGGAGTTAGTGGCCAAGTAGAGGCTATTAGACTAGCACTATCAAGGGCTCTCTGCATACTTGACGAAGAACACAGAAAAAAACTTAAACCTGAGGGTCTACTTACAAGAGATCCCAGAAAAGTTGAAAGAAAGAAGTATGGCAGAAAAAAAGCTAGAAAAAAATTCCAATTTTCGAAACGTTAAAAAATGGAAAAAGTTGAGATAAAAGATCTTATTGATTCAGGTGTGCATTTTGGTCACTTGACTAGGAAGTGGAACCCTAATATGTCGAATTTCATTTATTCCGAGAAAAATGGGATTCATATAATTAACCTTTACAAAACAACTGCAAAACTTCAAGAGGCATGTGAAGCACTTAAAAAGATAGCTTCTACTGGAAGAAAAATTCTATTTGTAGCTACAAAAAAACAGGCTAAGGATATTGTATCAGATTTAATGAAAGGTATTAATATGCCTTTCATAACTGAAAGATGGCCTGGTGGTATGCTGACAAATTTTGTTACCATCAGAAAAGCCGTAAAAAAAATGGCTTCGATTGATAGAATGAAAAAAGATGGGACATTTGAAACGCTTTCAAAAAAAGAAAGACTTCAAGTAGAGAGAAATAGGGCCAAGCTCGAAAAAAATTTAGGATCAATATCTGACATGACTAGACTTCCTGGGGCAATTTTTATAGTCGATGTTAAACGAGAAAATATTGCGGTTAAAGAATCAAACAAACTTAAGATACCAATCTTTGCGATGGTTGATACAAATTCTGATCCAAGGGATATCGATTTTCCTATACCTTCTAATGACGACGCTTCAAAAGCAATTAAAAAAATATTAACAATTGTTGTAGAAGCAATCAAAGAAGGTCTTGAATTGAGGCAGAATGAAAAAGATGCAGCAGCAAACTCTGAGTTAAAAGATTCAACTAATACGTCTGAAATCAAGCCTGAAACAAGCAAACCTGACGAAAACATTGATTCAAAAAACGAAGATAAATAGTTAAAAAACTAAATAATTTACATATATGAAAGTTTCCGCAACTGAGGTTAATGTTTTAAGAAAATCAACTGGTGCTGGCATGATGGATTGTAAAAAAGCTTTAATTGAAGCTAACGGGAATCATGAAAAGGCAATTGAAATATTGAGAAAAAAAGGCCAAAAAGTTGCGGCAAATAGAGCAGAAAGAGAATCTACTGAGGGTGTTGTTTTGTTGAAGATCAATGAAGAAAAAACGGAAGGAGTCATTATTTCTTTAAACTGTGAAACTGACTTTGTTGCTAAGAATAAAGATTTTTTAAATTTTGCTTCAGAAATTTTAAATCTCTCAGAAAACCATAATTCTATTGAGGAACTTTTAAATTCAAAAATTGGCAGTTTAAGTTTAGCAGATAAATTAGTTGAGCAAACTGGAATAATTGGAGAAAAAATTGAAATTGGAAATTTTAAAAAGCTGTCTGGAAAACATATTGGTGGTTATGTTCATGCTGGGAATAAAATAGCAGCTATGGTTGCACTTACTGGTTCCACTCCAGCTTCCGAAGAGGTATCAAAAAACGTTGCAATGCAAGTTGCAGCAATGAATCCACTGGCTCTAAATGAAAATTCCGTTGATTCTAGTATAATTGAGAAAGAAAGTGAAATTATAAAAGAGCAGTTGGTTAAAGAAGGAAAACCAGAAAATATTATTGACAATATTATGCTTGGAAAACTAAATCGATTCTACAAGGATATTACACTTTTAAAGCAATCATATATAAAAGATTCTAAAATTTCAGTTGAAGATTATGTAAAATCAATAGATAAAGGTCTAAGTATTGCATCATTTGTCAGGGTTTCCTTGGTTTAAAATTAGTGAGATTCAAGCCAGTTTTTGCCTATCCCTATGTCTACGACAAGTGGGACTTTAAGTTCTAAAGCATTTTCCATCTCTGTTTTGACAATTTTAGTTAACACGTCTTTTTCTTCTTTAGGAACGTCAAAAACCAGCTCGTCATGGACCTGAAGGATCATTCTGCTTTGTAATTCCTGCTTATAAATTTTTTTATCGATTCGAATCATAGCTAATTTAATAATGTCTGCTGCTGATCCTTGTATAGGAGCATTTATCGCGGTTCTTTCAGCTGCTCCCCTGACTATAGCATTTTGAGAATTAATATCTTTTAAATATCTTTTTCTATTGAGTAATGTTGACACAAAACCATTTTCCCTCGCAAACTGGATTTGAGAGGACATATATTCCTTTAATTTCGGATAATTTTTATAATATGTGTCAATCATCTCCTTCGATTCAATTCTACTTAAATCTGTTTGTTGACTTAATCCAAAAGCAGACACACCGTAAATAATTCCAAAATTGACAGTTTTAGCATTTGATCTTTGCTGTCGCGTAACTTCATCCTCTGGAATATTATAAACTTTGGAAGCCGTTGATAGGTGAATATCTTTTCCGTTATTAAATGCTTTAATCATATTAAGATCATTGCTTAATGAAGCTATTATTCTTAGTTCAATTTGAGAATAATCTGCACAAATTATAAGATGATTTTTATCCCTAGGAATAAATGCCTTTCTAATTAGTTGACCTTTCTTAGTTCGAATAGGAATATTTTGTAAGTTAGGTTTAATCGATGTTAACCTTCCTGTAGAGGCAACAGCTTGATTGAAAATAGTGTGAATTCTTTGTGTCTTGGTATTTATTTCCTCAGGCAAAGCTTTTACGTAGGTAGTTTGTAATTTGTTCAAAGATCGCCAGTTAAGAATGTCATCAATTATTTTGTGTTTTTTAGCAAGTAATGAGAGCACTTCCTCAGATGTAGAGTATTGACCAGTTCTTGTTTTTTTTGGTTTATCAACTAAATTTAATTTTTCAAATAAAATTACACCTAACTGTTTTGGTGACGACAGATTGAAAACTTCACCAGCGCTTTCAAAAATAATTTTTTCGAGTTCAGTTATCTCCTCACCTAAATCGACTTCCATTTGTTCTAAAAATGTTGAGTTCAAATTAAATCCCTCACACTCCATTTTAGACAACACATTTATTAATGGAAATTCAACTTCATTTAAAAGTTTTTCATTTTGAGAATCTTTATTTATTTGGTCTAAACAGTCTTTAAGTTGGAGTGTAATATCTGCATCCTCTACTGCATATTCTTTTTGATCGATAACTAAAACATCTCTCATGTTTTTCTGATGCTTACCTTTAGGGCCAATTAAGTCCGAAATTGGCTTACATTTATAATTTAAATACTTTTCAGCTAAAAAATCTAAATTATGTCGCCCATCAGGATTTATTAAGTAATGAGCAATCATTGTGTCATAGATAGGTCCTTGAACATACACTGAATAATTAGATAAAATTTTAATATCATATTTTAAATTATGACCAATTTTCATAATTTTTTCACTTTCAAAAAAAGGCTTAAGCTTTGAAATAAGAACTTGACATTGATTTCTATTTTCAGGAAACGGTAGATAATATCCAGTACCTTTTTCCCATGAAAATGCAATGCCAACCAATTCTGCATTTAAGGCATCTAAACTGGTTGTTTCTGTATCAAAGGACACTGTATTTAGTTGCAACAATTTGCTCAAAAATAAATCGAATCCCAAACTTGTATTTATCGTTTGATAGAAATGTTTCTGGGTATCTAGGTTTTTGAGTGCACGACTCTCCTTTTCCTCTGATTTTTCAAACATATTTGTCTGTATTGCACTCTTTTCCTCTGATTTTTCAGTTTTTTTCAAATCAACTAAATCAGTATTAGAACCCAAAAAAACTTTTTGTATAGTTTCTTTAATTCTCTTAAATTCAAGTTCATCAAAAATTACATTTAGCTTGTCAAAGTCGGGGTGTTCTAATTTAAACTTTGTCCTTTCAAATTCCACTGGAACATCCAAAATAATTCTGGCAAGTTTTTTTGAAAGTAACCCTAAGCCTTTATTAGCCTCAATTTTTTCTCTTAGTTTACCTTTTATTTTATTGGTATTTTCTAATAAATTTTCAATACTCCCAAATTCTTTAATGAATTTTTTTGCTGTCTTATCTCCAACTCCTTGAAGACCAGGAATGTTATCTACACTATCCCCAACCATTCCAAGATAATCAATTACTTGCTTTGGATTTTCAATTTCAAATTTTTTATTGACTTCCTCTATACCCATTATTTCAACATCGTTACCCATACGTGCAGGACGGTATATAAATATATTTTTAGTAACCAATTGAGCAAAGTCTTTATCTGGCGTCACCATGAAAACATTAAAACCATCCTTCTCGGCTTTTTTGGCTAGAGTTCCAATTATGTCATCTGCTTCATATCCCTCTAATTCTATCGATGGAATATCCATAGCATTTAGTATTGCTTTAATGTATGGAATTCCTAAAGTTATGGCCTCAGGTGTTTCTAAACGATTTGCCTTGTAGTCAGGAAAAATGTCGGATCTACTTACTGAACCACCTTTATCAAAACAAACTGCAATGTATTGTGGTTTTTCCCTTTTAAATAAATCTAGCAAAGAGTTCATAAATCCGTAAATTGCAGACGTATTTAAGCCATTAGAATTTACAATGGGGTTTTTAATAAAAGCGTAGTATCCTCTAAAAATCAACGCATAAGCATCGATAAAAAATATTTTTTTCTTTTCTTGCATTAGGTAATTCCTAAATTGATTTTATACGTTTTTTTATTTTATATAACTAGTTTAAATTATATTTCAATCTTAGAAACTAATTTAAACTAAATAAACATAATTAATTTTTAAATGAGTGATCAATTTTTAAAAGATAAGTATTTTATGAGTAGAGCCCTTGAGGAAGCAAAATTAGCTTTTCAAAAAGGAGAAATACCAGTTGGCGCGGTAATTACAAATAAAGAGAAAATAATTTCAAGGGCTTATAACATGACCGAACAGTTAAGCGACGTGACTGCACATGCTGAAATACTAGCTATAACTTCCGCATCAAACTTTATTGGAGGGAAATACCTTTTAGGATGTACTATTTACGTTACATTAGAACCTTGTGTGATGTGTGCAGCAGCTATTAAACATTCACAAATTTATCGCATAGTTTATGCTGCTTCAAACACTAACAAAATTAGAGGGTTTAAACCACACAAGTTTTTCCACGACAATGTTATTACAAAAGGCGGAGTTTTGAAAGCTGAATCAGAAGAATTATTAAATCGTTTTTTTAAAAAAAAGCGTAATTATAATAATCTAAAATTAAACTAATTGAATATTCGTAGCGGTTTTACCTCTTTCCCCTTCTTCAATTACGTATTCAACTTTATCACCTTCAGTTATTTTTAAACCATTTAATGAAGTGACGTGCACAAAAACATCTTCACCAGTTTCATCGTCAACAATAAATCCATAACCTTTTGAGGAATTAAAAAATTTAACTTTTCCTAACATTTAAATAAATATAGCTACGAATATACGCTATTGAATTGGTATCTTGAATTATGTTTTTAATAAATTTATTATTTTAAATATTTTTTATCAAAAAGGGCTTTATCACTAAAATAATTTAAGCATTATTAAAAATTATTCTTTTTTCTTTAATTTTTTGTAATCAAGAGTGTACTTTGTAAGGTCTTTTCCTTTATATCTGTGATATAGAAAGACTGGTAAGTACAAAAAACTAAGTGTAAAAACTGAAAATCCAATCAGTATTTCACTCTTATTACTAGGCTCATTTTCTTTTAGATATAAACCATAAAAAAGTGAAATTATCAAACTCCAAAATAAAATATTGAGAAAAACCCTCATTTATTGATTGGTTTATTAAATTTTAAATTTAATTCTTCAAGCTGTTTCTCACTGACCGTGGAAGGTGAATTCAACATAATGTCTTTGCCTTGATTATTTTTAGGAAAAGCAATGAAGTCTCTGATTGACTCATTTCCATTTAAAATGGCTACAAGTCTGTCAAAACCAATAGCAATGCCCCCATGGGGAGGAGCACCATATTTAAATGAATTTATTAGAAATCCAAATTGATCATTAGATTCCTTTTCAGAAAGACCAAGAATTTTAAAAATTTTTCTTTGAATATTTTCATTATGGATTCTAATAGATCCTCCTCCAATTTCATTTCCATTTAAAACCAAATCATATGCTTTTGATTTTACTAGATTTGGATTTTTGTCTAATAAACCCAAATCTTCATCTTTAGGTGCTGTAAAAGGATGATGGACAGAATCAAATCCATTTTTCTCTTCGTTCCAATTAAATAGAGGAAAATCAGTTATCCACAAAGGGGCAAAATCTTTATTATTTTTGAAATTTAAACGGTTTGCAATTTCTATCCTCAATATTGATAGTTGTTTGTAAACTTCAGTTTTTGGACCTGAAATAACAAGCATTAAATCACCAGGTTTACAAACTAAAATCTTTGCCCACATGGACAAATCTTTTGAGTTGAAAAATTTATCAACAGACGACTTGAAAGTTCTATTTTCATTATATTTCACCCAGACGATACCGTTTGCTCCTTCTTCATGAGATTTACTAAAATCGATTAAATCATCAATTTGTTTTCGTGAAAAATTTGCTCCATTTGGTACTGATAGTCCCAAAACTACTTCTTGAGAATCAAAAATTTTAAAATTTTTACCCTGTGCAACCTCATTTAAATTACCGAATTCCATACCATATCGAATATCAGGTTTATCAGACCCGTATTTTTTAATAGCTTCAGAATATGTCATTCTTGTGAATGAATTCAATTCAACGCCTTTAAACTTTTTAATTATAAATTTTATTAGTTCTTCAAATTCGTTTAAAACGTCCTCTTCACTAACAAATGACATCTCACAGTCGATTTGAGTAAATTCAGGCTGTCTATCGGATCTTAAATCTTCATCTCTAAAACATTTCACTATTTGGAAATATTTATCCATACCAGATACCATCAAAAGTTGTTTGAAAGTTTGAGGTGACTGTGGTAAAGCATAGAAGTCACCTTTATTCATCCTTGAAGGAACAATAAAATCTCTCGCACCTTCAGGTGTAGATTTTATTAAATATGGAGTTTCAACTTCAACAAACTCTTTTGAAACAAGGAATTTTCTTATTTCTAGGCTAAGATTTGATCTCATAAGTAGATTTTTTTGAATCACTGGTCTTCTAATGTCCAAGTACCTATATTTCATTCTTAGCTCTTCACCACCATCTGTATTATTTTCTATTGTAAAGGGTGGAGTGGTAGATTCATTTAAAACATCTAAAGAGCTTGCTAAAATTTCAATGTCACCCGTTTTGATATCTGGATTTTTAGATTCTCTTTCGATAACTTTTCCTTCAATTTGAATTACATATTCTCTATGGATTTTCCTCACTTTATCCATAAATTCAATACTTGATCTCTTTTCATCAAAAATAATCTGAGTAATTCCGTACCTATCTCTTAGATCAATCCACAAAACAAAACCTTTATCCCTTATACGACTAACCCAACCAGCTAGGGTGACTATTTCTCCTACATTAGAAATAGTTAATTCGCCGCAATTTGATGTTCTAAACATATGAGAGGTTTTACTTGCAATTTAGTTCATTTATAATTCTCTTAAAGAATAAAAATATAATTTGATTCTGTAAACCAGATAAAAACTTATAGGCACTATAACAAGTGTCAGAAAAGTAGCAAAAGTTAATCCAAAAATAACGGTCCAACATAACGGACCCCAAAATACAACTGTATCACCTCCAACAAAAAAGTTTGGATTCCATTCAGAAACTAGGGAAAAAAAGTTAATATTTAAACCTGTTGCCAAAGGGATTAATCCTAAAATAGTAGTTATAGCGGTTAGTAAAACAGGTCTTAACCTTGCTGCCCCACCACTAATTACAGAATTTTTAAAATCCTCGATTTGAAGGGGTTTGTCAGCCTGAATTCCCAAATCTAATTTCTTTCTTTGAACAAGCAGATTGGTATAATCAATCAAAACAACTCCGTTGTTTACAACAATTCCAGATAAGGAGATGATACCCATCATAGTCATCATAATTACAAAAGGCATATTGAAAATACTTATCCCATAAAGCACTCCTGTGAAACTTAAAAAAATTGATAAAAGTATAATTAGGGGATTTGAAATCGAATTGAATTGAAGAACAAGAAGAAAAAGAATTAGGCCTAATGCGGTAAAAAGAGCGCTAACTAAAAAAGACATGTTTTTTTCTTGTTCTGCAATTTCACCAGTAAATGAGTAACTAACATTACTTTTAAAACCCTCAAAACCTGTTTCAATTGCTTTTTTCACGTTTAAAAACACTTCATTGGCATTATAACCCGCTAAAATTGGAGAATAAACCGTTACTACCCTACTCAAATCTTTGTGTTTTATCGCACTAAAAGAATTAGCATTTTTTAACTTTACAGTTGCGCTTATGGGTACTTCTTTAATTTTCCCATTTGATTGGTCACGAAACACAATGTATTGGTCAAGAAGGCTCTCAGAATTTTTTCTGTATTTTTCCTCAAATCTAACATTTATATCATAATCCTCTCCATTTTTTTTGTAAACTCCGGCTTTAGCGCCAAACAAAGAATTTCTTAGCTGCTGTCCAATTTGTCCAGCATAAACTCCCAAACTCCCAGACTTTTTTCTATCAATCTCAACTTCAATTCCAGGTTTACTTTTGTTAACATCTATTTTTACTTGTTCAACACCAGGGATGTTTTCATTATTAATGAATTGCCTTAAATTCTTTGCAATATTTATTAATTCATTATAATCATTTCCCTTTATTTCAATATTTATAGGATATCCTGCAGGAGGACCAGATGCCTCTTTTTCAACCGATATAGCAATTCCAGGGAACTTGTCTTTAAGAATTATTTGAATGTCCCTTCTCATTTCTTCACTAGAAAGGCCATTCCTTAACTTGAACTCACTCATTGTCAGTGTTATCTTTGACTTGTGAGGCATATCCTGGTCACCTCCTCTATCAGTCTCAGGATTTTGAGCCCCTAATCCGACCATAACAACATTTGAATCAATCATAAAATTCTTACCACTCTTATAATATTTTTTGTCGTAGATAATTTTTGCCACTTCCTTTTCAATTAATTTGCTTGTTTGATTCGTTTTTTGAATGGATGTTCCTTCTGGATATTCCATGTAAACAAAAATTTGTTGAGGTTCATTTTCTGGGAAAAACTCAACTTTTGGAGAAGCAATTCCAAGAATAATGAATGAGGAAAATAATAATCCAATCGTACCAAATAAAAAATAAAAGGGTTTTTTACTGGACAAAGCAAAAGTTAAAAATCTTTTATATTTCCTTTCAAGTTTATAAAGAAACACTTCTTGAAAATATATTGTCCAATCTTTAATTAAATACTTATACACCCATAATAGAATAGTAGATAAAATCATAATCGTACCAAGTGCCCTAAAAACACCAATATTAAAAACTAAGATTATTCCTATTCCCCCCAAGATCAAACTGAGTCTTTTAAGACTCTTTAGTGATATTTCATTTTTATCAATTTTCATGAATTTTGAAACTAGCATTGAGTTAAAGAAGATGGCTACAACAAGAGAAGAACCCAGAACAATTGAGAGTGTGATAGGAAAAAAAATCATAAATTCACCAATAACTCCTGGCCAGAAACCTAAGGGTAGAAATGCAGCTACTGTAGTAGCTGTTGAAATAATTATCGGATATGCTATTTCACCAATCCCTTTTTTTGCAGCCTCAGTGGAATTCATTTTATCTTTTTCCATTAACCTATATGCATTTTCAACCACCACAATTCCGTTATCGACAAGCATTCCAAGCCCCATAATGAGACCAAAAAGAACCATTGTATTGATAGTTTCCCCTAAAAAGCCAATTACAACAAAAGACATAAGCATTGACATTGGGATTGCAAAGCCAACAAACAATGCATTTCTAAAACCAAGGAAAAACATCAGTACAGTTATTACCAATATAACCCCAAAAACAATGTTATTAGCTAAATCAGAAACTAGATTTTTTGTAATATCAGATTGATCATTTGAAATAGTTACATTTATTAAGGATGGGAATTCATTCTTTTTCACTTTTTCGACAAGTTGTCTTATTTTTTCAACGCTTTTGATCAAATTTTTTCCAGATCTTTTCTTAACATCTAAAACGATTGAATTTTTTCCGTCAGATCTAGCGTAGGAATTAATCTCCTTTTCTTTAAAAGTTATCTTTGAAATATCCCCAAGAAAAACTGTCCCGTCTTGATTTTTAACCACAAATTTTTCTAAATCTTCTGGATTTTTAATTTCACCTATTACTCTGATATTTCTTCTTAGACCGTTACCTTCAATATTACCTGCAGAAATAGTATTATTTCCTCTTTGTATACAATTTACAACATCATCGAAAGAAACGGTTGCCGCAACCATTTTGATTAAATCTAATGATACTTCTACTTCGAAATCTTGAACACCCCGCAAGGAAACTTCCTTAATTTCGGCCATTTGCTCAATTTTGTCCTTTAAAACCTCTCCATAAATTTTCATTTCTTTTCGAGGAATATTCCCACTTAATCCGATATTTAGAATAGGAACTTCTTCTGAAATACTATACTCAAATACAGCAGGTTCTATTTTTGCACCATTAAAAATTGGCCAATCAGCTTGAGCAGTTACTGCGTCAACTTTGTCTTGGACATCATTTTTTGCTTTCTCTTTTAAAATATTTTCATCAAACTCAATGGTTATTAACGAAATATTCTCTTGAGATGTTGATTTAATTCCAACCAAATTTGAAACACCCTTGAGTTCTTCCTCTAATTGGTCAGTGATTAATCTTTCAACGTCCTCAGCAGTATTCCCGGGATAAACTGAACTTACGAAAATAACATTGCTATTTATTTCTGGGAAGTTCTCTCTGGGTAAGCTTATATATGAAGAAAATCCGAGTATAAAAAAAATGAAAATTAAAACATAAACTACAGTACTATGGTCAATAGCCCATGAGGAGGGTAAAAATTCTTTAAAGCCTTTATTCATAATCAACTTAAATTTTGGTAGAAATTACCTTTACAATTTGTCCATCTTCAACTTGCCTAAGGCCATCATTTATGATTAAATCATTTTCTTTCAAACCAGACTTAATTTCAGTCATATTATTATATGACTTTCCTTTTTGAATCATCACTTTGTTTGATTTATAATTTTCATTGCTGTCAATAACCAATTTATATACGTAAAAATTTCCTTCTTCATCTTCTAGTATATCTTTAGATGGAATTAGGATTGCACTCTTATTTTGATAATCATTAATCTCTAAACTAACCGTCATATTTGGTTTTAATTCATTGGACTTGTTCAATAATTTAATTTCAATACTAAAAGACCTATTGTTAGGATTTATGAAATTACCAACAGATGTAATGTTACCTAAAATTTGTTTATCCAGAATTGGAACATAAATTTTAACACTTTTATTCTGTTTAATGTAAGGGATGTGTATTTCAGGTATCTCTGCACTAACCTTCATTTGCTCAATATTTATAATTCTAAAAATTGGGGTTAAGCCTGGTGCTAAGTTACTTCCAATATCAGCAATAACGTCGTCTATAGTTCCGTCAAATGGAGCTAAAATTCTTGTTTTGCCTTCTTGATCTCTCATTTGAGAAATTTTTTTCTCCAAACCTTTAAAATTTGTTTCTGCTTGTAAATATTGTATTTCCGAACCAATTTTTTGATCCCATAATTTTTTTTGTCGCTCAAAGGTTGTTTTAGCCAGATTTCTTTGAAGTTTTAACTGTTCTAATTGATCAGTTAAGCCATTATCCGAAATTTTAGCGATTATTTGCCCTTTCTTTACTTTGTCTCCTTGTTTAACGTAAATATTCTTTAAAAGACCAGGCAATTCAGGATAAATAACCACATTCTGATCCGTATCCAATGAACCTTGAAAATTTAAATAGTGGCTAAAGTTTTTGTGTTTCAACTTAATTGCAGAAACTAAAAATAAGTTTTTATCGGTATCAATTTTTTCAAGCACATTATCCAACTTATTTAGTTCAAATTTTAAATCATTTATTTGGGTTTTAATTTCCCCCTTTCTTTTTTGAATTAAATTATAATCATTAGTTGCTAAAATTTCTTCCGTTGATTTAGAATTTTTTGGTCCGCAACTAATAACTAATATCATACTAAGATTTAAAATAAAATTTTTCATATACATTTTAATTTTTGTTATTTAAGATATTTTCAAGGTTTGTTTTCTCAATTATCACAGCGCGCATACTTTGAATTTTACTTTGTTGAGCTTGGTAAAGCTGTTGTTGGGCTTGTGTCAACTGAAAGCTTCCACTAACTCCTTCAAAAAACTTTACAATATTCTTTTTTTCAATTCTTTCAGCCAGCTTTAGATTATCAATAGCAGTAAAATAATTTTCTTTAGCTAGATTAAAATTGTTTTGAGCCTTTCTCATTTCGACATAAACTTTGGATTTAACCTCAGTTAAATTCTTTTCAGCCTGTTGCAAGCTAAGCTTGGCTTTTTGTGATTTCGCATGTCTACCAAATGAACTAAAAATGGGAACTTCTAATCTTAATCCAAATGCCGAAGAACCAAACCATTTTTGTTCTTTATCAGTGAATGTAAATTCATTACTATTTCCCACATAACTTCCATTTAGAAAGGCGCTCAATGAAGGCAAGCCTTTTGCCTTTTCCAATCGAAATAAAAACTTCTCTTCTATGACTTTATTTTCTGCTAGTCGTATGTCTATGTTGTTTGAATAGTTACTGTCAGTCGATTCATAATTCAAATTTTTTATAGTTAAATACTCTAAAGAGTCCGAGAGGTTTAATTTTTGGTCAAGTTCAACGCCTAACAAAAGTTTTAAAATATCAAAAGATAGTTTGTAAGATTCTTTTGCATATTTAAATTGGGTTCTAAGCCTAGAAATAGTAAGTTTAATTTGTTCTACGTCTTCTTCTTCACTAAATCCATTTTTGTAAACTGCGGTTATCTCTTTTAAATTTTTATTTAATGCTAATAAATTTCTCTCAATAACTGAAATATTTTCTTCAGCTACTAGTGTGTTTACGTAAGCAATAATTATCGATTTTTTAATTTCTATTTGTGATTTTTCTAATACATTTTTTGCTGTATCTATATAATGTTTTAATCCTTGCACACCAATAATATATGTACCATCAAATAGTAATTGATTTATTTCAGCAAATCCTATGGCTGTTTGCTCAGTTCCAAAAACCACCTCAGCGTAATCACCTTTAGTACCACCAAAAAATTCAGCTGGTATAAGTGAAACAGGTTGTTCTAAAAAGTTTTGATAGCTCAAATTGGCTCTAATTTGTGGCAAGCCTATAGAAATGGTTTTCCATTTTTCCTTGTATGCTTTTTGCAATTCCAAATTGGATTTTTGAATGGTTTTATTATAATCCATACCCCATTCGATAGCCGAATTCAGAGAAAAAGAATTGGGTATATCTTGACATGATAAATAAAAATGTATCATTACAAGAAAAACAGATATCGGTGTTTTAATCATTTCACAAAGCATTTTTAGATATAAATTTGTTTAAAACCGAAAGACCTTTTTCTGTTACAATAGCCCTAGCATGATATTCTAAATAACTCTCAATTAAAATTTTAATATCAAAGTTTTCTGGTGGGAACACATCAATATCGCGAATTCCTCTCATTCCGTTCATATAAAGTCTTGAGACAAAGCCAATATCAATATTTTTTCTAAATAATCCAGTTTCAATTCCTTCTTTTAAACTGGATTTAACTAAAAACCCAAGTCTTGTATATTCCTGGTTTTTAATATCATTATAAATTTCAGGATAATATTTTTGCATTTGATAAACCGGTGAACTCTTCTCATTTTGAAAATACTTTAGAACTTCAGACTTAACACAATATAACTCTTCAATAGGGTGCTTTGCCGATTTTTTAATTCGTTCGATATCATTACAAGCATTTTCGAAAATGAGTTGAGTACTTTCTTTAACAAGTTCATACTTATTTTTAAAGAAGGAATAAATTGTTTTTTTAGAGATGCCCATTTTTTCAGCGATGTCATCCATCGTAACATTTTTAAATCCTATTTCTAAAAATAGCTGGCTTGAAATGTTTAGTATGTTATCTTTCATTTTAGGGGTGCAAATATAAAATGGAAACTTTAAATACCAAAAAAGTTTCCTCGGTTTTTTTTACTAAAAGTTTTTTTTTGATTTATTTTTGTTTCAAAGAAAGTTTTGTCAACCTCATTTAAAGAAATTTTTGAAATTTATTTAGAAAATGAAATTGCTGAATATTCATCAAGCAGTTTGTTCGAACCCATTATATATAGTATGCAAAATAAAGGTAAAAGAGTAAGACCTGTCTTAACTCTAATGGCGGCAGATTCAATTGCAAATAATTTTGAAAAAGCTTTACCTGCAGCTTTAGCAATAGAAATCTTTCATAATTTTTCCCTAGTGCATGACGATATTATGGATAATGCATTATATCGACGGGGTAGATTGTCAGTTCATAAAAAATGGAATAGAAATAGCGCTATTTTGTCTGGAGATGCTATGCTAATATTATCATACAAGTCACTTGAAACTTATAAGTCAGAGACTTATTTTAAAATGAATAAAGTATTAACAGATAGCGCATTGGATGTTTGCAAGGGGCAACAAATGGATATGAATTTTACAGATAAAATTGATATTAACGAATCGCAATACTTTGAAATGATTAAGTTAAAAACTGCAGTTTTAATTGGTGCTGCACTTAAAATGGGTGTACTTTCAGTTGGCGCTGATGAAAATGTATGCCAATCCTTCTACGAATTTGGTTTGAATTTGGGGATTTTGTTTCAATTACAAGATGATTACTTAGATGTATTTGGCGAGGAAAACATTTTTGGAAAAGTCAGTGGTGGAGACATAAAAGAAAATAAAAGAACATTATTTTTTATTCACTCTATTGAATATGGCTTAAAGGATGATGTAGAGTCTCTTCTAAATTTATATAGCTCTGAATCTAAGGACTTTGATAAAAAAAAGCACGAGGTTATAAAAATTTTCAAAAAAAACAAATCAGATATTTATTTAAAAAATATTATTGAAGATTATAATAAGAAGGTTTTAAATTCAATAAACAACCTTCCTATTGAAATAAAAAAACAAAAACATTTTTTTGATCTTTTTAAAACTATATTGAATCGAAAATTATAATATTGAAAAGTTTTTAAATAAAGCTTTCACAAATTTACCTATCGGAAATGATAACATAAGATGAACATCTTCAGAAAAAGTAGACTTTTCATCTAGAAATCGGAATATTCTTTGCGGCTTATTTTTTTTAAACATTCCTGAAAAAAGTGACTTTCCTTGCTCATTGTGGTGATAAAGGACGTCCAAAAAAAGCAGATCATAAAAATCAAATTTTGTTTTATTTTGAAACTTATCAAGAGACTTATTACTTTTTAAATACTGTATCAAGTGTTCTATTTTGTTTATAGACTTTTTAAAAGTGAATCCTGTACTCGCTTTTGTCCATCCACCGGATGTTCCAATATGAAGGAGAGTTGAATTATTATGTTTTGAAAAGTTATATCCAGTCATAGGTATTGATCCTGCTTCTTTATCAACAATCTTAAATTCACCTGCATTTTTATCCTCTAAATACTTTTTGATATTGTATTCATATTCCTCTTTTTTAAGTGTTTTTTTGGAAAACAAAGTATACTCTACTAATGCAAAATTTCTATCAAAAGGTAAAATATACATAAATCTAGTATTCCCTTTTTGGGGTACACTAAAATCCATAAAAATTAACTTATTGGGATCAAAAATTGAATTTTCTGTTTTAACAAACCAACCAATAAAGTGTTGTTGTAAAACAGGAATGGATGTTTGATTTTTGTATTCTAAGTTTGGGATACTAGAGAAGACCTTGGGTGCTTTATATTCTTTATTAATTGTTTTCACATAACTATAGCTGTTATCTGATCTAATATTTAAAATGTTATCCTTTACTATTTTAAAATTATTTTTGTTATTTAATTCCTTTTTGAAATAATTATAAAAATCTATTCCTCGAATAGTTTTATAAGTGTAAGGTCTAAGTTCAAAAGATGACTCATATTCATCTGAAATAAAATTTGCATTTTTCCAACTACCACAAATAATGCTATCCCATTCTCCTTTGCCTTCTTCCCAAAAGCTAATGGTTCTGTCATTTTTATTTTTATCCTCTTTTTCAATTAAAGCTATTTTATGACTTTTAAAATAGGCATCATCGGTTATTTTTTTGGCTAATAATAAACCAGTGATACCACCACCACAAATAATTATATCATAAAAGTTTTTTTCAATCATGAATTCAAAAATAAACATTTGCTTTTATACTTATTTTAAATTTTAATTAAGTTCCATTAATTACAATAATTTTTATAGTTTTGCGCTGGTGAACATTTTTCTTTTGCATGAATGATGTAATTATCTTTTTTGAAAATCAACATCCAATTATCGGAGCCTTTTATGCTACAATTTTCACTTGGTTTATGACAGCATTAGGAGCATCTTTGGTTTTTTTTATTAAAAATTTAAACAGGATGGTACTTGATGGATTACTTGGTTTTACTGGAGGTGTAATGGTTGCTGCAAGTTTTTGGAGTCTTTTAGCCCCTGGGATTGAAATGAGTCCAGGTGATGGATTTATAAAAGTATTACCCGCATCAATTGGATTCGCGCTAGGAGCATTATTTATTTTTTTGTTAGATAAAATACTTCCTCATATTCACATTAATTTTAAAGATAGTGAAGGAATAAAAACACCTTGGCATAAAACAACATTACTGGTTCTTGCGATAACACTTCACAATATTCCAGAGGGATTAGCAGTAGGGGTTTTATTCGGAGGAGTTTCCCTAGGTTTACCCGAGGCGACAATTTCTGGAGCTGTTGTGTTGGCCTTGGGAATTGGAATTCAAAATTTTCCTGAAGGGATCGCAGTTTCAATGCCAATGAGAAGACTTGGTGCTAGTCGTATTAAATCTTTTTGGTATGGTCAATTGTCTGCAATTGTAGAACCTTTAGCTGCTGTGCTAGGAGCATTTGCTGTAACTTTTTTTTCACCTTTATTACCTTACGCTCTATCTTTTGCAGCAGGTGCTATGATTTTTGTTGTTATTGAGGAAGTAATTCCCGAGACACAACAGGATAAGTATACTGATTTTGCGACAATGGGATTCATACTAGGATTCATAATTATGATGACTCTTGATGTAGCATTAGGTTAAATTTAGATTTTTGACCACCCTTGTGCTGTCAAATCAATTGCCTGATCTAAGCCCGTGATTAATTTATTGCCATCTTCAATTTTTGTTACATGACCGATGATACTTACGATTTCACTTTTTTTAACTATCTCATAATCTGACTGATCAATAGTGAACAAAATCTCATAGTCTTCACCTCCATTGAGAGCAGCTGTTATCTCATTTAGTTTAAATTCATTACAAATTTTAATAGTCTCATTGTCTATAGGTATTTTATCTTCGTAAATATGAATACCTACTTTACATTTTTCACTTATATGTAAAATTTCAGAGGATAAACCATCGCTAATATCTATCATTGAGGTGGGGGTAAGTTTATTTTCTTTAAAAAACTTAATAACATCATGTCTAGCTTCGGGCTTAAGTTGTCTTTGAATACAATACGTATATTTCTCAAGATTAGGCTGTGATTGTGGATTTACTTTAAATACTTCCTTTTCTCTTTCCAAAATTTGAAGACCCATGTACGCAGCTCCAAGATTGCCTGTTACCGCAACAAGATCATTTTTTTTTGCACCTGTACGATAAACTAGTCTATCTTTCTCACAGGTCCCAATTGCAGTCACTGATATTATTAAACCTTTCTCAGAAGAGGTAGTATCTCCTCCAATTAAATCAACTTTGTATTTTTCACATGCTAGTTTAATTCCGCTGTATAATTCATCTACTGCTTCGAGAGTAAATCTGTTTGATACGGATAAACTAACAGTTATTTGTTCTGGTTTTGCGTTCATAGCAAAAATATCCGATAAATTAACCACGACAGACTTATACCCCAGGTGTTTCAATGGGACGTACATCAAATTAAAATGTATGTTTTCTACCAGCATATCTGTGGATACAACTGTTTTATTTTTATTATCTATTACTGCTGCATCGTCACCGATACCAAGTATGGTAGAGGAATTTTTTAAATCAAATTTTGATTTGATTCTGTTAATTAGACCAAACTCACCAATCGAGGATAGAGGAGTGTAATTATTTTTTTTTTTGGACATTTTGATATAAAGATTTACTTAATTTAACATTAACTAATGATAAAGTCCATAAAATTTAGATATATATTCTCTAAAATTGAAATAAACTTAATTATCAATTATATTTTATTATTTACGTTTATTCAATGCAGTAAAAATGAGTTCTCTGTAGATAATTTTAAGGAAGTTGAAACAGTCCAAGAAGAAAATCAAAATAACCCAGAAAAAAAGGTTTTTAATTTTGATAAAATTGAGTGTATTGCTGGATTTGCAAATGAATTTCCATGTAAAGACTATGATCTTTTAAGTTGGATTCCATTATCTTTTTTTGGAAGTGAATTAGCGAACGATAATTGGGGATGGACAGATTATAATTCAAATAGAGAATTTGTTTTACAGGGTTTAAATGATGGACTGGCATTTTTGGATATAACTGACCCACAAAATGTAATTTTCATTGGGAAACTATTATCAGCTACTGATCCTAGTGACTGGAGGGATGTGAAAATATATAATAATTACGCATTTGTTGTAAGTGAAGCGTCTAATCATGGTTTACAAGTTTTTAATTTAAATAGACTTCTTGATTCGAGCGATTTTAAAATCTTCAATGAAGATTATACTGCCAATGATTTTGGCAATGCACATAACATCGCAATAAATACCTCCACTGGGTTTGCCTATATTCTAGGTTCAGCATTGTATGAAGGGGGCCCTGTTTTTTACGACATTAGAATTCCTGAACAACCAATTTTAAAAGGAGGTTTCTCGGATACTTCTTATATTCACGATGCACAGATTATAACTTATGAAGGTGAGGATAAAAATTATTTAGGCAGAGAGATTTTATTTGGCAGCAACAGTGATGGTGGGGAAACTAATCAATTAATTATTCTTGATGTTACTGAAAAAACAAATCCTCAAATAATTTCAACAATATCTTACAGTTATGGAGGATATACACATCAAGGATGGATTGATGAGAATCATCGTTTTTTTTATTTAGGAGACGAGTTGGACGAATTAAGGTATGGTAACAAAACAAGAATTATAATTTTTGATTTAAAGGATTTAAAAAATCCTAAAATACATTTTGTTTATGAAGGGAAGACAGATGCAATAGATCACAATCTATACATAAAGTCTAACAAGCTTTATTTATCCAATTACACTGCTGGATTTAGAGAACTAAATATTGAAAACATTGAAAATGAAGAAATCATTGAAGAAGCCTTTTTTGATACGTATCCAGAGAATGATGATGCTTCCTTTGATGGTGTTTGGAATAGTTATCCTTTTTTTGAAAGTGGTGTTATTGCTGTTAGTGACATTAGCAGGGGATTGTTTTTAATCAAAAGGAAATAACAATGCTAAGAAATTTATTCATCTTTATTTTTTTTTGTGGATGTGTAAAAAGTGAATTATCTCTTGAAAATAGAAGTTACAAACTAAATTATATTAAATCTTTTGGAGGAAGTAATGACGATGAAGCAAATGATATTATAAATACCTTAGACGGTGGTTTTATGGTAATTGGAAGTTCAACAAGTAGTGATGGATTGATTCAAAACAAAATAGGTCTAGAATCAGATATTATACTAATGAAATTTGATAGCCACAAATCCCTAGAGTGGGTTAAAAATTATGGTGGCTCAAGAGATGACAGAGGTCAATCTGTTGTTGAGGTTTCTGGGATTGGTTATGCTTTATTAGGATACTCCATGAGCAACGACGGAGATGCATCCAATAATGAAGGGTTTCATGATAATTGGGTAATATTGATTGATCCAAAGGGTAACATAATTTGGGAGAAGAGCTATGGTTTTTCTGGGCACGATCATGCATATAACATAATTAAAACAAAGGATGGAAACTTATTTTTTAATGGTTTTTTAGATGTAACTGCCTCTAGAGGTTTAGGGTCTACCGAAAAAATGGAGAAATCTGTTAAACACGGAGTTGGAGAATTTTGGTGTCATAAAATAGATTTAAAAGGAAATATTTTGTGGAGAAAATATTTTGGCGGAACAAATAATGATAGGTCATACGATTCAATTGAGACTGCGGAGGGGGATTTTATATTGGTGGGGTCATCCGAAAGTAGTGATAATGATATTAGGTCTCCCAAAGGGAGTTATGATATCTGGGTAGTTAAATTAACTGCTAAAGGAGACTTTTTATGGGAACGTTCATATGGGGGCTCAAAATATGAGACAGCAAATTCAATAATCCAATCTTCGGACAATAAAATTCATATCCTTGGGAGTACTTTAAGTAATGATAAAGATGTTTCATTTCAAATGGGAAGCTCAGATTTTTGGTTACTTACACTAGATTTAGATGGAAATTTGTTGAGTGAACAAACATTTGGAGGATCAAATTTTGATAAAGGGAAAAAAATAGAAATAGATAACAAAGATAATATATGGTTGACAGGTTATAGTAAGAGCACAGACTTTGATTTTAGTTATAATAAAGGAAAAAATGATGCAGTATTGATTCAGTTATCAAAAAATAGAATTCTTAAAGAAATTTTCAAAATAGGAGCAGAGGGAGAGGATATAGCTAATTCACTTATTCATTTTAATGAAAATGAAATTATTGTAGCTGGATATAGTGATAGCAAAGAGGATTCTTTTGTTGAAAGCAATGGTGGAAAGGATATTTTTTTGGCATTTTTTAAATAGATTTCCTGAATAATAATATTAATTATATCTATGATTTCCCTTGATTAGACCTTTAATTAAAATTATATTTGCATAAAAATGAATAATAGTTGATTAGAGTTTCAAATATCGCTAGGGATAGAGTTTCTTCACTAATGAAAGATGATGGGTTCAACCCTATACAAGATTTTGTTAGAGTTGGGGTTAAAAGTGGTGGGTGTTCAGGCCTGTCCTACGAACTAAAATTTGATTCGAATCAACTTAACGAAGACCGATTATTTGAAGATAATGGAGTGAAAATTTTAGTTGATAAAAAAAGTTTACTCTATTTGGTAGGAACAACATTAGATTATTCAGGTGGTTTGAACGGAAAGGGATTTGTTTTCAATAACCCAAATGCAAATAGAACTTGCGGATGTGGTGAAAGTTTTTCACTTTAAAATATAATTATGGCATACACAGAAGAAGAACTTAAAAAGGAATTAGAGACCAAAGAATATGAATATGGTTTTTACACAGATATTGAGTCAGAAACTTTCCCTAAGGGGTTAAACGAAGAAACTGTTATTGCTATCTCTAAAAGAAAAAATGAACCTGACTGGATGCTTGAATGGAGAATAAATGCTTTTAACGCATGGAAAAAAATGGAAGAACCTGATTGGGCCAATATAAAATATAAAAAGCCAGATTATCAGGACATATCATATTATTCGGCACCTAAGAAGAAAGAAAAATATAAAAGTTTAGATGAAGTGGATCCAGAATTAATAGAAACATTTAATAAGCTTGGAATATCCATAGATGAACAAAAAAAGTTATCTGGTGTTGCTGTTGACGTTGTATTGGATTCTGTCTCTGTAGCCACAACTTTCAGAGACACTTTAGAAAAAAAGGGAATAATTTTTTGTTCAATATCTGATGCCATTAAAGAACACCCAGAGCTCGTGAAAAAGTATTTGGGAACGGTTATTCCTCCAAAGGACAATTTTTTTGCAGCTTTAAATTCAGCTGTTTTTTCAGATGGTTCTTTTTGCTATATTCCGAAAGGGGTCAAATGTCCAATGGAATTATCAACCTACTTTAGGATAAATCAAGCAGGTACTGGTCAATTCGAAAGGACCCTTGTAATTGCTGATAGAGGTAGTTATGTTTCATACCTCGAGGGATGTACCGCCCCTTCGAGAGATGAAAATCAACTTCATGCTGCGTGTGTTGAATTAATTGCCCTTGATGACGCTGAAATTAAGTACTCAACTGTTCAAAACTGGTACCCTGGAGACAAGGATGGAAATGGAGGTGTTTTTAACTTCGTTACGAAAAGAGGTATTTGTCACAAAAACTCAAAGATCTCTTGGACTCAAGTTGAGACTGGATCTGCCATTACATGGAAATACCCTTCTTGTATTCTTAAAGGCAACAACTCCATAGGAGAATTCTATTCAATTGCTGTCACCAATAATTTACAGCAAGCTGATACCGGAACAAAAATGATTCATATAGGTAAAAACACGAAATCAACCATAATTTCAAAAGGTATATCAGCCGGAAAATCACAAAACAGTTATAGGGGGTTAGTAAAAGTAAGTCCAGGTGCAAAAAACGCTAGAAATTTTTCACAGTGCGACTCGTTGTTAATGGGTAATTCCTGTGGAGCTCACACTTTTCCATATATCGAAGCTAAAAACAATTCAGCACAAATTGAGCACGAAGCAACTACCAGTAAGATTGGTGAGGACCAAATATTTTATTGCAATCAAAGGGGAATTGATACTGAAAAAGCTATTGCTCTAATTGTAAATGGATTCAGTAAGGAAGTTTTAAACAAATTACCCATGGAGTTTGCTGTAGAGGCACAAAAGCTATTAGAAATATCATTAGAAGGGTCCGTAGGATAAAATTAAAATATGCTTGAAATAAACAACTTGCACGCTAGTGTAGACGGCAAACAGATTTTAAAGGGGATAGATTTAAAAGTGTCTCCCGGTGAGGTTCATGCAATAATGGGTCCAAACGGATCAGGTAAAAGCACACTATCTACCGTTATAGCTGGACATGAAGATTTCGAAATTGATAAAGGCGAGATATTGTTTCAAGATGAAGATTTGGTTGATTTTAATACTGAAGAAAGAGCCCACAAAGGAATCTTTCTGTCATTCCAATATCCAGTTGAAATTCCAGGAGTAAGTGTAACAAACTTTATTAAAACCTCGATAAATCAGATGAGAAAAGCCAATGGATTAGACGAAATGCCAGCCAATGTGATGCTAAAGAAAATTAGAGAAAAATCAGATTTATTAAAAATTGATTCAAAATTCTTGTCTCGATCTCTTAATGAGGGTTTTTCCGGAGGTGAAAAGAAGAGAAATGAAATTTTTCAAATGGCTATGTTGGAGCCTAAAGTTGCCATATTAGATGAAACGGACTCAGGTTTAGATATAGATGCATTAAAAATTGTAGCCAACGGGGTCAATATGTTACGAAATGACGATACTGCAGTAGTTTTAATTACACACTACCAAAGACTTTTAGATTATATTGTTCCTGATTTTGTCCATGTTTTATCCGATGGGAAGATTGTAAAGTCGGGAAATAAAAATCTTGCCATTGAACTTGAGGCAAAGGGGTATGATTGGGTCAAATAATATTTCCTATGGACTTTAAAGAAAAACTAATTTCTTCTTTTATGGTTTTTGAGCAGGATATAGATTTATCAAATCCAGTTCACGAAATAAGATCTAAAAGTATAAAGAGCTTTGAAGAAAAAGGGTTTCCAAACAAAAAACAAGAAGCTTGGAAATACACTTCTTTAGTAAAAATTTTAAAAAGCGATTATGGAATCTTCCCCAAAAAAGAAGTTGCAATTGAATTAAAAGATGTTCAAAAATATTTTCTCTATGAAATCGACACATACAAAATTGTATTTATAGATGGCATTTATAGTCCCTTTCTCTCCGATACGACTCACGATGGTTTAGATGTATGTCTTTTGTCGGCGGCACTTACAAAACCAAAATATAAAAGTCTCATAAATAAATACTTTGATAAAATTTCAGATAAAAAAGACTCCCTAACCTTACTAAACACATCCTTTTCGATAGAGGGAGCATATATTTATCTGCCAAAATCAGTTACTGCCGAAAAGCCGATAGAAATTATGCACTTTTCAACTGGTAAGCAAGGTGATTTTTTCCTTCAGCCAAGAAATTTAATTATTGTTGAAGAAAATGCAGAAGTTCAGATTTTAGAGAGGCACCAAAGCTTAAGTAATCATAAATCCTTCACAAATTCAGTTACTGAAATTTATGCTAAAGATTCATCAAGAATTGATTATTATAAAATTCAAAACGATAGAGAGGAATCATATCTAATAGATAATACTTATATTTCACAA
Organism: uncultured Bacteroidota bacterium; assembly: GCA_902635965.1. GTDB lineage: Bacteria > Bacteroidota > Bacteroidia > Flavobacteriales > Flavobacteriaceae > TMED96. The sequence goes on from CACPQA010000003.1 coordinate 120,725, forward strand.
AACACAAAATCAAATGTGGATGTACACACATTTTCGTTTGGTGGAGAAATAACTAGGAATAATCTTAATTTTTATCAAAATGGAGAAAATTGTAACTCTATATTAAATGGTTTAACAATCATAAATGCTAACCAGCATGTAGATCATTACACGCTCGTTAGTCACGCTCAACCTAATTGTGAAAGTCACCAAGAATACAAGGGTATTTTTTCTGACAAATCAGTTGGGGTTTTCAATGGGAAAATACTTGTAGACAAAATAGCTCAAAAAACCAATGCTTTTCAGCAAAACAATAATATTGTCATAGACGATAGAGCTACAGTAAATACAAAACCGCAGCTAGAAATTTTTGCTGATGATGTAAAATGTTCGCACGGATGTACAATAGGACAATTAGATGAAGAAGCACTTTTTTACTTAAGAACAAGAGGTATTCCTATAAATGAAGCTAGGGGTCTGTTGACATATGCTTTTGCTAACAACGTATTAGATTCTGTAAAAATCCCAAAGCTTAAATCAAGAATAAATCAAATTATATCTTCCAAATTAGAAGTTAAAATACGACATGAGCTCTAATATTTTTGATGTTGAAAATATAAGATTGGATTTTCCAATACTTGACAAGACAGTAAATGGGAAAAAGCTGATATATTTTGACAATGCAGCCACCTCTCAAACACCCAAACAAGTTATAGATGTTATTAGTGATTATTATTTAAATTACAATTCAAATATTCACAGAGGCGTTCATTTTTTGAGTCAACAAGCAACTGAACTATATGAGGGGGCTAGAGAGAAGCTGAAAAATCATTTTAATGCAAAATTAAATTCCGAAATAATCTTTACTTCTGGAACAACTCACGCTATAAACATAGTTTCATCTGGATACAGTGAAATTCTTTCTGAAAAAGATGAGCTCATTGTTTCTGAACTTGAACACCACTCAAACATTGTTCCATGGCAAATTTTGTGTGAAAAAACGGGTTCAAAACTTAAGGTGATTCCAATGAATGACCTCGGTGAATTAGAGTTAGATAAATTTGATGAATTGTTAAACGAAAATACCAAGCTAGTATTCGTTAATCACGTTTCAAATGCACTTGGTACTATTAATCCAATTTCAGAAATAATTACGAAAGCGCATAAATATGGTGCGAAGGTTCTAATTGATGGCGCTCAAGCATCTGCTCATTTTAAAATTGATTTACAAAATTTAGATGTAGATTATTATGTGACCTCTGCTCATAAATTGTGTGGACCTACTGGGGTAGGAATGTTATATGGAAAAAAAGAGTTGTTAGAAAATTTACCACCTTACCAAGGCGGAGGTGAAATGATTGATCAAGTAACCTTTGAAAAAACTACTTATGCAGATTTGCCTCACAAATTTGAAGCAGGTACTCCAAATATTGCTGGATGTATAGCTTTCGGTGCGGCGATTGACTATATTAATTCAATAGGACTAGATAAAATTAATAATTATGAAAATCATTTACTTCAATATGCAACTGCAAAATTAAATAGTATTGAAAATGTGAAGATCTACGGTGAATCAGAAAATAAAACATCGGTAATTTCTTTTAATGTAAAGGGCATTCATCCATATGACATAGGTAGCATCTTGGATAAAATGGGAATTGCTGTAAGAACAGGGCAACATTGCGCTCAACCTATTATGGACTTTTTTAAGATTACAGGGACTTTAAGGATTTCTTTTGCGTTTTACAATACAGAAGAAGAAATTGATTTCCTAATAGATACCCTAAAAAAAGCTATTAAAATTTTATCATAAATTTACAATTATGAAAATTATTGATATTCAAAATCAGATAATTGAAGAATTTGAAGTTATGAATGACTGGATGGAAAAGTATGAATATATGATCGGTCTTGGAAAATCACTACCTACAATGGATAACAATTTTAAAAGTGATTCCAACCTAATTAAAGGTTGTCAGAGCAGAGTTTGGTTACATGCTGAATTAAAAAATGAAAATATATTCTTTCATGCAGACAGCGATGCAATTATAACTAAAGGAATAATATCAATTTTAATAAGAATTTACTCAGGACAGTCTCCAAAGGAAATCTTAGATTCCAGTTTTGACTTCATTAATAAAATTGGTTTAAAAGATCATTTATCTCAAACGAGAGCAAATGGCCTTTCGTCAATGATAAAACAAATAAAGATGTATGCTCTTGCTTTTCAAACTAAATTGAATTGAGATGGCTGAAAAGAACTTTGATGCCCAATTGTTAGGAGAAAAAATTGTAAAAGTATTAAAAACGATTTTTGATCCTGAAATTCCAGTCGATATTTATGAATTAGGTCTTATTTATGATGTTTTTGTAAATGAAGATTTTGATGCTAAAGTTTTAATGACTCTTACTTCTCCTAATTGCCCAGTAGCTGAGTCTTTACCTGCTGAAGTTGAAGAAAAAGTTAAATCTATAAAGGGCATTAACCAGGTTGAAGTTGAAATGACTTTTGATCCCCCTTGGACAAAAGATTTAATGAGTGAAGAGGCAAAACTAGAACTTGGTTTCTTGTAATGGGTAAAGAAATAATAAATAAAGTTACTAAGAGTCCAATTATAACCTTTGATCTTGAGGAGTACTATCCTGAAGGAGAAAGACTCAAAATTGATATTTCTCAATGGCTTTATAAAGGGATAGTTATAAAGGAAAAAGAATATAGATCATCATTAAAGTCATATGACTTTTCAAAATTTAAAGATACTTACGTCGCAATTCATTGTTCTACAAATGCAATTCTTCCGTCCTGGTCAATAATGTTATTATCAACATATCTAAACCAATATGTGAAAAAATGTGTGTTTGGTTCAATATTAGAACTAGAACAAAGCATATACGAGGATATTTTACATAATTTAGACGTGGCTCCATTTAAAAACAAGCCTTTAATCATCAAAGGATGTTCAAAAAAAAATATTCCCGAAACAGTTTATTTATTAGCAATTGAGAAATTACAGCCTCATGTAAAAAGTATCTTCTATGGCGAGGCATGCTCTTCTGTACCCCTATTCAAGAAGAAAAATGATTAAAAAACTTGATAATAAAGGTGGAGTTATCATTTTAACATATTATTGGCCTCCCTCAGGTGGATCTGGGGTGCAAAGATGGATGTATTTCTCAAAATATTTAAAGGAATTGGGATGGGAGCCGTTTGTAATTACTGTTGATGAAAAGAAAGCATCTTATCCATTCTTAGATATGAGTCTAGAGAAGATTGTGGAAGATATTGAAGTAATAAAAACATCAACTAATGAACCATTAAAATTTTTTTCCTTTTTAACAACAGGAGGGTTTAGAAAAGGAATACCTCAAGGAGAGATAAAAAATAAAGGGTTATTTAACAAACTATCTAACTACATTCGTTCAAATTTTTTTATTCCAGATGCAAGAATTGGATGGGTAGATTTCGCCTATAGAGAATGTAAAAAGCTAATAATTAAAAATAACATTAAGCATATAATTACTACTGGGCCCCCTCATTCAACACATCTAATTGGATTAAGAGTCAAAAGGGACTTTAAAATTAACTGGACAGTAGACTTTAGAGATCCATGGGTCAATATTTTTTACAACAAAAACTTTCTATTCACTAAAAAGTCAATTAATAAACAAAAGGAGCTAGAGAAAAAAGTTTTAAACAATGCAAATCTAGTTTTGACCACCATAGGTGGAGACTTAAAGGAACAACTTCAATTAAAAGCTCCAAATCAAAATTTCGCAGTAGTTCCTAACGGGTATGATGATGTTCTAATCAACAAAATAAAAAGCGAAAAATCTAAAAAGTATTTCCATATTGTTTACACTGGGCTTTTAACAAAGAATCATCCTTACATTTCATTATTAAAAAATTTAAAACAAAATTTTGGTAACACAAACTTAAAATTATCTCTAGCTGGAAATATATCTAATGAAATTATAAATGAAATAAAAAATTACTTACCCAAAGTAAAGGTAAAGAACTGTGGATATTTAAATCATGAAGATTCTGTTAGATTAATTAAAAGTGCTGATCTACTTGTGAATTTTTTCTTTATTGGTGCCGAAAAAGAAATGATCTCTGGCAAAATAATGGAGTATTTGGCAACTGAAATACCTATTCTTAGCATAGGTGATCCGAAAAGTGAAGCTGGAAAAATTTTGTCCAAAGCAAGTTATACCAAAATGTTTTTAAGGGATTCTGACAAAGAAATACAACTTTTTTTAGAGAAAGTAATTCTTAATAAAGGTAAATTAACAAATAGATTTCCAAACTTAGATAAGTGGTCAAGAAAAAAAATAACAAACAAATTGAGTAATCTTTTGTCTGATTTATGATTTAATGAAATATTTTTTTTTAATAATATATTCAAAAGATTCTTTGGATAAATATTTTTCAACATCAATTCCCTTGGACAAATAATCTCTAATTTTAGTTGACGAAATATCAATCTTTGGAGCGTTTCTTAAAATTTTTAAATTATCATGAATGATAAAATCACCAACATCTATTTTTTCATTTCTGGGATAAACATAAATTGGGAAGTTCTCGAGTATGTCAGCACTATTTTTCCATTTTTTAAAGGAGTAGAGGTTGTCTTCACCTAATATTATCTTGAATTTTTTTTTGGAATATGTTTTTTTAAAAAACTGTAAAGTTTTTACAGTGTAATTAGGCTTAGGTAGTTTTAACTCGTCGAGACAAATTTTTATCTTTTTCTCATTTGAAATTGACTTATCAATAATTTTAATTCTTTCATAAATATCCAGTATTTCAAGATTTTTTTTTAAAGGATTTTGAGGAGATACAACGATCCAAACCTCGTCTAAATCACATTCATTTAGACAATGATTTGCCATAAATGAATGACCATTGTGAAAGGGATTAAATGTTCCAAAAAACAGACCTACTTTTTTCATTTACCCCCGATAAATTCACTAACTATTCTAAAAGCAGTATTTTTAGTTTTATCTAGGTCGTTGTTCTCTAGAACAATATCAAACTTTTCTGCATAACTCAATTCAAATTCTGATTTTTTTAGTCTCTCCTGGATACTTTTTTGGGTATCAAGTGCTCTTTTAGTGAGGCGTTTGTCTAACGCCTTTATTGAGGGTGGTTTAATAAATATTGAAAGAGCATTTTCCTTAAAAATGGATTTAATTTTGAGTCCACCCTTTACATCCATGTCTAATAAAACGGTTTTGCCGTTTTGCCATATTCTATCTACCTCAGAATTTAATGTTCCATAAAATACATTAGCATAAACTTCTTCAAATTCGATAAAGTCGTTGTTTTTAATTTTTTTTTTAAATGAATCAACAGACATAAAATGATAATCGATACCATTTTTTTCGTTCTGTCTTGGTTTCCTTGAAGTAGCAGATATCGAAAATTCAGTAGATGAAATTTTATCCAATAAATATTTTATAATTGATGTTTTGCCAGCTCCAGATGGTGCAGAAAAAATAATGAGTTTCGCCTCCATTTTTAAAGTACATTTAGAAGTTGTTCTTTTATCTTTTCCAACTCATCTTTCATTTCTACAACTATTTTTTGAAGTTTTTCGTCATTGGCCTTTGAGCCCAGGGTATTAATTTCTCTTCCAATTTCTTGAGAAATAAAAGTAAGTTTTTTACCATTAGGAGCCTTTTCGTTCATGATTTTCTCAAAATATTTTAAGTTACTTTTTAGTCTAACGATTTCCTCATTAATGTCCATTTTTTCAATGAAATAAAAAATTTCCTGCTCCATTCTTTTATTGTCGATTTCATTTAAATTTTGCCGTGAAAGATCTTCAATCTTCTTTCTAATTTTTTCTTTTCTTTTTGGAGCTAACTTATCCACACTTTTGATCAATTTATAAATAGCCTTAATTCTATTTTTGAAGTCTTTTTGTATTGACTTACCCTCAGAAATTCTGTACTGCTTTAATTTTATGATTGCATTATCAATAATTTTAAATAGGATTTTTTTTTCTTCTTTTGAAATATCTTCTTTTTCAATTTTTATAGACTCAGGAAGTCTGATTGCCATTTTAAGAAGTTCCGATTCAGATGAATCGGATATTTTTTTTAATTCATTAATGTACTTTTTAATGACCGTATGATTAAGAGATGATAATTTGTCTTCATCATGGAGATCAATGCCTACCAATAAGTCAATTTTCCCCCTTGATAATTCTCCATTAATTTTTGTTCTAATTTTGGATTCAATCTCTCTGTATCTGTTGGGAACGCGTAGATTAAGATCAATATTTTTACTATTTAATGATCTTATTTCTGCATTTAACTTTTTTCTCTGAAATTTGGTTTCTGATTTTCCAAATCCCGTCATAGAAATAATCATATATTTAATCTAAAGCCTTTTGATTTTAATATTTCTAAATGAAACTCTGTCACCGTGATCCTGAAGTCCAATTTTTCCAGTTTTATACTTCCCAAATTCTGGGGCCTCTATATAATTGTATGTACTTTTATCTCTGAATTTACATGTTGATATTAAATCTTCCCATTCTGGTCCATTTATTGGGAATGACACTATTTCAGTTCCATTTAACTTAACATTTGCATTATTGGTTTCGTGATTTACAGTAAGGAGAAAATGGTTCCACTCTCCAGCTGGGTTACATACATCCTTTGAGGGTTGAACTATGTCATATAATGCCCCTGCCTGATGATATTTAGGCTTCATAAAAGCATCGGAATGTCTCTCATTATCCAATATCTGTATTTCTGGGCCAGTCAGGTATGGAGAAACAAATCTCTTATCCTCGTGAACCCCCCAAAAAAGACCACTATTTCCACATTCTGCAATATTCCATTCAATTGATAAAATGAAATTAGTGAATTTTTCATTGGTTACAATATTATATTTTTTATCTATTTCATCTCGGTTTTTTGGATCAAAAGTTAATATACCGTCCTTTACTTCCCACTCGCGACCTAATTCACCTCCATTGTAGTAGTGCCAACCTTCTGTTGTTTTTCCATCAAAGAGTGAAATCCATTCATCTTTTTTAGAATCGACTAATTTATTTTTTTCTTTTTTTGTTTGGCCCATGCATGAGCATACGATAAAGCTCAAAATGGCTATATAAATTAATTTATTCATTTTAAATATTTAATATTTTATTTATCTGTTTTTTATCTGTGCTACCACCTGCAAAATCATCAAATACTTTTTGGGTAGCTTCAATAATATGGTTTTGTATAAATTTTGCTCCTTCTTTTGCTCCTTGTTCAGGGCTTTTAATGCAACATTCCCACTCCATTACAGCCCAAACATCACACCCGTATTCTGTAAGTTTAGTGAAAATTGTTTTGAAGTCAATTTGACCATCACCAGGTGATCTATATCTTCCAGCTCTGTCTTTCCATGTTCCATAACCACCAAACGCTCCTTTTTTTCCATTTGGTTTAAACTCAGAGTCTTTTACGTGAAAAGCCTTAATAAATTCATGGTAGTGATCAATATAGGTAATGTAATCAAGTTGTTGTAAAACAAAATGGCTGGGATCGTAAAGTATGTTGGCTCTTTTGTGATTATTTGAAGCTTCTAAAAACATTTCAAAAGTTTCTCCATCATGAATATCTTCACCGGGGTGAACTTCAAAGCAGGCATTGACATCGTTATCTTCAAAAACGTCTAAGATTGGAATCCATCTCTTTGCTAACTCTTGAAAACCAGCTTTAATTAGACCTTCTGGTTGCTGAGGCCATGGATGCCAATATGGCCACAGGAGCGCACCACTAAATGTAGCGTGAGATTTGATTCCCAGATTTGAACTAGCTTTAGCTGCCTTTTTGACTTGTTCAATTGCCCATTTGGTTCTCTCTTTTGGTTTATTTCTTAGCTCTTTGGGTGCAAAATTATCAAACATCAAGTCGTAGGCTGGGTGAACTGCAACAAGTTGTCCTTGGAGATGTGTTGAAAGTTCAGTAATCTCAAGCCCAAATGAATTTATCCTTCCTTTATACTCATCGCAATAGGTTTTACTAGATGAAGCTTTATCTAAATCAAAGAGCCACTTATCTAAAGTTGGAATTTGTATTCCTCTGTAACCTAGATTTGACGCCCACTCACATAATCCATCGATTGAATTAAATGGTGATTTGTTATCTATAAATTGGGCTAAAAAAACTGCAGGACCTTTAATTGTTTTCATAAAATTTAATCTAATTTAATCCATAAATTTCCTTTTTTATTAGACTCCAAAACTTTTTCTATAAACATCATTCCTCTCACCCCTTCTTTAATTGAAGGAAATGAACCATCCTTTGTTTCAACTCCTCTGAGAGTTTTTGCAACTCCGTTATAAATGTTACCCATAGCATCGAAAAATCCTTCTGGATGTCCGGGTGGTAATTTCGAAGACTTTAATGAAAAATCAGAAAGGTATGAATTGCCAGGTTTTAAAATTTGTATTGGTTTACCCTCCATAAGTTGATAAAGATAATTTGGATTTTCTTGATTCCACTTAAAGCATCCATCTTCTCCATAAATTTGAACTGTAAAGCTATTTTCCTCTGCTGTAGCGATCTGGGATGCTCTAATCACCCCTTTGCAATACTCAGAGAAACGGACAAGTATTGTACCATCAACATCCATTAGATTTTCTGGATACAGATAATTCAAGTCAGCAAGAATTTTATCAATTTTCATACCCGTTAGAAATTCTGCCATATTAAAAGCGTGAGTTCCAATATCACCGATGCAGCAGCTTAAACCACCTTTGTCGGGATCTAGTCTCCAAACTGTTTTTCTAAGTTCAGGATCTTTAATTATTGGATTAATCCACCCTTGATAATATTGTAAATCAATTTTTTGGATTTTTCCAATCGCTCCATCTCTAATCATTTGCTTCATTTCTCTAACAATTGGATATCCCGTGTAGGTGTATGTTACCGCAAATACAAGATCCTTTTTTTTAACCTCCAATTCTAATTCCTGGGCTTCAGAATACGTAGTTGTTAGCGGCTTTTCGCATATTACACTGAAGTTATTTTGAATGAGTTTTTTGGCCATAGGATAATGAAGAAAGTTGGGTGTTAAAACAGAAACGATTTGAATTCTCTCATTCTTTGGTAGAGAAAGTTCAGCCTCTATCAAGGATTCAAAATCATCGTAGATTCTTTCCTCTTTGATTCCAATTTTCTTACCAAAGGCCTTATTTTCATTTGGGTCTGGATTAAAACAACCACCTACTAACTCAAATTCATCGAACATCCCAGATGCAATTCTGTGGACAATGCCAATAAGAGAATCTCCACCACCTCCAAGTATACCAAGACGTATTTTACTCATTTTCTAATTTTATTTTTTCGTCTTTAAACGTTAAAATGAAAAAAATCAATACAAAAAATGCAAATCCAGAAGGAATTAGCCAAATTTGTGTCCAATCGTGCGTCGAATCTATTGTGTAAAGATCGGTGATTTTTCCAGCTATTCTAAAACCAACTAGCATACCAAGTCCATAAGTTGCAAGAGTTATAAGTCCTTGTGCAGAACTTTTAAATTGACTTCCAGCTTTAAAATCGGTATAAATCTGACCGGAAACAAAAAAGAAATCATAACATATCCCGTGTAAAATTACACCTAAAATTAACATCCAAACTCCTCCTCCAACATCCCCATATGCAAAAAGAATATACCTTAAAACCCAAGCAATCATTCCTACAATAAGGGTGGTTTTGATTCCATATCGTTTCAAAAAAACTGGTAATAATAGAATAAACAGGGCTTCTGAAATTTGACCAAGACTCATAACTGCTGCAGCTTTTGGCATACCAACTTCATTTAAAAATTGATTGGCATGTTGATAATAAAAAGCTAGCGGTATACATATCAAAATTGACGAAATAAAAAAGATTAGATATTTTCTGTTTTTAAGGAGTGAAAGTGCATCTAATCCTAGTATTTTACTAAAACTCAAATTTTCTTTATCAGCTGTCGGTGGAGTGTTGGGTAATGTAAAGCTGAAAATCCCTAAAATGAACGATGCGGCTGCTGTAAGAAAAAAAGTATTTTCTAAAATTTTTTGTGATTCCCACCCTAGAAATCCTATTGTAAGACCCGCAATAATCCATCCGACAGTTCCGAAAACTCTAATAGGCGGAAATTCTTTTGAAGGATCTACCATTTGCCTAAACGCTACTGAGTTAACCAAAGCTAGTGTAGGCATATATAGGATCATGTAGATAAAAATAAAAGGGTAAAAAGCTATAAAATCATTTTGAATTCCTGCTTGAAATAAAAGAAACGCTCCAATGATATGCAAGATACCAAGGATTTTTTGAGCAGAAAAATAACGATCAGCGACTAGCCCAATGATAAACGGTGCTACTATGGCACCAATTGATTGCGTTTCATAAGCCTGAGCAAGTTGGGATCCACTTGCATTAAAATTTTGGGATAAAAAAGTTCCCATAGTGACGAACCATCCTCCCCAAATAAAAAATTCAAGAAACATCATAAAAGAGAGTTGTATTTTTATTTTATTATTCATGACAGTATTATGAAATCAATTTACCTTTATTGATAAGCAAGTTTTTTGTAGCCAGTATTCCATCTATTTCTGATAACCCAGTTCCTTCATATTCAACACCTATGTAGCCGTTGTATCCAGATTCTTTTACAATTTTAAGCATTTTTAAATAGTCTGTGTATATTTCATCTCCTTCATAATTAAAACTGTTTGATTTTGCACTTACAGCAAAAGCTTTTGGCATCATTTCCTTTATACCCTTGTACCTGTCATATTCTTTAACGCAATCCGATTCATATAGATCACCTTCTACTCTTTTTATACAAAAGTTTCCAAAATCAGGTAATGTGCCACAATTTTTTAGATTAACATTATTTATTACTTGCATCAAAAGTTCTGCATTTGATGACAAGCTTCCATGATTTTCTACAATTACATTAATATTGAAATCTTTTGAGAATTCAGAAAGCCTTGAAAGGCTATCAGAGGAATATTCCATCCACTTCATTTTTTGTTCTGAACCATATAAATTGACTCTTACGGAATGACAACCCATTTGAGATGCGGCATCAATCCACTTTTTGTGGTTTTCTACAGCAGCATTTCTTTTTCTAACTTTAGATGTAGCTAGATCACCCTCACCATCTATCATGATCAATAAATTTTCAACATTGTTTTGTTGAGCTTCATCATTATTTTTTTTAATAAAGTTTTTAATGGCTTGATGCTTATTTCTTGAGTCCATCACATCACTGTAAAGTTGATTAACATATTCTAAACCACTAAATCCTAGTTCTTTGGCTGTTTTAGCAAAATCATAGGGATCAAATTTACCAGAATCAATACCCTTATGAAGTGACCACTGGGCAAGGGAAAGTTTAAAAAATAAGTTTTTATTCGTTTCATTGATCAAATCAAAGCCAGGACCTTTTGTGGGAATTGCTAAAAGTGCAAATCCTAGACCTAATTTAAGTTGCTTTTCGATAAACTCTCTTCTTTTTATCATAATTAAAAGTGATTAAAATTTACAAACCTTTTAAAAATTATTCTTTTATATTGTGAAAAACAAAATATATACAATCTAAAAATACACATTATATAATTAATAATTAATTTTACACAACAAAGGATTAGAATTATAGAGTTTTATGAAAAATATTGAAAGTAACTACGATGCAATAGTTATTGGAACTGGAGTCAGTGGAGGCTGGGCAGCAAAAGAGCTTACAGAAAAAGGACTCAAAACACTTGTTTTAGAAAGAGGTAGAATGGTCAAGCATATAGAAGATTATACTACCATGAATATGGATGAATGGGATTTCCCTGCGGGTGATGTAAAAACAGCTGAAATAAGAAAAAGGCAACCAGTACAGACTCGAACTGGTCAAGTTAAAGAACATTCTAAACATTTTTTTGTTGATGACCTCGACCATCCATACAATGAAATAAAACCATTTAATTGGTTGAGAGGTTATCATGTAGGAGGTAGATCTCTTACATGGGGTCGACAAGTTTATCGACTTAGTGATTTTGATTTTGAGGCCAACTTAAAAGAGGGTGTTGCTGTGGATTGGCCTATAAGATACAAGGATATTGCCCCTTGGTACGACTATGTCGAAGAATACATCGGAATTAGCGGAGAAAAGCTAGGTTTACCTCAATTACCGGATGGTAAATTTTTAAAGCCAATGGAAATGCATTGTGTTGAAAAAGACTTAAAGAAATCAATTCATGAAAATTATGATGACAGAACCCTAACCATAGGTAGAGTAGCGCACATTACTGAAGGAACAAAAAAAGGGTTAGGTAGGGTTTCGTGCCAGTATAGAAATAGATGTAGGAGAGGATGTCCATATGGATCATATTTTAGTTCAAATTCGTCGACTATTCCTGCTGCTGTACAAACCGGAAATTTAACTCTTAGGCCAAATTCAATTGTACATGAAATTATTTATGATGAAAATCAAGAAAAAGCAACTGGAGTCAAAGTAATTGATACAGAAACCAAAAAAACTAACGAATATAGGTCAAAGGTTATATTTTTGTGTGCATCAGCAGTTGCATCAGCATCAATTTTATTACAATCAAGATCGAACAGGTTTCCAAACGGAATGGGTAATGATTCAGGAGAGCTTGGACACAACTTAATGGATCATCATTTCCAAGTTGGGGCTAAAGGTGTTTCTGATAAACATGAAGACAAATATTTTACTGGTAGAAGACCAAATGGAATCTATTTACCCAGATTTCGTAATCTTGGTGGTAAAACTAATAGAAAAGATTTTTTAAGAGGGTATGGTTATCAAGGAGGAGGAAGCAGAGGTTCGCATAAACCATCCTCAATAGAAAGTGCATACGGGGCTAAATTTAAAGAAGAACTGCTGAGACCCAGAGAATGGGGGATATCTCTTGGAGCCTTTGGAGAAATTCTACCTTATCACGATAATAAAATGACACTGGATTACAATAAAACTGATAAGTGGGGATTACCTACCATTTCCTTTGACGCAAAAATTAGGGAAAATGAACTAAATATGCGAAAAGACATGATGAACCAAGCTGTCGAAATGCTTGAAAACGCAGGATTTAAAAATGTTAAAGGCCATGACAATAATTACGTTATGGGACACGGGATTCATGAAATGGGAACAGCGAGAATGGGTCGTAATCCTAAAACCTCAGTCCTAAATGGGAATAATCAAATTCATAGTGTACCAAATGTGTATGTGACCGATGGTGCCTTTATGACTTCAGCTGGATGTACAAACCCCTCTATAACATATATGGCTATGACAGCTAGAGCTGTAAATCACGCTGTAAGTGAGCTTAAAAAAATGAATATTTAGTTATGAATAGACGAAAAGCACTTAAAAATATTGGGTTTTCTTTAGGAGCTGTCTCTGCAACTCCTACTCTGGTTAGTTTACTTAGTAGTTGTCAAAATGAATCAAATTGGAGTCCTAAACTTTTATCAGATTCTCAAATTGATTTCATTTCAAATTACATTGAACTTATAATTCCAAAAACAAAAGATATTCCAGGGGGAACAGAGCTTGGATTGCACAAATGGGTTGATATTTGTGCTAAACTTATATTGAATAAGGAATCTCAAAGAAGTTATTTGTTTAGCCTAGATTGCCTAATTGATGATACTCTTAAATCAGCTTCAAAAGAAGAAATAGGTGAATTAAAAATTGATGATTATGAAAACCAGTTAAAGAAGTTCTTACTGGCTGAAAATTCTACAAACAAAAAATGGAGTAAGTCAGTAAAAAATTATTGGTCAAAAAAACCAAAAGACTTAAATTTATCTAATGCTCCCCAGCAGGCACTTGCTTACTCTTCTTTAATAACTCTCAGACAGTGGACCTCTAAGGGGTTCAGATTTAATGAATATATAGGGAAAAACGTACTCGATTACAGACCTGTTCCAGGAGAACAAAAAGGATGTGTTGATTTAGAAGAAACTACCGGAGGTTTGATTTGGGCAATTTAAACTAGCTCACGATTAGAACACCTCTCATTAGTCCGTAATGTCCAGGAAATGTGCATATATAGGTATAAGAGCCTTTTTCTGGAGCAGTAAAAATAATTGTATCACTTTCGCCACCCCCAATCATTTTTGTGTAAGCAATTGTTTCATTTCCATCAGGAATATATTCATTTTCTCGAGCAAGCATTGCTCTTTGAGCAAAGTCATTCAAATTAGTTTCTTTCTTTAAAAGAACAAAATTGTGTCCCATAATTTCCTTACTCATTTTACCTGTGTGGTTTAAAGTTAAGGTTATTTTCTGGCCTTCAAAAACTCTTAATTCATTTTGATCAAATTTCATCAAATCATTTGAATTGATTATTATGAAGGTTTCTTTAGAATTCTTATCTAACACATCTTCCTTTTTTTCTATTGCTTTGTATTCAAATTTGTTTTTTTTACTGTCTGTGTTCCCATCGCATGAGATAACAATAGTAACTAATAAGAGAATTTTTATTTTTTTCATAGATATAATTAGCTGCAATTTATGAATTATTAACTATATTTTTTTTCTTTTTGTTACTAAATAGACGCCACAAAAAACCATCAAACAAGAAATAAATTTTATCGAGTCCAATTTATCATTACCCGTAATGGAAGCATATCCAACTGCAATGATTGGTTGAAAATAAGTGAATGAGCTAATGGTTGTTGCTTGAAGGTATTGAAGCGCAAACATGTTAAAAAGATATGCTAAGAAAGTAGTACAAATGACAACAAAGCCAATTCTCCAAATTGCATGAAAAGGCAAATTGAACCAATCAACCAACATAAATTCATTAAAAGTAAAAGGGAGATTGTATAAAATGCCTAAAGGAAACATCCACTTCATTAAAGTAATTGTATTATATTTTTTAACAAGAGGTTTAGATATAACCAAATAAGTTCCAAAACTTAATGCGTTGCAAACCATCAATGTATTTCCTAAGGGAATATTTGGAGCATTTAAAGTGAAAGAGTTTCCATACACAATTAATGTTACTGCCCCAGAGAATCCTAATATAATTCCTCCAAATTTTGTAAATGTTATTTTTTCTTTAATTAAGATTGCGGATATAATCAATACAAAAAGAGGGGTTAAAGTAACTATAACTGCTCCATTAATGGGCGTGGATAAACTAAGGCCTTTAATGAATGCTAGCATGTTCACACACATTCCAAAGACAGAGGCTATAAAAAGCCTTGGGTAATCGCTAAATTCTATTCTCTCACTTTTCATAAATAAACTTGCAATCCAAAATAGAATAGTAGCTCCAATAACACGAAGCAATACCAGTCCAAATGCTCCGATGTAATTTGGCATGATAACTTTTGCAATAGTGTGATTTAGCGCATAAATGGTTGTTGCTCCTAGTGCCGCTAAAAAAGCAAAACGCTTCATATTCAATAAAAAATATTTTTAATTGCCTCTATATTTTTTTTGCTATTACCAATAAAAAGTTGACCGTTGAAGTGAAGAATGGGTCTTTTTAAATAAGTATAATGTTCATTTAATAACGAAAAAATTTTTTCTTCACTTAAAGTTTTTTTGTCAATATTTCTAAGTTTTTGTGCTCGATCATTTAAAAGAGAGCGAAAGGTTCCAGTAATACTCTTAAATGATTTTAACTCATTTGGGTTAAGAGGGGTTTTCTTTATATCTCTAAGACTTATATTTTTCGGTAGATTAACTTCATTTATAATACGCTTACAAGTGTCACAACTACTTAGATATATGAATTGATTCATTATATTTTTTGAATCATCAAATTAAATCAATTTTATTTAAATCAAACAATAATTAAGGTATTGTATTAACTTTGTAATTTAATATAATGAAGAAAAAAAAGCTGAGGTTTAATTCAAAAACGATTCACGGGGGGCAGATATTTGAAAAAGGATACGGAGCCGTCATGCCACCGATTTATCAAACCTCAACATACAAACAAGAGTCTCCTGGGGTTCACATGGGGTTTGAGTATAGCAGAACACACAACCCAACAAGAGAAGCATTACAAAATTCTTTGGCTTCAATAGAAAATGGCAAATATGGACTGGCTTTTGCTTCAGGTTTGGCTGCAATCGATGCAATAATGAAGCTTCTTCAACCCGGTGATGAAATTGTATCTACATATGATTTATATGGTGGTTCATACAGGCTATTTCAAAAAATATTTTCTGACTTTGGATTAAAATTTCATTTTGAAGATCTAAGCAGGGTAGAAAATTTAAAAAATAAAATCAATTCTAAGACTAGATTAATTTGGATTGAAACCCCAACAAATCCAATGATGAATATAATTGATATTAAAAAAGTTTGTAAACTTGCCAATAGTAAAAATATTTTAACAGCCGTTGATAATACTTTTGCTTCACCATATATTCAACAGCCTCTTGATCTGGGAGCAGATATTGTTATGCATTCAGCCACTAAGTATCTAGCAGGACACAGTGATTTAATTTTGGGATCAATCGTTACTAGTAATGATGAAATAGCGGAAAAACTTGCCTTTATTCAAAATGCCTCTGGTGCTGTTCCAGGACCTATGGATTGTTTTTTGACTCTAAGAGGAATAAAAACTCTCCATGTTAGAATGCAAAGACATTGCGAAAATTGTAGAGAAATTGCTGAATTTTTACAGAAACATAAAAAAATTGACAAGGTTTATTGGCCAGGCTTTAAAAGCAGCAGGTTCTTTGGTGTTGCAAAAAAGCAAATGAAAGATTTTGGAGGAATGCTTTCATTTATCCCTAAAGGAGCAAATTATCAAACGGCTGAAAAAATCATTAAAAAAATGAATCTTTTCACCTTAGCAGAATCCCTAGGAGGTGTTGAAAGTTTAGTTGGCCATCCTGCAAGCATGACTCATGCTTCTATTCCAAAAAAAGAAAGAGAGAAAAGTGGATTATTTGACTCTTTAATAAGGCTCAGCGTTGGGATAGAAGATATTGGTGATCTTATTGATGATCTTGATGCCGCACTAAATTAATTTTCTAGATAAACAATGGAAAATAAAATTGCAATACCAAAAGGAAAGAAAGTTTTTTTCGCCTCTGATAACCACCTAGGCGCTCCAAATATAAATGAAAGCAAAATTAGGGAATCACATTTTTTAAGATGGTTAAATTATGTTGAAAAAGAAGTTGGGGCTCTTTTTTTACTTGGAGACTTATTTGACTTTTGGTATGAATACAAAACAGTTGTTCCAAAAGGTTTTGTAAGAGTACTTGGAAAAATTGCTGAGATTTCTGATAGAGGAATCCCTGTATATTTTTTTGTTGGGAATCATGATCAGTGGATGATCAATTATTTTGAAGAAGAATTGGGGATAAATGTATATTATCAAACTAAAGAATTTCAAATTGAAGGAAAGACTTTTTTCATTGGTCATGGAGATGGTTTAGGTCCTAACGATATTGGTTATAAAATCATGAAAAAATTTTTTAGGAATCCGATTTTTCAAACAATGTTTAGATGGATACATCCAGATATAGGTATGAAATTAGGACATTATTTTTCGGTTAAAAATAAAATCATATCGGGGAAAAGAAACGAAAAACTTAAAAAGCAAGAGAACAATTGGTTAATTGATTATGCAAAAATGAAAAATAAAGTAAAGAAAAAAGACTTTTTTCTTTTCGGACATCAGCACTATCCCTGTGACATAAAAATTGATAAAGAGTCTAGGTACATTAATTTAGGAGATTGGATTGATCACTATTCTTATGCTGAATTCGATGGTGCTGAATTAAAATTAAAATACTGGGATATCTGAGATGCTTGACATCAATAAAAAATCACTAGAAAAAGTCATTATAGTGGGTTTAATTAAAAAAGCAGATGACTTTAATCAATCAATCGAGTACCTTGATGAACTTGAATTTTTAGTTAGGACAGCTGGAGGAATAGTTGTAAAAAGAATAACACAAAAAATGAGAGTTCCTAATCCAAAAACATTTATTGGAAGTGGTAAATTGAATCATATCAAAAGTTATGTTAAACTAAATGAGGTTTCAAGTGTAGTTTTTGATGACGAGCTTTCTGCCACTCAACAATTTAATTTGGAAAAATTATTAAAATCTAAAATTATGGATAGAACTGCTTTAATTTTAGACATTTTTGCACAAAGAGCTAAAACAAGTTATGCAAGAACTCAGGTAGAGCTTGCACAATACGAATATTTCTTACCTAGATTAAAAGGGCTTTGGACTCACCTTGAAAGGCAAAGAGGAGGAATTGGCATGCGAGGCCCTGGAGAAACTGAAATAGAGACTGATAGAAGAATAGTTAGAGATAAAATCTCTTTACTTAAAAAAAAACTAATCAGTATTGACAAGCAAATGAAGACTCAGAGGAATAATCGAGGAAACATAGTTAGGGTAGCATTGGTTGGCTACACGAATGTTGGAAAATCAACTTTAATGAACATATTATCAAAAAGTAATGTGTTTGCTGAAAATAAATTGTTTGCCACTCTTGACACCACGGTTCGAAAAGTTGTTATAGAGGATATACCTTTTTTATTAAGTGATACCGTTGGATTCATCCGTAAACTACCTACTCAGCTAATCGAGTCTTTTAAAAGTACTTTAGATGAAATACATGAAGCGGATTTGTTATTACACATTGTTGATATTTCTCATGATTGTTTTGAAAACCATATCAACTCGGTTAATTTAACTCTTAAAGAAATTGGATGTAGCGATAAAAAAATTGTTTTGGTATTTAACAAAATTGATGCATATGTGCCAGAAATAATTGAAGAAGATGACTTAGTCACAAGTAGGACCTCAAAGCATTATTCGATCAAAGAATGGGAAAAAACATGGATGTCCAGGATAAATGGTAAAGCCTATTTTATATCTGCATTAAAAAAGGAAAAAATTGATGATTTGAAAAAAAATATTTTAAGAGAGATTAAAAGAATTCATGTTACAAGATATCCGTTCAATAATCAATTTTTAAATTAAAAAAGTGAATAAAATATTTGAATTCCCAAATCTCATAATAAATCCAAAATATCTCTTGGTTTTTATAATAGCAAGTTTTATTGGGTGCACAAATGAGAAAGAAAGTTATAATTTAAAGGATTTAGAGTTGGAATTTGGTATAAAGTCATCGGTTTCCAGAATTGATGATAATTCTATCTTTTTTGAAAATGTTGAATATGGTGAAAAATCTAGGAATAAATTAGACATCCACATACCAGATTTAGTAAGCCCCAAAGGTCTTTTAATTTTCTTCCACGGAGGAGCATTTATAGGAGGAGACAAATCTGATATTTTTGAAGAATTTTTATCAAGCATTTTTTTAAAAATTATAAAAAAAGGTGTAATTATAGTAAGTGCTAATTATTCTTTTCTTGACTCGAAGAGTTCAAAGGGAGTACTAACCTCGCTTGAAGATGGTGAAAATGTAATTTCATTTTTAGAACAAAATAGAAAATTGTTGAATTTGAAAGACAAGGATGTCGTTCTCTCCGGTGTTTCAGCCGGGGCTGGAATTTCACTTTGGAATGGTTTTAAAGACAACAAATTTGACAGAATTTCGGGTGTTCTAGCTATAGAAGCTCAGTCCTCTTATAATGTTTACACATGGGAAAAAGTTTTTAATGGATTCAATATTGACGAAATGAGAAAATTATATTCAGAACTAGATGAAATTTATTTAAATTTTTATAAAGGTGAACCAGATGGAAAATTACTAGAAAAACTAGATTATTCGTCGAAGATGGACAAAATGGATCCACCTTTTTACATTTCAAATAGGGCAGGAAAAGACATTATAAATACAAATAATGAGATTGATTTTGATGTGCTCTATCATAGTTTTTTACATGCTGACTATCTTAGAAAAAAAGCAATTGAAGTAAATTTGAAATTTTCAGGGATTTACCAAGAAAGTCCGGATAACTTTGTTTTAAGAATGCTTGGTGTGAAGTAAAAGTTATTTTCTGTTAATTATTGTTGCATTTGCTTGATCTGTAGCTAAAATTGTAAGATCAGAAATGGTAACTCTTAACGGAACATTTATCATATAATTGATAGCATTTGCTACATCAAATGGATTTAATGGGTTAATATCTTTGTAAACTTTTTTGGATTTTTCCAAATCCCCTTTGAATCTCACCATTGAAAATTCTGTTTCTACAAGCCCAGGATGTATTGCACAAACTCGAATATTAAATTTATTTAAATCAATTCTCAAACCTTTTGTGAACGCATCAACTGCAAATTTGCTCGCACAGTATACATTTCCCTTTGGATAAACCTCAAATCCTGCAATTGAACCCATATTAATTATCTGCCCTTGATTTCTTTTTGTCATTATGGGGAGTACTGCTTTAGTAACATACATAAGGCCTTTTACATTTGAATCAATCATAGCATCCCAATCGTCAAGATTAGCTTCATGCGAAAAATCCATACCATGTGCATTACCAGCATTGTTTATCAATACGTCAATATTTTTAAGATTGTCTGGAATTGAAGATATAGAATCAAAAACCGACTTTTTATCTCTGACGTCAAAATTCAAAATGTGGACTTCACCATCAATTTGAGATCTTAATTTTTCAAGACGATCTTTTCTCCTTCCACAGATTATGAGTTTATTTTTTCCACCTCCGAGAATTTCTGCTGTGGCTTTACCAATTCCGCTACTAGCTCCGGTAATTAAAATAATTTTTTCTCTCATTTCTTTTAAGGCACTCTTTCACCTTTTTGCGCCTCAAAAATACTAAACCAGTCTTCAATATCTAAATTAATCTTTAATGAATTACATGCATTTTCAACCCTATCATTGATTGTAGTTCCAATTATTGGATGAATTCTTGAAGGATGTTTTAAAATCCAAGCTAATAGAAGATTTTCTGAATTGGTGTTATATTTTTCATTTAGACTTTCAAATATTTTTTTTATTCTTTGATTTTCTGGACTATCTATTTTAAAAAAATTACCGAGTGGACTCCATGCCATAGTACCTATCTCATTGATTTGGTGAAAGTCTATTGTACCGTCAAGCATTGGAAATGAATTAGAAATTGAAAATTCAATTTGATTCCAAGAAATTTTGATATTTTTTGAAAGTAACTCAATATGTGATGGTTTGAAATTAGAGACACCAAAATCCTTTATTTTACCTTTTTTGATTAATTCATTCACTGCGTCTGATATTATATCTGCATTCATCAAAGGACTAGGACGGTGAAGCAATAATAAGTCTAAATATTCGGTGTTTAAATTAGATAATGAATTGTTTACAGAATTAATTATGTGCTGTTTTGAGTAATTATAATGTTTAATTACAAAATTCTTTGAATCACATGGGTATTGTATACCACATTTACTTATAAAAAAAAGATCATTTCTGTTAATTCCTGACAATTTTAAAGCTTTTCCAAACTCACTTTCTGTTGTATAGCCACCATATATATCTGCATGATCAAATGTGTTAAGTGCGTGATCATGGCAAAATTTTATTTTATCAGACATTTCTTTTATTGAAAGATTTTTCCCCCACTTTCCCCAATTCATAGTCCCAATAATTATCCTATTCATAATATTTAATATTATTGATTTTCATTAAAATAAACATTTTTAATTTTTATGTGATTACAACTTTTAACCAATTATTAACAAGATATACTTAAAAAAAACAAGAATTTTGTTTCGCTAAAAATAAATTATGGTTTCAAAGAAAGACATTGATATTAAAAAAATAAATGAAAAAATAGTAAAGGATAGTGCTTTTATCGACTTGTTAGTCCTAGAAATTAATAAATCAATTGTTGGTCAAAATAATATGATAGAGAGATTATTAATTGGTCTGTTGGGGCAAGGTCACATTTTACTTGAAGGAGTTCCAGGTCTTGCAAAAACATTGGCTATTAATACACTCAGTAAAGCAGTTAAAGCTGATTTTAGTAGAATTCAGTTTACTCCTGATCTGTTACCTGCTGATGTCGTAGGGACAATGATTTACAATATTAAAGAGAATGATTTTACAATAAAGAAAGGACCAATTTTTGCCAATTTTGTTTTAGCAGATGAAATTAATCGTGCTCCAGCAAAAGTTCAGTCTGCTCTCTTGGAGGCAATGCAAGAAAAGCAGGTTACCATTGGTGACACTTCGTTCAAGCTACAGCAACCATTTTTAGTTATGGCGACTCAAAACCCAGTGGAACAAGAGGGAACGTATCCACTTCCAGAAGCACAAGTAGACAGGTTTATGTTGAAAACTGTTATAGATTATCCGGATATTAAAGACGAGCAAGATATAGTAAAACAAAATTTGGATTTAAAACCAATTTCTATCAAGCCTGTAGCTACAACAAAGCAAATAATTACTGCTCAACAAACCGTTAGAGAAGTTTATATGGATGAAAAAATAGAACGTTATATATTAGACCTGGTTTTCGCTACCAGGTTTCCTGAAAAGTACAATCTAGAAAAATTAAAACCATTAATTAACTTTGGAGCATCTCCTAGAGGAAGTATTAACTTAGCTGTTGCATCAAAATGTTATGCTTTTTTAAAGCACAGGGGATATGTAATCCCTGAAGATGTAAGATCAGTTGTTTACGATATATTTCGACATAGAATAGGACTTACATATGAGGCTGAGGCTGAAAATATTTCTTCCGAGGACATAATTTCAGATATAATTAATGAAGTTGAAGTTCCTTAGTAGACATTTTTTTAAAATCTATGGATACCAAAGAACTACTTAAAAAAGTTAGAAAAATTGAAATTAAAACTAGACGTTTAAGTGACAATGTCTTTGGTGGAGAATACCATAGTACTTTCAAAGGAAGAGGTATGACTTTTAGTGAAGTTCGCCAATATCAATACGGCGATGATGTTCGCTCAATAGATTGGAATGTTACAGCTAGATACAATGAACCTTATGTAAAAATTTTCGAGGAAGAACGTGAGTTAACTCTCATGCTTTTAGTTGATGTAAGTGGTTCTGAATTTTTTGGAACAAACACTCAATTTAAAAGAGATTTTATCACAGAAATTGCAGCTACTTTATCGTTTTCAGCTCTTCAAAATAATGATAAAGTAGGTCTAATCCTCTTTTCTAATCAAATAGAATTATTTATTCCACCCAAAAAAGGTAGATCACATATACTTAGAATAATTCGAGAACTGCTTGAGTTTAAGCCTTTAAATAAATCTACTAATATTTCTGTTCCTTTAGAGTTTATATCCAGTATACTTAAAAAAAAGGCTATAGTATTTTTGTTATCTGATTTTTTGGATGATAAGTATGAAAAAAATTTGAGGATCGCATCTAATAAGCATGATTTAACTGGTATTAGAGTTTTTGACAAATCTGAAGAAAGTATTATTAATTTGGGATTTGTTTCTTTTTTTGATATAGAGACAGGCAAAAATAGATTTATTAATACCAGTTCTAAAAAAGTACGTAGTGCATTTTCAAACTATTTCTATGAAAAACAGTTTGAATTTCTAAATATTTTTAAAATGAATGGAGCAGGGACAATTAATTGCTGTGTGGATGAAAGCTATGTAAAAAAACTTTTAGCATACTTTAAAGCTAGAGCATAAAATGAAAATTAAAATCGTTTTACTTTTAATATCAAATATTCTATTTGCTCAGCAGAGGAAAGAAATTTTAACAACTATTGATTCCACAAAGGTTAAAATTGGAGAAGAAATTAAATATGGTATAAAAATAAAATCTGATTCACTATTCTTTGTTGAATTTCCTGCTAAACCTTTTTTCACCCCTTTTGAAATTATTGAAGAAAAGCCAATTGATACCTTAAAGCTCAAAAATAAATTTATTTTAACTAAGGAATATTCACTTATAAACTTTGATTCTGGAAGATATTGGATTCCTCCTCAAAAAGTTTTTGTTGATGGTAAGTCTTTTTTTTCAGATTCTCTTCAGGTACAAATAGCCAATGTCAAAGTAGATACACTCAAGCAGCCATTATTTGATATTAAGCCAATTGTAGAAGTGAAAAAATCTTATAAAGGTTTAATTGAAAATATATTTTTAATCATATGTCTTATTGCGTTAATTCTTGTACTCTATTTTTTATATATAAAATTCCAGAAAAAAATGGAAGAAATTATTGATGAACAGCCTCCTTTTGAAAAAGCAATTAATGCATTAAAAGATATTGAAAAAGAAGACCTTGTAAAGCAAAAAGAATTTAAGATTTATTATTCCAAAATAACAGAAGTACTAAGGAAATATTTAGAGGAAGATGCAAAAGTATCTGCTTTGGAAAGTACAACGGGTGAACTGATAGAAAGTTTGCGACAGCAAAAAAAAGAAGGAAAATTAGAATTGAAACCTGAGACACTTGAGACCTTGAAACATGTTCTTGAAAATGCTGATTTAGCAAAATTCGCTTTATCTCAACCCAAAAGTGAAATTGCAATTAACGACAGGAATTTAATAGAAAAAGTTGTTTACGACACCAAAGAAGCTATCCCTGAACCAACTCAAGAAGAAATAGAAGCAACCGCTGCATTTAAAAGAGAGCAACTAAAAAAAAGAAGAAAAAAAAGATTTCAATTAGTAGGTCTGGGATCTTTGATTGTGTTGGTGTCAATTTCAATTGGCAGTATTTTATACTTTGGATATACTCCAATTAAAGATACAATACTCAGAAAACCAAACAAATTATTATTGGATGGCAATTGGATAAAAAGTCAATATGGTACACCGCCAATCTCAATAGAAACCCCAAAGGTTCTTCTAAGGCAAGAATCTACAAATAAAGAATCCACTATCTATTTTTACGGTAAAAACTCTTATGATTTCAGAATAAATTTAACTTTTTTAGAGGTTGACAAACAAACCAATGAAAAAAAATCAAAAAAGGAGCAGGAGGCCTTACTAAGAAAGATAATGGATTTTGAAGTAAAATCACTCGAAGAAAAAGGAGCTACTAATTTATTAGTACAAAATGATACATATAAGACTTTAGATGGTACCGAAACTCTTCGATTATTTGGCTCTATGGATTTAAAAAATGGCAACTCTTTTGACAGATATCGCTTTGTTTCGGTTATATTTCCTTTAGAAGAAGTAAAAATATCATTGCAAATTATTTTTTTAAAAAACGACATTTATGGTGAACAGATTGAAAGGAGAATTTTTGATTCTTTGGAAATAATTAGAAAGATTTAAAATGGAAGATATTTATTTTGCTAATCCCGGTTATTTGTGGTTTTTAACAGTTATTCCTCTCTTATCTTTGTGGCATTTCTACAACAAAGGAAAAGTAAAAGCTAAACTTAAGATTCCTACACTTAAAGCTTTCGAAAGTGTTCCTTCACTTATAGAAAAGTTACACCCTATTTTATTTATTTTTAGATTAATTGCATTATCGCTGCTAATTCTAGCAATATCAAGACCGCAAACTGTGGATGTTTCTTCTAAAACTAAAACAAATCGAGGAATTGATATTGTTATGGCCATTGATGTATCGTCAAGTATGTTGGCTCAAGATCTAAAACCAAATAGATTAACTGCCTTAAAAAATGTAGCGAGTGACTTTATAAATCAACGCACGAATGATAGAATAGGACTGATTGTTTATGCTGGCGAGAGCTACACTAAGACTCCAATAACGAGCGATAAACAAATGGTAAAAAACACTATGAACAAAATTAATTTTGATGGCGTTATTGATGATGGTACTGCAATTGGTATGGGTCTTGCTACTGCGGTTAACAGATTAAAGGACAGTAGGGCAAAAAGCAAAGTAATTATATTATTGACAGATGGTGTGAACAACTCTGGTTTTATTGATCCAAAAATTGCTGCTGAATTGGCATCGGAATTTAATATTAAAACCTATACCATTGGAATTGGTAGTAATGGAAACGCTAGAGCTCCAGTTGGAATTTTACCAAACGGAAAATTTCAATACGGAATTACCAAAGTTGAAATAGATGAAAAATTGCTAAAGGCGATTGCCGACAAAACAGGAGGTCTTTATTTTAGAGCAACGGATAATTCAAGTTTGGAATCGATATACAATGAGATTAATAAACTTGAGAAAACTGAAATAAATGAATTTAAATATTACAATTATAATGAAAAGTACAGGATTTTTGTTTTGATAGCTTTAATTATAATATTTACTGAATGGTTATTGAAAAACACATTATATAAAAGCTTTATTTAAAATGTATCAATTAGACGAGCCAATTTATTTTTATATACTCTTCTCAATCCCTTTTATTTGGACAATTTTCTTCTTTTTGTCTCTATGGAAAAAGAAAACACAAAAACAATTTATTTCAAGCAAAATGTTAGAAAAACTTAGTCCTGAAAAGTCTAATTTTAAAGGTTTTTTGAAGTTAATTATTATGTCATTGGGAATTATTTCAATTTCATTTGGACTTGTGAACCCTAAAATAGGAACTAAATTAGAGACGGTGAAAAGAGAAGGGGTTGACATAGTGTTCGCAATAGATGTTTCAAAAAGTATGCTTACTGAAGATATAGCTCCAAACAGAATTGAAAAGGCAAAAAGATTGGTTTCAGCTTTATTAAGCCAATTGGTTAGTGACAGGGTTGGAATTATAGTATATGCAGCTAGTGCAGTTCCGCAACTTCCCATAACCACTGATTATGGTGCAACAAAAATGTTTTTACAATCAATAAATACAGACATGTTATCATCTCAAGGCACAGCAATAGACGATGCAATAAAGTTAGGTATTAATTTTTTTGATGATGAAATGCAAACAAATAGGATACTTTTTATCCTATCTGACGGGGAGGACCATGCCGGTGAAAACACCATCAATGTGGCACAACAGGCAAATGCAAAGGGAATTAAAATTTTTTCAATTGGAATAGGTACAGAAAAAGGTGGACCTATACCTATTAAATCTAATGGTGTTGTAGAAAGTTATAAAAAAGATGAAAACGGAGAAGTTGTTATTTCAAAAAGAAGCGATATAATTTTGACTTCAATTTCGGAATCAACAGATGGGGTGTATATAGACGGTAATGACACAAATTACGTTATTGATAAAGTAAAGGATGAGCTTCAAAAAATTGAAAAAAAGGAATTTGAGGCGAAAAAATTTGTTAGTTATAAGGATAGATTTCAAATTTTTCTCATACTTGGATTTATTTTAATATTTATTGATCAAATTATTCTAGAAACCAAAACCAAATGGGTTGCAAGGTTAAACCTTTTTAACGAAAATTAACATATGAATTGGAAATACATTTTTATTATTATTAGTTTCTCCTTAAAGGCTCAGACAGAGAAAGAAAATAATTATATATCAAAGGGGAATGGGCTACATGAAAATAAATCATATGTAGATGCAGAAGCTGAGTTTAGAAAAGCACTTTCTATAAATCAAGATAATCCAATAGCAAATCAAAATCTCGGGAACACTCTTTATAGGTCTGAAGATTATGACCAGGCAAACCAACGATTTTTTAGGTCCCAAAAGGATAATCTAGATAAAAACCAAAAACATTTAGCCTTTCATAATATGGGCAATGTTTTCATGAAAAAGAAAGATTATCCAAAGGCGGTTGAAGCTTATAAAAATGCTTTAAGGAACAACCCTAAAGATGATGAGACCAGATACAATTATGCACTTGCTAAAGAAATGTTAGAGAAAGAAAAAAAAGAGAATAAGAACGAGAAAAACCAAAATAAAGATCAAAATAAAGATCAAAATAAAGATCAAAATAAAGATCAAAATAAAAATAATGAAAATAAACCTAATGAGAATGAGGAAAAGAATAACTCAAAAGGTGATAAAGAAAACAAAGGAGACAATAAAAAAAATAAATCTGACAAAGAAAACGATAAAGAGGATAGCAGGGATAATGCAAAGAAATCACAACCCAAAAGAAATCCTGGACAACTTTCCAAAGAGCAAATTAAGAGCTTATTAGAGGCAATGAATCAACAGGAAAAAAATGTACAGGATAAAGTAAATGCAAAAAAACAAAAAGGTATACCGATAAAAAAGAAAAAGGATTGGTAGAGATTTAACATGAAAAATTTATTTTACATATTGATTTTATTTTTTACCACCCAATCTACACTTATTCTTGCGCAAGTTCAGTTTGAGACAAAGTTGAGTAAAAATAGACTTGGATTAAACGAGAGATTACGAGTTTCTTTTAAAATGAATAAAAATGGAGATAATTTTCAGCCCCCTTCTTTCTCTGGGTTTACTTTGGTAGGAGGTCCAAATCAGTCGGTTAGTAACAGTTATGTAAATGGAGTTAGAAGTTTTTCAAAGTCATATACTTATTTTTTAACTCCTAATAGAAAAGGCAGCATTGAAATAGGCCAGGCAAGTATTGAAATTGACGGAGAAGTCTTCAAAACATCTCCAAAGAGGGTGGAAGTAACGGAGGCCGTTAGTAAACCGAATAGTCCTGAATCGAAGGCAAATGCCATTGCTGACCAAAATTTACACTTAGTAGCCGAGATTTCTAACCAAAGGCCTTATTTAAATCAATCGGTAAATATTATCTATAAACTATATTTTTCTTCTGAAATTAGTATTTCAAATGTAAATGAGGTTGAAATGCCAAAGTACTCTGATTTTTGGAGTACTCTACTTCCAATTCCTAAGTTAGAAATCAAAAGAGGAGAATACAAAGGGCAACCATATAATTATGTTGTGTGGCGTAAGGCTGTTTTATATCCCCAAAAAACAGGTAAACTTTCAATAGAGCCACTTACTTTAAATGTATCTGTAGATGTTCCTACAAATAGAAGAGATTTCTTTGGCAATAGAGTATATCAAAAAACTCCAAAAGTTGTTACTGCAGGTAAAAGAATATTAAATGTAAAACAACTTCCAATTGATAATAAGCCAAAAAACTTTACAGGTGCAGTTGGGCAATTCGATTTCTCTGTTGATTTCAATAAAAATAAATTAAAATCATCCGAATCTTTTCAAGCAACCTTAAAAGTGAGTGGTAATGGCAATCTTAAATTATTCTCTTTACCTAAATTGACAGCCCCTAGTTCCTTGGAAATTTATGATCCGGAGCATAAGGAAAATATTAAAACAAACCTTTCTGGTATGAGAGGTAGTATTGTGGACATATATACGGTAGTTCCTCAATTAAAAGGGAACTATCCAATTCCATCAATTGACTTTTCTTTTTTTGATCCCGTTAAAGAAAGATATGTCACTTTAACGTCGGATGAGACACTTATAAATGTAAATGAGGGACCAACAGACTTAATATCGGAAAATCAGGCCTCCAACCCAAGAACTAATATCTTAAAAAATAGTGAATCCTATTTTAATTTCATTAAGACCAAAACAGATTTAAAGAAAATAAATTCAAAATTATTTTTCAATTCAAACATTTTCTGGATTTTACTAATTCTACCAATTTTGATTCTAGTATTTATAATTTTTATAAAGAGAAAAATTGAAAATAAAGTAATTAACCCTCTTGACGAGAGGAAAAAGAAAGCTAACTTTTTAGCAAAAAAATATTTCTCTGAAGCAAAAAAACTTATTGGTCAAAAAGAAGAGTTTTACAGTTCATTAGAAAAGGCTCTTCACAATTTTATGAAATCTAAACTTAATGTTGAAACTACAGATTTGTCAAAGGATGTGATTTCTAAATTATTGAACGAAAAAAAATGTGAAACTTCTAGTGTAGAGAGTTTTATATCTATGTTAAAAAAATGCGAAGAAGCTAGATATTCGCCTATTTCACAAGAAAACATGGGTCAGCATTATGAAAAGGCAATCGAAACTATAGCCATTATTGATAAGCAAATATGAAAAATAAAATTATAATACTACTGTTTTTTTCTCATTCAAGTTTATTTGCTCTTGATAAACCTCCTAATTCACTTTTTGAAAAAGGTAATAATTTTTACAACAAAGGAGATTATCAGAGTGCAATCAAAAGTTATTTGGGAATAATTGAAAACGGCTATCACAGCTCGGAGGTCTACTACAACCTTGGTAATGCAAATTACAAAATTGGGAATGTAGCTGAGGCGAATTTTTATTTTGAAAAAGCAAATATTCTGTCTCCAAACGACAAAATGATAATGAATAATTTGGAGTTTGCAAAAAATATGACAATGGATTCAATTGAAACCCTTCCTAAAACTCAAATAAATTTATTTTTTAACGATCTATTAGCATTTATGACTACTGATAATTGGAGTATTTTATCTATTCTAATCATTTGGATGGGTTGCATTCTTTTTTTGATCTACAGTTATAGTAAATCCATTGTCATAAAAAGGATATTTTTTTCCTCAGGAGTTCTATCATTTTTAATTTTTGTCTTATTTATTTATATAACTTTTTCAAAACAAGAACAAGAAAATACTAAGAGAGGAATTATTTTCAGTAAAGAGATTGGTGTTTGGACTGAACCCAACCAAAGAACGGAAGTCTTATTTTTTCTTCATGAGGGAACAAAATTTGAAATTATAGACGAGTTAGAGGGATGGTCAAAAATTTTGATTTCTAATGGATCTGAGGGATGGATAGAAAACAACTCAATTAGATTACTAAACTAATTTTTCCGGAACTTTTACATCATTGCTTTCTAACAATTGTATAATATAATAACCTAAATTCTTTAAAGATTCAAACATGACAGATTCGTCTAGGAAGTTTGATTCAAAAAACTCAAACATAAATGAAAATTGATCTACAAAAACGAACAAAATACTAATCAAAAGAATGTACTTTGAAACCCCAAAAACTCCTCCCAAAACTTTGTTGATCCCACCAAGAGAAACTAGTTTTATGAACTTCGTTAAATTTCTTGCGAAAATGTTTACACCAAGTACGATTAAGACTAATGAGGTTGTAAATAATATTATAGATGAGGGTAATTTATCATCTGAAAGAAAATAAGATAATAAACTTTCTATAACAGGTGTAAAAGTAAGTGCTCCTAAAATACCTATAATTATAGATAGTAAAGATGCTGCCTCGATAATTAAACCTCTTGTGAAACCCTTAAATAAGCCATATAATAAAATTAAGCTTAAAATTATATCAAGATAATTCATGATTTAAAGATAAAAATTTCGTTTCACCAAAATGAAATTATTATATTCAAAAAAATTATCTATATTGAGATTAGCTTCTACCAAATTAAGAGTTGGAAAATCATTCAATTATATTTATTAATTTTAAGAAATTATGATTGAAATCATTAAAAAACATGTTAAAGAAGTAGAAAATTTCAGTGCTGAAAGTAGGGAAAATTCAGAATCATTTAGATTAAAATATCTTGGTAAGAAAGGGATCCTTAATGAGCTTTTTAAAAAATTTAAAGATATTGATGCTAATGAAAGGAAAACAATTGGTAAGGAGATAAATATTCTTAAACTAAAAGTAAAGAAAAAAATACTTGAATTTCAATCACAGATAAAAGAGGAGGGGGATAATTCAGAAGAAGACTTACACAAACCTGGTTATCCCATAGATTTTGGGTCTGAGCATCCTTTAAATATAGTAAGAAAAAATATTATTGAAATTTTTGAGAAAATCGGATACTGTATTTCAGAAGGACCTGAAATAGAGGATGATTGGCATAATTTTACCGCATTAAATTTACCTAAACATCACCCCGCAAGAGATATGCAGGATACTTTCTTTATAAAGAGAGATCCAGACACTTTATTGCGTACTCATACATCATCTGTTCAGATTAGATATATGGAAAAAAAATCTCCACCTATAAAAACCATATCACCTGGCAGGGTTTACAGAAATGAGGATGTATCTGCACGTTCACATTGTCTTTTTCATCAAGTAGAAGGGTTATATATTGACAAGGACGTATCCTTTGCTAATTTAAAACATACCATAGAATATTTTTGTAAATCTATGTTTGGAAAGTCCCAAATCAGATTAAGGCCTTCTTATTTTCCCTTCACTGAACCTAGTGCTGAGGTAGATATTTACTGGGGTCTTAAATCAGAGACTGATTATAGAATAACTAAAGGGACAGGTTGGTTAGAAATCATGGGTTGTGGGATGGTAGATCCAAACGTTTTGAATAACTGTAATATTGATCCAGAAAAATATTCTGGATTTGCATTTGGTATGGGGATTGAGCGTATTGCAATGTTAATATATCAAATTAGTGATATTAGATATTTTTTCCAAAATGATTTAAGATTTTTAAAACAATTTTCAAAAATAAATTGATGCTATAGTAATTTTTAAAAAGATTTTATGAAAAAAAATTATCTTCTGATTATAATATTTGGTTTTCTGATTTCGTGTTCTGAAAATAAGAACCAAAATGTAGATATATCAATCGTTATTCATGGAGGTGCAGGAACAATGGATAGAGAAAAAATGTCGGTTGAGAAAGAGATAGAGTACAAAAAGGTTCTAGAAGAAGCACTTAATAAGGGATATGAAATTTTAGAAAAAAATGGAACCAGTGAAAAAGCGGTGATTGAAGCTATTAAAGTAATGGAGGATTCACCATTATTCAATGCAGGTAAAGGT
Organism: uncultured Bacteroidota bacterium; assembly: GCA_902635965.1. GTDB lineage: Bacteria > Bacteroidota > Bacteroidia > Flavobacteriales > Flavobacteriaceae > TMED96. Next base: position 153,236 of record CACPQA010000003.1, read on the forward strand.
GCGGTTTTGGATGAAAGAGGTGAGGCTTCTCTAGACGCTTCCTTCATGAGCGGTAAGAACCTAAATGCTGGTGCTATTGCTGGGGTTAAAAAAATTAAAAATCCAATTCTTGCTGCATATTCTGTTATGAAAAATACTCCGCAGGTATTACTTATATCAGAAGGTGCCGACCAATTTGCTTTAGAACAAGGGCTTGATACAGTTGATAACTCTTACTTTATCACTGAAAGGAGAAGAACACAGTTAATTAAAAATAAATCCTTAAGTCAAATAAAAAATAAAAAAGAGTTATTGTCTCCAGTTTCTAAATTTGGGACTGTTGGTTGTGTTGCATTAGACAAAAACGGGAATTTGTCAGCTGGTACTTCAACAGGTGGAAGGTCAAATAAAAAGTGGGGGAGAGTTGGTGATGTTCCAATTATTGGAGCAGGTAACTATGCTAATAATAATACATGTGCTATTTCGGCCACTGGTTGGGGTGAATTTTTTATTAGAAATGTTGTCGCATACGACATTTCCTCTTTGGTTGAATATAAAAATTTAAATATCAAAGAAGCGACAAAAATAAGCTTAGACAAAGTGAAAAAATTAGGTGGTAGTGGCGGTGTTATTGCACTTGACAAATTCGGGAATTACGCAATGGAATTTAATACTAAGGGAATGTATCGAGGTGTCAAAGATAGTAAAGGCAATTTTAAAGTTTCCATATTTAAAAGTGATTAATATTTGCTTATCAATTCGGTTATTTCATTGTCTGTTAGTTTAGAAAGTTGAGAATTATAGAAAGTCTTCACACCAGTCACTTCCTCGCCTATCCAGTCTGGCAAGTAAACTTTTTGGGATTCAGAATTTAATTCAATTTCAGCTAACATTAGGCCTTTTAAAAAACCTTCGAAAACATCAATTTCAAAAAGCTGTTTTTCATATTCTATAAAATATCTTTTTTTGGAAATTATTCTAGGCAAACATAATTTTAGTAGTTCACTACCTTCAATTAAACTTATTTCTTTTTCAAACTCAAACCTGCTAATTCCGCTTTTGGAACTAGGTCCCTTTATGCATAAAAAACTCTTGTTCTCAGAAATCCTAATTCTAACTGATATATTTTTCTCCTTTGACAAGTATCCTTGCTTTATGTTAATCACTCTGTGTGACAGCAAGATAAATTTTTTTGACGTTACCTTAAACTTTCTCTCTTTTTCAACCATATATCAATTTTATTATTTTTCAATATATGTAAATTTATAAGATGGCGGTAACTCGAAAAATTATTCATATTGACATGGATGCCTTTTACGCATCTGTTGAACAACTTGATAACCCATCAATTAGGAACAAGCCGGTTGCTGTTGGCAGTTCTGATTCTCGTGGAGTAGTTGCAGCTGCTAGTTATGAGGCAAGGCATTTTGGTGTAAGAAGCGCCATGAGTAGCAAGTTGGCTAAAAAATTGTGTTCAACTCTAATATTTGCTAAACCAAGATTCGAAAGATATAAAGAGATATCAAAAATAATATCAGAAGTATTTTTTTCATATACTGATCTAGTAGAATTTTTATCGCTTGATGAAGCGTATTTGGACGTTACCGAGAACAAAAGAGGAATTGTATCAGCTTCAAAAACTGCAAGACTAATACGAGAGGATATTTTTAAAAAAACAGGTTTAACCTCATCAGCTGGAATTTCTGTAAATAAATTGGTAGCTAAAATTGCTAGTGATTACAATAAACCAAATGGTCAAAAAACAATTGCCCCAGAGGAGGTTACAGCATTTATGGAAAATTTAGATATTAGAAAGTTTCATGGTATCGGTAAAGCAACTGCGCAAAAAATGTATCAAATTGGCATCTTTAGGGGTATTGATTTAAAAAAAAAAGGAGAAGATTTTCTAATTCAAAAATTTGGTAAATCTGGGAGTTACTATTTTAACTCTGCTAGAGGAATTAATTTTAGTCCTGTTACTCCAAAACGAAAAGTAAAGTCCCTTGGTAGTGAACAAACATTTTCAAAAAATATCTCAAGCGAGATTTTTTTAATAGAAAAAATTAATATTATTTCACAAAAATTGTCAGAGAGATTAAAAAGACTTGGCATTTCAGGTAAAACAATTACATTAAAAATAAAATATAGTGATTTTGTCACTCAAACGCGTTCAACTACAAAGCAACTATATATTTGTGAAAAAAGTTTAATTAGTAGAACTTGCGAAGAACTTTTATACAAAGAAAAACTTAGGGACTCGGTAAGATTAATTGGAATAACCGTTTCAAACTTTAAACAATCAAAAGAAAAAAAAATTATTAGTAATTCAATAAAAGCTCAACTCAAAATTGATTTTTAAATCATCGAAATTCTCAATGTGTTCACCATACCCTTTTTTTTGACAGGCATTGCTGCAAGATTAATCAACATATCTCCTTTCTCAACAAAATTATTTTTCAGTGCCATATTGTTTACTTGCTCAACTGTTTTGTCCGTACTTTCAAATTTATCATAATAAAATGCCTTGACCCCCCAAAGAAGATTTAATTGGGTTAATATCAATTTATTAGAGGTAAATACTAAGATGTTTGCATTTGGCCTCCATGCTGATATTTGGAATGCAGTATATCCACTATTTGTCAGAGTGCATATGGCAGTGGCATCTATTTCATTTGCCATGTTTGCAGCGTGGTAACATATGGACTTTGTGATATATCTTTTGCTTCTTACGGAAGGAGGTGATTGAGGAACCTTTATTAATGGAGAATCCTCAACTGTTTTTAATATTGAAGACATTGCGTCAACTACTTTTACGGGATACTTACCGACGGAGGTTTCACCAGATAGCATAACTGCGTCAGCTCCATCCATTACGGAATTTGCAACATCATTTACCTCAGCTCTTGTAGGAGTTAAACTTTTAATCATACCTTCCATCATTTGAGTTGCAATAATTACTGGAATCCGAGATTTTTTTGCCTTATTTACAATTTGTTTTTGGATTAATGGAACCTTAGCAGCTGAAACTTCAACTCCCAAATCTCCTCTAGCAACCATGACTCCATCTGAATTTGAAATAATTTCATCTATATTATCCAGAGCTTCGGGTTTTTCTATCTTTGATATAACAGGGATCTTATGAGTAGATTCTTTTTCAATTATTTTTTTCAATTTATTCAAGTCATTACCATTTCTAACAAATGAAAGTGCAATCCAATCTACTTTTTGATTTATTGAAAAAATGGCATCTTCAAGATCTTTTTCTGTTAATGCTGGCAATGAAATTTTGGTATTTGGTAGGTTAATTCCTTTTTTTGAATATAAAGTTCCCCCTTGGATCACTCTAGCTTTTACGTTATAAACATTATCAGTTTCTAATATCTCAAAAATTAATTTTCCGTCGTCAATAAGAAGCTTTTCCCCAATTTTGACATCTTTTGCGAATCTTTTGTATTTAACAAAAACTCTTTTATTGTTTCCAACAAATTTTTTTTCAGAGCAAAATTCTAATACTTCGTCTTTTGCAATATTTACAGCCTCTTCAACATTTCCTATTCTTAATTTGGGTCCTTGTAAATCTGCTAAAATCGAAGTATAAATATTATTTTTTTTGTTTAGTAATCTAATTGTAGAAATTGTTTTTTCGATTTCCGAATGGTTAGCATGAGAAAAGTTTATTCTAAACACGTCAACTCCATTTACCATCATTTCTTCAATTGTAGTTGGAGAAGAACAAGATGGACCCAAAGTTGCTATAATTTTTGTTTTTCTTGTTTTTTTCATCAATCGAAAATTAAATTTTCAAGGTTATATAGTATTCTTTTATCAATCTTATAAACTAGTTGGATTCCAGCTATATTCCTAATCTTAGTAACCCATTCGGATGTAATTTTAGACTTCGGAGTTTTAAAAAAAAAATCAACTAAGTCTAAGGTAGGGATTAAACTTTTCTTATTTGTTTCATTTATATCGAAAAGCAAGTTTTTTTCATTATGGCTTTCCTCATTTTTGTAATGATTCGAAATTAATTCCCAACTATCATTTGATATTTTTGAAATGTATTTAAATCTGGTGTAAATATCGTCTAAAGATTTCTTTTTTGTGTTTTGAAGAAGGCATCCAAGATTTTGATTCAATCTATAAGCAAGTAAATATGCTTCTAAATTCGAATGAATTGCAATTACAGAAAAATCATCAATATCTTGAGGTTCTATATTTAAAAATACTTTTTGGGCTTTCATTTGTATCAAATATATTTTACTCAAATTTTTTAAAAACTAAACACGCATTGTGACCCCCAAAACCAAAAGTATTAGAAAGAGCAACTCTTACATTTCTCTCTTGAAACATATTGAAAGTAAAGTTTAATTTATTATCAATTTGTCCATCATTAGTAAAGTGATTTATTGTTGGAGGTATTTTACTGTTTTTTATAGCCAAAACACAAGAAATTGCTTCAACTGCTCCAGCTGCACCTAAAAGGTGTCCAGTCATTGATTTTGTAGAATTAATATTTATTGAATAAGCGTGATTCTTAAATAAATCTTGGACCGCTTTAGTCTCCGCAATATCTCCAAGAGGAGTTGATGTCCCATGCATATTTATATGATCAACTTCATCAATGTTTAATTTTGCATCCCTCAAACAATTTTCCATCACCATTTTCGCCCCATTTCCGTCAGGATGTGGTGCTGTCATATGATAAGCATCAGCGGACAACCCTCCACCCACTAACTCGCAATATATTTTCGCATTTCTCTTCATTGCATGGTTTAAATCTTCAAAAATTAAGCAACCTCCTCCCTCACCTAAGACAAAGCCGTCCCTCTCCTTATCGAAAGGTCGAGATGCTTTTTCAGGCTCATCATTTCTTGTAGATAGGGCATGCATTGCATTAAACCCTCCAATTCCTGCACATGTGACTGCAGCCTCAGAACCTCCCGCAACTATTACATCTGCATACCCCAATCGAATATAATTTAGGGCATCAATAATTGCATTTGAAGAAGATGCACAAGCTGATACGGTTGTAAAATTTGGTCCCTTAAAGCCGTATTTGATGGATATAAGACCCGGAGCAATGTCAGCAATTAATTTAGGAATAAAAAATGGATTAAATCTTGGTTTTTTGTTTGAGAAAAAATTCTCCAACTCGTTTTGAAATGTTTCAATGCCTCCAATCCCTGCACCCCAGATTACACCAACTTTATTAAAATCAACTTTAGAATTTAATAGATTAGAGTCGTTAATTGCCTCATCAGAACAAACTGTAGCATATTGTGAAAATTTATCCTGTCTTCGTATTTCTTTTTTTTCAATAAAGTCAACAGGATTAAAATTTTTTAATTCACATGCAAACTTGGTTTTAAAATCTGATGTGTCAAAATAAGTAATTGGAGCAGAGCCGCTTTTACCATCTATAAGACCTTGCCAATATTCTGGTACAGAATTACCTATAGGTGTTAATGCTCCCAATCCGGTAACAACTACTCGTCTTGGATTCATTTAAAAATTAACTAGCTTGTTCTATATACTGAATAGCTTGGCCAACGGTTGAAATATTTTCAGCTTGGTCATCTGGAATTTGAATATCAAATTCTTTTTCAAATTCCATTATAAGTTCAACAGTGTCAAGGGAATCGGCACCAAGATCATTTGTAAAGCTAGCATCAGCAACAACTTCACCTTCGTCAACACCTAGTTTATCTACTATAATTGCTTTTACTCTTGAATTTATGTCAGACATAGTATTTTGGTTTTAAATTTTGTTTGTCAAAAATAACAAATCTTTGGACGATTTCTATTGATAATATGATTAAAATGTAATTTAAATTTCAAAAATCTATATCAAAAACTTATTAAACCATTTATATTAGTATGATTTTATTTAAAACATAATATCTAAATATACAATGAGAAAAGTATTGATATTAGCATCAGGTAATGGCTCAAATGCTGCAAATATTTCTAAATTTTTAAAAAAAACTGATTCAAAAAATGAGATAAAAGTATTATGTAATGTAAAAAAAGCAGGTGTTTTTAATAAAATGAAAAATTTAAAAATACCTTGTATACTCCTCGAAAATAATTTTAATATTCTTCTGATTAAAGAATGTCAAAATTTCCAACCTGATTTAATAATATTGGCAGGATTTTTAAAAAAAATACCTGCTGAACTAATTGTTGTTTTCAAAAAAAAAATTATAAACATACATCCATCGCTTTTGCCTAAGTATGGTGGTAAAGGGATGTACGGTGATAATGTTCATAATCAAGTTCTAATGAACAAGGAAAAAGAAACAGGAATAACCATTCATTATGTTAATGAAAAGTATGATAAAGGAGAAATTATTTTTCAAAAAAAAATTAATTTAAATAAAAATGAAACTTTAAGTACAATCAATGCAAAAGTCAAAAGTTTGGAAATGAAGTACTTTCCAATAGCAATACATCAGCTACTGTATGGGAGCGAGTATTAATATATACACAGACGGCTCTTCACTGGGGAATCCTGGTCCAGGAGGATACGGAATAATTCTAGAGTGGAAAAAGAAAAATTACATTAAAGAATACTCAAAAGGATTTAAATATACTACTAACAACAGAATGGAACTACTTGCGGTAGTAGTAGCACTTGAGAAATTAAAAATAAATAGAGCTAACGTTGTAGTTTTCACTGATTCAAAATATATTGTTGATTCAGTTGAACTTAAAAGAGTGTTTAAATGGGAAAACAATAATTTTAAAAAAATTAAAAATCCTGATTTATGGATTAGATTTTTAAAAATGAAATCAAAGCATAATATAAAATTTATTTGGATTAAAGGACATAGTAATCATCCTCAAAATGAAAGATGTGACAAACTTGCGGTTATGGCAGCAAAGAACAACCCCGTAGAACGTGATCTTCAATATGAGGAATTTGTTAAAAATAAAAATTGAATAATAAATAGTTTAGAATAATATACACTTATGAACAAAAAAATTTTAGTAATTGGGACTTTGGCTTTTGATTCAATTCAAACCCCTTCAATTAATTCTGGTTTAATTTTGGGTGGAGCTGCTACATATATTTCCTTTGCGATTTCTAAAATTTCAAATAATTTTGGGATTGTCTCAGTCGTTGGAGACGACTTCCCCTTAGAATACTTAGATAGAATAAAATCAACAGGTGCTGACATTTCAGGAGTGGACATTGTTAAAAATGAACAAAGTTTTTTTTGGAGTGGAAAGTACCATGCCGATATAAATAGAAGAACAACATTAGATACTAAACTTGGAGTTTTGGAAAAATTTAATCCTATTATCCCAAAAAGGTTTGTAGATAGCAAAATTGTTGTTTTAGGCAATTTACATCCTTATGTGCAATATAAAAGTATCAACCAACTATCGGGTAAAAATCAGTTTTTGATATTGGATACTATGAATTTTTGGATGGATAATAATTTAGAAGATTTAAATAAAGTTATTTCTAAAGTAAATTTAATATCTATTAATGATGAGGAAGCTTACCTTTTGACAAAAGAAAAATCTTTAGAAAATTGTGCTCGTAAAATTATTAAAAAAGGACCTCAATATGTGATTATTAAAAAAGGAGAATTGGGTGCAGAATTATTTAGTATGGACGAAAAATTTTCTTCACCTTCATTTAATGTTAAAGCAATTGACCCAACTGGTGCCGGTGACACTTTTGCCGGAGGGTTGGCTGCATACTTGTCAGAAACTAAGAAGGTGAGTTTTGACAGTTTAAAAAAGGGACTTGTTTTGGGAACAATTTTAGCCTCTTTTACTGTCGAAGGCCTAGGTACTAGTTCATTAGAAAGAGTTTTAAAAAAAAATATTTTAGAGAGATTAGAAATATTTATAAACAAAAATAAAATTGACCTAAATTTGTCGATATGAGTGATTTAATAAAGCACGAATGTGGAATTGCACTTTTAAAACTTAAAAAACCGCTTGAATATTTTCAGGATAAATATGGTTCTCCACTTTTTGGGATAAATAAAATGTATTTGATGATGGAAAAACAGCACAACCGTGGACAGGATGGTGCTGGATTTGCAAGCATTAAATTTGATATGGATCCCGGAGAAAGATTTATGAGTAGAATTAGATCAAGTGAACAGCAACCTATTTATGACATTTTTCAAAAAATCAACCGTACTATATCAAATGAAATTATTGTAAATCCAAGTTTTTCTAAAAATTTAAAATTGTTAAAAAAGAGAGTACCCTTTCTGGGAGAGTTAATGTTAGGACATGTAAGATACGGCACTTTTGGGAGAAACAGTATTGAGAGTGTGCATCCGTTTCTTAGACAAAACAACTGGATGCATAGAAATTTAATCGTAGCTGGTAATTTTAATATGACTAATGTAGGAAAATTGTTTTCAAATCTAGTTCAACTTGGGCAGCACCCTAAAGAAAATTCTGATACAATAACTGTGATGGAAAACATTGGTCATTTTTTGGATGATGCAGTTGCTAAAATTTACAAAAATTTGAAAAAAGAAGGATTTAGTAAATTTGAATCATCACCTTTAATTGCAGAAAGACTAGATATTTCTAAAATTCTTAAAAAAGCATCTAAAGACTGGGATGGGGGATTTACTATTGCTGGGATGATTGGCCATGGTGATGCTTTTGTACTCCGCGATCCATGTGGGATTAGACCAGCTTTTTATTTTGACAATGATGAATTTACTGTTGTTGCTTCCGAAAGACCAGTAATCCAAACCGTTTTTGATGTTAAATTAAATTCAATAAAAGAAATACCTCCAGGGAATGCTCTTATTCTAAAAAAATCTGATAATATATCGATAGCTAAAATTTTTAGAGAAACTGAAAAAAAGCAATGTTCTTTTGAAAGAATTTATTTTTCTAGAGGCAGTGATGCTGATATTTACAAAGAGAGAAAAAAACTTGGATACCTTCTTTTTGGTCAAATTATGGAATCTATAAAGGATGACTTAAAAAACACAGTATTTTCATATATTCCTAATACAGCTGAAACCTCTTTTTACGGACTTATAAGTTCGGTTCAAGATTATGTAAGAAATAGGGTTGGAGACAAATTAAAGGAATCAAATTTGGATTTAGTTGAGATTCAAAAGATTTTAGAGTTGAGACCGCGAATTGAAAAAATCGCAATAAAAGATGTAAAATTAAGAACTTTCATAACTGAGGATAATTCAAGGAATGAATTGGTTAATCATGTGTATGATGTTACTTATGGAATAGTAAAGTCCTCTGACAATTTAGTGATCTTAGATGACAGTATAGTAAGAGGCACTACACTAAGAGAAAGTATTTTAACAATGCTAAATAGGTTAAAACCTAAAAAAATTATAATTGTATCTAGCGCTCCTCAAATTAGATATCCTGACTGTTATGGTATAGACATGGCTAAACTGGATCACTTTATTGCTTTTCAAGCTGCAATTAAACTTCATCAAGAAAATGGCACATCCAGTATAGTAAAAGATGTTTATGATTTATGTGTCAACTCTTTTAAAAATAAAAAAGCAGAAGTTGAAAATCATGTAAAAAACATATATAAAAATTTCACAGATGATGAAATATCAAATAAAATGGCCGAAATGTTAACCAGCAAATTAAATAATATCCCTTTAAAAATAATTTTCCAAAAAATCGAAGGATTGCATAAGGCGTGTCCCAACCATAAAGGTGATTGGTATTTTACAGGTAATTACCCAACACCTGGAGGGAACAGAGTTGTGAACAAGTCTTTTATAAACTTTTATGAAGGTAAATCTTCTAGAGCGTACTAGTTCAAATTTTTAAAAAAATAAAATCTAAATAGTTCCTAATTATCAAATATTAATAGTGAGTTAATTTTAGAAGGCCATAATAGTTCAAGTTCAAGTTGAAATTTGGAAAAAAGGAGGATTTTTCCTCCTTTTTACTTTTAAACTTAACTATTTGTTTTCTTATAAATTTTGTTGACCGAATCCCAGTCGATGATGTTAAAAAATGCTGATATGTATTCTGGTCTTCTATTTTGGTATTTTAAATAGTAGGCATGTTCCCAAACATCGATGCCTAAAATTGGAGTCCCTCCACAACCAATATTTGGCATCAAGGGGTTGTCTTGATTTGCTGAAGAGCATACCTCCAAAACACCGTCATCTTTAACGCATAGCCATGCCCAACCTGAACCAAATCTTGAAGTTGCAGCTTTAGAAAATAATTCTTTAAATGAATCAAAAGAACCAAAACACTTGTTGATTTCATCTGAAAGGTCTCCAATAGGTGAACCTCCTTTATTAGGGCCAATTATTGACCAAAAAAGTGAGTGATTATAAAAACCACCACCATTGTTTCTTAGAGTGGCATTATTCATATCCATTGACTTTAGTAAATCAATTATATCCATTTCCTCAAAATTTGTCCCTTCAATTGCATTATTTAAATTGTTTGTATAACCTGCATGATGTTTTGAGTGATGAATTTCCATTGTTTTAGAGTCAATAAAAGGTTCTAGATCACTATATCCATAATTTAAGTCTGGTAATTTAAAAGCCATATTTTTTTTATTTATA